>NZ_JBHTCF010000008.1:0-360074 GCF_042665355.1 Streptomyces monticola | reverse complement strand
ATGATGGCCGGAGACGGGGTATCAACATATCTGGCGTTGACTTTTGGCACGCTGTTGAGTTCTCAAGGAACGGACGCTTCCTTTGTACTCACCCTCTCGGGCTTTCCTCCGGGCGCTTCCCTTCGGTCTTGCGTTTCCAACTCTACCAGATCCTTTTCCCGTTCCGTTTCCCTGCGGAAGCGATTCGGAATTTCGAATCTGTGGCCGTTGGAGAGCCAATTGCCTTTCGGCTCCCTTGCGGCGTTCCACTACGTTAACCGATTCCCTCGGCAACTCATAATCGAGCTCCGCGAGTTCGAATTCCGGCATGCCGAAATCGACCCCGTTTGGAGGGAAGTCGTAGTGAGTGGTTTGGCCGCTTCCGGCTGCTGTCGAAGGCAGTACCCGGGTCAAGCGGCTCGGGCTACATTACGGATCCCCCAGGGACGCGTCAAGTCGTCCTGCGTCGGGGCGTATGGGCCCGATAAGGGCTCACCGTCGGGTCGTTGGGGATCCAGAAGCGCCAGGGGTGGACGCCGCCCTCACCGGAGACACCGGTCCGGGGGCCGTTGCGTACCTGGTCGCGCGGGGTCGGGGTGCCCGCGAGGATGGACAGTGGGGACGCGGAGCCGGTGCAGATGTCGGTGCCGTCCAGGGAACGGTCGATGTCGAGGGCGGTGGCCAGGCGGGCCGGCCCTTTGGCCAGTTCCTTGTCGTTACGGGCCGATTGTCGTCGTACCCGTGTGAGCTCGGCGCCCTCGGTGATCTCCCCCGCGCGAAGCAGGACGGCGCTCGCCGTGCCCTCCTGTGCGCAGACCAGGTTCATGCAGTGCCACATGCCGTAGGTGAAGTAGACGTACACATGGCCGGGCGGGCCGAACATCACGCTGTTGCGGGCGGTGCGGCCTCTATAGGCGTGTGATCCGGGGTCGTTCTGACCGTCATAGGCCTCGACCTCCGTGAGGCGGAGCTCGATCGGCCCGTCGGGGGTGGCACGCACGAGCGTGCGGCCGAGCAGGTCGGGGGCCACTTCGAGGACAGGGCGGTCGAAGAAGGCCCGGGGCAGGGGCGTACGGTCAGGGGCCGCGATCATGCCGTACGAGCGTAGTGCAACGGATGTCGGTGCGCGGGTGGCCAGGGTGCGCCCCGCTTGCCAGGGTGAGGCGCACGGAACCGGCCAGTGCCGCTTCGCGTTTGTAGTGATGATCGTGGAGAACAGAGTTCTTCAGTCCGCAGGGATCAGAGTCCGGGGAGAGAGTCATGGCGTTCAAGAAGCTGCTTGCGAGCCTGGGGGCCGGCGGTGCTTCGGTGGAGACGGTGCTCAACGAGGTCAACGTCGTACCGGGTGGGGTCGTACAGGGCGAGGTGCGGATCGAGGGCGGATCCGTGGACCAGGAGATCGAGGCTCTGTCCGTCGGGCTGCAGGCCCGCGTCGAGGTCGAGGGCAACGATCAAGAGGTCAAGCAGGACATCGAGTTCACCAAGCAGCGCCTGGGCGGGGCCTTCCAGCTGCAGGCGAAGCAGGTGTACGCCGTGCCCTTCGGCCTTGAGATTCCGTGGGAGACGCCCGTCACGATGATCGACGGGACCTCGCTGCGCGGCATGAACATCGGGGTGACGACCGAGCTCGAGATCGCCCGGGCCGTGGACTCGGGTGACCTCGACCCGATCAATGTGCATCCGCTCCCCGCTCAGCAGGCCATCCTGGACGCCTTCATCCACCTGGGCTTCCGGTTCAAGAGCGCGGACATGGAGCGCGGGCACATCCGCGGTACCCGGCAGAAGCTGCCGTTCTACCAGGAGATCGAGTTCTTCCCGCCGCAGCAGTACCGCGGCATCAACCAGGTCGAGTTGAGCTTCGTCGCGGACGACCGCGAGATGGACGTCGTCCTGGAGATGGACAAGAAGCCCGGTCTGTTCAGCTCGGGCAGCGACTCGTACAAGGCCTTCAAGGTGGGGCTCAACGACTTCCAGACCACCGACTGGGCCGCGTTCCTGAACCAGTGGCTGTCCCAGGTCGGGAGCAAGCGCAACTGGGCCTAGGCTCGTGCCGGACAGGCTCGACCGCTGGACTGGAGGTTTGACGTGACTGACAAGAGGCCGCCTCTTCCCCATGACTTCCTGCCGCAGGTGCCGTCGTTCACCGTGCTGAGCGATGACGTGGCGCCGGGTGAGGTGCTGGGGGACGCGCAGGTGCTCTCCGGTGGCAACGTGTCGCCGCAGCTGCGGTGGGAGGGGTTCCCCGAGGGGACCGGGAGCTTCGCCGTGACGTGCTTCGACCCCGACGCGCCCACCGGCAGCGGGTTCTGGCACTGGGTGCTCTTCGACATTCCGGCCTCCGTCACCGAGCTGCCCGCGGGCGCCGGCAGCGGCAAGTTCGAAGGGCTTCCCGAGGGCGCCGT
The DNA here is from genome assembly GCF_042665355.1 of Streptomyces monticola. Classification (NCBI taxonomy): domain Bacteria; kingdom Bacillati; phylum Actinomycetota; class Actinomycetes; order Kitasatosporales; family Streptomycetaceae; genus Streptomyces; species Streptomyces monticola. Next base: position 357,693 of record NZ_JBHTCF010000008.1, on the reverse strand, counting down.
GCACGCACGGAACGACTACGGCAGCAAGGAGTTCGGGGGCGCCGCTCCCCCGCCCGGCGACGGCCCGCACCGCTATGTGTTCACCGTGTACGCCGTGGACCAGGAGAAGCTGGGGCCCGACGCGGACACCTCCCCCGCGGCGGTCGGCTTCAACCTGCGGTTCCACACGCTGGCGCGCGCGCAGCTGATCGGTGAGTACACCGCCCCGGACGAAGGCTGATCCCGGGCGGTCCTGTACCGATCGCAGGCCGATCGTTCACCGGCTGTTTGCCCGCTCCTGGTCATGGAAGTGATCAGGAGCGGGCATTTTTTATTGCGTTGTCCAATACGGCGTGCCCGGCCAGAGTTGATCCCAGTCCGCCGTGGGGTGGGCAGGTGCACACGGGAGGGTGGGCGAAATGCGGGACACGCTGGTACTGAACGCGAGCTTCGAGCCGCTGTCGACGGTGTCGCTGAACCGTGCCGTCGTACTGGTGCTTCAGGACAAGGCCGTCGTCGAGCAGGCCCACCCCGATCTGCGTATGCGCGGTGCCGCGATCGATCTTCCGGTGCCCCGGGTGATCAGGCTGCTCAGATTCGTCCGGGTGCCGTTCCGAAGACAGGCGCCGTGGTCGCGGCGGGGCGTGCTGGTACGGGACAGGCACAAGTGCGCCTACTGCGGGCGGCGGGCGACGACCGTGGACCATGTGGTGCCGCGGTCGCAGGGCGGCGGTGACACCTGGCTGAACACGGTGGCCTCGTGCTCGACGGACAACCACAGGAAGGCCGACCGTACGCCGGAGCAGGCGGGGATGCCGCTGCTGTTCCAGCCGTACGTGCCGACGCCGACCGATGCGATGCTGCTCGCGCTGAGTGCCGAGGGGCGTGACGGGCTGCCGGAGTGGCTGCCCCAGCTTCCTCAGCCCGCTGCCGCTTAGCCTTCCCGCGGGTCGGCCGTGAGGGCCGCCGTCGGCAGCTACATGAACCGGTGTCTACGAGAACCGGTATCCACGTGAAGGGGCCCGCCTCCCGGTCCGGGGGGCGGGCCCCTTCACATACGCGGGACTGAACTCTCAGTCCAGCGGCGGCTGTTCGCGGCGCTCGGTGCCCTTGCCGGTGGGCGAGGGCACGCTCGGCCCGCCGCCCATCGGGCCGAAGTTGCCCATCGCACCGGAGAGGCCCTTGAGGGCATCGCCGATCTCGCTGGGCACGATCCAGAGCTTGTTGGCGTCGCCCTCGGCGATCTTCGGGAGCATCTGGAGGTACTGGTAGGCGAGCAGCTTCTGGTCCGCGTCGCCGGCGTGGATGGACTCGAAGACCGTGCGGATCGCCTGGGCCTCGCCCTCCGCGCGCAGCGCCGCGGCCTTGGCCTCACCTTCGGCCTTGAGGATCGCGGACTGCTTCTCACCTTCGGCGGTGAGGATGGCGGACTGGCGGATACCTTCGGCGGTGAGGATCGCGGCGCGCTTGTCACGGTCGGCGCGCATCTGCTTCTCCATCGAGTCCTGGATGGAGGTGGGCGGCTCGATCGCCTTGAGCTCGACGCGGTTGACGCGGATGCCCCACTTGCCGGTGGCCTCGTCGAGGACTCCGCGCAGGGCGGCGTTGATCTCCTCGCGCGAGGTCAGGGTCCGCTCCAGGTCCATGCCACCGATGATGTTGCGGAGCGTGGTGACGGTGAGCTGCTCGATGGCCTGGATGTAGCTGGCGACTTCGTACGTCGCCGCGCGGGCGTCGGTCACCTGGTAGTAGATGACCGTGTCGATATTGACCACCAGGTTGTCCTGGGTGATCACCGGCTGGGGCGGGAACGGCACGACCTGTTCACGGAGGTCGATCCGGTTGCGGATCGAGTCGATGAAGGGGACGACGATGTTCAGGCCCGCGTTCAGTGTGCGCGTATAGCGTCCGAAGCGCTCCACGATGGCGGCGCTGGCCTGCGGAATGACCTGGATCGTCTTGATCAGGGCGATGAAGACGAGCACCACCAGGATGATGAGGACGATGATGATCGGTTCCATCGGTGTTCCCCGTGCCCTTCGTGCCTTCGTGCTACCGGAAAGATCTTGATGGTCGAGTCTGTCAGACCGCTGGCGCGCTCGTGGGGGGTTCCGTCACATCACGATCGCTGTCGCGCCGTCGATCTCCACGACATCGACCTGCTGGCCCACTTCGAAGGACTGTGAGGCATCGAGGGTGCGGGCGGACCAGACCTCGCCCGCCAGCTTGATACGGCCGCGGCGCCCGTCGACACGCTCCAGGACCTCGGCCTGCTTGCCCTTCAACGCGTCGACGCCGGAGGCGAGTTCGGGCTGTGAGGCGCGGTGCCGCGCGGCGATGGGGCGTACCACCACGATGAGCGCGACCGAGACCGCGGCGAACACCACGACTTGGAGAACGACATCGCCGCCCAGGCCCGCGGTCACGGCACCCGCGACGGCGCCCGCCGCGAGCATCCCGAATTCCGGCATGGCCGTAAGGACCAGCGGAATGCCAAGGGCGACCGCCCCGATCAGCCACCACACCCATGCGTCGATGTCCACATGGTCATGGTAGGCGGGGAGGTCGCCTCCGGGACAGGGCGCCGTCCAGGACGGTGCGCTCGGCTCGGCGCGCTCAACTCAGCGGCAGGCCCTGGGCGGTCCAGCGCTCGCCCTGCTGCTCGACGACCAGTGGAAGGCCGAAGCAGAGGGAGAGATTGCGGGAGGTGAGCTCCAGCTCGATCGGGCCCGCGGCGAGCACCTTGCCCTGGCGGATCATCATGACGTGGGTGAATCCGGGGGCGATCTCCTCGACGTGGTGGGTGACCATCAGCATCGAGGGGGCGATCGGGTCCCGGGCGAGGCGGCCGAGACGGCGTACGAGGTCTTCGCGGCCGCCGAGGTCGAGGCCCGCGGCGGGCTCGTCGAGGAGCAGCAGTTCGGGGTCGGTCATCAGGGCGCGGGCGATCATGGTGCGCTTGCGCTCGCCCTCGGAGAGGGTGCCGAACCTGCGGTCCAGGTAGTCGGTCATGCCGAGACGGTCGAGGAAGGCGCGGGCGCGCCGCTCGTCGACTTCTTCGTAGTCCTCGTGCCAGGTGGCGGTCATGCCGTACGCCGCGGTGAGCACCGTCTGCAGGACCGTCTGGCGCTTGGGCAGCTTGTCGGCGAGGGCGATGCCCGCCACGCCGATCCGCGGACGCAGCTCGAAGACGTCGACGCCCGGCTTGCCGAGGGTCTCGCCGAGGATCGTCGCGGTGCCCTGGCTCGGGAAGAGGTAGCTGGAGGCGACGTTCAGCAGCGTCGTCTTGCCCGCGCCGTTGGGTCCGAGGATGACCCAGCGCTCGCCTTCCTTGACCGACCAGGAGACCTGGTCCAGCAGGGCCCGGCCCTCGCGGACCACGGATACGTCCACCAGCTCCAGAACATCGCTCATGAGCGCGTTGTCTCCCATTGCAGTCTCGTCTCGCTTGCGCCTGTGGACGCAGCCCCCGAGGAAAACCTACGCCACTGACCGACCGCTCCCGTCGCCAGTACGGTCCTTAGGCTGGTGTCCATGCTCACGGAACCACGCTCGGGCCTGCTGGCCTCTTGGGGAAATGCCCTTATTGCGGGACTTGTCTCGCCGGATGACGCTGTGCTCGCCATCGTCGGCGAGGACGCCGTGCACCGGCTCGAAGGTCTGCCGGGTGAATCCGCGCCGGTCGGACTCACGCTCGCCCTGGGGCGGTTGCGGGCGCTCGGTGTGACGGGACTGCGGGTGGCGCTGCCCGCGCCGGGGCATCCGCTCGGGCTCAGCGGGCCGCCGGAGTTCAACGCGCGGGCGCTGGAGGCCGAGGAGGCGGTGGTCTGCCAGGGCGCCGGGCTCGGGCTCATCCCCGAAGTCTACGAGGCGGGTCCCGAGGGCGACGTACACGTGGAGGTGGTCTGGCACTGCCTGCCCGTACGCGAGGCGCCGCCCGCCGATGTGCCCTCGCTCGGTGAGGCCGAGCGGGAGTTGGCCGAGGCCCTGCGGGAGGCGACGGAGATTCTGTCGCGCCTCGACGTGGCGGGGTCGGGTCCGGTGGCCGAGGCGGCCGTCGACGCCTACCGGGCGCGGGCCGAGCGCGGCCGCGAGGTGCTCGCTCCCGGGTATCCGCCGCGTGCGGTACGGGTGTTGGATCTGGCGCAGCGCGTGGGACTGCTGATTTCGGTGGCGTACGAGAACGGCCATGGCGGCGCCGTCAGCGCCTCGGAGATGGCGGCACGGGCCGAGGCCCTCAGGCCGGTGGAGCGCACCGCGCGGCGGGCGCAGGTGGCGGCGTACAACGCCTTCGTGGAGGAGCGGGAGCGCGGGGTGCGCTGATCTCGCGAGGCGGGCGTACGTACCGCACGGGCGCGGCCTGCGGCTGGCGGATCGACGGCCGCCCGCGGGCCCGGCGCGCAGAAAGCCCCGCGAACCGACAGGGGTTCGCGGGGCCCGGGTCCTGCTAGGCGCTTCAGCCGTTCGACGACTCGTTGTCGAAGGTGGGGTTGAGGACACCGATGACGTTGGCGCTGTTGCCCGTGGCGTTGACCGGAACGTTCGCCGGGGCCTGGACGTGGTTGCCAGAGCCGACGCCCGGCGACTTGGTCGCGTGGCCGTTGGCGTCGGCGTCGGCGAACGCGGCGCCGGCGCCGGCGCCGGCGGCGAGACCAGCGGTGACGAGGACCAGGGCGGCCTTCTTGGCAATCTTCATGTGAGGTGTTCCTCCTGCAAGGTCCGGGATTTTCCCGGAAGTTACTGTCGTCGCGACCCCAGCCGCGGGGTCGCACGCTGGAAAACGCCTGGGCCGTCCGGATGACACGGGCTGCACGGACGATGCCCCCATTCGGATCAATAGGCCGACGATCTGCGGAACTTGAGCGCCGGGGGCGGGCCGTCCGCACGGACGCGACCGGCCCCCCAGGGCATCCCTGGAGGGCCGGTGGTCACTGCTCGACCTGGGGCGTTCGTCAGCCGTTGAAGCCGTCGTTCGCGAAGGTCGGGTTGAGGCCGCCGATGACGGTGGCGGTGTTGCCGACCGCGTTCACCGGGACGTGGCCCGGGGCCTGGACCAGGTTGCCCGAGCCGACGCCGGGGGACTTCACGGCCTTGCCGTGGGCGTCCGCACCGTGGGCGGAGGCAATACCGGCACTGGCGGCGACGAGGCCACCGGCCACCATCGTGACGGCCGCGGCCTTCTTCAGGTTCTTCACTTCTAGACCCTCCTTGCGGAAGCTGCGGCCAGCCGCCGCAGCACGCACTGGAGAACGGCCGGGGCCCGCGCAGGATGCGCCGTACGGGCGACATCTACACGACGGTATGAATCTCGGTCCGGAACACGACGCTCCGGTCGTGGAGCCGCGTCCGTTTCGCCGGGTTCCCCCAGGGAGGAGTCGTGGGTTCGCCGTCCGGGTCAGCCGGTCACTCCATGACGTACCGCCCAAAGCGCCGCCTGTGTGCGGTCGGCCAGGTCCAGCTTCATCAGGATGTTCGACACATGTGTCTTGACGGTCTTCTCGGACAGGACCAGGGCGCGGGCGATCTCGCGGTTGGAACGGCCGTCGGCGATCAGGCCGAGCACCTCGCGCTCCCGCTCGGTGAGCGAACCGCCCCTGCCCTGCGCGCCGTTGCCCTCCTCCTGGGAGAGGAGGGCGCCCGCGACCTCGGGCTGGAGCAGGACATGGCCGGCGTGCACGGAGCGGATGGCGCCGGCGAGGGCCTCGGGGTCGACGTCCTTGTAGACATAGCCGGAGGCGCCGGCGCGCAGGGCGGGGACGACGGTGCGCTGCTCGGTGAAGCTGGTGACGATCAACACCTTGGCGGGGTTGTCCAGTTCACGCAGTTTGCGCAGCGCCTCTACGCCGTCCATGCCGGGCATCTTGACGTCCATCAGGACGACGTCGGGCCGCAGTTCCTCGGTGCGGGCGACGCCCTCGGCGCCGTCGGACGCCTCGCCGACGACCTCGATGTCCTCCTGGACCTCCAGGAAGGTGCGCAGGCCGCGGCGCACCACCTGGTGGTCGTCCACCAGCAGCACCCGGATTGTCTTGTCAGCCACCGGGGACCTCCATCTCGATCGTGGTGCCCTTGCCGGGCTCCGATTCGACGGCGAGCCGGCCGCCGACCCCGCTCGCCCTGTGCCTCATCGAGACCAGGCCGAGGTGGCGTCCCGCGCGCCTTATCGCCGTGGGGTCGAAGCCGCCGCCGTCGTCGCTGATGTGCAGCACCGCGCCCTGGCCCCGCTTTTGCAGTACGACGCGGACGTGGGCGGCGCCGGAGTGGCGCAGGGCGTTGTGCAGGGCCTCCTGGGCCACGCGCAGCATCGCCTCTTCCTGGGCCGACGGCAGGGCACGCACCCCGCCGCTCTCGAAGGTGACCTGCGCGGTGTGTGCCCGGTCGAGGACCTGGATCTGATTGCGCAGGGTCGCCACCAGGCCGTCGTCGTCCAGGGCGGCAGGCCTCAACTCGACGACGGCGGCGCGCAGTTCGTCGGCCGCCTCCGCGGCGAGCGCGGCGACCTGCTGGAGCTCGCCCTTGGCCCGGCCCGGGTCGCGGTCCACCAGGGCGGCGGCGGCCTGTGCGGTCAGGCGCAGCGAGAACAGCTTCTGGCTGACGGCGTCGTGCAGTTCATGGGCGAGCCGGGAGCGCTCCTCGGCGATGGTGAGCTCCCGGCTGCGCTCGTACAGACGGGCGTTCGTGAGGGCGATGGCGGCGTGCTGGGCGAGGATGCCGAGCAGATCCTCGTCGTCCTCGGTGAAGCCGCAACCGCCTTCCGGCTTGGGGCACTTCTTGTTGGCGAGGAACAGGGCGCCGAGCGTCTCCTCGCCGTCACGGATGGGCAGTCCGAGGAAGTCGGACATCTCGGGGTGCGCGGACGGCCAGCCTTCGAAGCGGGGGTCCTCGCGGACGTCGGCGAGGCGCTCGGGCTCGGCCTTGTGCAGCATCGCGGCGAGAATGCCGTGCTGGCGCGGGAGCGGGCCGATGGCCTTCCACTGCTCCTCGCCCACGCCGTCGACGACGAACTGGGCGAAGCCGCCGTGGTCGTCGGGAACACCGAGCGCGGCGTACTCGGCGTCCAGGAGCTCGCGGGCCGAGACGACGATCGTCTTGAGGACGTCGCGCACCTCCAAGTGCCTGCTCATGGCGAGGAGCGCGGAGCTCACCGCGGAGATTCCTGATCGTGGGCCGTCGGTCATGGCCTCACCGTACCGGCGGCCTGTGACAGTGCGTATCGGACCGCGGACGGCGCTCGCTTAGGGCGCTGGGACTAGGGCGAAGGGCCCCGCGGTGCGGGTCCCGGGCACGAGGCGCGGGGCGCCCCCGCGTTCCTACGTTGGATCGGGGACGCACAGAAGCACGCACAGCGGGACGCACAGAAGCACGCACAGAAGGAACGCACAGAGGGGACGGACGTCATGCCGGTTGCGATCATCACGGGGGCTTCGAAGGGGTTCGGGCGCGCGCTCGGCGCCGCACTGGCGGGACGGGGCTGGGACCTTGTGCTCGACGCGCGGTCCGCCGGGCCGCTGGAGGACGCGGCCGAGGAGCTGCGCGGGCACGGCGCGCGCGTGCGGGCGCTGCCGGGAGATGTCACGGACACCCGGCACCGCGGTGCCCTGGTGGCCGCCGCGCGGGAGTTCGGCGGGCTCGATCTGCTGGTGAACAACGCGAGCGCCCTCGGCGCCGAGCCGCTCGTACGCCTGGAGGAGCTGGCGCTCGACGGACTGCGCCAGGCCCTGGAGACAAATGTCGTGGCGGCGCTCGGTCTTGTGCGGGAGGCACTGCCGCTGCTGCGGGCCGCCGAGGCGGGGGCGGTGCTCAACCTGAGTTCGGACGCGGCGGTCGAGGCGTATGAGACGTGGGGTGGCTACGGCGCTTCGAAGGCAGCGCTCGACCAGCTCTCGGCGGTGCTCGCGGTGGAGGAGCCGGGGCTCAGGGTGTGGGCGGTCGACCCCGGGGACATGCGTACCGACCTCTACCGGGCCGCTGTGCCGCTCGACGACGACACGGGCAGGCCGCTTCCCGGGGCCGTGGTGCCCGCTTTCCTGCGGCTCCTCGACGCACGTGCGGCGAGCGGGCGGTACGCGGCGCCCGGTCTCCTGGCGACACCGTGAGGGGCGGGGTGAGCGGCGGGGTCGAGGCGCTGCGGGTGCCGGAGGAACTCTTCGCGCACGTGCCGGTCGAGCAGCGCACGCCGGGGGGCGGCCGGGACGGGGTGCGGCTCCTTGTCTCGCGCGGGACGGCGGTCACCCACCACGATTTCGTCGAGCTGCCGCGGCTGCTGCGGGCGGGCGACCTCCTGATCGTGAACACCTCGCCCACGCTGCCGTCGGCCGTGGACGGAACGCTGGGGCACGCACGCGTGGTGGTGCATTTCTCCACCCGGGGCGACGACGGGCGCTGGGCGGTCGAGCTGCGCGACCCCGATGGCTCGGGCTCGACGCGCGCGCGTGCCGGGGGCCCGGCGGGGGCGGAGGTCCTGCTCGCCGGCGGCGCACACCTCGTAATGGAGGAGCCGTTGAGCGAGCGCGGCGAGCGGTTGTGGTGGGCGAGGGCGTCGCGGCTGCCGCGCTGGGGCGTGCCCGGTCTGCTCCGGGGGCACGGGCGGCCTATCCGCTACCCCTATACGGAGCGGGATCAGCCGCTGTCCGCCTATCAGACGGTGTTCGCCCTGGAGTCGCCCGACGGCGCGGGCTCGGCGGAGATGCCGAGCGCAGGGCGGCCCTTCACGGCCCGGCTCGTGGCGGAGCTGGTGAGCCGGGGTGTGCAGTTCGCGCCGGTCACCCTGCATACGGGGGTGGCGTCGGCGGAGGCGCATGAACCGCCCTTTCCGGAGCGGTTCTCGGTGCCCGCGGCCTCGGCGCGCCTGATCAACGCGGCGAAGGCCGGTGACGGCCGGGTCATCGCGGTCGGTACGACGGCGGTGCGGGCCGTCGAGTCGGCGGTCGGCGGGGAGGGCGCGGGTGCGGGCGGCGCGGGCGGCACGGGTGCGGGCGGCGCGGGTGCGGGTGCGAGTGCGGGTGCGAGTGCGGGTGCGGTGGTGCGCGCCGCCGCCGGGTGGACCGACCTGGTGGTGACTCCGGAGCGCGGGGTGCGCGTCGTGGACGGGCTCCTTACCGGGCTGCACGAACCGGAGGCCTCGCATCTGCTGATGCTCGAAGCCATTGCGGGAAAGGCCGCTGTGAGCCGGGCTTATGCCGAGGCAGTACGCCGTCTCTATCTCTGGCATGAGTTCGGGGACAGCCACCTCATCCTTCCGAACGAGGGCAGTGACGGAATGAATTGCTCTGGCAACTGTTGGTGAGACTGTTACGTGTTCGATGTGAGCCCGCGCATAGGGCGCACATCACGTACGAAGGCCCCTAGGAGACCCTTAAGGGTCCTATAGGCGGGGCATACGACGGTGCGCACGGCATTTGGCGCCCCCCTGATCCACTAACCGGGATCGTACGTCACACCTTTGCCACGGAATTTTGCGGCCGCTAAGAATGGCTCCCGTCGCTCGGCGCCGTGGTTTTCCACTGCGGCGCTTTTGCCGGAGTCCCTGTCTGAGCCGGCATCGCCAGAAGAGCGACCTCCGCTATTCGAAGAGGTCCATTCGTCATGTCCAAGCACAGCACCCCTGGTCATAGTTCGCTGACCAAGAGCCAGAAGATCTCGATCGCCGGTGTCGCCACGCTCGGCGCCGCCGCTCTCGCGTTCTCGTTCGTGCCGGGCACTGACCAGGCCGCGCAGGCCTCGTCCTCCACCGAGGTGTCCGCCGCCTCCGTGGCGTGGTCCACCGACGCCGCCAAGACCGTCCACGCCAGCGTCGCCAAGCAGCAGTCCGCCGCCGCCGACAAGGCCAAGGACGCCGAGGCCGCCGCCAAGAAGAAGGCCGAGGAAGAGGCCAAGGCGAAGGCCGAGGAGAAGGCCAAGCAGGAGCGTGAGGCCAAGGAGCGCGCCGCCCGTGAGGCCGCCCGCAAGCCGGTCTACGCCAACAACCTGGACGGGTGGATCCGTCAGTCCCTCGACATCATGAAGGACAAGGGCATCCCCGGCTCGTACGAGGGACTGCACCGCAACATCATCCGTGAGTCCGGTGGCGACCCGCGTGCCATGAACGGCTGGGACGTCAACGCCCAGAACGGCACCCCGTCCATCGGTCTGCTGCAGGTCATCCAGCCGACCTTCGACGCGTACCACGTCGACGGCACCGCCCACGACCTGTACAACCCGGTCTCGAACATCGTCGCCGCGGCCAACTACGCCGCCGACAAGTACGGTTCGATCGACAACGTCAACGGCGCCTACTGAGCCCGTACTCGACGTATCTCGACGTATAGCGCCGGAGGGCGGCACCCCACTCGGGGTGCCGCCCTCCGGCGTTGTCCGTGCCGCGAACCGCGCTGCGCGAGTCCGCGTACCGCCCTACTTGCGCATGACCTCGGGCTCGTGGCGGCGCAGCAGCCGCGCGACCACGAAGCCGAGAGCGACACCGATGGCGACGAGCACGCCCATGTCGAGCAGCCACATGCCCGCGTCGTGGTCCCACAGCGGATCCGTCGTGCCCGGGTCGTCCTGGTTCGGGAAGAGGACGTTCAGGTCGACCGTGGTGCCCGCGGCCGCCACCGCCCAGCGGGACGGCATCAGGAACGAGAGCTGGTTGACGCCCACCTGGCCGTTCAGGGTGAACAGACAGCCGGTGAAGACGACCTGGATGATCGCGAACATCACCAGGAGCGGCATGGTCTTCTCGGCGGTCCTCACCAGCGCGGAGATGATCAGGCCGAACATCATCGAGGTGAAGCCGAGCGCCATGATCGGCAGCGCGAGCTCCAGCTTCACGGACGAGCCGAGGATCAGGCCCTCGTCGGGCACCTCGCGCACACCGAAGCCGATGGCGCCGATGAGGGCGCCCTGCAGGACGGTGATCACGCCGAGCACGATCACCTTCGACATGAGATAGGCCGAGCGGGACAGGCCGGTGGCCCGTTCGCGCTCGTAGATGACCCGTTCCTTGATCAGCTCTCGTACGGAGTTGGCCGCTCCGGCGAAGCAGGCGCCGACCGCGAGGATCAGCAGGATGGTGGAGGCGTTGCCGTTGGGGCCGCGCGGGCCGGGGTTGAGCCCGTCGTCGGAGTTGATCAGCGTGGAGACCACACCGAGCACCGCGGGCAGGATCACCATCAGGGCCAGGAAGCCACGGTCGGAGACGATCACCGACACATAGCGGCGGATCAGGGTGAACAGCTGTGAGCCCCAGCCCTGTGGCTTGGGCGGCCGCATCTGCTGAGGCGGCGGCATATGTACGGACTGCGCGGCGACGGCGTCGATGTCCGCGGCGTACATCTGGTAGTGCTGCGAGCCCTTCCAGCGGCCCGCCCAGTCGTAGTCGCGGTAGTTCTCGAAGGAGGAGAAGACATCGGCCCAGGTGCTGTAGCCGAAGAAGTTGAGGGCTTCCTCCGGCGGTCCGAAGTACGCCACCGAACCGCCCGGCGCCATGACGAGGAGCTTGTCGCACAGCGCGAGTTCGGCCACGGAGTGCGTGACGACCAGGACCGTGCGGCCGTCGTCAGCGAGGCCGCGGAGCAGCTGCATGACGTCGCGGTCCATGCCCGGGTCGAGGCCCGACGTGGGCTCGTCGAGGAAGATCAGCGACGGCTTGGTGAGCAGCTCGAGGGCGACCGAGACACGCTTGCGCTGGCCGCCGGAGAGCGAGGTGACCTTCTTGTCCTTGTGGATGTCGAGCTTGAGCTCACCCAGGACTTCGTTGATGCGCTGCTCGCGTTCCTGCTCGCTGGTGTCGGCGGGGAAGCGGAGCTTGGCGGCGTACTTGAGCGCCTTCTTGACGGTCAGTTCCTTGTGCAGGATGTCGTCCTGCGGGACCAGACCGATGCGCTGGCGCAGCTCGGCGAACTGCTTGTACAGGTTCCGGTTGTCGTAGAGGACATCGCCCTGGTTGGCGGGGCGGTAGCCGGTGAGCGCCTTGAGCAGCGTGGACTTGCCGGACCCTGAGGGGCCGATGACGGCGACCAGGGACTTCTCCGGTACGCCGAAGGAGACGTCCTTGAGAATCTGCTTGCCGCCGTCGACGGTGACCGTGAGGTGGCGGGCCGAGAAGGAGACCTCGCCGGTGTCGACGAACTCCTCGAGGCGCCCGTCGACCAGGCGGAACGTCGAGTGGCCGACGCCGACGATGTCGCTCGGGCCGATCTGCGCGGTACCGGACTTGGGCAGCGGCTGGCCGTTGACGTAGGTGCCGTTGTGCGAGCCCAGGTCACGGATCTCGAAGCGGCCGTCGGGCGTCGCGTGGAACTCGGCGTGGTGGCGCGAGACCTGCAGGTCCGAGACGACCAGTTCGTTCTCCAGGGCACGGCCGATACGCATCACATGGCCGAGGGCGAACTGGTGGAAGGTCGTCGGGCTGCGGTCGCCGTAGACCGGGGGCGCGCCCGCGGGGCCGCCGGCGGCCGGGGGCTGCTGCGCCGCGAACTGCTGGCCGTGGCTCTGCTGCTGGGGCACATGCGGCTGCTGCGGCGGCTGTTGCTGCCAGCCCTGGTGCGGGGCTTGCGGGGTGTGCTGCTGGGGCGCGTGGTGCTGGGGCGACTGCTGCTGCGGGGCCGGCCGGCCCGGGCCGCCCGACTGCGGGGCGTGCGGCTGCGGGGCGTGCGGCTGCGGGTGCTGGGCCGGAGCCTGCTGCGCTTGGTGAGCCGGGGCCTGGTGGGCCTGCTGCGGTGCGGCCATGGCGCCCGCTCCGGCACCGGCTCCCGCTCCAGCTCCAGCTCCCGAGAGGTCGAGACGCGGTCCGTCGGTCGCGTTGCCGAGGTAGACGGCGGAGCCGGGGCCGATCTCCATGTGGTGCACACGGTGGCCCTGCACGAACGTGCCATTGGTGCTGCCGTGGTCCTCGATGACCCAACTCCGGCCGCCCCAGCTGATCGTGGCGTGCCGCCAGGAGACCCGGGCGTCGTCGATCACCACGTCTCCCCCCGGATCGCGTCCGAGGGCGTAGGACCGGGACGGATCAAGCGTCCAGGTCCGTCCATTCAATTCCAGTACGAGTTCCGGCACTCCATGCCCCACTACGTTGTCCCCCGAGCTAGCCCCCGTCTTGGGGAGTCTAGGGATGTCGAACATCGTGGGGAACTATTTCAGGCTCAGCCCGCTGTCCGAAAGTCGGGCCTTCAGAAGGACGTCTTCACCCCCTGCCGCGCAGCCCGTTGACTGTCCGTAAACCGCCCCGGAGAGTGGTAAGCGCCCATGAGTCCGTACGGATCATGCGCGAACGGACATAACGCCGGGGATCGGGGGCCTCATGGAAGCGGGCGCGACCGGCGGCGCACGACCGGCCGCACCCCTGGCGACCGCCGCACCCGGGGTGCGCTGGGGCGAGGTGCTGCTCGCCGCGGTCGCCTCGGTGAGCTGGGCGATGATCGGTATGGCGGGCGTCGCGGCGCTCGGGCTCCATCTCCTGGACGCCGACTCCGCGGGCTCCCTCGGCCCGATGACCGCGGCCGTGGTGGTGCTCGGCGCAGGCGGCTCCGTCACACCGTCCGGGGATGTCTCCGCCTTCGGTCTCGACGGGGCCGAGGCGACCACCGCCATCGAAGTGACGCCCTTGGGTGTGGGTTTGACCGGTGCCCTGCTGCTTGCCTTCTTCTTCCTGCGCTCCCTGCGCGCCGCGGGCGTGGTGATCACACCCGCCGAACTCGCCGCCCGCGTGGGCTCGGTGGCGACGTTGTTCCTGGCCATGCTGGCCGGGCTCGCCTGGGCCGGTCACGACACCATCACGATCGACGGCGGCTCGCTCGGGCTCGACGAAGGGCCGGGCGGCGGTCTCACCGACGACATCAAGGACAAACTGCCCGATGGGCTCGGCGATATCGGGGGGCTGCTTCCGGACAGGATCGGCGACCTCGTGGACGCCGAGGCCTCCGTGGGCTTCACCGTCGACACCGGTGCCTCGCTGCTCGGCGGTGCGCTGTGGGTGGGCGGCGTGCTGCTGATCGCGCTGCTCGCCTCCCGCCGTACGCCGCTGCCGGCCCGGCTCGAAGCGGTGCACCGCGTGGTGCGCCCGGCCGCGTCCGCCCTGGTCGCGGTGTTGCTCGTGGCGGTGCTCGCGGGTCTGGCAGCGGCGGCGTACGCGATGGCGGGGGACGACCATCCGCGGCGGATCGCGGGCGCGGCGCTGCTCGGGGCACCCAACGGGGTGTGGCTCGGCGTGCCGGTCGGGCTCCTCGTGCCCTGGAACGGCAAGGCCACGGGCGAACTGGCGCAGGTCCTGCCCGACCCCGTCGACGAACTACTGCGGCTCTCGGCCGCCGAACCCGTGACACTGCCCCGGCTCGCCGAACTCGACAGCCGCGTCTGGCTCCTGCTGCTCGCGGCCGCCGTGACGATGCTCTACGCCGGTGTGCTCACGGCCGTCCGCACTCCGCTCGGCGGCCAGCGCGCGCCGGCCTTCGCGGCACGCTGCGCGGTGCGGCTCGGCGCGGTCACGGCGCTCGCGCTGCCGCTGCTCGTGTGGCTCACGGCCGTCTCGGCCGACGCGTCCCTGTCGGTACTCGGCATCGATGCCTTCGGCGCCGGGATCGAACTGCGCGGCCAGGCAGGGACGGCACTGCTGCTCGGGGCCGCGTGGGGCGCGGGGGCCGGGGCGCTCGGCGCGCTTCTGGCGTACGTGAGCGGGGCGGCCGGCAGCGGAGTGGCGCCGCTGGCCGGGGGCACCCCGCGGGCGGGGCGGGCGGAACCGTTTCCGGCGCCGCCCTCGTATCTCCCGGAGGGGGCCGGTACGGCTACCTCGCAGGGGCCCGGACGTGCGGGCCCCCAAAAGGCGGGAGGCTCCCGGGGCGAGGCCGCGGGGCCTTATGGACCGGGCCCGGCACACCACTCCGCGCCCACCGAGGCGAACCCGTATCTGCGGCCTCCCGGCGGCGGCAACGACGTGTACAGCGCCGAGACGGTCGCGGGCCCGCTCACACCGCCCCCGCCTGTGCCACGGCGGCGCCCGCCGGAACGGGAGCGGGAGCGCGAGGGCCAGGAGGGGGCCGGGCGGGAACGGGAACGCGGGCGTGACGGTGAGCAGCGCGGCTGGCCGGTGCCCCCGCCACCGCCTCCTCCCCCACGGAATCCGCCGCCGCGTACTCCCCCGCCGCGCAGGCCGGGGCCGCCGCCCCCGGACCGGCCGCCCCGGGGGCAGGGCTGAGGGCCGGAGACGGGGCTGAGGGCCAGGAGGGCTCGGGGCCGGGGGCAGGCCTGAGCGCCGGGGCTCGGAGCCGGGGGCAGGCCCGAGGGCCGGGGCTCGGGGCCGGGTGCCTGTCCGCCACGCGGGACACCTCAACACGTGGCACGCAGTGCCCGATACCGTGGTGCTCACCATGAGCGCATCGCAGCCCCCCTACACCGCTGACGTCCCCACTCTCCTCGTCAAGATTTTCGGCAAGGACAGGCCCGGCCTCACCGCAGGGCTCTTCGACACCCTTGCCGCCTTCTCCGTCGACGTGGTCGACCTGGAGCAGGTCGTCACCCGTGGCCGCATCATGCTGTGCGCGCTCGTCACCGCGCCGGCCGCGGGCAGCGAGGGCGAGCTGCGCTCCACGGTGCACAGCTGGGCCGAGTCGTTGAAGATGCAGGCCGAGATCATCTCCGGTATCGGCGACAACCGGCCGCGCGGCGAGGGCCGTTCGCATGTCACCGTGCTCGGTCACCCCCTCACCGCCGAGTCGACAGCGGCGATCGCCGCGCGCATCACGGACACCGGCGGCAATATCGACCGTATCTTCCGGCTCGCCAAGTACCCGGTCACGGCAGTGGAGTTCGCCGTGTCCGGCACCGAGACCGAGCCCCTGCGCACCGCGCTCGCCATAGAGGCCGCGGCGCAGGGCGTGGATGTGGCCGTGGTCGCGGCCGGTCTGCACCGGCGCGCGCAGCGCCTGATCGTGATGGATGTCGACTCGACCCTGATCCAGGACGAGGTCATCGAGCTGTTCGCCGCGCACGCCGGCTGCGAGGACAAGGTCGCCGAGGTGACGTCGGCCGCGATGCGCGGTGAGCTGGACTTCGAGCAGTCCCTGCACGCGCGCGTGGCGCTGCTCGGCGGCCTGGACGCCTCTGTGGTGGACAAGGTGCGCACCGAGGTACGGCTGACCCCGGGCGCCCGCACCCTGATCCGTACGCTGAAGCGCCTCGGCTACCAAGTGGGCGTCGTCTCGGGCGGGTTCACCCAGGTCACCGATGACCTCAAGGAGCGTCTGGGCCTCGACTTCGCGCACGCCAACACCCTGGAGATCGTCGACGGCAAGCTGACCGGCAAGGTCACCGGCGAGGTCGTGGACCGTGCGGGCAAGGCCCGCCTCCTGCGCCGATTCGCCGCCGAGGCCGGGGTGCCGCTCGAACAGACCGTGGCGATCGGCGACGGCGCCAACGACCTGGACATGCTCAACGCGGCGGGCCTCGGGGTCGCCTTCAACGCCAAGCCCCTGGTGCGCGAGGCCGCGCACACGGCCGTGAACGTGCCCTTCCTCGACACCGTCCTGTATCTCCTCGGCGTCACCCGCGAAGAGGTCGAACTGGCGGACACCCACGACGACTGAGGCACGGACGACCGAGACACGGACGACGACACGAGGGGCCCGGGTCACCGAAGCGGTGGGCCGGGCCCCTCTGTCGCGGTCAACTGGCCGGTCACACGGGGGTGTTACGGACGGAGCGCTCGCTACTCGTGCGGCGCCCAGAAGTCGGCCAAGGCGGCCGCTCCGGGTTCCACACCCTTCCAGGAGCCTGTGTACGTCAGGATCGCGATGGCCGACGTCGGGAAGCCACGGCGGCTCATGCGCGTCATGGCGTCACCCTCCGAGGCTCCCGCGAGGACATCGGCGAGACCCTGGATACCGGGGTTGTGGCCGATCAGGAGGACATCGGCCACGTCGTCCGGGACTTCGTTGAGCACGGCGATCAGGTCACCGGGCGAGGCTTCGTAGACACGCTCCTCGTAGACGGTCTTCGGACGGCGCGGCAGCTCCTGGACGGCGAGCTTCCAGGTCTCGCGGGTCCTCGCGGAGGTCGAGCAGATGGCCAGGTCGAAGTCGATGCCGGACTCGGCCAGTCTCAGGCCGGCGGCGGGGGCGTCCTTGCGGCCGCGCTCGGCGAGCGGCCGCTCGTGGTCGGACACCTGTGGCCAGTCGGCCTTCGCATGCCGGAGAAGGACAATCCTGCGGGGTGTATCGACGCTCATGCGTCCCAGCTTCGCACGAAACGTGCCATGGGGCGCTGGGAGTTGAGGTGGTCTGCCCACACGGGTGACCGGCGGCTCGCGGGGGCGCGGAACAAGGGGCTCCGCAGAGCGCTCAGGCCCCGGCTCCCGGCGGGCGCCACCCTTGGGGCGTGCGCCACGCGTGCGCCCCGGCTAGAACAGCAGCGCCTGCCGTATCTGCCGGAGGAAGTCCATGACCGCGGGCTCACCGGTGGCCGCGTGGGCCTCCGCCGGGTCGAGCACGAGGAGCAGCAGCGCCGTGAACGCGAGGGCGGGCAGGGCGAGGGCCCACCAGGGCAGACTGGCTCCGACGCCCCGCGGTCGCGAGGTGGACCTGGTGTGCGTAGGGGCCGGCATATCGCCTCCGCGGTTTCGAGTGCTGTGTGCGCCGCGCCTTCGCGGTACACATCGAAACTACGGTCTTGCGCGACCTCAACCCATCCGGTGATCCACCCACTTGACCCTGAGACCGGCCCCCTAGGGGATGGGGGGTAAACCCCACCATCGCCGTCGGACCCCACCGCCGGGCCACCCGGTCAGCGCGCCGTCACCGGCGGCTTCAGGGCGAGGCGATGGACGCGATGATGCCGATGATGACGGTGATGGCCAGCATCGCACCGAGCACGACGAGGAGCTTCTTCTGGCCGTTCTGGGGGTTCGGGTCGAGCACAGGCATAGCGCCAGTCTCGCACCCTTTGACCGTTCCTCCGGCGGCGGGGGCGGCCGGGAGCGGGGCCCAACCGGGCCGGGACCCGGATCGGGACCCGGGCCGGACCGAGACCGGGCCACGTGGTGTCAGGCCGGTGTCACGGCCGTCCTGGCCGCCAGCTCCGACTCGACGGTGCGGTTGCGCCCCGCCAGGATGCCGACCGCGATCTGGGGGACCATGAGCCCCGCCATGAGCGCGATGGGCAGACCCCAGCCGCCGCTGTGCTGGTAGAGCACACCGACGAGGAGCGGTCCCGGGATCGAGATCAGATAGCCCGTGCTCTGGGCGAAGGCGGACAGCTTGGCGACCCCGGCACCGGTGCCCGCGCGCATGCCCACCATGGTGAGGGCGAGCGGGAAGGCGCAGTTGGAGACGCCGAGCAGCAGCGCCCAGGCCCAGGCACCGCCGGACGGGGCGAGGTAGAGCCCCGCGTAGCCGGTCAGGCCGCACAGGGCGAGGGCCACGGCGATCGGGCCCTGGTTCCGCATCCGCGCGGCCACCCGCGGGATGACGAACGCGAGCGGCACGCCCATCGCCATGGTCACGGCGAGCAACACACCCGCGGTGGACGCCGGAACGCCGGCGTCCCGGAAGATCTGCGGCATCCAGCCCATGGTGATGTAGGCGCCGGTGGCCTGGAGGCCGAAGAAGACGGCGAGCGCCCAGGCGGTGCGGCTGCGCGTGATCCGCAGCCCGTCGGCGGCGGCCGGCTGCGATCCGGCACCGCTGGCGGAACCGGATGTTCCGGCGGAGCCCGACGCCCCCGCGGAGCCTCGGCTTTCCTCGGCGGCACGCCCTTCGTCGGCGCGCTCTTCGGCGGCACGCCCTCCGTCGGCACGCCCCTCGGGCGCGCGCTCTTCGGCGGCGCCTGCCGGTGCGGTCCGCTGCCGCGTGGAGCCCGGGCCCCGGTCGCGTACCAGCGGAAGCCAGGGCAGCACCGCGACGGCGGCCACCAGGGCCCAGATGCCGAGACCGGCCTGCCACCCGCCGCCGAGGGCGGCGGTCATGGGCACCGTGGCGGCAGCCGCGAGGGACGTACCGAGGGCGAGGGCCATCGAGTAGAGCCCGGTCATGGAGCCGACCCGGTCGGGGAACCAGCGCTTCACGATCACCGGCATCAGCACATTGCTGACGGCGATGCCCATCAGGGCGAGCGCGCTGGCCGCGAGGAAGCCGGGCGTACCGCCCGCGAAGGGCCGGATCGTCAGCCCCGCGGCGATCGCGACCATGCCGGCGCAGACCACGGCGGCCGGACCGAAGCGGCGGGCGAGGCGCGGCGCCATCACACCGAAGGCGGCGAAGCACAGGGGCGGTACGGAGGTGAGCAGGCCGGCGACGCTGCCGCTCATACCGAGCCCGTCACGCACCTCTTCGAGGAGGGCGCCGAGACTGGTGATGGCGGGACGCAGGTTGAGTGCCGCGAGCACGATGCCGACCATCACCAGCCGCGTGGCCCACGCGCGCGTGGCGGGCGGTTCGGTGAGGGTCTGCGGCTCTGCCGTGCGCGGTGGTGCCTGGGTCGTCGTCTGGGTTTCCTCACGTGCCATGGGAGCCATCATAGAATCATGGGATGATTGCTTGTCCAGTGCGTTGCTGCGTAGTGAAGGAAGCCCGATGCCACTGACGTCTCCCCGGCGCTCCGCCCTCGCCGACCAGGTCATCGCGGAGCTGCGGAACCAGATCACCTCGGGCGAGTGGCCGGTCGGCTCCCGTATCCCCACCGAACCCGAGCTGGTCGAGCAGCTGGGCGTGGCCCGCAACACGGTGCGCGAGGCGGTGCGCGCCCTGGCCCACAACGGCCTCCTGGCCATCCGCCAGGGCTCGGGCACCTATGTCGTGGCGACCAGCGAACTGGCGGGCGTGATGCACCGCAGGTTCGCCGACGCCGACCCCCGGCACATCGCGGAACTGCGCTCGACGCTCGAGTCCACCGCCGCGAAGCGGGCCGCCGAGCGCCGCACGGAGCGCGAGCTCAAGCAGCTCGACGCACTGCTCGCGCGCCGTGAGGAGGCCTGGGCGGCAGGCGAGCGCGAGGCCTTCATCGAGGCCGACGCCACCTTCCACATGGCCGTGGTCTCGGCCGGCCACAACGACGTACTGACCGCGCTGTACGCCGACTTGGGCGAGGTGCTGCGCGCCTGGCTGCGCGATGACGTGAGCGAGGACCTGAGCCCCGAGACCCACATGGACCACGCGCGGCTCCTCGACGCGATCCGCGCGGGCGACCCCGAGACAGCGGCGGCGGAGGCCGCCGGGTACCCCTTCATGTGCCGCCCCGAGCTGTTCGGCGACGCTCAGGCGTGAAGGCCCCGGTTGCCCCACCCACAGGGACGGTCAGCGCGTGTGGCTGACCCAGGCCGAGCCGATCTCTTTCCAGCAGCGGCCGCTGAGCTGCACGGTCATCGCCGGTCCCGTCGCCACGCGCGCGCTGTCGGTGTCGATGTCCCACCAGCGCTCGCACTCGATGTGCAGGCTGACCCGGTCGGTCTCCGGATAGGGGTTGTGGCAGTACGCCACGACGTGCGAGCCGTCCACGCGCGTGCGGCACTCCGCCCCGAAGGGCCGCTCCGCGGCGGTCTCGGCGGTCTCGGCGCGCGAGGGCGCCGCGGCCGGGGACTCTCGCGCCGCCGGTGACGCCGCCTCCGCGGGGAGGGCGACGGGAAGGCCGACAAGGAGCGCGAGACCGGCGAGCAACGTTGGGAAGCTGCGTGGTCTGCGCACCTGGTGGACCTCCTCGGCCGTACTGCGGCAAGGCGGTCAGGCCGCCGCGGCTGCACCACAAGGGGGGAACTCGAACTGGGCTTCCAGCGTGCGCAGTCCGGGCCGCGGCCGCCTGGTCAAGGGGGCCGAACGGGCGACGCCCCGCCTCCCGCGCGGTGCGGGAAACGAGGCATCGGCAACGTAGAGGCGTACTGCCGCAGGGGCCCGAAAGGCCCGTACGACCCGAAAGGCGCGTACGACCCGTAAGGCTCAGGCACCCACAGCGTGCAGGCCGCCGTCGACGTGCACGATCTCGCCGGTGGTCTTGGGGAACCAGTCCGAGAGCAGGGCGACGACACCGCGGCCCGCGGGCTCCGGGTCGGCGAGGTCCCACGCCAGCGGCGAGCGGTTGTCCCACACCGACGCCAGCTCCGAGAAGCCCGGGATGGACTTCGCAGCCATCGAGCCGATCGGGCCGGCCGAGATGAGGTTGCAGCGGATCTTGCGCTTGCCCAGGTCACGGGCCATGTAGCGGGAGGTCGCTTCGAGGGCGGCCTTCGCCGGACCCATCCAGTCGTACTGCGGCCAGGCGTACTGGGCGTCGAAGGTCAGGCCCACGACCGAGCCGCCCTGGTCCTCCGGGATCAGCGGCAGGCAGGCCATGGTCAGCGACTTCAGGGAGAACGCCGAGACGTGCATGGCCGTGGCCACCGACTCGAAGGGCGTGTTCAGGAAGTTGCCGCCGAGCGCGTCCTGCGGGGCGAAGCCGATGGAGTGGACGATGCCGTCGAGACCGCCGAGCTCTTCGCGCACCACGCCTTCGAGCCGGGCCAGGTGCTCGTCGTTGGAGACGTCGAGCTCGACGACCTTGGCGGGCTTGGGGAGCTTCTTGGCGATGCGCTCGGTCAGCGTGGGCCGCGGGAAGGCGGTGAGGATGATCTCCGCGCCCTGCTCCTGGGCCAGCTTCGCGGTGTGGAACGCGATGGAGGACTCCATCAGCACACCGGTGATGAGGATGCGCTTGCCCTCGAGGATTCCGCCAGTGTTTGTCATAGGTCTCAGTGCCCCATGCCCAATCCGCCGTCAACGGGGATGACGGCTCCAGTGATGTACGAAGCGTCGTCCGAGGCGAGGAACCGCACCGTCGCGGCGACCTCCTCGGGCTGCGCGTAACGGCCGAGCGGCACCTGGCCGACGATGCTCTGACGCTGCTCGTCGGTGAGCGACTTCGTCATGTCGGTGTCGACGAAGCCGGGCGCGACGACATTGAAAGTGATGTTGCGGGAGCCGAGTTCCCGGGCCAGGGAGCGTGCGAAGCCCACCAGACCGGCCTTGGAAGCGGCGTAGTTGGCCTGGCCGGCCGAGCCGAGCAGGCCGACCACCGAGGAGATCAGCACGACGCGGCCCTTCTTGGCGCGCAGCATGCCGCGGTTGGCGCGCTTGACGACCCGGAAGGTGCCGGTGAGGTTGGTCTCGAGGACGGACGTGAAGTCCTCCTCGGACATACGCATCAGAAGCTGGTCCTTGGTGACGCCGGCGTTGGCGACAAGGACTTCGACGGGACCCTGCTTGTCCTCGATCTCCTTGTAGGCCTGCTCCACCTGTTCGGCATCGGTGATGTCACACCGGACCGCAAGGAAGCCCTCCGGGGGCTCACCCGAGCGGTAGGTGATCGCGACCTTGTCGCCGGCGTCGGCGAAAGCGCGGGCGATGGCGAGGCCGATGCCCCGGTTTCCTCCGGTGACGAGAACCGAGCGGCTCAACGGATCACCCTTTCCCTAGCGGTCTGATACCTCTGCAAACTATCGGTACCTTCCGCGATACGGAGAATCGGTCACCGACAGCGGCACACCAGCGTCACTGTGGGGTCTCTACAGAAAGCACTGACACCGCCCGGGAGGGCGCGACATGATCGGAGTGATCCGGTCGCTCCCCGGAACACCGACCGCAGCCGACAGGAGACATCCGTGCCTCATTCCATTGACGCGTCCTTCACGGCGCTGCCGTTGCGCGCTCTGGCCGACGCGGCGCTGGCCCGGGCCCGCGCACTGGGCGCCGAGCACGCCGACTTCCGCTTCGAGCGGGTACGCAGCGCGGCCTGGCGGCTGCGGGACGCCCGTACCTCCGGGTCGTCGGACACCACGGACCTCGGGTACGCGGTGCGCGTGGTGCACGCGGGCGCCTGGGGCTTCGCCTCCGGTGTGGATCTGACGATGGACGCGGCCGCGAGAGTCGCGTTCCAGGCCGTCGCGATGGCGAAGCTGTCGGCCCAGGTGATCGCCGCGGCCGGGTCCGACGAGCGGGTGGAGCTCGCCGCGGAGCCGGTGCACGCGGAGCAGACCTGGGTCTCGGCGTACGAGACCAACCCCTTCGACGTGCCCGCCGAGGAGAAGACGGGCCTGCTCGCCGAGTGGAGCGCACGCCTTCTGGCGGCCGAGGGCGTCGCGCACGTGGACGCCTCGCTGCTCACGGTGCAGGAGAACAAGTTCTACGCCGACACCGCGGGCACCGTCACCACACAGGAGCGGGTCCGGCTGCACCCGCAGCTGACCGCGGTCGCCGTGGACGACAAGAGCGGTGAGTTCGACTCGATGCGGACCATCGCGCCGCCGGTGGGGCGCGGCTGGGAGTATCTGACGGGCGATGTCTGGGACTGGGACGCGGAGCTCGCCCAGATCCCGGGCTTCCTCGCGGAGAAGATGCGGGCGCCGAGCGTCGAGGCGGGCACCTACGACCTGGTGGTGGACCCCTCCAACCTGTGGCTGACGATCCACGAATCGATCGGCCACGCAACGGAGTTGGACCGCGCGCTCGGCTACGAAGCGGCCTACGCGGGCACCTCGTTCGCCACCTTCGACCAGCTCGGCAAGCTCAAGTACGGCTCCGAGATCATGAACGTCACCGGTGACCGCACCGCCGAGCACGGCCTCGCGACCATCGGCTACGACGACGAGGGCGTGGCCGGCCAGTCCTGGGACCTGGTCAAGGACGGCACCCTGGTCGGCTACCAGCTGGACCGCCGGATCGCGAAGCTCACCGGCTTCGAGCGGTCCAACGGCTGCGCCTTCGCCGACTCCCCCGGGCACGTACCGGTGCAGCGGATGGCGAACGTATCGCTGCAGCCCGCGCCGGACGGGCCCTCGACGGACGAGCTCATCGCGGGCGTGGAACGCGGTATCTACGTGATCGGCGACCGCTCCTGGTCCATCGACATGCAGCGCTACAACTTCCAGTTCACAGGGCAGCGCTTCTTCAAGATCGAGAACGGCCGGCTCGCGGGCCAGCTGCGCGATGTCGCCTACCAGGCGACGACCACCGACTTCTGGGGCTCGATGGCCGCGGTCGGCGGCCCCGAGACCTATGTCCTGGGCGGCGCCTTCAACTGCGGCAAGGCCCAGCCGGGTCAGGTCGCGGCGGTCTCGCACGGCTGCCCCTCCGCCCTCTTCCAGGGCGTGAACATCCTCAATACGACGCAGGAGGCGGGTCGATGACGAGCCGGGTTCGCCAGGCGCCCTCCGGCCGGGGGTCCGGGGGTCGTCCCCCGGGCAAGCACAGTCTCAATACGACGCAGGAGGCGGGTCGATGACGAGCCGGGTTCGCCAGGCGCCCTCCGGCCGGGGGTCCGGGGGTCGTCCCCCGGGCAAGCACAGTCTCAATACGACGCAGGAGGCGGGTCGATGAGTACGGCGACTTCTCGTATCAACAGGCCGCACGAGGTCGTCGAGCGCGCCCTCGAACTGTCCAGGGCCGACGGCTGTGTGGTGATCGCCGACGAGGAGTCGACGGCGAATCTGCGCTGGGCGGGCAACGCCCTGACCACCAACGGCGTCACGCGCGGGCGCACCCTCACCGTCATCGCCACCGTCGACGGCAAGGAGGGCACCGCGTCCGGTGTCGTCTCGCGCTCGGCGGTCACCGCTGACGATCTCGAGGACATCGTGCGGGCCGCTGAGGGGGCCGCGCGTTCCGCCGGGCCCGCCGAGGACGCGCAGCCCCTGGTGACGGGGGTGGAGCAGTCCCCCGACTTCACGGACGCGCCCGCCGAGACCACATCGGCCGTCTTCGCCGACTTCGCGCCCGCTCTGGGGGAGGCCTTCGCACGCGCGCGTGCGGGCGGCCGCGAGCTGTACGGCTTCGCCAACCACGAGCTGACCTCCAGCTATGTCGGTACGTCCGCGGGGCTCAGGCTCAGGCACGACCAGCCGAACGGCACGCTTGAGGTGAACGCCAAGTCCCCCGACCGCACCCGCTCCGCCTGGGCCGGCCGCTCCACGCGGGACTTCAAGGACGTCGACCCGGCGGCCCTCGACGCGGAGCTCGCCGTCCGGCTCGGCTGGGCCGAGCGCCGTATCGACCTGCCCGCCGGGCGCTACGAGACGCTGCTGCCGCCGAGCGCGGTGGCGGATCTGTTGATCTACCAGTACTGGTCGGCGGGTGCCAGGGACGCCGCAGAGGGCCGTACGGTCTTCTCCACTCCGGGCGGCGGCACGCGCGTGGGCGAGAAGCTGTCCGAGCTGCCCCTGACACTGCGCAGCGACCCGCACGAACCCGGTCTGGAATCCGCCCCGTTCGTGCTCGCGCACACTTCCGGTGACGACTCCTCGGTCTTCGACAACGGCCTGCCGCTCGGCCCCACCGACTGGCTGCGCGACGGAAAGCTCGCCCATCTCCTGACCACCCGGCACAGCGCGGGCCTGACCGGTCTGCCCGTCGCGCCGGGCATCGACAATCTGATCCTGGACGGCGGCGGCGAGCGCTCCCTGGACGAGATGGTGGCGGCCACGGAGCGTGGTCTGCTGCTGACCTGCCTGTGGTACATCCGCGAGGTCGACCCGGCGTCGCTGCTCCTGACCGGGCTCACGCGTGACGGCGTGTATCTGGTGGAGAACGGCGAAGTGGTCGGCGAGGTGAACAACTTCCGGTTCAACGAGTCGCCGGTCGGCCTGCTCGGCCGGGCGTCCGAGGCGGGCCGTACGGAGAAGACGCTGCCGCGCGAGTGGGGCGACTACTTCACACGGGCCGCGATGCCCGCGCTGCGGGTGCCGGACTTCAATATGAGCTCTGTCAGCCAGGGCGTATAACCTCGTACCCAGCTGCCCGTACGCAGCGGCCGAATTCACCCGAGGAGATACGAGAACCGTGACGGACATCGTCGACGAGCTGAAGTGGCGCGGCCTTTTCGCCCAGTCCACTGACGAAGACGCACTGCGCAAGGCGCTCGCGGACGGTCCCGTCACGTATTACTGCGGTTTCGACCCGACGGCGGCGAGCCTGCACGTGGGCCACCTCGTGCAGGTGCTCACCCTGCGCCGGATGCAGCAGGCCGGGCACCGGCCGCTCGCTCTCGTCGGCGGGGCCACCGGCCAGATCGGCGACCCGCGGCCGACCGCGGAGCGCACGCTGAACGACCCGGAGACGGTGGCGAACTGGGTGCAGCGCCTGCG
Source organism: Streptomyces monticola (assembly GCF_042665355.1). Classification (NCBI taxonomy): domain Bacteria; kingdom Bacillati; phylum Actinomycetota; class Actinomycetes; order Kitasatosporales; family Streptomycetaceae; genus Streptomyces; species Streptomyces monticola. Next base: position 331,646 of record NZ_JBHTCF010000008.1, on the reverse strand, counting down.
CGCCCAGATCGAGCCGTTCCTGTCCTTCGAGGGCGAGAACGCCGCGCAGATGGTGAACAACCTGGACTGGACCGCGGGCATGTCCGCGATCGAGTTCCTGCGTGACATCGGCAAGCACTTCCGGGTCAACAAGATGCTCACGAAGGACTCCGTGGCCCGTCGCCTCGAGTCCCAGGAAGGCATCAGCTACACGGAGTTCAGCTACCAGCTGCTGCAGGGCATGGACTTCCTCGAGCTGTACCGGCGCCATGGCTGTGTCGTCCAGCAGGGCGGCAGCGACCAGTGGGGCAACCTCACGGCGGGCATCGACCTGATCCACCGCCTGGAGCCGGACGCCGAGGTGCACGCGTACTCGACGCCGCTGATGACCAAGGCGGACGGCACCAAGTTCGGCAAGACCGAGGGCGGCGCCATCTGGCTCGACCCGCAGATGACGACGCCGTACGCCTTCTACCAGTTCTGGCTGAACGTCGACGACCGTGACATCTCCACGTACATGCGCATCCTCAGCTTCAAGTCCCGCGAGGAGCTGGAGGAGCTGGAGAAGGTCACCGAGGAGCGGCCGCAGGCCCGCACCGCGCAGCGTGCGCTGGCCGAGGAGCTCACCACCCTGGTGCACGGCGCCGAGCAGTGCGCGGCGGTCATCGCCGCGTCGAAGGCGCTGTTCGGGCAGGGCGAGCTCGGTGATCTCGATGAGGCGACACTGAGTGCCGCCCTGTCGGAGCTGCCGGGCGCCCAGGTCGCCGAGCCAGGCCCGGTGGTGGACCTCTTCGCCGAGGTCGGCCTGGTGGCGAGCAAGTCGGCCGCCCGCCGCACGGTCAAGGAGGGCGGGGCGTACGTGAACAACGTGAAGGTGACCGCCGAGGACGCCGTACCGAGCCGTGCGGATCTCCTGCACGGCCGCTGGCTGGTCCTGCGCCGGGGCAAGAAGAACCTGGCGGCGGTCGAGGTCACAGGCGCGTGAGTACCGCGAGAAAGGGGCCGGCCCATGGTGGGCCGGCCCCTTTTTCACGCGCGTATGCGGCTCAGGTCACCTGTCTGTTGCCTCGCACCATCTTGTAGATGAAGTCACCGAGGAACACGAGCACCACCGCCGCCACGATCTGCAGGGCGTGCCTGCCCCAGTCGATGCCCTTGGTCTCGGCGATTCCGAAGGACGCGGCCAGCGAGTTGCCGACGACGCCGCCGATGATGCCGAGCACCGTGGTCAGCCACAGCGGCATGTGCTGCTTTCCGGGGAGAATCGCCTTGGCGAGTAGCCCCAGCACAAAACCCACAATGATCGCCCACAACCAGCCCATGGCTGCCTCCTAGTACGGCTCGGTGAGCAGTTACGGCCAGTCTCGGCCCTTCCGCCATACGGCGCATGTCGGACAGCGCCATACGCGGTACGAGGCGGCTGGTTCGGGCAGGTGACAGCGCCCCCGGTCTCGTACCCTGCGCAGCCTCGGCGTACCGTGGAGCGTGTTCGGGCCGGGGACAGACCGGTGCAGCCGGTGGGGTGGTGGAACGCGATGCGGAAGCAGAGCAACGTCGAGGTCTTCCGGATCACCGGAGCCAGGCAGGGTCTCAACGACGATGTGCGCGGACGGCAGCGGCGCTATGTGATCTCGATGAGCGTGCGGACGCTCTCGGTGATCCTCGCGGCGGTACTGTGGAACGTCGAACGGCACGTCGCGATCGTCGCCCTCGTCCTCGGTGTGCTGCTTCCCTACATCTCCGTGGTGATCGCCAACGCGGGCCGGGAGAGCGCCCCTTCCCTGCCGTCGACCTTTGTGCCCGCCCCGGTGCGGCCGATGCTGAACCCGCCCGCGGAGCCCTCTGACGGTGCGTCGGCATGGCGATCGGAGGCCTCGGAGACGACGGCGGAAGCGGGCTCCGGACGCATCCACGATCAAGGCCGGGAGCAGACCTGACCTGCACCGGTCTGCAAAGCTCAAGAAAAGCTCAGATCAATCATGTAGTTCCGGTGCACCGCATGGGGTCCCCCATGACATACTTCGTACGCGCTCCGCATCCCCCGTCGGAGCGACGGACCGACGCCGGGCAGCTCCCCCCGTGGCTGCTCGGCGTCGCCTTTTCCGCGTTGTTTAGGGTTGAGGCGTGAACCTTCCCGGTACCTCCCCCGAGCAGCCGTCCATCCCACAGTGCTCCGCCAAGGGCTGTCGCGCCGACGCGGTGTGGGTCCTCGCATGGAACAACCCCAAGCTGCATACGCCGGAGCGCCGTAAGACCTGGCTCGCGTGCGAGGAGCACCGCGAGCATCTGTCGAAGTTCCTCGGGGTGCGGGGCTTCCTCAAGGATGTCGTCGGCCTTGAGGAGTGGGAGTCGGCGCCGGATCGCTGACTGCTCGGCGCCGGATTGCCGACTCCTCGGCGCCCGGAGCGCCGACTCAGCCGCCGATCGCCGACATGGGCCGGTTGGGCTGCAGGAACGTCGGGTCGTCCAGACCCGAACCGGCCTTCTTGCCCCACATCGCCAGCTTCCAGATCCGGGCGATCTCCTCGTCCGGCGCCTCCGAGCGCAGGGCCGCGCGCAGATCGGTCTCCTCGGTGGCGAAGAGGCAGGTGCGGATCTGGCCGTCGGCGGTGAGGCGGGTGCGGTCGCAGGCGGCGCAGAAGGGGCGGGTCACCGAGGCGATCACGCCGACGGTGTGGGGGCCGCCGTCCACCACCCAGCGCTCCGCGGGGGCCGAGCCGCGCTCTTCCTGGCCCTCTTCGGTGAGCGTGAAGCGGGTGCGCAGGGACTCCAGGATGTCACCGGCTGTGATCATGCCGTCGCGCTTCCAGCCGTGCTGGGCGTCCAGGGGCATCTGCTCGATGAAACGCAGTTCGTAGTCGTTCTCCACGGCCCAGGCGAGGAGGTCGGGGGCCTCGTCGGCGTTCAGGCCGGGCATCAGGACGGCGTTGACCTTGACCGGGGTCAGGCCGGCCTCGCGGGCTGTGGCCATGCCGTCCAGGACGTCGTGGTGGCGGTCACGGCGGGTGAGGGTCTTGAAGACGTCGGGGCGCAGGGTGTCCAGGGAGACATTGACGCGGTCGAGGCCGGCCGCCTTGAGGGCCTCGGCGGTGCGCTTGAGTCCGATGCCGTTGGTCGTCAGGGACATCTTGGGGCGCGGCTCCAGGGCGGCGCAGCGCTCGACGATCCCGACCAGGCCGGGGCGGAGCAGCGGCTCACCGCCGGTGAAACGGACCTCGGTGATGCCGAGCCGGGTGACGGCGATCCGGACGAGGCGGACGATTTCGTCGTCCGTGAGCAGGTCGGGCTTGGCCAGCCACTGCAGACCCTCTTCGGGCATGCAGTACGTGCACCGCAGGTTGCACCGGTCGGTCAGTGAGACCCGCAGGTCGGTGGCTACTCGGCCATAGGTGTCGATGAGCATGTCGGCCCCCTCCCTGTCCTGATCGTGTCGTCTCCGAGACTACGTGACGCCACTGACACCGACAGCGTCCCGATCCCACGAGGACCGGCGCGGCCGCGTCGTAGAGAGCTACGACACGGCCGCGCCGGCATACGGTGGCGCGTCGGGTCAGTGCGCCCCGGTCCCGGTGAGGGAGCGCACCTCCAGCTCGGCGTACTTGCCGGTGTCGGGCTCCTCCTTCGACAGGACCGTGCCGAGCCAGCCGAGCAGGAAGCCCAGCGGGATCGAGATGATGCCCGGGTTCTCCAGCGGGAACCAGTGGAAGTCGACGCCCGGGAACATCGAGGTGGGCTTGCCCGAGACCACCGGCGAGAACAGCACCAGGAGCACGGACGAGGCGAGACCGCCGTAGATCGACCACAGCGCGCCCTGGGTGGTGAACTTCTTCCAGAACAGGCTGTAGAGGATGGTCGGCAGGTTGGCGGACGCGGCGACCGCGAAGGCCAGGGCGACCAGGCCTGCCACGTTCAGATCGCGGGCCATGGCGCCGAGCGCGATGGACACGACACCGATGAGGACCGTCGCCCAGCGGGCCGCGCGGACCTCTTCCTTCTCGGTGGCCTGTCCCTTGCGGATGACATTGGCGTAGATGTCGTGCGCGAAGGACGACGAGGACGCCAGGGTCAGGCCCGCGACCACCGCGAGGATGGTGGCGAAGGCGACCGCGGAGATCACGGCGAGCAGGATCGCACCGCCGGCCGAGCCTCCGCCGCCGCCGATCTCGAAGGCGGCCAGCGGTGCCGCCGTGTTGCCCGCCTTGTTGGAGGCGATGATGTCGGCCGGCTTGAGCAGCGCGGCGGCACCGAAGCCGAGGACGATCGTCATCAGGTAGAAGGCGCCGATGATGCCGATGGCCCAGTTCACTGACTTACGGGCGGCCTTGGCCGTGGGCACCGTGTAGAAGCGGATCAGGATGTGCGGCAGGCCCGCGGTGCCGAGCACCAGGGCGATGCCGAGGGAGATGAAGTCCAGCTTCGAGGTGGCGGTGAGCCCGTACTTGAGTCCGGGCTCCAGGAACGCCGACCCCTTGCCGCTGTTGGAGGCGGCCGTGCCGAGCAGGTCGGAGACGTTGAAGTTGAACTTCAGCAGGATCAGGAAGGTGATCAGGAGGGTGCCGCCGATGAGCAGCACCGCCTTGACCATCTGCACCCAGGTGGTGCCCTTCATGCCGCCGATGGTGACGTACACGATCATCAGGACGCCGACCAGGGCGACGATGCCGATCTTGCCGGCGTCGGTGGTGATGCCGAGGAGCAGCGAGACCAGGACGCCCGCGCCCGCCATCTGCGCGAGCAGATAGAAGATCGAGACGACGATGGTGGAGGCGCCGGCGGCGGTCCGCACCGGGCGCTGGCGCATCCGGTAGGCGAGGACGTCGCCCATGGTGAACCGGCCGGAGTTGCGCAGCGGTTCGGCGACCAGGAGCAGGGCCACGAGCCAGGCCACGAGGAAGCCGATGGAGTAGAGGAAGCCGTCGTAGCCGAAGAGGGCGATGGCGCCCGCGATACCGAGGAACGACGCCGCGGACATGTAGTCGCCGGAGATGGCGAGGCCGTTCTGGAAGCCGGTGAACTGGCGGCCGCCCGCGTAGAAGTCGGCGGCGCTCTTGGTCTGCCGGCCCGCCCATACGGTGATGCCCAGGGTGGCCAGGACGAAGAGGCCGAACAGGGACATGATCAGCGGCCGGTGCTCGGTGACCTCGGAGGCCGCGAGCAGGACATTCTGGCTCATGCCTCGGCCTCCATACGGGACTTGATCGCCTCGGCCTTGGGGTCGAGCTTGGCCGCGGCGTGCCGCGAGTAGAACCAGGCGATGAGGAAGGTGCTGACGAACTGCAGGATGCCGAAGACGAGCGCGACGTTGATGTTGCCGAACAGCTTGGTGCCCATGAAGCCGCCCGCGTAGTTCGAGAACAGCACGTACAGCAGGTACCAGATGATGAAGGTGATCGTCAGAGGGAAGGCGAAGGAGCGGTGTGAACGGCGCAGTTCGCCGAATTCCGCACTCTCCTGCACCTCACGGAATGCCTCCGTCGAGGGAGCGGCGGGACTGTCGGGCGGACCGCCCTTCGACGGTGGTGGTGCATCGGTGGACACGGAATCTCCTAGCGACACTGGGGCGGCGGTGTGTGACATACGACCTCGCGGTGATGGAGTGACGGGGATCACGCGGGTCGGATGGCGATGCTAGGCCCACCGGTACGTGATCCAACAGGGGGCTGATGGTTGCTTCTCTCAACTGCAACCGCACGGCGACGCGCACGTTGCGCCCAACACCCCACCTTTCTGCGGGAAGTCGTTGCCGCTGGCGAATCTTCGGCGCTACGTTCACCCTGCGCTTCGCACCATGTACTGCCCGGGCACGGCTTGTGTTCGGGCTTTTTGTTTACGGATGAAGTGGAGACCCCATGACTCATCTGCGCACCAGACGCCACCGCCGCCTCGCCGTACCGGTCGGTCTGGCCGTGGCCCTGTCGACGGCCACGCTCGGTCTGCTGCCCGGCGCCGCGGCGGCGGCCCCGCAGGCGACCACGGCCGAGGTGGCCGCGGACGCCCCGAAGTTGGCGTATGTGGTGAACACCAAGGGCGGGGCCGACACCATAGCCGCCGTCAAGAAGGCGATAGCCAGGGCGGGCGGCAGCGTCGTCATCGCGTATGACCGAATAGGCGTGATCGTCGTCCACTCGGCGAACCCGGACTTCGCCAAGCAGATCCGTGCGGTACGTGGTGTGCAGTCGGCGGGTGCGACCCGTACCGCGCCGCTCACGGCCGCGGGCACCACCGAGGTGGGCGCCCCGCAGTTCGTCGACTCGCCCAGGGCCAGCGCCAAGTCCACGGCCGCGGACGCGGACGCGGACGCCGAGCCGCTCGAGGCCGACCAGTGGGATCTGCGCGCCATCGGCGCCGACAAGGCCGCGAAGATCAATCCGGGCAGCTCCAAGGTGACGGTCGGCGTGATCGACACCGGTGTCGACGACACCCACCCCGACCTCGCCCCCAACTTCTCGGCGTCACAGTCCGCCAACTGCGTGGGCGGCAAGCCGGACACCTCCCCGGGCGCCTGGCGTCCGGAGAAGCCCGACCACTACCACGGCACGCATGTGGCGGGCGAGATCGCCGCCGCGCGCAACGGCGTCGGCGTCGCGGGCGTGGCGCCCGGTGTGAAGGTCGCGGGCATCAAGGTGGCCGACCCGGTCAGCGAGCTGTTCTACCCGGAGAGCGTGGTCTGCGCCTTCGTGTTCGCCGCCGACAAGGGCATCGAGATCACCAACAACAGCTACTACGTGGACCCGTGGCTGTACAACTGCCTCGACGACCCGGACCAGAAGGCCATCGTCGACGCGGTCAACCGGGCCCAGCTGTACGCGCAGCGCAAGGGCACCCTCAACCTGGCCTCGGCGGGCAACTCCAACCACGATCTGGCCGCGGACTCGATCGTGGACGACTCCTCGCCGGACGACTCCACTCCGGTCGAGCGCACCATCGACCCGAGCGAGTGCTTCGACGTGCCGACCCAGCTGCCGGGTGTGGTGACGGTCAGCGCGACCGGCGACAAGGACCTCAAGTCGTACTACTCGACCTACGGCAAGGGCTGGATCGATGTCGCGGCGCCGGGCGGCGACAAGTACCAGATCCCGGACACCCCGTCGAAGAACGGGCGGATCCTGTCGACCATGCCGAACAACCAGTACGCCTTCCTGCAGGGCACCTCGATGGCATCGCCGCACGCCGCCGGTGTGGCCGCGCTCCTGAAGTCGACGCATCCGAAGGCCGGTCCGGCCGAGCTGCAGCGGCTGCTCAAGGTACAGGCGGACAACCCGGGCTGCCCGACCGAACCGTACGACCCCGACGGTGACGGCGATGTCGACGCCGTCTGCGAGGGCGGTCAGCGCCTGAACGGCTTCTACGGCTTCGGGATCGTGGACGCGCTCGACGCGGTGAAGAAGTCCTGACGCGGTGCGTCGGTAGCGCAGTGGAGAAGTGACCCAGCGGGTGCCGGTTCCGGCGCCCGCGGGGTACGCACGGGCCGTCCTCAACAGGCGGCCCGTGCCCGCGCGTTGGGCCCTGTGTGCTCTCATGGAGCACATGCCCGCCGATCTTGACAACTCCGCCGCCGTCTCACAGGCCTGGGCCGCGCTCGGCGGTGATCCCGCCCTGCTGTCCCGGGTGACGTACGAGAGCCCCGGCGGCGGTCTGCTCGCCGCCCGGCTCCCCGTCCTCGACGCGGCACGCGCGTGTGCCGCGGTGTGCGCGCTCGCGGGCGCAGAGCACGCGGCACGTCACCCTGCCGTACCGCGCGTACACGTCGACGACGGTGCGGTGGCCACCGCCTTCGTCAGTGAGCGGCAGCTGCGGGTGGACGGCCGGGCGCCCACGTCGTTCGCACCGCTGTCCCGGTTCTGGCGCACGGCCGACGGCTGGGTGCGTACACACGCCAACTACCCGCACCACAGAGAGGCGCTGCTCCGCGCGCTCGGTGTGCCCGAGGAGCGGGTGGGTGACGAACTGGCCGCACGCCGCGCCCTCGACGTCGAGGAGGCGGTGTACGCCGCCGGGGGTCTGGCCGTCGCGCTGCGCACGCGCGCGCAGTGGCAGGCGCACGCGCAGGGCGCCGCGGTCGCCGCCCATCCGCTGCTGACCAGGGAGCGCCTGGACGAGACGCCGCCACCTGCGAGCGGGCGGCCGGCACGCGCGCGTAGAGCGGGGTTGCAGTCGGCACGCGCGCGTAGAGCGGGATTTCGGGTGCTCGACCTCACCCGGGTCCTCGCGGGCCCCGTCGCCACCCGCACGCTCGCCCTGCTCGGCGCCGATGTGCTGCGGATCGACGCGCCGCAGCTGCCCGAGCTCGCCGACCAGCACGCGGACACGGGCTTCGGGAAGCGTTCGGCGCTGCTCGACCTCGGCCGTACGGCAGACCGCACGACGTTCGACGAGCTGCTCGCGGAGGCCGACGTGGTGGTGACCGGGTACCGGCCCGGCGCCCTCGACCGCTTCGGCCTCTCCCCCGAGGCGCTCGCCGAGCGCCGCCGCGGCCTCGTCGTCGCCCAGGTGTCCGCCTGGGGCGACTACGGGCCATGGGCCGGACGGCGCGGCTTCGACAGCCTCGTCCAGGTGGGTACGGGGATCGCCGACGCCGAGCGCCCTGAGCCGTCCGGGCCGCCGGGTGCGCTGCCCGCGCAGGCGCTCGACCACGGCACCGGCTACCTGCTCGCCGCCGCGGTGCTTCGCTCGCTGACCGAGCAGGAAGCGACGGGCGGCACCCGGCTCGTACGCCTCGCCCTGGCGCAGACGGCGCACTGGCTCCAGAGCCTGCCGCGCGAGCCCGTACCGGAACGGGAAGCGGCGCCCAGTGGCGCTCCGGAACCGGAAGCGGCACCCAATGGCCCGTACGACCCTGGTGTCCATCTGGCCGAGACCGACAGCGCGCTGGGGCGGCTGCGGTACGCCCTGCCGCCCGTCACCTTTGAGGGATCGCCCGTGAACTGGGCGCACCCGCCCGGTCGATGGGGCGCGGACACGCCTTCCTGGCAGCCGGAGGAGGCAGGTTCCCAGGCGGTCCGATGAGTCCTGGTCACGGCCTCGTCCCAGTGGACCGCCGAGGCTTGCCGGACCCGGTCATCGCGGTGACGATCGGTCAATGAGCACGTCCCGACCATCCGTTGCGGCCCCGGCCGAAAGCCCCGAAGGGCTTGCGCACACCGCGGCCACCACCACAGCCGCCACCGCTGCCCCGACCGCCGCGACGGCCGTCACGGACGCCTCGGCGCGCAGGGCCGCTCTCCGGCGTGCGGTGGCCGTGCTCGTACTCGTCCTCGCGGCCGCCCTCGTCCCACTGTTCGGGCCGTCCGCCGCACTGGACGGGACCGGCGAGGCGCACGCGCCGGGCCTCGGCGTGGTCACGCTGCTGCGGATCGCGATGTTCGCCGCCCTGTGTGTCCTCGTGGGCGAGTCCGCCACCGCGTGGCTGGCCCGGCGCGTGCCGGACGCCCCCGGCGACCTCCCGCGGACCTGGGCCCTTGTGGCCGCCTTCACCGGCGCCGCAGCCGCCATCGGCCTGGCCCTCATCGTCGCCAACGGCAATCTGCTGCCCGACTCGTTCGCCGACCTGCGCCCCGGCCGCCTCTATCAGACGACGGACGGCCGGCTCGCGCTCCTGGAGGTGAACGCCTTCGTCGCGGCCGGCTTCTGCGCCCAGTCGCGCCGGCCCGGCACCGCCACGATCCCGCTCGCCGCGGTGATCGTGGCGGAGGCCCTGCGCGCCCACCCCGAGGTGGGCCCCGAGAACAACCCGCTGATCGGCAGCGCCCTCACCCTGGTCCATCTGACCTGTGCCGCGCTGTGGGCGGGCGGCTTGCTCCAGGTGCTGCGCACGATGCGGGCCTGGCGCTCGCAGCCGACAGCGGGGGCCGCCCTGCTCGGGCTCTACGCGCGCGTGGCGGCGCTTTTGTTCGCCGGGGTCACCGCCACCGGGATCTGCTCGACCCTGCGCAAGCTGCCCCTCGACTCGGCGTTCACAACGGCGTACGGCCGGGTTCTGGTCGCCAAGCTGCTGCTCGTCGCCGTCATCGCGGTTCTGGCGGTGACGGCGCGGCTCCGCCTCCGCCGCTCCCCCGACCCGTATGCGGCCGTCGTACCGGCCCGGGTCGAGGTGATCGCGCTCGGCGTGGTCGTGGCGGTGTCGGCGCTGCTCACGGCGGTGCCCGCACCGATCTGGTGGGACCGGCCGCTCTGGGGCTGACGCCGCGACGGGGTCAGCGGGTGACCGCCGTCCAGCGGGCTCAAGGCGTGACGAGGATCTTCGGGGCAGTGTGCGTCAAGGCGTGACGAGGACCTTCAGGGCGGTGCGCTCGTCCATCGCCCGGTAGCCGTCCGGCACTCCGTCGAGGCCCACCGTCAGGTCGAAGACCGGGGACGGGTCGATGGTGCCGTCGAGCACGTCGGGCAGCAGCTGCGGGATGTAGGTGCGCACCGGTGCGACACCGCCGCGCAGCGCGATGTTGCGGTTGAACATGACGCCCAGGTCGATCCCGGTGCCGCTGCCGTGCGGGACCCCGACGAAGCCGATGGCGCCGCCGTCCCGGGTGATGTTCACGGCCGTACGCATGGACTGCTCGGTGCCGACCGCCTCGATCACGGCGTGCGCGCCCTGGCCCTTGGTGAGCTCGCGGACCGCCGCCTCGGCGGCCTCACCGCGCTCGGCGACGACGTCCGTGGCGCCGAAGCGCAGAGCGAGGTCCGTGCGCGCCTGGTGCCGGCCGAGCGCGATGATCCGCTCGGCACCGAGGCGGTGTGCGGCGAGCACCCCGCACAGGCCGACCGCGCCGTCACCGACGACGGCGACCGTCGTGCCCTTGCCCACGCCCGCGCCGATGGCCGCGTGGTGTCCGGTGCCCATGACGTCGGAGAGCGTCAGGAGCGCCGACAGGAGACGGTCGTCGGAGGCGGCGTCTGCGGGCAGCTTGACCAGGGTGGCGTCGGCGAAGGGCACGCGGACCGCCTCGCCCTGGCCGCCGTCCGAGCCGCCCGAGCCCCAGAAGCCGCCGTGCTCGCAGGAGGTGGTGAGCCCGTCCGCGCAGTAGTCGCAGACGCCGTCCGACCACATGAAGGGCGCCACGACCAGGTCGCCGCGCTCGATCCCGACGACCTCGTCCCCGGTCTCCTCCACCACGCCGAGGAACTCGTGCCCGATGCGCTGACCGGGCTCACGCGCCGACTCGCCGCGGTACGCCCACAGGTCGCTGCCGCAGACACAGGCCCGCAGGACGCGCAGGACGGCGTCGGTGGGGCGCTGGATCCGCGGGTCGGGCACCTCCTCCACGCGCATGTCGAAGGGTGCATGGATGGTGGTGGCGCGCATGGGGGTGCTTCCTCCTGCTCAGGCGGGGTCCGCCTGATCGTTCCTGGTTCACACGGTGGTGCGCCCTTCACCGTACGCCGCGGCGCCGGAACGTGACGCGCCGACGGCGGCGAGCACGGCGCGGGCCAGGAGGAGCTGGGCCGCGGTGTAGGTCAGCATGATCCAGAAGTCGGGCCTCGGCAGCTGCGGCCACTCGGCGATCCCGGTGGCGATCAGGGTGTCGGACAGCAGGAAGAGGGCGCCGCCGATGCCCGCGGCGGGCCCGAGCCGGGTGGCGCGGAACGCCATGGCGGTCAGGAGCAGGCTGTATCCGGCGACCGGGACGCGCAGGTCGGCGGGCAGGTCCGGCCAGAGCAGCGCGACGGTGCCGGTGAGCGCGATGCCGTAGGCGAGGGCCGTCGCGGAGGTGTGGGCGCGGGCCGTCCCGTACCGCGCGAAGAGCACGAGGTAGCAGATGTGCCCGGCGGCGAACGAGGCCATTCCGGCCAGGAACGCGGGCTCCGCGTCGATGAGCAGCAGCGTGTCGCCGCCCCATCCGCAGAGCAGTGCGGCGATGAGCAGACGCGGCACGCCCCGCCGGCCGGCGTACGCGGCGGATGAGGTGGGTGCGACGGATGCGTTGGGTGCGGCAGATTCGACGTAAGCGGCGGACGCGAGGTACGCGACGTATGCGACGAGCAGGGGCATGAGCAGCGGCTTGGCGATCCGGTGGCCGAGGTCGGCGCCGGCGAGGAGCGAGCCGAGGTCGACGGCGACGGCGACGGCGAACGCGGCGAGCAGCAGCCGATCCAGCCGGTCACGCCTCACGCGCGCCCTCCGTCACGGTGCCGCGTGTCTCCTGGGCGGCGGGCTCGGTCACGGTGCCAAGTGACCCCTCAGCGGCGCCCACGGTCACCGTGCCGGGCTCGGTCACGCGCGCCGCGGGGGCCCAGCCGGGGCCGCGGAAGACGCGGCCGGCGCGCTCGCGCCAACTCGCCGCGGTCTTCAGGTCCTTGGCGATGGCGACGTACTCGTGCGTGGCCACCTTGATCGGGTTGTACGTGTCGATGTTCTTGGTCAGTCCGAACACACACGGTTCCGTCTCGGGCACGAACGAGCGGAAGAGCCGGTCCCAGACGATCAGGATTCCGCCGAAGTTCCGGTCGAGATAGCCGCCCTGCGATGCGTGGTGCACGCGGTGGTGCGAGGGCGTGTTGAAGACGAACTCGAAGGCCCTGGGCAGCTTTCCGATGCGCTCGGTGTGGATCCAGAACTGGTAGACGAGGTTCGCCGACGAGCAGAACGCGAGCGCCGCCGGGTGGACGCCGCAGACGATCAGCGGCAGATAGAACGGCCACACGGTCAGCGACGTCCAGGGCTGGCGCAGCGCGGTGGAGAGGTTGAACTTGCGGCTGGAGTGGTGCACCACGTGGCAGGCCCACAGGATGCGGATCACGTGGTGACCGCGGTGCGACCAGTAGTAGAAGAAGTCCTGCGCGAGCAGCATGAGCGGCACCGTCCACCACAGCACGGGCACGCGCAGCGGGGTCAGTTCGTACACCGCGGTGTAGATCGCGACGATCGGGATCTTCCAGAGCAGATCGAAGACGAGGCTGCCGAGCCCCATGCCGATGCTGGTGGCGGCGTCCTTGGTCTCGTAGCCGGCCGCGTCCTCGTCGGGATGGAGGCGATAGCTCACGATCTCGACGACGGTGAGCAGGACGAACGCGGGTATGGACCACAGCACGACATCGGGCAGGTTCGGCGGCATGCGTGCACCGTAAGCGCCGTGGACGGGCTCGGCTAGGGGTTGTTACCGACAAGTATTACCGCGGGTACCCGGCCGGTTCCTGTCGATCTTCGCCAATTGCGGTGCGGCTCCGGCCTACGATGCGGCGGTCGGGCACAGGGGGTGTGGGGCGTGCAGGGATGGGATGTCGCGCTGGCGAAGCTCGCCGGTTCGGTGGTGTCTTCGGTCGCCAGGTCGCTGGTGGCGCCGCGGCCGGGCGCGGGCCTGGTCCGGGACCCGGTACGGCGCCCGCCGCGCCCGCGCCGCTCCCCGCAGGCCGCGGAGGTCATGGCGGGCCGCCTGGCCGAACGGCTCACCGGACGCCTCTCCTCCGCCTACCCGGACCTGCCGGAGCACGAGCGGCTCGCGGCGGTGGAGTCGGTGCGCGACGCCTTCGCGGCCGCGGGCACGCTGGACGCGGCCCGGGTGTTCGCGGCGGACCTCGACCCGGTCCGGCTGCGGGCCGAACTCGGGGCGCCGGACGCCGGGTTGAGCGAGCGGGCGCGGGATCTGCACGAGGAGCTGCTGCTGTTGTGCTGCGAGCACGCGGTGGAGCAGATCACGGCGGATCCGTCGTTCGGGTCGCGGGCCGCGGTGGAGCAGACACGGCGCCTGGGACGTACGGAGGATCTCGTACGCGGTCTGGCGGCGGGTCCTCGCCCGGCGGCCGTGGAGCTGGCCTTCGAGCACCGGTACGCGGAGTTCGTGGCGGAGACGTACGGACGGCTGGAGCTGTTCGGTCTCACCCTGGGGCAGTCCGCCCGTGAGTGGTCCCTGGAGACCGCGTACATCAGCCTCTCGGTGAGCGGGGACGGAACCCGGCAGGGCGGCTTCGGCATGCCGGGTCCCGAGCAGACGGCCGCCAAGGTGGAGCAGGTGCTCGCCGGGGCGGATCGCGTGGTGCTCCGCGGACCCGCGGGCTCCGGCAAGAGCACGCTGATGCAGTGGCTGGCGCTGAACACGGCGCGGCGCTCCTTCACCGGCGACCTGGAGGACTGGAACCGGTGCGTCCCCTTCGTCCTCCGGCTGCGTGCCTTCACCGCTTCGGGGACGCTGCCCACGCCCGACGAGTTCCTGCGCGCGGCCGGGGTCCCGCTGCACGCAACAGCACCGGCCGGCTGGGTCGAGGGCCTGCTCGGCGACGGTCGGGCGCTGGTCCTTGTCGACGGTGTGGACGAGATCCCGACGCGGCTGCGCCATCGCACGAAGACCTGGCTGAAGTCGCTGATCGCGGCGTTCCCCGACGCCCGGTACGTGGTGACGACGCGGCCTTCGGCCGTGCCCGACGAGTGGCTGGCCCGCCAGGGCTTCACGCCGCACTCCCTGCTGCCGATGGAGCGGAACGACATCCGGGCGTTCATCGGCCACTGGCACGACGCGGGGCGCGGCGAGTGCCGCACCGACGCCGAACGGGCCCTCCTCTACACATACGAGACGTCGCTGCGGCACGCCGTGAGCACCCGCCGCGACCTGGCGAGGCTCGCCACGAACCCCCTCATGTGCGCGCTGCTGTGCGCCCTGAACCGGGACCGGCGCATGCAACTGCCGCGGGCACGGAAGGAGTTGTACGACGCCGCACTCGACATGCTGCTCGTCCGCCGGGACACCGAGCGCGAGATCTCCTGTATCGAGGGCGTCGACCTGACGCGCGAGGAGCAGACCGTACTGCTGCAGAAGCTCGCGTACTGGCTGATCCGCAACGACCAGCTGGAGGCCGAGCGCGCGGACGTCGTCGCGATGGTCTCCGAGTGGCTCGCGGCCATGCCGCAGGTGCAGGGCACGGCGGAGCAGGTCTTCGCGCATCTGCTGATCCGCAGCGGGCTGCTGCGCGAACCGGCCCCCGGCACGGTGGACTTCGTGCATCGCACCTTCCGGGACTACCTGGGCGCCAAGGCCGCGGTCGAGGAGCGCGACTTCGGCCAGCTCGTCAAGAACGCGCACGACGACCAGTGGGACGACGTCGTGCAGATGGCCGTCGGGCACGCGCGCCCGGAGGAACGGGCCCGTCTCGTCAAGCAGTTGCTGCGGCGCGCCGAGCGGGCCCCGAGGCTGCGGCACCGGCTTGTGCTGCTCGCGGCGGCCTGCCTGGAGCACGCCCCGGAGCTGGACCCGGAGGTCCGGCGGTCCGTGGAGGAGCGGACCCGGGAACTGTTGCCGCCGCGCGACGACAGTCACGCGGAGGAGCTGGCAAAGGTCGGGGAGCTGGCCCTTGAGCTCCTTGCGGGGCTCGCGGAGCCGGACGAGCTGGAGGAGGCCGAGGCGGCCGCCGTGGTGCGGACCGCTGGGCTGGTTAAGGGCGACGCGGCGCTCGGGTTGATCTCCCGGTTCGCGGGGGATGTGCGGTCGAGGGTGGCCTGGCACGTGTCGAACGCCTGGGGCGGATTCGAGACGGAGACCTACGCCCGGGAGATCCTGGCGGAGAACCCGTGGGACACCGCCGCCTTGCAGGCGCAGACGCCGGAACAGCTCGCCGCCCTGCGATATGTGCCGCATGCACGCCGGCTCCACACAACGGGCTCGTACGCCGATCTCACGCCCGTACTGGCGCTGAAGGATCTGGACTGGCTCTTCCTCCTGGACAACCGTGCCGTGACCGACCTCTCGCCCCTGATGTCACTGCCCGGGCTGACGTACGTGGGACTGAGCAACTGTCCGGAACTCAGGGACCTGTCACCACTGGCCGGCCCGTCCCTGAACTCCCTCTCGCTCTTAGAACTGCACCATGACCTCGACCTGGAACCACTCCGGGACATGCCCGATCTCCACACCCTGATCCTGGCCTATCCGGTACTCATGGAAGGCATCACCGAACTGCCCGTGGGCGACCAGCTGCGCACCCTCAACCTGCACCGTCAGACACGCTACTTGGACCTGGCGGGCATCGACCGCTGGCCCCGCCTCAGGACGCTCACCGTGGCCGGCATGACGCAGCTCAAGCAGCTCGCCGAGATGGCGTGGCCCCTCAGCGAGCTCATCCATCTGGGTCTCCACGAACTCGAACACCTCGACTTGGCGCTGCTCCACGGCATCCCACAGCTGGCGAGCCTCCTGCTGTGGCGTTGCGAACTGCCCAACGGACTCGGCGCCCTGCGCGAGCTGCCGAACCTCCGTCACCTGGAACTGGCGCAGTGCACCGGTCCCGTCGACCTCACCCCGCTCGACGAGATGGAGGGGCTCACCGTCCGCGTCACCTAGACCCCCGCCGCCCCCAACAGCGACCCCGCCCCATAAGTGACCGCCATCGCCAGCGCACCCCCGCCCACGTTCCGCGCCACCGACGGGCCCACGGGGGCCGAGCCGAGGCGAGCGCTCACCCAGCCGGTCAGGACCAGGGCGGCGAGTACGGATGCCACCGTCACGTAGAGGCGTACCGAGGACGGTGGCAGGACGATGGCGAGCAGGGGGAGCAGCGCGCCCACGGTGAAGGCCAGGAAGGACGCGCCCGCCGCGTGCCAGGGGTTGGTGAGTTCGTCGGGGTCGATTCCCAGCTCCACGCGCGCGTGGGCCCGTAGGGCGTCCTTCTCCGTGAGCTGTTCGGCGGCCTCGCGGGCCACATCGGCGCTGAGCCCGCGGTCCTCGAGGAGCTGGGCCAGTTCGTCCAGTTCGGCCCGTGGCTGCTCGCGCAGTTCGCGCTTCTCCAGGGCCAGGGCGGCCTTCTCCGATGCGCGCTGGGTGGAGACGGAGACATACTCGCCCGCCGCCATCGACATCGAGCCCGCGAGCAGCCCGGCGAGGCCGGCCGTGAGCAGCGTGCCGCGGTCCCCGGTGGCGCCCGCGACGCCGACGACGAGGCCCGCGGTGGAGACGATGCCGTCGTTGGCTCCGAGCACCGCCGCCCGCAGCCAGTTGAGGCGGGTGCTCATGTCTCCGTTGTGGGCCTCGTCGTGATCCCTCGGTGGCGTCTGTGGTGTCTCAGCGTTCACCCGGGCAAGATCTCACGCCCGGCAGTCACCAGACCCGTACCGACCCGCCCGGTGCGAAGACCGGTGACGTGGCGTCCGCCGGGGGCGCGCCGAGCGGTTCGGCGAGCCCGTCGACCGTGGGCCCGACCTTCGCCGCAAGGGAGTCGAGGTAGGACAGGTCGAAGCCGTAGACACGGGCCGCGTTGCCGCCGAGCATCGCGGCGATCTCCTCCCGTGGCAGCCCCGCGTAGGCCAGGCGCAGGGCCTCGCGGCTGTACGGGTAGGTGCCCTCGTCGTGCGGGTAGTCGCTGCCCCACATGACCTTGTCGAGCCCGATCCGGTCGCGCAGGCCCACCTCGTGGGGGCGCATGAAGCTGGCGCCCACGTAGCAGTTCTCGGCCCACACCGTGGACGGGCCCTTGCCCATGGACTCCGCGAGGCCCGCGCCGAACTTGGACTCCGCTGTGCCGGATTTGCTCGCCGCCGCCACCAGGCGCCCGTGGTAGTAGTCCAGCATGTCGAGCACGCCCGGGATCCAGCCGGAGCCCTGCTCGGTGAGGACCAGCTTCAGGGAGGGGTGGCGGCGGAACGCGCCACCGAAGATGAGGTGCCAGAGGGCACGGTGCGAGAACCAGGTCGTCTCCACCATGAACACCGCGCGCGCCGCGGGTTCGTCGCCGAGCGGCGGCGAGGCCGAGCCCGCGTGGTGGTTGACCGGCACGCCGAGTTCCGCGCAGGTCGCCCAGATCGGGTCGTACGTCGACGAGTAGAGCTCCGGAAGGCCCGAGCCCGGCGGGGTGCCGGGGAGCAGCAGTCCGCCGGTCAGGCCCGCCTCGTGCGCCCAGCGGATCTCGCGTACCGCCTCGTCGACGTCGTTGAGGAGGATCTGGAAGACGCCCGCCCTGCGGCCGGGCGCCGCCGCGCAGAAGTCGGCCAGCCAGCGGTTGTGGGCGCGCAGGCCCGCCCAGCGCTGTGCGAACTCCTCGCGGGTGGGCGCCGGAGCCATGAGCGACGCGGAAGGGAAGAAGGGCGGGATGGTGTTGGGGAACACCACTTCGGCGACGATGCCGTCCTCTTCCAGCTCGGCGAGGCGGCGCTCCGAGTTCCAGTTCTTGTCGGCGGTGTCGGCGAGGAGGTCCTCGTACGGATTGACGTAGGTGGCCGCCCAGACGTCGAACGCCTCGTGGTGCCGGGCCTCCAAGTAGGGCTTGTAGTCGAGGAGATCGGCGCCCGCGTGGCAGTCCGCCGAGATCACCGTGTAGCGGTCGTCGGTCACGGGGTCACTCCAAGGGTCGGGAAGTCGTTGTCGGTGAGCCAGTGGCGGCCGACCTCACGGGAACGCGCCCAGGACGCCTCCACGGCCGCCTGGTCGTCGGGCTGGCCGAGGTCGGCCGGGGTCGGGCCGATACGCCGCGCTATGGGAGCGAGTTCGGCGGTGTCGAAGCCGAAGACCTCCGCGGCCGCGAGCCCCAGCATGCGGCGGGTCTCGGCGACCGGGATGTCGTGGAAGGTCTTCCGCAGCCACGCGCGCGTGTCGGGCCAGGTGCCCTCGGGGTGCGGGAAGTCGGAGCCCCAGAGGATGTTGTCGACGCCGATCTCGTAGCGCTGGGCGAGTTCGCGGCGCTTGGTGTTGGTGGCGCAGATGAACACCTGGCGGTCGAGGTATTCGTGCGGGGGCCGCTTCAGCTCGGCGAACGGCGAGAGCTTCTTGCCGCCGTGCGCGCCCAGATAGAGCCGGTCCATGAACCACAGCAGGTTCGGCAGCCACCAGCAGCCCGACTCGGCGACCCCGAACTTGAGGCCGGGGTGCCGCTCGAAGACGCCCGACCAGAGCAGGAACCACAGCGGCCTGGCCGGCCACCAGGTGACCTCGCTGACGTAGATGCCGAGGTGGTCGCCGTACTCGTGGCGCGGGGCCGCGCCGGAGTGCGTGACCAGGGGCATACCGGTCTCGGCTGCGGCCGCCCAGACCGGGTCGTAGCGGCGGTCGTGGTACGGGGCCTTGTCGACCCACATCGACGGGATCATCAGGGCGCCGAGCCCCGACTCCTTGGCGCGGTGGATCTCGGCGACGACCCGGGAGACCTCGCCGGTGACGGGCAGCAGGGCGACCCCGCAGTGCCGCGCGGGGTTCTGGCCCACGAACTCGGCGAGCCAGCGGTTGTGCGCCTGCGCGCCCGCCATGCCGAGTTCGGGGTCCTGGTCGCCGGAGAGTCCGAGGCCCACGCCGAAGGGCGCGGCGGTCTGGCTGTCGACGGCGTCGGCGTCGGGGAAGACGACCTCGGCGGCCACCCCGTCGCCGTCGAGCTCCTTCAGGCGCCGGCCGGCGTCCCAACCGCCTTTCAGGCCTTCCTCGTTGTCGCTGAACCACTTGTTCGCGAAGTCCTCGTTGCGCACGCCGAGCCGCGTCATCTCCTCGCGGCGCCGGTCGCGCCCGGCCAGGAACTCGTCGAAGTCGCGGTGGAAACGGGCGTCCAGATAGGGCCGGTACTCCTCGGTGGGGAGCCCGGCGTGGCAGTCGGAGGAGACGATCAGGTACGGGTCCTGGTCGGGCATCGGGGTCACGGCTCCCTCAGTCGAGAATGAAGCGTTCGAGATACGCCGGGTCGGTGCGGTCGAGCATCGACTGCGACCGCGCCCGGATCTGCCGGTCGCTGTGCTCGCTTTCCGGGAGCAGCCAGAAGCGGCCGGCGGCGATGCCCTCGGCGACGAAGTCGGCGACCTCCTCGACCGGGGTGAACTGCACCTCCTGGCCCGCCTCCTTCATGGCGGACTCCCACTGGTCGAGGCTGCGGTACGGGGTCTTGCGCGGCCTCTCCTTGGCGTACCGGTCGGGCCTGTTGCGGTGCGACTCCCACAGACCGGTGCGCAGCATGTGCGGCCCGGGGAAGAGCACGGACGCCCCCACGCGCGCGTGCTCCGCCTTCAGATGGGCGTAGAGCGATTCCGTCATGGTGACGACGGCGGCCTTGGTGACGGCGTACACGGAGGCGGTCGGCAGCGGGGCGATACCGCCGTCCCCCGACGAGGTGTTGACCACGTGGCCCGGCTCGCCGCCCGCGATCATCCGTGGCACGAAGGCCTGGATGCCGTGGAAGACGCCCCATACGTTGACCGCGAACGCCCATTTCCAGTCGTTGGGTTCGTGCTCCCACATCCGGCCCTCGGCGCCCGAGCCGACCCCCGCGTTGTTGCAGAGCACATGCACGGCGCCATAGGTGTCGTACGCCGCGTCGGCCAGGGCGAGCACGGAGTCCCGCTCGGAAACGTCCACCACGCGTGCGTGCACCTCGGCGCCATCCGCGCGGAGCCCGGCGGCGGCCTTCTCCAGGGCGCCCTCCTCGACATCGGCGAGCACCACCTTCAGGCCGTCGGCGGCGAACCGCCGCGCCATCGCCAGGCCGATGCCACTGGCCGCGCCCGTGACGACGGCCACTTGTCCTGCCCGCAGCTCCATCAGGCGCTCCCCTTCGCGCCGGCCTGCGGCCCGGTGCCGCCTTGCGCCTTCGCGCCGCCCCGCGGTTTCTCGCTGCCCTCCGGCGGCCCGTCGAGGATCTGCTGCGGGTCGTCGTAGCGCTGGTGGATGTACGGCAGCAGGGCCTGGGCGCTGACGCGCTCGACGACGCGGCCCTTCTGGTCGGTGGTCTTCTCGCCGATGGTGAGCTCCACGAGGGTCCGCACCGGCAGATCCGCCACCGGGTCGTACATCGACTCGCGCAGCACCACGTCGCCGGTGACCCGCTCCAGCTTGCGCACCTTCTCGTTGCGTACGCAGTGCACGAGCACCGGGTCCGCGTCGAAGGCCGAACCGTCCACCGCGGGCAGGAACTTGAAGTAGAAGTCGGTCTTCTGCGTGGGCTCGGGCAGCGGCAGGTCACCGCTGACCGCGCCGCGCACCTCGACGAACGCGATGCCGTGCCGGGCGAGCGCCGCCCGGATCACCAGGCCGTCGCGCTCGACCGTGACCTCGCCCAGCTTCTTCGGTTCGCCGAAGACCTCACGGCCGCCGATCAGGGCGCGCTCATGGGTCATCGGCATGACCAGCGGATACCAGCCCTCGACGCCGCCGTGCTCGGCGGCGACCGCGACGGAGCCCGCGCCGAGCGGATAGCCCGGCAGGTCGACCTTGCTGATGTTGGCCCGCACCAGGGGCCGCTGTGCCGGTTTGAGCGGTGGCGGAAGGACCGCGGCCACCGCGTCCGGATCGCTCTCCCACACGGCGACCACGCCGGTGGACCAGATGTCGGGAAGCTTGGCGCTCGCGGTGCGCGCCGCCTGGATCTCGGCCTCGGTGCGCGCGCCGTACCGTACCCGTGCCATGTCGTACCGCCCTTCGTGGTCGTGCGCCGGCGGCCGCCCCGCCGACGTGTCTCGACGTGCCTTCCAGGGGGTCTGTAACACAGTTACACGGTGCGCGATGAAGGGTAAAGAGCCGTGCACGCAACGGAATTGGGGGGCGCCATGTCCAGACAGACCGGACCGGCACGACCGTCGCTCACCCGCGACGACGTGCTCGACGCGGCAGCCGCCCTGGTCAAGCAGCACGGGCCGCGCGCACTGACCATGCGCAAGCTCGCCGCCGAGCTCGGCACCGCGGTCACCTCGATCTACTGGCACGTCGGCAACCGCGAGTCGCTGCTCGACGCCCTCGTCGAGCGCACCGTCGCGGACCTCGGCGCGATCACCCCCGGCGGCCGTACGCCCGCGCAGCGGATCGTCTCCGTGGCCCGCGCCCTGCGCCGCCAGCTGCGCGACCATCCGCACCTCGTCGCGATGGTGCACGAACGCGGCCTGACCGAGCGCATGTTCCAGCCCGCGGCACAGGCCCTGGTGCACGAGGTGCACGCGGCGGGCCTGCGCGGCGCCCGGGCCGCCGAGGCGGTGCGCGCGGTGCTCTTCCAGGTCGTCGGTTTCGTCCTGGTCGAGCGCAACCGCGAGCGGTCCCCCGCACAGCATCCCGGCGACCAGGAGTTGTGGGACGTGCCGGCCGCCGAGCACGACCCGGCGCTCGCCCGCGCCCTCGCGCGCGGCCCGCAGCCGGAGCGGCTCTTCACCGCCTCCGTGCGCGCCCTGGTCGACGGTCTCCTCGCCGGTGACTGACCGCTCGGCGGGGCGCGGCGCCCCACCCGTCACACATCTCACCCACGTCACAAGAGAGTTGACGCATGCGCCACGGACCGGCGCATCCCGTGTCCGGGCTGTCAGTGCCGGGTCGTATCCTCAGTGACCATGCTCGAAGACCAGACGACCGCAGTGCCGTGGCCGGCCGCCTACCCCAAGGGGTACGCGGTCGTCGACGTGGAGACCACCGGCCTCGCCCGCGACGACCGGATAGTGTCCGCTGCCGTCTACCGACTCGACGCCCAGGGCGATGTCGAGGACCACTGGTACACCCTGGTCAACCCGGAGCGCGACCCGGGCCCCGTATGGATTCACGGACTCACGAACGAGGCGCTCGAAGGGGCCCCGCTCTTCCCCGAGATCGCCGAGGAGTTCTCCGCCCGCCTCGAAGGCCGCGTCCTCGTCGCGCACAACGCCGTCTTCGACTGGTCGATGATCGCCCGGGAGTACGCACGCGCGAAGCTGACCGCCCCGGTCCGCCAGCGCCTGTGCACCATCGCCCTGTCCAAGGAGCTGAAGCTCCCGCTGCCCAACCACAAGCTGGAGTCGCTCGCCGCGCACTTCGGGGTCGTACAGCAGCGCGCGCACCACGCCCTGGACGACGCGCGCGTGCTGGCCGAGGCGTTCCGGCCGAGTCTGCACGCGGCGGCCGGCGACGGTGTGCGCCTTCCGCTGCTCGAATGCCGCCCGCTGACCGAGTGGCAGGACTCCCCCGCCGCCCCCCGTATCGGCCGGCAGAGCGGGTACAGCCCCGGCAGCTGGCGCCCCTCGCGCAAGCGGCCGCCGTGCCCCTACCCCAACCCCGGGCGGTACGAAGAGGGCAAACCCCTCAAGCAGGGCATGCGGATCGCCTTCTCGGGCGACACCTCCGTCGACCGCGAACTGCTCGAGGACCGCGCCGTGGAGGCCGGTCTGCACGTGGCGACCAGCGTGTCCCGGCTGACCAGCCTCCTCGTCACCAACGACCCGGACTCGGCCACGTCCAAGGTCGTCAAGGCGAAGTCGTACGGCACACCGGTCCTCGACGAGGCCGCCTTCGGCCAGCTCCTCAGGGATGTCGCCCCGGCATCGGAGGGGTGACCTCCGGGACGCGGTGCGAGTACCGCCGGACGCAGGACGGGTGACCGCCGGGACCGCGAGACGGGTGATTGTCGCGGGTCCGCCCCGCATGCCGCCCTCGCCGGGACGCACCCGCGTCCCACCCTGTGGCGCATGGCACGTTGCGAGGTATGCGGAAACGACTACGGCATGTCCTTCGAGGTGCACGCGCAGGGCGCGGTGCACGTCTTCGACTGCTTCTCCTGCGCCATCCACCGGATGGCGCCCATCTGTGAGCACTGCCGGTGCCGGATCATCGGCCAGGGCGTCGAGGTCGAGGGCCACTGGTACTGCGGCGCCCACTGCGCCCGCTCGGAAGGGCAGGTGGGCATCGTCGACAAGGTGTAGAGCGCCCGGAGTGTCCGGGCCCGGCCGCCCGTCGTTGGACCGGCCCCCTGAACCGGGACCCCACCCGTCAGGGGGCCGTCGCACGCGCGGTAACGTCAACGGCGTGTACCGCTTCCTGTTGTCCCGGCAGTGGGTGATCCTCACCCTTCTCGCCCTCGTCCTCATTCCCGTGATGGTCGAGCTGGGCTTCTGGCAGCTGCACCGCCACGAGCACCGCGTCGCGCAGAACACCCTGATCGCCGACAACCTCGAGGCCAAGCCGGTACCCGCCACCGACCTCACCTCCCCCGGACACACCGTCCCGCGCTCCGACTACTGGCGCCGGGTGACCGCGACGGGGACGTACGACACCGCGCACGAGGTCGTGGTGCGACGCCGCACCAACGCCGACGACCAGGTCGGCTTCCACGTACTGACCCCGCTGGTCACGAACGACGGGCAGGTGCTGCTCGTCAACCGCGGCTGGGTGCCCGCGGCCTCCGACCAGACGGCCTTCCCGAAGGTGCCCGCCCCGCCGAAGGGCCGGGTCACCGTCGTGGGCCGGCTGATGGCCGACGAGACCACCGGCGAGAGCGGCATCAAGGACCTCAAGGGCCTGCCGCCGCGCCAGACCATGCTGATCGACAGCAAGCAGCAGGCCGAGGAGCTCGGCAGGAAGGTGCTCGGCGGCTATGTCGAACTCACCTCGCCGGAGCCCAAGGACGGCGTCCCGGAGCCGATCGGCGCCCCCGACCACGACTCGATCGGCCCGCACATGGCGTACGCCGTGCAGTGGTGGCTGTTCACCGCGGGCGTCCCGGCCGGCTGGTGGATCCTGGTACGCCGCGAGCGCCGCGACCGCGAGGCCGCCGCGCAGACGGCCCCGTCCGATGAGGACGTGCCCGCCCCCGCGTGAGCCACCGCGCCTCGTGTGACATGACGCCCACGCGGTGTCCGGAGTGACGTGACGGCCACCCGGATTGGCCGGGCTCCGACAAGGGAACCCACCTCCCGTGCACCGACCCATCGAGGACTACGCGCTCATCGGCGACCACCAGACCGCCGCCCTGGTAGGCCGTGACGGCTCGATCGACTGGCTCTGTCTGCCCCGCTTCGACTCGGCCGCCTGCTTCGCCGCACTGCTCGGCGACGAGGACAACGGCCACTGGCGGCTCGCGCCGACGGCCGCACACGACGACGGCGACACCTGCACCCGGCGTGCCTACCGCGGCGACACCCTCGTCCTCGACACCGAGTGGGACACCCCCGAAGGCAGTGTCCGCGTCACCGACTTCATGCCGCAGCGCGACCGCGCCCCCGATGTGGTCCGGATCGTCGAGGGCCTGTCCGGCGAGGTCACCCTGCGCAGCACGCTGCGGCTTCGCTTCGACTACGGCCGGGTGGTGCCCTGGGTGCGCCGCTGCGACGGGCACCGGGTGGCCGTCGCGGGCCCCGACTCGGCCTGGCTGCGCAGCGAGCCCGAGGTCCGCACCTGGGGCGAGCAGCTCGGCACGCACAGCGAGTTCACGGTCGCCGAGGGCGAGACGGTGGCCTTCGTCCTGACCTGGCACCCCTCGCACGAGCCGCGCCCGCCGCTGATCGATCCGTACCAGGCGCTGCACGACAGCGTCGAGGACTGGCAGGAGTGGTCCGCGCGCTGCCACTACCAGGGGCCCTACCGCGACGCGGTGATGCGCTCCCTCATCACCCTCAAGGCACTGACGTACGCACCGACCGGCGGCATCGTCGCGGCGGCCACGACATCCCTGCCGGAGGAGATCGGCGGCGTACGCAACTGGGACTACCGCTACTGCTGGCTGCGCGACTCCACGCTCACCCTCGGTGCCCTGCTGTCCGCCGGATACCAGGAGGAGGCCGCGGCCTGGCGCGACTGGCTGCTGCGCGCGGTGGCGGGCGACCCGGCGGACCTGCAGATCATGTACGGCCTCGCGGGCGAGCGACGGCTGCCGGAGTACGAGGTGCCGTGGCTGTCCGGGTACGAGGACTCCACGCCGGTGCGGATCGGCAACGACGCCGTCGACCAGGTCCAGCTCGACGTCTACGGCGAGGTCGCCGACTCCCTCGCCCTGGCCCGCAGTTACGGCCTGCCCGCCGAGAAGCACGCATGGAGGATGCAGCTGAGCCTGCTGCAGTTCCTGGAGGGCAAGTGGCGCTCGCCCGACGAGGGCCTGTGGGAAGTGCGCGGCCCACGACGGCACTTCGTGCACTCCAAGGTGATGGTCTGGGTGGCGGCGGACCGGATCGTACGCACCCTGGAGGACCATCCCGAGCTCGACGGCGACGTGGCGCGCTGGCGGGCGATGCGCGCGGCCGTGCACCAGGAGGTGTGCGACAAGGGCTACGACCCCGAGCGCAACACCTTCACGCAGTCCTACGGCTCCAAGGAGCTGGACGCCGCGCTGCTGCTCATCCCCCGGGTGGGCTTTCTGCCCCCGGACGACCCCCGGGTCATCGGCACCATCGAGGCGGTCAGGACCGAGCTGTCCCACAACGGCTTCCTGCGCCGCTACACCGCCGACGAGACGGTGGTCGACGGCCTGCCGGGACGCGAAGGCACCTTCCTGGTCTGCTCGTTCTGGCTGGCGGACGCCCTGCACGCGACGGGCCGCACGAAGGAGGCGCGCGAGCTCTTCGAGCGGCTGCTCGCGCTGCGCAACGACGTGGGCCTGCTCTCCGAGGAGTACGACCCGGTGCGGGGCCGCCAGCTGGGCAACTTCCCGCAGGCCTTCAGCCATATCGGCCTGGTGGGGACCGCGCTCGCCCTCGCCGGTACGGACCCGGCAGGATAGGACCCATGGATCTTGGACTGAAGGACCGTGTCTACGTAGTCACCGGCGCCACCCGCGGGCTCGGCCACGCCACGGCGGCGGCCCTCGTCGCGGACGGCGCGAAAGTGGTCATCACCGGGCGGGACGAGAAGACGGTCGCCGAGGCGGCGGGCGCGCTCGGGGACGACGCGGCGGGCGTCGCCGCGGACAACGCCGACCCGGCCGCCGCCGCCCGGCTCATCTCGACGGCCCGAGAGCGCTTCGGCCGCTTCGACGGCGTCCTCATCAGCGTCGGCGGCCCGGCGCCCGGCTCCGCCGCCGACAACACCGACGAACAGTGGCAGTCCGCCTTCGAGTCGGTGTTCCTCGGCGCGGTCCGCCTGGCCCGCACCGCGGCCGCCGAGCTCGGCGACGGCGGCGTCATCGCCTTTGTGCTCTCCGGCTCCGTGTACGAGCCGATCGCAGGCCTGACCATCTCCAACGGCCTGCGCCCCGGCCTGGCCGGCTTCGCCAAGTCCCTCGCGGACGAGGTCGGACCGCGCGGCGTCAGGGTCGTCGGCGTGCTGCCCGGCCGGATCGCCACGGACCGTATGAAGCAGCTCGACGGGCTCTCCCCGGACCCGGAGGCGGCACGCGCCGCCAACGAGTCGAAGATCCCGCTGCGGCGGTACGGAACGCCGGAGGAGTTCGGCAGGACCGCCGCGTTCCTGCTGTCGCCCGCGGCGTCGTACGTGACCGGCGTGATGGTGCCCGTCGACGGCGGCGCCCGCCACGGCTTCTAGCCCTGACGGTCCCGGCTGTCCCGACTGTCCTGAGGACGGGCTGAATCCTTCAGCCCGTCCTCGGAGGCATCAACTCACCCGCTGCGCACGGTGCTTGACCGCCCGCATCCGCACCTCCGCCGGCAATCGCTCAAGGCCCGCCGACGCCCGGGCCCGGGTGAGCGATTCGACGGTCAGCTCGTGCAGCGCCGCCGCCGGTTCGGCGCCCGGCTCCAGATCGAGACGTATCCGTGTCTGAGGCGCGCTCCGGCGCCCCCGCAGCACCACCCGCGCCCGCTCCACCCCTTCGAGCGCGGCCACTTCGCTCTCCAGGACCCCTTCGAGGGCAGGGCCGCGCAGCAGCGCCCCCTGGCCGTCGCCGCTGTCGACAAGGACCTCGGCGAGACGGCCGCGCCGTGACTGGGCGATCAGCCACCACAGGGCGAGCAGCACGCAGAGGCCGAGGACCGCGAAGACGACGGGCCAGAACCAGCCCTCGTCCCGCCATCGTGTCCGGTCCGCATGGCTGAGCAGGACGTCGCCCCGCCCCTCGTACACCCACCACGAAGGCATCGGAGCCCCGAGCCCGGTGGCGAGCACCGAGCCGCCGAAAAGAAGCAGGACCAGGCCGGCGAGGCCGAGCAGCACACGGTTGACGGTCCGCAGCATGGCGTCAGCCCTTCTTCCCCGGCCGGTCGACCCGCACCGTGAGACCCGGCCCGCGGGCCAGGCCGAGCGCGGCGACACCGGCGGCGAGTGCGGCGTCCAAGTCGACGCGTACGTCGTCGAGTTCACGGAAGTGCGAGATGGCCCGCACATCGACCTTGGCGCGTCGCACGCGGACGCGTACCGACTGCACTCCCGGCACTTCCATGGCACGGTCGCGCAGCACCAGGGCGGCCGCGCCGGTATCGAGCCAGGCCCGCACATCGGGGTCGCCGGCCCGCATGGCGAGGACCGAACGGTGCCCGGGGGTGGCCGCGAGCAGCAGCAGCCAGACGCCCAGGACGAGGGCCGCGCCCGCGCCGATCAGCACCCACAGGTCGTCGAGGGGGCGCGCGGCGAACTGCTCGCCCAGGGTGCGCCGCCACGTCATGGCGGGCCGGTCGGTGCGCACCGCGGTGACGTCGTACAGGAGCAGTCCGGCGGCGCCGAGGCCGAGCAGACCGACGAGGACCACCGGCACCCGGCGCACGGACCACATACGGCGGTGCTCGCCGCCCTCCTGCGGGGTCAGGACCGGGGTATAGGACGCGGCGGACGCCGACTGGCCGAACTCCGGCGCCTTTGGCGGTCTCTTCTCGATCACGGGCAGCGGCTGCGTACCGCCGCTGCCGGGAAGCTCGCTGCCTTCGCTCATCGTGTCCTCCCCTGTGCCGCCGCCCGGGACGACGCCGAGTGCAGGCGTTCCACCTGGACCGCCACCGCGGGCACCGGCATCCCCGCCAACGCCTCTACCCGCTCGGCGACTTGGCGACGCACGGCCCCGCACTGGGCGCCGATGTCGCAGGGGTAGTCGAGTTCGAGGCTGATCCGTACCTCGGCGGTGCCGCGGTGCACGGTGACCGTGGCGCGCGGCGGCTCACCGTCCACGGGCACACCGGCACGCAGCGCCTCACGGGCCGCCCGTGCGGCGATCTTGGCGACGACCCGGTCGGCGATCCGGGTCGCCCCGCGCTCGGCCGGCGCGACCGCCGCCACCATCAGGGCCGCCGGTCCCCGCGGGAGCCACGGGGCCGGAAGAGGTCACCGGGTTCCAGGTCCCCGTCGGCGTACCGCCCTGCCAGGAAGCCG
This sequence comes from Streptomyces monticola, assembly GCF_042665355.1. Taxonomy (NCBI): domain Bacteria; kingdom Bacillati; phylum Actinomycetota; class Actinomycetes; order Kitasatosporales; family Streptomycetaceae; genus Streptomyces; species Streptomyces monticola. Next base: position 302,808 of record NZ_JBHTCF010000008.1, on the reverse strand, counting down.
ATCGCGCCGAGGGCGGCGACCAGGAGGAAGGCTCCGAAGCCGCCGAAGTACGCGGCGAAGCCGAGCGCCATACCGGCCATGAGGCCGACCACCGCCATGCTCATCATGAGCTCCTCGGGGACGTCATTGGAGCCGGGTCTCCGGCTCGTCCTCTTCGTCGTCGGGCAGCTTCACATCGCCGACCGCGATATTGACCTCGACGACTTCGAGTCCGGTCATCCGCTCGACGGCGGTGATGACGTTCTCGCGTACGGCGCGTGCGACATCGGCGATGGCGACGCCGTAGTCGACCACGATCTCCAGGTCGAGTGCCGTCTGTACCTCGCCCACCTCGGCCTTGACGCCGCGCGCCACGGACTTGGTGCCGCCGGGCACCCGGTCGCGCACGGCCCCGAAGGTCCGTGACATGCCGCTGCCCATGGCGTGCACGCCGACCACGTCACGGGCGGCGAGTCCGGCGATCTTCTCGACCACACCGTCGGCGATAGTGGTGCGGCCCCGGGTCGCCGGGTCGCCGCCGCCGCGCTTGGCCTGCCCGCCGGTGTCCGCCGGCCGCGCGGAATCCGGCTTGCTCCGCTGTTCGGTCTCGGTCATCGCGTTCGTCCCAATCCATGGGGGTTGCTGCGCTTCTTCGCCCACAGTAAGCGCGCTCGCCCGACTCCGCGCCGGGGATGCGGCAGGCTGGGGCAATGACGGCTGACGGGTGGACGCGCGCGGTACGTGACCAGCTCGGCCTGGGACGTCTGCTTCCCCTCGGCGGGGCGGCGGACGGGGCCTGGATCGCGGAGAGCGCGGCGGCAGCGGTGCTGCGGGACGCCGCGCGGTCGGTACGAGGGGTGCGCATCGGGTCGCTGCGCCTTGCGCTCGCCGACCCGGAGACGGCGGGTGAGCCCGCCGTGCCGGCCCCGCCGGGCGCACTGCCGCCCGGCGCGCTGCGCCTTGACGCGGAGTTCGAGGCGACGGCCGCGCGACCGCTGCCCGCCACGGCGGACGAGCTGCGCGGCGCGTTGTCCGGTGCCGCCGCCACGAGGCTCGGCCTGGTGCTCGACACGGTGGATCTGCGGGTGACGGCCCTGCTCGACACGGAACCGCAGGCCCCGGCCGGCCGCCCGGACACGGACTGCGGCACCACTCCCCCGGCGGGCACCCAGAACACGCAGGACGCCCAGGGCACCCAGGGCACCCAGGAAGACGAGGTCGCGGCCGCGGCTGCCGCCGTACCGGGTGTGGTCCGGCTGGCCGGGGCGCTCGGGGGCGCCGGCCGTGCGGTGCACATCGGGCACCGCACGGCGCCGGACACCCTCGCGGCCCGTCATATCCGCGTCGAGCTGGCGACAGCGACGGGCGTACGCGCCCTCGATGTCGCCCTCGCGGTACGCCGGGCCGTCGCCTCGGCCTGCACGGACCGGCCGACCGTGGCGGTGGTGGTGACGGCGGTGTCGGCGGCGACGGACTGAGTCCGCTCCTCGCCGCCGGGGCGTTACTCCCCGAGACCTGCCAGGTCCCGCAGCCGCCGCGCCTGCGCGGTCCGCTCGGCGGTGCGCTGCTCCTCGTACGAGCGCGTGGCGACGCCCTGGAGGAGTGCCTTGGTCTCGATCACGGCGTCGCGGGGTGCGGCGAGCAGCGCGGCGGCCAGGTCCTGTGCCGCCGCGTCGAGTTCGGCGCCGGGGACGACGAGATTGGCGAGGCCGGTCCGCTCGGCCTCGGCGGCGCCCACGAAGCGGCCGGTGGCGCAGATCTCCAGGGCGCGTGCGTAGCCGACCAGGGAGACGAGCGGATGGGTGCCGGTCAGGTCCGGCACCAGGCCAAGGCTGGTCTCGCGCATGGCGAACTGCACGTCCTCGGCCGCGACCCGCAGGTCACAGGCGAGGGCGAGCTGGAAACCGGCGCCGATCGCATGCCCCTGGACGGCGGCGATGGAGATCAGATCGCTGCGCCGCCACCAGGTGAACGCCTCCTGGTACTCGGCGATGACGGCATCGAGCTCGGCGTCATCGCCGCGCGCCAGGTCGAGGAAGGACGGCTCGCCGTCGAAGCCCTCGGGTGTGAACGCCTGCCGGTCGAGCCCCGCGGAGAAGGACTTGCCCTCACCGCGCAGGAGCACGACCCGCACGCTGCCCGGAAGTGACCGCCCGGCTTCGGCCAACGCCCGCCAGAGTGCAGGACTTTGGGCGTTGCGCTTGGCCGGGTTGGCCAGGGTCACCGTGGCGGTCGCGTCATCGACGGTGAGCCGCACGCCGTCCTTGGCGAAAACCTCGGTTCCGGCTGTGGTGCCGGAGCCGGCTGCGTGCTGGGGGTCGAGCGAAGCCATGGGGCGCCTCCGATGGGACTGCGGTCAGCTTCTGACAGCTACCTCTGCCATTAAGTGACTGCACAGTAACCACCCGGCCGATCACCGGATCGACCGGGTGGCCACCATCGGAGACGATGAGCCGCCCGTCTCAGCCGGCTGCGGCCTTCTTGCCCCGCGTCGCCCCGCCGCGTCCCCGCAGCGTGACCCCGGACTCGCTGAGCATCCGGTGAACGAATCCATAGGAACGGCCGGTCTCTTCGGCCAGTGCCCGGATGCTCGCACCGGAGTCGTACTTCTTCTTCAGGTCTGCCGCGAGCTTGTCGCGCGCGGCGCCGGTTACCCGGCTGCCCTTCTTCAGAGTCTCGGCCACCCGTGCCTCCTCATGGGAAGTGCGCTCTGGACTTCTCATGATCACCCCTCCGGGGCGTCCTGGCCACCCATTCGGCAAGGTCCGTGGGACGAGGTTTCCGGGCCGGGAAGCCGTCATCACTAGCGGAATGGGGCACTCCGGTGCCTGCCGGAGGTACGGCCGAATGGGTTCATGAACGAAGCGCCAGGTCAGCGCCCGGAGCCCGGCCGTCAAGTCCGCACAAGGGCGCAAGCCCCAGATTCCGTGTACGACACACCTCGGTACGAGGCGATCTCACTCAGATGAAGGATCACGCGTCCGGCGAATGATCCATACGGAGTTGATCAGGCGCGGACAGGCGTTGGCCTGGGAGCACGGGGCGGGCTCAGGCCAGCGCCACGAGGTCCGCGTAGTCGGCGCCCCACAGGTCCTCGACGCCGTCCGGGAGCAGGATGATCCGCTCGGGCTGCAGCGCCTCGACGGCCCCCTCGTCGTGGGTGACGAGCACGACCGCGCCCTTGTAGGTGCGCAGCGCGCCCAGGATCTCCTCGCGGCTCGCCGGGTCGAGGTTGTTGGTGGGCTCGTCGAGCAGCAGGACGTTCGCGGACGAGACGACCAGGGTCGCGAGCGCGAGCCGGGTCTTCTCGCCGCCGGACAGCACGCCGGCGGGCTTGTCCACGTCGTCGCCGGAGAACAGGAACGAGCCGAGCGTCTTGCGCACCTCGACCAGATCGAGGTCGGGCGCCGCGGAGCGCATGTTCTCCAGGACCGTGCGGTCCGGGTCGAGGGTCTCGTGCTCCTGCGCGTAGTAACCGAGCTTGAGGCCGTGGCCCTCGACGACCTGGCCGGTGTCGGGCTTCTCGGCGCCGGCCAGGAGCCTGAGCAGGGTGGTCTTGCCGGCGCCGTTGAGGCCGAGGATGACGACGCGCGAGCCCTTGTCGATGGCCAGATCGACATCGGTGAAGATCTCGAGCGAGCCGTACGACTTGGACAGGCCCTCGGCGGTGAGCGGGGTCTTGCCGCAGGGCGCGGGGTCGGGGAAGCGGAGCTTGGCGACCTTGTCGTTGGCGCGGACCGCTTCGAGGCCGGAGAGCAGGCGCTCGGCGCGCTTGGCCATGTTCTGCGCGGCCACGGTCTTGGTGGCCTTGGCGCGCATCTTGTCGGCCTGGGTGTTGAGGGCCGCGGCCTTCTTCTCGGCGTTCTGGCGCTCGCGCTTGCGGCGCTTCTCGTCAGCCTCGCGCTGCTGCTGGTAGAGCTTCCAGCCCATGTTGTAGATGTCGATCTGGGAGCGGTTGGCGTCCAGATAGAAGACCTTGTTGACCACGGTCTCGACGAGGTCGACGTCGTGGGAGATCACGATGAAGCCGCCGCGGTACGTCTTGAGGTAATCGCGCAGCCAGACGATCGAGTCGGCGTCGAGGTGGTTGGTCGGCTCGTCGAGGAGCAGCGTGTCCGCGTCCGAGAAGAGGATGCGGGCCAGCTCCACGCGACGGCGCTGACCGCCGGAGAGCGTGTGCAGCGGCTGGCCGAGCACCCGGTCGGGCAGACCGAGCGCGGCGGCGATGGTGGCGGCCTCCGCCTCGGCGGCGTACCCGCCCTTGGTGAGGAACTCGGTCTCCTGGCGCTCGTACTGCTTGAGGGCCTTCTCGCGGGTGCCGCCCTTGCCGTTGGCGATCCGCTCCTCGTTCTCCCGCATCTTGCGGATCAGGGTGTCGAGGCCGCGGGCGGACAGGATCCGGTCGCGGGCGAACACCTCGAGGTCGCCGGTGCGCGGGTCCTGCGGCAGATAGCCCACCTCGCCGGAGCGGGTGATGACACCGCCGGCCGGCTGGCCCTCGCCCGCGAGGCACTTGGTGAGGGTGGTCTTGCCCGCGCCGTTCCGCCCGACCAGTCCGATGCGGTCGCCCTTGGCGATACGGAAGGTGGCGTTCTCGATCAGGACTCGGGCGCCGGCGCGCAGCTCGATACCGGATGCGGTGATCATGGACAGACTCCAGGCAGGGGGAAGTGGACGGCGGACTGCGGGCTGAGGCGAGGTCGACGCCGTCTAATGCATGAGGAGAATGGCCATGGGCCAATTCTAGCGGGGCTGTGCAACCACTTTTTCCGGCGCCTTTGTGGCGCCCGTGAGCGGCTTCGCCGTGCCCGTGTGCAGCTTCGCCGTGCCCGTGAGCGGCTTCGTGGTGCGCGTGAGCGGCTTCGTGGTGCGCGTGACGGGGCGCGTGCCCGGCAGGGCGTTGCCGAGCGGCTTGCGGTGCGGGGCGATGCGGCCCAGGTCGTCGACGGCGATCAGCTGTCCGGGCCAGGCGGTGTCGGCGGCACAGGGCTGGGCCACGATCAGCGCCCGGCCGTGGCGCAGCGCCTTGGCGGGCGTGAAGGCGCAGCCGCGGCGGGCAGGCAGGACCCAGCGCAGATCACCGTCCGCGACGCGGTACGCGGCGATCTGGCGCGGGGTGACGACGGCGAGCATCCCGGAACCGCCACCGAGGGGCCGCAGGACACCGGCGCCGCCGCGGGCCCCGGGGGTGCGCAGCCAGTCGCGGGCCGCGGGGATCGCGCGGTGCCAGCGCACGGCGCGCCCGGAGCCGCGCACCGTGTCGGTGACCATGGCGTCGTCCCAGAGCGCGATGGCGTGCCCGGGCTGCGACAGCAGGGCGAGCGGGCGGCGGCCTTCGCGGGTGTAGGTCCAACGGGCCCGGCCCGTGTCCGGGTCGTACGCCTGGACGGACCGTCCCCGCATCCTCAGCGGCAGGGTGCCGGCGGAAGCGGTGTCCGCGATACCGGGCTGCACGCGCGCGTGGACCGTGAGGCGGTCGCCGTATGGGACGGGCCGTGAGTGATGGGCCGCGGTCATGAGGGGCAGCGCGAGCAGGGCGAGGAAGACGGGCAGGACGAGCTGGGTGGTGCGGCGGCCAGCCGCCTCCAGCGACAGAACGGCCAATGCGGCCCCCCTTCGGTGCTGCCGGCCATGGACAGGCGCAGAGCGTAGCCGCGGGGGTCGGAGGCCGGGCCCGGCCGACGGTGCGACACGGGCGGGGGGCCCCGGCCGTCCCCCGTTCAGCCCTGACGAGCACAGGCATATCGGGGCGAACTGGACGATACTCGGCGCAGGGCGGCGGGCCGCCGCCCGGGACGCGGAGCAGAGGGTTGGTGCACCCATGCAGTTCGACGACAACGCCAATCTGGACACGTCCGAGGTCCAGGATGTGCGCGGCAGCCGCATTCCCGGCGGCAAGGCGACCATCGGTGGCGGCCTCGCCGGTCTGCTCGCGCTGTTCATGGGGCTCTTCTTCGGCGTCGGGCCCGAGAACCTCGGCCTGACCTCCGGCAACGACGAGCCGTCGGCGACGTCGTCGAGCGCGGCCCAGGTGCAGGAGTCCTGCAAGACGGGGCAGGACGCCAACTCCAAGGAGGACTGCCGCATGGTCGCGGTGGTCAACAGCGTCCAGGACTTCTGGCGCCAGGAGTTCCCGCGCCGGGGCGCCCGCTACTCCGACGCGCAGACCGTGTTCTTCACCAACCGCGTGGGCACCGCCTGCGGCCAGGCCTCATCGGCGGTCGGGCCCTTCTACTGCCCCGGCGACCGCAAGGTCTATCTGGACCTGGGCTTCTTCGACGAGCTGCGCACCAAGTTCGGTTCGAGCGGCGGGCCGTTCGCCCAGGCCTACGTGGTGGCGCACGAGTACGGGCACCACATCCAGAACCAGATGGGCACCCTGCAGCGCTCCCAGGACGGCCGTACGGGCGAGAACAGCAACGCCGTCAAGGTCGAGCTGCAGGCCGACTGCTACGCGGGGGTGTGGGCGCGGCAGGCGACGACGACACGTGACCCGCAGACCGGCAGGCCGCTGATCACCGAGCTCACGGACGCCGACATCAAGGACGGCCTGGACGCCGCGGCCGCGGTCGGGGACGACCGCATTCAAGAGCGGTTCCAGGGCAGGGTCACCCCGGAGTCCTGGACCCACGGCTCCGCGCAGCAGCGCCAGCAGTGGTTCTACCAGGGGTTCCGTTCGGGCGACATGGCCCAGTGCAACACCTTCCGCTGACTTGGGAGTTGGACCGCATGACAGCGACACCCAGCATCTGTCCGACACTGCTGTACACGGACGCCAAGGCCGCGATCCGGCAGCTGACGGAGGCCTTCGGCTTCACCGAGTCGGCCGTGTACGAGAGCGAGAGCGGGGTGGTCGAGCACGCCGAACTGTCCTACGGCAACGGCGTGGTGATGCTCGGCTCCAAGGGCCGCGGCGGAGTCTTCGCCGAGGCCATGGAGCGCTCGGGTCCTGTCGGGGTCTATGTGCGCGTGGACGACGTGGACGCCCACCACCGGCAGGCCGCCGCGCACGGCGCGGACATCCTCGTCCCGCCGACGGACCAGGACTACGGCGCGCGCGACTACATGGCGCGCGACACCGAGGGCAACGTGTGGAGCTTCGGGTCGTACGCGCCGGGCGCGCAGGAGTAGGCCGGGCAGCCGGGGGGCAGCCGGACCGGCCGCGATCAGGCGCCGCCCGTGTGCACCTGGAAGGCCGCACGCCGTACCGCCTTGGCGAGTGCCGGGTCGGGGTGGGCGGCGGCGAGGGCGACCAGGACCTGAACGGTGCGCGGGTGCCCCACCGCCCGTACTTCCTGCAGCAGCGAGGGCACCGTGGGCTGTACCGCCGACTCCAGGTGGCGGACGAGGAGTTCGGCCTCGCCGTGGTCGGCGACGGCCGCGGCGGTGTCCACCCACAGCCAGGTCGACTCCTGCCGGGTCAGCACCGTGTGCACGTCCTCCGGGTCCACGCCCTCCTGCTCGGCGAGCCACATCAGGGCGTACGGCCGCAGGCATGTCTCGTCGACGGCCGCCCGCACATCCGGCTCGGCGGGGGCGCCCACGACCCGCAGCGCCTCGAAGGCGAGGCCGCGCAGGAGCGAGTCGTCGCCGCGCGCCGCGCCCAGGAGTTCGGTGACGGCGCTGCCCACCGGGCGGGCCGCGAGCCAGGCGCGGTACTCGGCGCGGGCCGCGTTCGGACGGAGCCGGGCACAGCCGCGCAGCATCTCCTCGGCGGAGTGCTCGATATTCCCCGCGGGGCTCTGCGCGGCCACGATGATCTGCTCGAGCTTGACCCAGACCGCCCAGCTGCCGAGCGGCGTGAGCGTCGCCTGATCATCTGTCAGGGTCAGTGCGCCGACGGCGGCGAGGGAGCGAAGGGCCCAGTCGAGGAGCGGCGGCAGCGGGGTGTCCGTCTCGGGCACGGGCTCGGGCCGCGGCCCGAACGGGATCTCGCAGCGCTCGTCGCGCAGTTCGATGACGCGCTGCTGCAGCAGGTCGAGGAGCTGCGACACGGGCACGGGCCCGTCGGAGAGCTGCAGCAGGGACAGCAACTGGGGCATCGCCTCGATGACTTCGGCCACCGCGGCCGGGGCGAGGTCGGCCGGCGCCTGGTGCACGAGGGACCAGGCGTCGAACAGGGCGACCCAGCCGCGCAGCACGGCGGAGTCGTCGCGGTCCCAGGCGCGCAGGCGCCAGCCGGCGCGTGCGGCGCTGCCGTGCACCTCGACGAGGCCCGCGAGGCGTGCGGCGTCCCAGGCGGCGTGCGCCTCCTTGGGCGTCAACCGGAGGTCGGCCGCGGCGCGTTCGGCCGCCTCGGCGGAGAGCGTGCCGCCGCAGCCGGGGCGCAGCCCCGCACCGCGGCCCGGCGCGGCATCGGCCCAGCGGGCGATCCTGGCGGCCCCGGCGAGCCCGGTACGCGCCATGCCGGCGAGCACCGCGGGCGCCGGAGTGCCCTCCGGCGGGCGCGGCGCGGGACGCCGTGTGCGCCGCTCGGTCACGGCCCGTGGGGCGGTGGCGAGCGTGCGGGGACGGACGAGTCGGAGCCTGGAGTCGCGCGGGGTACGGGACGTCACGAGGGCAGTCTTCCCGCTCGGGGCTCGAAAGCCCAAACGGAATGGGTCGGTCGGGGTCCGTCCGCCCTTCACATCAGGGGTACCGCGCCCCTTGCGCCAGGGTTTCCCCGCCGTTCACATCAAAGGGGTCAGAAAGCGCCGGAGCGTCTCTTCGTACGCCGTCGGGTCCGCGTTCCACATCGCCGCGTGGGGCGCGTCCACGACCGTGTGCAGGCTGACCAGATCGGGGCGGCGGGCGGCCAGTTCGCGGGAGCGGGCCCAGGGGGCGAGGGTGTCGTCCGGGCCGTGGATCAGGAGGGTCGGCACCCGCAGCGTCGCCGTGTCGGCGGCTTCGACGACGCGGTCACCGCGCAGTCCCGTACGCCCCTGGGCGGCCCTGACCGCCAGCGGGAGGAGCGCCGACGGGGTGTGGCGGGCCGAGGCGAGGGCGCGCAGGGTGGCTTCCCAGTCGAGCACCGGCGAGTCGAGGACCAGACCGCTGATCCGGTCGCGGAGCCCCGAGTGGGCGGCCGCGTGCAGGGCCATCGAGGCGCCGGTCGACCAGCCGTACAGGACGACGTGCTCCGCGCCGTAGCGCACCGCGTACCGGATCGCCGCGTCCAGGTCGCGCCACTCCGTCTCGCCCAGGTGCCGCAGGCCGTCGGGGGAACGCGGGGCGCCCAGGTCGCCGCGGTAGGCCAGGGACAGGACGGGGAGCTGCTGGCGGTGCAGGAAGTCCATCACCACCATGGGGTGCTCCCGGGTGGTGCCGAGGCCGTGCACCGCGATCACCCAGGTGTTCCTGCGGGCCGGCACGAACCAGGCGGGCAGGCCGCCCAGCTCCCCCGGGATGTCGACGTCCGCGTGGTCCAGGCCCAGGGCGTCGCGCGGGTTGCCGATGTGCACCTGCGGGGTCAGCCAGACCCGGGCGCCGGGGTCGAGGCTGCCGTGGGTGACGCCGACGAGCCGGCGTACGACGGTGTCGGCCGCGGGGGCCGTGCCGTCCAGGACCGGGCCGACGATCGCGTGGCAGCCGTCGCCGGTGAGGCCGTAGGTGCCGGGGCGCAGGGCGGCCAGCGCCCGGGTGAGGGTGACCCGGTCGCCGCCGTTGGCGTGCACCGTCAGGCGCGGGTCCGTGGGCAGGGGACGGCCCGGGGGCGCCTTGAGCGCGACGTCGCTGGCGTAGCGGCCGGCGGCGACGGCGGCGGCACCGGCGCCGAGTACGGCGGTGAGTGCCGCGGCTGCGGCTGATGCGGGGCGCATGCGCTCCAGTTTCGACGGGGTCGGCCCGGTGGGCCAGTCGGAGTGCGGCACGAGTACCCGGGTCCGCGCCGTGATTCCCCGCTCTGTTCAGCCTTTCCGGGCGGCCTTCCGTCCGGCCCTCACGGTCGGCCTCTCCGTCTCAGCCCTTCTGTTTCAGCCGTTCCGCCTCAGCCTTTCTGTCCGTAACCGCTGAGCTGCTCCGCCGCCGCCCGCAGCTGCTCGGGAGCCAGGAGGGACGGTGCGCGTCCTGGCACGGAGTGGGCGGTCAGCCAGAGGCGGCACATCCACTCCAGTTGGGCCGTGCGGTCGTAGGCCTGGTCGAGAGCGTCGCCGTAGGTGACGGCGCCGTGGTTCTGCAGCAGGCAGCCGGTGCGGTCGCGCAGGGCGTGCAGCATGTTCTCGGCCAGCTCGTCCGTGCCGTAGAGGGCATAGGGGGCGACGCGGACGGGGCCGCCCAGGATCGCGGTCATGTAGTGGACCGGCGGCAGTTCCTCGACCAGGGTGGAGACGGCGGTGGCGTGCAGCGCGTGGGTGTGGACCACGGCCGCCGCGCCGGTCGTGCGGTAGACCGCCAGGTGCAGGGGCAGTTCGCTGGTGGGTTTCAGGGTCCCGGCGACCTGCCGGCCGTCCAGGTCGACCGCGACGGTGTCGGCGGGGGTGAGGCGGTCGTACGGGACGCCGCTCGGGGTGATGAGGATCCGGTCTCCCACGCGTACCGAGACATTGCCCGAGGTGCCGACGACCAGTCCTGCGGCGGCGGTTCTGCGGGCCGTCGCGACGAGGTCGGCCCAGGCCTCTTCTGCTTCTGCCATGCGGCGATCCTGCCAGGGTGCCGCCGCCCGCGGGCAGAGTGATGAGGGTCTCTTCCGAGGGCCGGCGGGACGGCTGAAGCGCTCCATAGAGGGATCGGCGCAAGGACCCCCGCCGCGGGACACCCCACCGCCTGCCTCAGTTCACTTTCCGTTCACCCAGGTTGCCTACGTTCCACGTGCCACTGACGTCGAACGATTGCCTGGGTAAATGGAACACATCACGCTGCTGCTCGCGATCGTGATCGTGACAGCTCTCGTGTTCGACTTTACGAACGGTTTCCACGACACCGCCAACGCGATGGCGACGACCATCTCGACCGGCGCTCTCAAGCCCAAGACGGCGGTGGCCATGTCCGCCGTGCTCAACCTCGTCGGCGCGTTCCTCTCCGTGGAAGTCGCCAAGACGATCTCCAGCGGGCTGGTCAGAGAAGACGGCATCCAGCCCGAAGTGATCTTCGCGGCCCTGGTGGGTGCCATTCTCTGGAACCTCCTCACCTGGCTGGTGGGACTGCCCTCCAGCTCGTCGCACGCCCTCATGGGCGGTCTGATCGGCGCCACCATCGCCTCCATCGGGATCAGCGGGGTCAACGGCGGTGTCGTCGTGACCAAGGTCCTGATCCCCGCGATAGCCGCCCCGCTCGTCGCCGGTATCGCCGCGCTCCTGGCCGCGAAGCTGGCGTACAAGCTCGGCAAGAACGCCGGTGAGAAGTCCAGCGCCAAGGGCTACCGCTCCGGGCAGATCGCCTCCGCCGGTCTCGTGTCCCTCGCGCACGGCACCAATGACGCGCAGAAGACGATGGGCATCATCACCCTGGCCCTGGTCGCCGGTGGCGCGCTCGCGCCCGGCTCCAACCCGCCGGTCTGGGTCATCGTCTCCGCCGGACTCGCCATCGCCCTCGGTACCTACCTCGGCGGCTGGCGCATCATCCGCACCATGGGCAAGGGCCTCACCGACCTGCAGCCGCAGCAGGGCTTCGCCGCCCAGACCTCGGCCGCCGCGGTCATCCTGGCCTCCTCCAACCTGGGCTTCTCGCTCTCCACCACGCACTCCTGCTCCGGCGCCGTCATGGGCGCGGGCCTCGGCCGCAAGGGCGGTGTGGTGCGCTGGTCGACCGCGACCCGGATGTTCATCGCCTGGGGCCTGACCCTGCCGGCCGCCGGACTGGTCGCCGCGGGCGCCGAGTTCGTGGCCCGCCAGGGCGACTGGGGCATCGCGGCCGTCGCCGTCTTCCTCGTCGCCTCCTGCGCCGCGATCTGGTTCATCTCCCGCCGCCAGGTGGTCGACCACACCAATGTGGTCGCCGACGACACGGACAGCGCCGGCGTGCCGGCCGAGCCCGCGGGCGTCGTCACCACCGCCATCGCCGCGGTCACACCGCCGCCGGCCGCCACGACCGCCGTGGCCGAAGAGGCGGACGACGTCCGCAAGACCACCGTCCACGCCTCGTCGGGCGCCGTCGCGGACCCCGCGCGGCCCGCCGGTGCGACCGTCTGAGCCCGGCTCACGGTCCGAGTTAAGGAACACGCATGATCGACATCGACTGGGCGGCGCTCGGCTCCGTCTTCGGCGTCAGCCTCGTGGCGACGGTCGCCCTGGTGGGACTGTTCACCCTCGGCATCGCCGGCCTCTCCAAGCAGGAGGCGGCCACGGCGCAGGGCGGCTCCGCGCCGCTCGCCCGCACCGGCGCCTACGCCTGCTTCGCGCTGTGCGCGGCGGCCGTGGCGTACGGGATCTTCCTGATCGTCGCCTGACGGCACCATCGCCGGTACCCGTACCGGTCGGATCCGCGAACCGCCCCGCGGCGGCCTCCACCCGAGGTCGCCGCGGGGCGGTTTTCCGTGCGCCGCGGACCGGTTCGCTGTGGGGCTCCGCACACTCTTCCGCCGCAGGTCAAACCTGAGTTGACGGGCGTTCGCGGGCGTGGTGGACTTCCGGAGCCCATACGGCGACATGGAGAGGAAGCCGGTGCGAATCCGGCGCGGTCCCGCCACTGTCACCGGGGTTCACCCGAACCCCGTGAGCCAGGAACTCTCGCCGCCGTATCCGTCGAACCAGGGCGCGGACCCTGAGTGAGGACAACATCGCCATGCACGGCTGCCGTTCGGCTGTCTCCAGTACGTCGTCCCGTACGTCCAGAACATCCAGTACGCCCAGTGCTGCCCGTACGTGCAGTACCTGCTGTGCCCCGCCCCTTCGAGGCGTGACGGCCGGCTGAACCCGTGCGTGCCGACCGTGTCTTCACGTACGGCGCCGCCGCCGGGCTCCTCGGCGACCTCCTGCTCGGCGACCCCCGTCGCGGGCACCCGGTCGCCGCGTTCGGCCGGGCCGCGGGTGCCGTTGAGCGAGTCCTCTGGCGCGACCACCGCGGGTGGGGCGCGCTGCACACCACCGTGTGCGTGGGCTCCGCCGTGGGCGCCGCCGCGCTCGCCGGCGCCGCCGTACGCCGCTCCCCCGCCGCCTCACTCGCGCTGACCGCCGCCGCCACCTGGGCCGTGGTGGGCGGTACTTCGCTCGGCCGTGAGGCGCGCGCCATCGGCGGTGCGCTCGCCGCCGGGGACATCGACGTGGCGCGTGAGCGGCTGCCGCATCTGTGCGGACGCGACCCCGCCGCCCTCGACGCGGACGGCATCGCGCGCGCCGTCGTCGAATCCGTCGCCGAGAACACCTCCGACGCCGTGGTCGGCGCCCTGGTGTGGGGCGCGGTGGGCGGAGTGCCGGGGCTCGTCGGGTTCCGGGCCGTGAACACGCTCGACGCGATGGTCGGTCACAAGTCGGCCAAGTACCGCCGCTACGGCTGGGCTTCGGCGCGGCTCGACGACGTGGCCGGATGGCCGGGGGCACGTCTGACGGCGGCGCTCGCGGTGGCGGCGGGCCGGGACCGGCGCGGGGCCGTGCGGGCCTGGCGCGCGGACGCTGAGCGGCATCCGAGCCCCAACGCGGGCCCGGTGGAGGCGTCCTTCGCGGGCGCGCTCGGGGTACGGCTCGGCGGGACCCTGTCGTACGGCGGGCGCGTCGAGCACCGGCCGGTGCTCAACTCCGCGGGGCGCCGGGCCGAAGTCCGTGACATCGAGCGGGCCGTGCGGCTTTCACGGCGCGTGAGTTGGGCGGCGCTCACCGTGTGTGCGGCCGCGCGCATCCTCGTACAGAAGAAGAGGCGTACCTCATGAGCGGTGGACTACTGGTCGCCGGGACCACATCCGACGCCGGGAAGAGCGTCGTCACCGCCGGGATCTGCCGGTGGCTGGCCCGCAAGGGCGTCGCCGTCGCGCCCTTCAAGGCGCAGAACATGTCGCTGAACTCCTTCGTGACACGCGAAGGCGCCGAGATCGGCCGTGCGCAGGCCATGCAGGCGCAGGCCGCACAGATCGAGCCGACCGCGCTGATGAACCCGGTGCTGCTCAAGCCCGGCAGCGACCGCAGCAGCCAGGTCGTCCTGATGGGCAGACCGGTGGGCGAGATGAGCGCACGCGGCTACCACGGAGGGCGCCAGGAATCGCTCCTCGGCACCGTCGTGGACTGTCTGGAGCAGCTTCGGGGCACGTATGACGCGGTGATCTGTGAGGGAGCGGGCAGTCCCGCCGAGATCAATCTGCGGCGTACCGACATCGTGAACATGGGCGTCGCCCGCGCCGCCCGCTTCCCCGTCGTGGTCGTCGGGGACATCGACCGGGGCGGGGTCTTCGCCTCGTTCTTCGGTACGACGGCACTGCTGAGCGCGGACGACCAGGCCCTGGTCGCCGGGTACTTGGTGAACAAGTTCCGCGGCGACGTGTCGCTGCTCGAACCCGGGCTCGACATGCTGGAGCGGCTCACCGGGCGGCGTACGTACGGCGTCCTGCCGTTCGCGCACGGGCTCGGCATCGACGAGGAGGACGGGCTCCGGGTGTCCTTGCGCGGGGCCGTACGCGAGTCCGTCGTCGCACCGCCCGTCGGGGACGACGTGCTGCGCGTCGCCGTGTGCGCCGTACCGCTGATGTCCAACTTCACCGATGTCGACGCCCTGGCCGCCGAGCCGGGTGTCGTCGTGCGGTTCGTGGACCGGGCCGAGGAAATCGTCGACGCCGACCTGGTCGTGGTGCCCGGAACACGCGGCACCGTCAAGGCACTTGAGTGGCTGCGCGAGCGCGGCCTCGCGGACGCCCTGGCACGCCGGGCCGCCGAAGGGCGGCCGGTGCTGGGGATCTGCGGCGGCTTCCAGGTGCTCGGCGAACACATCGAGGACGATGTCGAGTCGCGCGCCGGGGCCGTCGACGGGCTCGGCCTGCTGCCCGTGCGGGTCCGGTTCGAGAGCGAGAAGACCCTCGCCCGGCCGGTGGGCGAGGCACTCGGCGAGCCCGTCGAGGGCTACGAGATCCACCACGGAGTGGCCCGGGTGACCGGCGGCGAGGCCTTCCTCGACGGCTGTCGCGTCGGCGCCGTGTGGGGCACCCACTGGCATGGCTCGCTGGAGTCCGACGGCTTCCGGCGGGCGTTTCTGCGGGAGGTGGCGCGGGCCGCGGGACGGCGGTTCGTGCCCGCCCCCGACACGTCGTTCGGCGCGCTGCGCGAAGAGCAGCTCGACCGGCTCGGCGATCTGATCGAAGAACACGCGGACACGGATGCGCTGCTGCGCCTCATCGAGACCGGCGCGCCGTCCGGTCTCCCGTTCATTGCTCCGGGGGCACCCTCATGACCGTTCTCCTTCTGTCCACCGCCGACACCGATCTGCTCGCCGCGCGGGCCTCCGGTGCTCCGTACCGGATCGGCAACCCGACCCGGGTCCATGTCACCGAGGAGCTGCCCGGGCTCATCGAGGGCGCCGACATCGCCGTCGTACGTCTCCTCGGCGGCAAGCGCGCCTGGGAGGACGGGCTCGCCGCGCTCAAGGCGTCCGGCATCCCGACCGTGCTGCTCGGCGGGGAGAGCGTGCCCGACGCCGAGTTGATGGCCGAGTCGTCCGTGCCCGCGGGTGTCGTGGCCGAGGCCCTGCGCTATCTCGTCGAGGGCGGGCCCGGGAACCTCGTCGAGCTGGCGAGGTTCCTGTCCGACACCGTCCTCCTGACCGGCCATGGCTTCGCCGAGCCGCAGAAGATGCCGGAGTTCGGGCTGCACGGCGGCCACACCCCGGTCGCCGGGCGGCCCACCGTCGGCGTGCTCTTCTACCGGGCGCACGAGCTGTCCGGGAACACCGCCTTCGTCGACACCCTCTGCGACGCCATCGAGGCGCGCGGCGCCAACGCCCTTCCCGTGTACTGCGGTTCGCTGCGCGGCGCCGACCCCGCCCTGTACGAACTGATCGGGCAGGCCGACGCCCTGGTCGCCACCGTCCTCGCGGCGGGCGGCGCCCACGCGTCGGAGGCCTCGGCCGGCGGTGACGAGGAGGCCTGGGACATCGGCGCGCTCGCCGAGCTGAACATCCCGGTCCTGCAAGGCCTTTGCCTGACCTCCTCGCGCGCCGCCTGGGACGACTCCGACGCCGCACTCTCCCCCATGGACGCCGCGATGCAGGTGGCGATCCCCGAATTCGACGGCCGCCTGATCACGGTGCCGTTCTCGTTCAAGGAGCAGGGCCCCGACGACGTACCCGTCTACAAGGCCGACCCGGAGCGGGCCGCGCGCGTCGCCGGAATCGCCGTGCGGCACGCCCGGTTGAGGCACAAACCCAACGCCGACAAGCGGCTCGCGCTCGTCTTCACCGCGTACCCGACGAAGCACTCGCGCGTCGGCAACGCCGTCGGACTCGACACCCCCGCGTCGGCGGTGGGCGTCCTCGACGCGCTCAAGGACGCCGGATACGTCGTCGAAGGGCACCCCGACAACGGCGACGAGCTGATCCACCGGCTCATCAACGCCGGTGGCCACGACGTGGAGTGGCTCACCGAGGAGCAGCTCGCGGCCGCGCCCGCGCGCGTACCGCTCGCCGACTACCAGGCGTGGTTCGACAAGCTCGACCCCGAGCTGCGGGACGCCATGACCGAGGCGTGGGGCGAGCCGCCCGGCTCCCTCTACGTCGACGGCGACGACATCGTGCTCGCGTCGCTGCAGTTCGGAAATGTCGTCGTGATGATCCAGCCGCCGCGCGGCTTCGGCGAGAACCCCATCGCCATCTACCACGACCCCGACATGCCGCCCTCGCACCACTACATGGCGGCCTACAGGTGGCTCGAGAACTCCTTCGGCGCGGACGCGATCGTGCACATGGGCAAGCACGGCACGATGGAGTGGCTGCCCGGCAAGGGCCTCGGCCTCAGCGGTTCGTGCGCCCCCGACGCCGTCCTCGGCGACCTGCCGCTCATCTACCCGTTCATCGTCAACGACCCCGGCGAGGGCACCCAGGCCAAGCGCCGCGGCCACGCCACCGTCGTCGACCATCTGGTGCCGCCGATGGCCCGCGCCGACACCTACGGCGACCTCGCCAAGCTGGAGCAACTCCTCGACGAGTACGCCCTGGTGAGCGATCTCGACCCGGTCAAGGCACCGGCCGTACGCGCCCAGATCTGGACCCTCGTCAAGGCCGCCGAACTCCACCACGACCTGCATGTCGACGAGCAGCCCGACGACGAGGCGTTCGACGAGTTCGTGATGCACATCGACGGCTATCTGTGCGAGATCAAGGACGTCCAGATCAGGGACGGCCTGCACATCCTCGGTGGCGGCCCCGTCGGCGAACCGCGCGTCAACCTCGTCCTCGCCGTCCTGCGCGCCTCACAGGTGTGGGGCGGCACCGCGAACGCGCTGCCGGGCCTGCGGGCCGCGCTCGCCGAGCACTTCGGGCTCGACGAGAAGGCCCTGCTGTCCGAGCCGGGCGCGGCGGTGAAGGTGCCCGTGGAACTGACCGAGCTGGTCGACGGGCCGGCGCGGAGCGCGTCCGACGCCGTCGATCTCCTGGAACAGCTGTGCCGGCGGCTCGCGGAGGGCATGGAGGAGCGGGGCTGGGAGCTGACCGCGGTACGTCCCCTCGTACACGAGGTGATCGGGACCGAACTGCCGTCCGCGGTCGCCGTCCTGGGCTTCGCCTGCGAGGAGGTCGTGCCCCGGCTCGCCCGGACCACGGACGAGATCGGGCACATCCTGCGGGCCCTGGACGGGGGCTACGTGCCCGCCGGGCCCTCCGGTTCGCCGACCCGTGGACTCGTGAACGTCCTGCCGACCGGCCGCAACTTCTACTCCGTCGACCCCAAGGCCATTCCCTCCAGGCTCAGTTGGGAGGTCGGGCAGGCGCTCGCCGACTCCCTGGTGGCCCGCTATCTGACCGACACCGGTGAGTACCCCAAGTCCGTGGGACTGACCGTGTGGGGCACCTCCGCGATGCGCACCCAGGGTGACGACATCGCGGAGATCCTCGCTCTGCTCGGCTGCCGCCCCGTGTGGGACGACGCCTCGCGGCGCGTCACTGGCTTCGAGATCGTGCCCCTGGAGGAGCTCGGGCGGCCGCGTATCGACGTGACGGTGCGTATCTCCGGCTTCTTCCGGGACGCCTTCCCGCATGTCGTGGGGCTCATCGACGACGCGGTACGCGCGGTGGCCGAGCTCGACGAGCCGGACGAGTCCAACTACGTACGGGCGCACGTGGCCGAGGACACCGCCGAACACGGGGACCGGCGCCGCGCCACCGCCCGTATCTTCGGCTCCAAGCCGGGGGCGTACGGGGCGGGTCTGCTGCCGCTGATCGACGCCCGCAACTGGCGCTCCGACGCCGACCTCGCCGAGGTGTACGCGGTGTGGGGCGGCTACGCGTACGGGCGCGGGCTCGACGGCCGCGCGGCGCGCGGCGACATGGAGACGGCGTTCCGGCGGATCGCGGTCGCGGCGAAGAACGTCGACACGCGCGAGCACGATCTCGTCGACGCCGACGACTACTTCCAGTACCACGGCGGCATGGTCGCCATGGTGCGGCATCTGACGGGCACGTCACCCGAGGCCTACGTGGGTGACTCCGCCACTCCCGAGCAGGTCAAGACCCGCACCCTCGGCGAGGAGACGCACCGCGTGTTCCGGGCCCGGGTCGTCAATCCGCGCTGGATGGCGGCGATGCGGCGGCACGGGTACAAGGGGGCCTTCGAGATGGCGGCCACCGTGGACTATCTCTTCGGGTATGACGCCACGGCTGGGGTCGTGGATGACTGGATGTACGAGCGGCTTTCGGCTGAGTATGTCTTCGCCCCGGAGAACCGGGAGTTCATGCAGAAGTCCAACCCCTGGGCGCTGCGCGGGATTTCGGAGCGGCTGCTCGAGGCGGCCGAGCGGGGGCTGTGGGCGGAGCCGGACCAGGAGACGCTGGAGCGGCTTCGGGCCACTTATCTGGAGCTTGAGGGTCAGTTGGAGGGGGACGAGTGACTCACCCCGGTCCTCGAACTCCCCCGGCCTTCGGCCGGGAGGCGCCCCCAGACGGGCTGAACATGATGAACCTGGAGGTCTACGCACCGTGAGCACCCCCTATCCCTTCACCGCCCTCGTCGGACAGGACGACCTGCGGCTCGCTCTGTTGCTCAACGCCGTGTCCCCCGCGGTCGGCGGCGTGCTCGTGCGGGGTGAGAAGGGCACCGCCAAGTCCACCGCCGTGCGGGCGCTTTCGGCGTTGCTGCCGGCGGTGGACGTCGTCCCCGGGTGCCGGTTCTCGTGCGATCCGGGCGCGCCCGACCCGGCCTGTCCCGACGGGCCGCACGAGGCCGCACCCGGTGCGCCGCGTCCTGCGCGCATGGTCGAACTGCCCGTCGGCGCCTCCGAGGACCGGCTCGTCGGCGCGCTCGACATCGAGCGGGCGCTCTCCGAGGGCGTGAAGGCCTTCGAGCCGGGACTGCTCGCCGACGCGCACCGCGGGATCCTCTACGTCGACGAGGTCAATCTCCTCCACGACCACCTGGTCGACCTGTTGCTCGATGCCGCGGCCATGGGCGCCTCGTACGTCGAACGCGAGGGAGTGTCCGTACGGCACGCCGCGCGGTTCCTGCTCGTGGGCACCATGAACCCCGAAGAGGGCGAGCTGCGGCCGCAGTTGCTCGACCGGTTCGGGCTCACCGTCGAGGTGGCCGCCTCCCGCGAGCCGGACCAGCGAGTCGAGGTCGTACGGCGGCGGCTCGCCTACGACGACCAGCCGGAGGCCTTCGCCGCGCGCTGGGCCGAGGACGAGGGCGCGGTACGGCAGCGGATCGTCGCGGCGCGTGCGCTGCTGCCGTCCGTGCGGCTCGGGGACGCGGCGCTGCGGCAGATCGCCGCGACGTGTGCCGCGTTCGAGGTCGACGGGATGCGCGCCGACATCGTGATGGCCAGGACGGCCACCGCGCTCGCCGCGTGGGCGGGGCGCGAGGATGTGCTCGCCGAGGACGTCCGGCAGGCCGCGCTGCTCGCCCTGCCGCACCGCAGGCGCCGTAACCCCTTCGACGCGCCGGGCCTCGACGAGGACAAACTCGACGAGACGCTGGAGGAGTTCGGGGAGCCGGACGGCGCCGAAGGCTCTGACGGGCCCGAGGACGACCCCGATCCGGACGGGCCCGGCGGCGGTGGGCAGCCGCCGCAGGACGGCGGTCCGGACGCGGACGGCGGGCCCGATGTGCCGTCGCAGGGTGGCGCCGCCGAGGACACACAGGAGGACCCTTCCTCCGATACTCGACTCCCCTCCGGTGGCGGCGAACAAGCCCCCGTCAGTGCCGCCGAGCCCTTCCGGGCCAAGCTGCTCAGCGTGCCCGGCACGGGTGCGGGCGCGGCCGGGCGGCGCTCGCGTGCCCGTACCGAGCACGGCCGTACGACCGGGGCGCGTCGGCCTCAAGGGGCCCTGACCAAGCTGCACTTGGCGGCCACCGTGCAGGCTGCGGCCCCGCACCAGCGGGCGCGCGGGCGCTCCGGGCGCGGCCTCGTCGTACGCCGGGACGATCTGCGGCAGACCACCAGGGAGGGGCGCGAGGGCAATCTGGTGCTCTTCGTGGTCGACGCCTCCGGGTCCATGGCCGCGCGGCAGCGGATGAGCGCCGTGAAGGGCGCCGTCCTCTCGCTGCTGCTCGACGCCTACCAGCGGCGCGACAAGGTGGGGCTCGTGACTTTCCGCGGCAAGGCCGCCGAGGTCGCCCTGCCGCCCACGTCATCGGTGGACACCGCCGCGGCCCGGCTCGAACAGCTGCCGACCGGTGGGCGCACCCCGCTGGCGGCCGGGCTGCTCAAGGCCCACGAGGTGCTGCGCGTCGAGCGGTTGCGGGACCCGTCACGGCGGGCGCTGCTCGTGGTCGTGACCGACGGGCGGGCCACAGGGGGTGCCGAACCGGTGGCGCTCGCCACGCGGGCCGCCCGGCTGCACGCCGCCGAGGGCACCGCCGCGGTCGTCGTGGACTGCGAGTCGGGGCCCGTACGCCTCGGTCTCGCCGGGCAGTTGGCGGCCGACATGGGCGCTACGGCCGTCACGCTCGACGAGCTGCGCGCCGACAGCATCGCCGGTCTCGTGCAGGACGTACGGAACGGTCAGCAGCACCAGTACGCCAGGAGGGTCGCGTAATGCCGCAGGGACAGCCCGCCGTCGTCCCCGACGACGGCCTCACCACCCGCCAGCGCCGCAACCGGCCCCTCGTGGTCGTGCACACCGGCATCGGCAAGGGCAAGTCGACGGCCGCCTTCGGGCTCGCGCTGCGCGCCTGGAACCAGGGCTGGCCGATCGGGGTGTTCCAGTTCGTCAAGTCCGCGAAGTGGAAGGTCGGCGAGGAGCGGGCGCTGCGGGTCCTCGGTGACTCGGGCGAGGGCGGCTCGGTGGCCTGGCACAAGATGGGCGAGGGCTGGTCGTGGGTGCAGCGGGACGCGCAGCTCGACAACGAGGAAAAGGCCCGCGAGGGGTGGGAGCAGGTCAAGCGCGACCTCGCCGCCGAGACGTACCGGCTCTACGTGCTCGACGAGTTCGCCTACCCCATGCACTGGGGGTGGGTGGACACCGAGGAGGTCGTGTCCGTCCTCAAGGACCGTCCTGGGCAGCAGCATGTCGTGATCACCGGGCGGAACGCGCCCGCCGGCCTCGTGGACTTCGCGGATCTCGTCACCGAGATGGGCAAGGTCAAGCACCCCATGGACGCCGGGCAGAAGGGCCAGAGGGGCATCGAATGGTGAGGACCGAGTGGTGACGTCCGTTCCCCGGCTCGTCGTCGCGGCGCCCTCGTCGGGCAGCGGCAAGACCACCGTGGCCACCGGCCTGATGGCCGCCTTCACGGAGTCCGGGCTCGCCGTGTCCCCGCACAAGGTGGGGCCCGACTACATCGACCCCGGGTATCACACGCTCGCCTGCGGGCGGCCCGGGCGGAACCTGGATCCGTACCTGTGCGGTCCCGAACTGGTCGCGCCGCTGTTCGCGCACGGCGCGGCGGGGTGCGATCTCGCGGTGGTCGAGGGCGTGATGGGGCTTTACGACGGGGCCGCGGGGCAGGGTGAACTGGCCTCCACCGCGCACGTGGCGAAGCTGTTGCGGGCGCCGGTGGTGCTCGTCGTCGACGCCTCGTCGCAGTCGCGGTCCGTGGCCGCGCTGGTGCACGGGTTCGCGTCCTGGGACCCCGAGGTGCGGGTCGGGGGCGTGATCCTGAACAAGGTCGGGTCCGCGCGGCACGAGGAGTTGCTGAGGGAAGCGCTCGACTCTTCCGGGGTTCCCGTCCTCGGGGTGTTGCGCCGGGAGGCTCAAGTGCAGGCGCCTTCGCGGCACTTGGGGCTTGTGCCGGTGGCGGAGCGGCGGGTGGAGGCGGTCGAGGCGGTCGGTGCTCTTGCCGCGCAGGTGCGGGGCGGGTGTGATCTGGAGGGGCTGCTTGCCCTGGCCCGGTCCGCGCCGTCGTTGGCCGATGCGCCGTGGGAGCCGGCGGCCGCGGTCACCTGCGGCGGGCTTTCTCCCCGCCCCGCCCCTTCCCTGAACCGGGGCTCCGCCCCGTACCCCGTCCATCGCCCTTCGGGCTCGTCCTCAAACGCCGGACGGGCTGAAAGACCAACCGCCGGTCGGGCTGAGACGCCAACCGCCGGACGGGCTGTCATTGCTCTCGCCTCCGGGTCAGCCTTCACCTTCTCCTACGCCGAGCACGCGGAGCTCCTCGGCGCCGCCGGGGCCGATGTCGTGCCGTTCGATCCGTTGCGTGATGAGCAACTGCCGGACGGGACCGCCGGGTTGGTGATCGGGGGCGGGTTCCCCGAGGTGTACGCGCCCGAGTTGTCGGCCAATGAACAGCTGCGCAAGGCCGTTGCCGAGCTGGTGCTCGGCGGGGGGCCGGTGGCGGCCGAGTGTGCGGGGCTGCTGTATCTCGCGCGGTCCCTGGACGGGAAGCCGATGTGCGGGGTGCTCGACGCCGATGCGCGGATGTCGGAGCGGCTGACGCTCGGTTACCGGGAGGCCGTCGCCGTGTCGGACAGTGTGCTGGCGCGGACCGGTACGCGGGTGCGGGGGCACGAATTCCACCGGACCGTGCTCGAACCCGGTGCCGGTGCGGCTCCCGCGTGGGGGCTGCACCAGCCGGAGCGGCGCGTCGAGGGCTTTGTCCAGGGCGCCGTGCACGCCAGTTATCTGCACACCCACTGGGCGGCGACACCCGGCTTCGCCCACCGTTTTGTCGAAAGGTGCACGGGATGAGCGGCAGCAGGCTGATCGGGGTCGGAGTGGGCCCCGGCGACCCGGAGTTGGTGACCGTGAAGGGCGTCAACGCGCTTCGGGACGCCGATGTCGTCGTGGTGCCGGTCATGGACACCGGTGAACGTGGCCGGGCCGAGGCGACCGTGCTGCACTACGTCCCCGAGGACAAGGTCGTACGGGTGGTGTTCGCGCTGAACGAGCGGACCGACCGTGCCCGGCGCGAGGCCGCCTGGGACGCCGCCGGGCAGCAGGTGGCCGTGCTTCTCGAGAAGCACGGGTCCGTGGCGTTCGCGACCATCGGCGACCCCAATGTGTACTCGACGTTCACGTATCTCGCGCAGACGGTCGGGGCGTCGGTGCCGGGCACCGTCGTCGAGACCGTGCCCGGCATCACCGCCATGCAGGACCTCGCCGCCCGCAGCGGCGCCGTGCTCACCGAGGGCACCGAGCCGCTGACGCTGGTCCCGGTGACCGCCGGCAGCGCCGTACTGAAGGACGCCCTCGACGGTCCCGGCACCGTGGTGGCGTACAAGTTCGGCCGCCTCGCGCACGAAGTGGCCGCCGCGCTGCGCGAGACCGGGCGGATCGAGGGCGCGGTGTGGGGCTCGGCGCTCGGTCTCGCCGAGGAGTCGATCCGGCCCGCGGCCGAACTCGACGAGGGACCGCTGCCGTATCTGTCGACGCTGATCGCGCCCGCGCGGCGGGACGGCGGCCGCGGGGGCAAGTTGTGACCCGGTACGACGAGTGCCCGGCGAGCTCAGCCCGCCGCGCCCACCACCAGCCAGATGAAGCCCACACCCGCGACCGTGCACAGCAGCGTGGAGCGTGCCGGGTGGTCGTGGTGCGCCTCGGGCAGGATCTCGGCCGCCGCGAGATAGAGCAGGGCGCCGCCGAAGAAGCCCAGATAGCTGCCGAGGAGTTCCTCCGGCAGGGTGAAGAGGAGCGTGGACGCGGCGCCGACGACCGGGGCGGCAGCGTCCGCGAACAGCATGGCCAGGGCCTTGCGGCGCTCGTTCCCGTACAGGCTCGTGATCGTGTACGTGTTGAAGCCGTCCGCGAAGTCATGGGTGATGACGGCGAGCGCCACGGTCGCGCCCATCGCGCCGCCCGCCTGGAAGGCCGCGCCGATCGCGATGCCGTCCATCAGGCTGTGCCCCACCATCGCGGCCGCCGCGGTGAGGCCCACCTGCGGCACTCTCCCCTCCTCCGCGCCGTGCGCGGTCTGGCGTACCGCCAGGAGGCGCTCCACGACATGCGCCACGAGGAAGCCGGCCACGAAGAGCAGCAGGGCCCGCGGCACCCCGTAGACCTTCTCGCTCGCCGCTTCCATCGCCTCCGGCAGCAGGTCGAGGCCGACGACGCCGAGCATCAGGCCGCCGGCGAAGCCGAGGACCAGATGGCGGCGGTCGGTGACGCGCTGCGCCGTCCAGCCGCCGGCCAACGTCATCAGGAACGCGCCGAGCGCGACGAACACCGCCATGGGCTCTTGCTAGCCGATTGACCACCGCCCCGCACGTCCCCGGGGCCAACTGCTCCAATCCGTCCCACCCCGTTACCTGTTCGATCCGAGAGGACCCATCCCATGGCCGAAGCCACGACCGGCAAGGTGACCTTCGTCGGCGCCGGGCCCGGCGCCGCCGATCTCCTGACCTTCCGCGCCGCACGCGCCATCGCGGACGCCGATGTCGTGATCTGGGCGGCCAGCCTGGTGCAGGCGGAGGTCCTGGAGCACGCGCGAGCGGACGCCGAGATCCTCGACTCGGCCACCATGTCGCTCGAAGACGTCGTGGCCGTGTACGAACGCGCCCACGCGCAGGGCCTGAAGGTCGCCCGTATCCACTCCGGCGACCCGGCCCTCTGGGGCGGCACGCAGGAGCAGGTCGACCGCTGCGGTGCGCTCGGGATCGAGGTGGAGATCGTGCCGGGCGTGTCCGCGTTCTCCGCGGTCGCGGCGCTCGCGCAGCGCGAGCTGACCATTCCCGAGGTCGCCCAGTCCGTGATCCTGACCCGGCTCGGCGGCGGCAAGACGCCGATGCCGCCCGGCGAGGAGGTACGGGAGTTCGCCAAGCACGGCACGACGATGGCGCTGTTCCTGTCGGCGGCCCGCTCGGGACAACTGGTGCGGGAGCTCCTGGAGGGCGGCTATCCGACGTCGACGCCCGTCGTGGTCGCCTACCAGGCGACCTGGCCGGAGGAGCTGATCGTGCGCTGCACCGTCGGCACCCTGGAGGAGACCGTCAAGGAGCACAAGCTCTGGAAGCACACGCTCTTCCTGGTCGGCCCGGCCCTCGACGCCACCGGCACGCGCTCGCACCTGTACCACCCGGGGCACTTCCACGGCTTCCGCAAGGCCGACCCGGAGGCCCGCCGGGCCCTCAGGTCGCAGCGGGTCTCGCAGGGCGCGGAGGCCAAGCCGTGAAGATCAGTGTCATCGGTACGGGGACGGGGGCGCCCCTCGATCCCGCCGCTGAGGCCGCGCTCGCCGGGGCCACGCTCGTGGTCGGCGGGCAGCGGCACCTGAACGCCGCGAGGGAGCGGTTCGGGGAGTTCCGCGCGGGCGTCGAGCAGGTGGTGCTCGGGGCGCTCGCGCCCGCCCTGGACACCGTCGAGAAGCACCGTGAGGCAGGGCGCGGCCCGGTCGTGGTCCTTGCCTCCGGCGACCCGGGGTTCTTCGGGATCGTGCGGGCGCTCGCTGAGCGCTTCGGCCCTGCCACGCTCGACGTACGGCCCGGGGTTTCGTCGGTGGCCATGGCGTTCGCCCGTGCCGGGCTTCCCTGGGACGACGCGGTCGTGGTCAGCGCGCACGGGCGTGATCTGCGGACGGCCGTGAACGTGTGCCGGGCCCACCCCAAGGCCGCGGTCCTCACCGGCCCCGGCGCGGGTCCCGCCGAGATCGGGGCCGAGCTCGTGCACCGCGCCGCGAACCGAACGCTCGTCGTCGCCGCCGCGCTCGGCGACCCCGAGCACGAGCGGGTCGAGTGGGTCTCCGCCGCCGAGGCCGCGGCCCGTGACGACTGGGGCGACGCGGTCAGCGTGGTGCTCTGCCTGGACGAGGCGCGCTCCGTGGCGCCCGTGCGTACCGTGGCCGGGGCGCAGCCGGGGCCTGGCCGGTGGGCCCTGGACGAGAGCGAGTTCGGCCACCGCGACTCGATGATCACCAAGTTCGAGGTGCGCGCCCTTGCGCTGTCGCGGATGGGGCCGCGCCTGGGCGATCTGGTGTGGGACGTGGGCGCCGGGTCCGGTTCGATGGCCGTGGAGTGCGCCAGGTTCGGGGCGGCGGTCGTCGCGATCGAGAAGACCTCCGACGGCATCGACCGGATCCGCGCCAACGCGGCCGCGCACGGTGTCGACGTACGGCCCGTGCACGGGGCCGCGCCGACCGTTCTGTCCCATCTCGCCGACCCGGACGCGGTGTTCGTCGGCGGCGGTGGCGGCGATCTGCCCGGCATCGTGAAGATCTGCGCCCGCCGGACCCGGCGCACCGTGGTGGTCGCCCTGGCGGCGCTCGACCGGGTGCCGGCGGTGCGGTCCGCGCTCGCCGACGCGGGGTACGACGTCGACGGCGTACTGCTGCAGTCCTCGCGGCTCGCGCCGCTGCCGGGCGATGTCTCCCGGCTCGCCGCGAACAATCCCGTCTTCCTGTTGTGGGGCGACCGTCGCCCCACGACTCCCCAGCGTGAAGGAGCAGTTCAGTGATCGGCCTGGTATCCGCCACGGCGGCCGGAGCTCGCGCGAGCGCACGGCTCGCCGAGGCCTGGCCCGCTCGGGCCCGTGTGTACGAAGGGCCCGTGGCGGACGCCGTGCGGCGGGCGTTCGGGGAGTGCTCGGGGGTGGTGTGCTTCCTCGCCGCCGGTGCGACGGTGCGGCTGCTCGCGCCGCTGCTCGGCGACAAGGAGTCGGACCCGGGTGTGGTGTGCGTCGACGAGGCGTCGCGGTACGCGGTCGCCCTGGTGGGCGGGCACGGGGGCGGCGCCAATGCCCTGGCCCGTGAGGTCGCCGAGGTGCTCGGGGCCGAGGCCGTGGTGACCACCGCCACCGACGCGGTGTCCGTGCCGGGCCTCGACACCCTCGGCTTTCCCGTCGAGGGCGATGTGGCGGGGGTGTCCCGCGCGGTGCTCGACGGTGAACCGGTCGCTCTGGAAGCCGAGTTGGCGTGGCCGCTGCCCGCGCTGCCGGACCATGTGCGGCCGGGCCACGTCCGGTCGGCGGACGGTGGCCGCACCGGCGCGCCGCAGGAGGCGTCGCAGGAGGGCCGCGGGGGCGTGATCCGGGTCAGTGACCGTGCCGTCGAGCCCGGCGCGGGCGAGGTCGTCCTGCGGCCCCCGTCGCTCGTCGTCGGTGTGGGCGCGAGCAAGGACGCCCCGGCCGAGGAGGTCACCGGACTCGTCCGCGAGGCGCTGCGCGACGCCGGGCTTTCCGCCCTCTCGGTCGCCGAGCTGGCCACCGTCGACGCCAAGGCCGATGAGCCGGGGATCGTCGCGGCCGCCGAGGCGTTCGGGGTGCCGCTGGTGACCTACGCCGCCGATGAACTGGCCGCTGTCACCGTGCCCAACCCTTCGGACGCCCCGCTCGACGCGGTCGGCACCCCCTCCGTCGCCGAGGCCGCGGCGCTGGTGCGCGGCGGTGAACTGCTCGTGCCCAAGCGGAAGTCGGCGCCCGAGGGGCGGGCGGCGATGGCGACCTGCGCGGTGGTGCGGCGCCCGGCGCGCGGACGGCTCGCCGTGGTCGGGCTCGGCCCCGGCGCGCGGGATCTGGTGACGCCCCGGGCACGCGACGAGCTGCGCCGCGCCTCCGTACTCGTCGGGCTCGACCAGTACGTCGACCAGATCCGCGACCTGCTCCGGCCGGGCACCCGGATCCTGGAGTCGGGCCTCGGCGCCGAGGAGGAGCGGGCGCGTACCGCCGTCGACGAGGCCCGCAAGGGGCAGGCCGTGGCCCTCATCGGCAGCGGCGACGCCGGGGTCTACGCGATGGCCTCGCCCGCGCTCGCCGAGGCGGGCGCCGACATCGACGTGGTGGGCGTGCCCGGGGTGACCGCGGCGCTCGCCGCCGGGGCGATCCTGGGCGCGCCGCTCGGCCACGACCATGTGTCGATCAGCCTCTCCGACCTGCATACGCCGTGGGAGGTGATCGAGCGCCGGGTGCGGGCCGCGGCCGAGTCGGATCTCGTGGTCACCTTCTACAACCCGCGTTCGCGCGGACGTGACTGGCAGCTGCCGAAGGCCCTCGGCATCCTCGCCGGGCACCGTGCGGCGCACACACCGGTGGGTGTCGTGCGCAACGCCTCGCGGGCGGACGAGAGTTCACGCCTTACGACGCTCGCCGCGCTCGACCCGGCGACCGTCGACATGATGACCGTCGTCACCGTGGGCAACACGGCGACACGGGAGATCGCGGGCCGTATGGTGACGCCGCGCGGCTACCGCTGGCAGAGCCCGGCAGACGGAGGGCAGGGCAAGTGAACCGTGTCGTCCATCCCATCGAGGAGGAGTCCTTCCGCCGGCTCAGGGCCCGCCTGGACACCTCCCGCTTCCCGGCGCTCACCCGGGCCGTCGTCGAGCGGGTCATCCACTCGGCCGCCGACCTGGAGTACGCCGACGACCTCGTC
This sequence comes from Streptomyces monticola, assembly GCF_042665355.1. NCBI lineage: Bacteria > Bacillati > Actinomycetota > Actinomycetes > Kitasatosporales > Streptomycetaceae > Streptomyces > Streptomyces monticola. The sequence goes on along the minus strand of NZ_JBHTCF010000008.1, from coordinate 274,058 downwards.
ACCGACGAGGACGCGCTCACCGCGGCCCACGCGGCGCTGCACGCGGGCGCGCCCGTCGTCGTGGACGTCGAGATGGTCGCGGCGGGCATCACCCGGCGCGACACCGTGTGCCGCCTGAAGGACGCCGAGTCCGGTCCGGGCCTTACCCGTTCGGCACACGCGATACGGCTCGCGTACGAGCAGGTCGGGCCCGGCGCCCTCTGGGTGATCGGCTGCGCTCCCACCGCACTGGAGGAGCTGCTCACCCTGGACGCCGCGCCCGCGCTCGTGATCGGGCTTCCCGTCGGCTTCGTCGGCGCGGCCGAGTCGAAGGCGGCGCTGCGCGAGAGCGGGCTGCCCGCCGTCAGCAATGTTTCCGAGAAGGGCGGCAGCGCGGTCGCCGCGGCCGCGCTCAACGCCCTTCTGTACCACCCCACTTCCGAGGAGATCGTGTGACCACCCCTCAGGCCGCCAAGCCGGCCCTGCTCATCGCCGGCCATGGCACCCGGGATGAGGCGGGCGCCGAGGCGTTCCGGGACTTCGTGCGCGAGCTGGGCCGCCGCAACCCCGAACTGCCCGTGGCCGGCGGCTTCATCGAGCTGTCGCCGCCCCCGCTCGGCGAGGCCGTGACCGAGCTCGTGGAGCGGGGGGTGAAACGGTTCGCCGCCGTGCCCCTGATGCTGGTCTCCGCCGGGCACGCCAAGGGCGACATCCCGGCCGCCCTGGCCCGTGAGAAGGAGCGGCACCCCTCGGTGTCGTACACCTACGGCCGTCCGCTCGGTCCGCACCCGGCGCTCCTGAAGGTCCTGGAGCGACGGCTCGACGAGGCGCTCGGCGACTCGGTCCGCTCCCCCGAGGACCGCGCGGACATCACGGTCCTCCTGGTGGGCCGGGGTTCGACCGACCCGGACGCCAATGCCGAGGTGCACAAGGCGGCCCGGCTGCTGTGGGAGGGCCGGGGTTACGCGGGCGTGGAGACGGCGTTCGTCTCGCTCGCGGCGCCGGATGTGCCGAGCGGCCTCGACCGGTGCGTGAAGCTCGGCGCGAAGCGGATCGTGGTGCTGCCGTACTTCCTGTTCACCGGGATCCTGCCGGACCGGGTGCGGCACCAGACCGACGGCTGGGCGGCCGCGCACCCCGGGATCGAGGTGCGCTCGGCGGATGTGATCGGCCCCGAGCCGGAGCTGCTCGACCTGGTGATGGAGCGCTACCGGGAGGCCGTGGAGGGCGATCTGCGGATGAACTGCGACTCGTGCGTGTACCGGATCGCGCTGCCCGGCTTCGAGGACAAGGTGGGTCTGCCGCAGCAGCCGCACTTCCACCCGGACGACGACGGTCACCACCACGGGCACGGCCACGGGCATCACCACCACGGCGGCCATGCCCACGCCCACTGACGGCCGCGGGAGCGCCGTCGGCGGATACGGGCACGAGGGCACCGTCGACGGGCACGGACCCGGCCACGGGCACGCCTCCGACGGCCATGATCTGCGCCATCACGGTGACGCGGAGGTCCGCGACGGCAGCGGCGCCCTGACGGATCTCGCGGTCAACGTCCGGGCGGACACGCCCCCTTCGTGGCTGCGCGAGCAGATCGCCGCGTCCCTGACGTCCCTCGCCGCCTACCCGGACGGGCGGGCGGCACGGGCGGCGGTGGCGCGGCGGCACGGTGTGGAGCCTGAGCGGGTGCTGCTCACGGCGGGTGCGGCGGAGGCGTTCGTGCTGCTCGCGCGGGCGCTGCGGGTGCGCCGCCCCGTCGTCGTGCATCCGCAGTTCACCGAGCCGGAGGCGGCGCTGCGGGACGCCGGGCACGAGGTGGGCCGGGTGCTGCTGCGGGCTGAGGACGGCTTCCGCCTGGACCCTGCGGCGGTGCCCGACGACGCGGACCTGGTGGTGATCGGCAACCCCACCAATCCCACGTCCGTGCTGCACCCGGCCGCGCTCGTCGCCGAACTGGCCCGCCCCGGGCGGGTCCTCGTCGTGGACGAGGCGTTCATGGACGCGGTGCCGGGTGAGCGCGAGGCCCTGGCCGGGCGCAGGGATGTGCCGGGGCTCGTGGTCCTGCGCAGCCTCACCAAGACGTGGGGTCTTGCGGGGCTGCGCATCGGATACGTCCTGGCCGCGCCGGAGACGGTACGGGAGCTTGAGCGGGCGCAGCCGCTGTGGCCGGTGTCGACACCGGCGCTGGCCGCCGCGCAGGCGTGCATGACGCCGCGTGCCCTCGCGGAGGCGGAGGCGGTGGCCGGTCAGGTCGCGGCCGACCGGGCTCATCTCCTCGCCGGGCTCGCGGAGTTCGAGGAGGTGACGGCGGTGGCGCCGGCCGCGGGGCCGTTCGTCCTGATCCGCCTCGACGGCGCCGCCGGGGTGCGGGAACGGCTGCGCACCCTGGGCTTCGCGGTGCGCCGCGGCGATACGTTCCCGGGGCTCGACGACCGCTGGCTGCGGCTCGCGGTGCGCGACCGGGCGACGACGGGCCGGTTTCTGCAGGCCCTGGACAAGGCGCTGGTGCTGGCGCCCCGTTGAGGCCGAGGGGGCGCGTCCTGGACTTCGGGGTGCGAGAGGGAGGCGGCGCAGGGAAGAGGGACTCGCTCCGCCTCCCCCTCACGTCAGGGGCGGTCAGGCCTTGTCGCGCACGGCGGCCGCACCGCGCACGGACCGTCAGGCCTTGTGGCGGCTGCGGGCCAGGAACAGGGCGCCGCCGCCCGCGGCGAGGAGCACGACCGCGCCGCCCGCGACGTACGGCGTCGTGGAGTTGCCGCCGGTCTCCGCCAGGTTCTGCTGCGGCGCGGCGCCCGTCTGGGGCCGCACGTCCTTCTTGCCGCCCTCCTCCGGCTCGCCGGGCTCGTCAGGGCGCTCCGGCTTCGGCTGCTCCTTCTCGGGTGCGGACGGTGCCTCGCAGGTGGCGCCCGCGAGGGTCACGAGGCCTTCGACCTCGGCGACGTTCAGCTTCAACGGGTTGAGGGAGACCTTGAGTTCGAGCGCGGACGCGGCGGCGGTACGCGAAGTGGTGTGGGTCTTCGACAGGTCGAGGCGGACCTCGCCCACGCCGGGCACCTCGACGCGGGTCGTGCCGCCCGAGGAGAGCGTGACGCGCTTGCCGAGCACGGTCACGGCGCCGAGGACGTTCGACTCGGCGACCGGCCGCTCACCCGCGACGCAGGACGCCTTGGAGGTCACCTTCTCCAGTTCGAGCAGCGGTAGCGCGGGCAGGCCCGGCGCATGGACCTGGGCGCGGGCGAGATGGGTGGCGCCCTCGGCCTTGTGCCGGTCGGCGGTCGCCTTCGCGGAGGCCACATCGGCGTGCACCATGCTGAACGGCCGCCCCTGGTCGATGCCTTCGACATCGACGGTGAGCGCGGTCTTCTCGGCGCTCGCCGGGGCCTGCACCTCGTTCAGCGCGGCCTTGACCGGGACGTTCACGGTCTTGTTGAGCAGCGAGACGTCGAGTCCCGCACGGAGGACGACCGCACTCGACTTGCCGCCGCTGCCGCCGTCGCCGCCCGTGGCGTGGGCGGGCCCGGCGAGGGCCACGGGCGCCGCGGCCAGGGCCGTGGCGGCCGCGGTGGCGGCGAGGCGCCGAAGGTGCGGCGCGGGCGTGCGGAAGGTGTTGCTGATCACGGTGGTGGAACCCCCACGGGAAGCGTCCGGGGCAGCCCGAAGGCCGCCCCGTCCGGAGTCAACTGGGACAGCGGCCGACGGCGCCTGTGCACGGGGACAGTTGTGCGGCGCCGACGACCTCGACTCCGGAATCTTTACGCACTGAGAGTGAATCGGCGGCTGCACCGGGTTACTTCACTCCAACGTGGGGTTTCCGCCCCCGTATTCGAATCTCACGGCACGGACGTTCCCAGCTGTTCCCCCACGCCCCCGGAGTTCCGGCGGGGCGCGAATCGTGTTGAACGAGCGGGTGCGGTACGACGTCACGCTGCGTCAACTTGCGGCCTTGCGCGGCCCGGTGCGGCATGATCCGTGCCATGGCTGACTGGGCGCTGCAGCAGGGGCACGGGGTGCGGTTCGACTGGGGGCCCGCCGGGGCGGAGCGGCTCGCACCGGAGTGCGCCTGTCTGGTGGTGGTCGACGTGCTGTCCTTCACGACGGCGGTCGAGGTGGCGGTGGAGGCGGGTACACGGGTGTTCCCCTACGCGTGGCGGGACGCGTCGGCGGCCTCGTTCGCCGCGGAGCGGGATGCCGAACTCGCCGTGGGGCGGCGGGCGTCGGGACCGGCCGCGCCCTGGTCCCTCTCCCCCGCGGCCCTGCGCCGTGCGCCCTTCGCACCCCGGCTGGTGCTGCCGTCACCCAACGGCTCCGCCATCGCCGCGGCGGCCGCGCCGGGCTCGGTGGTGGTGGCGGCGAGCCTGCGCAACGCGGAGGCGGTGGGGCGGTGGCTGGCCGGAGCGGGATTCGGCACGCAGGACCGGCCCGTGGCGGTGATCGCCGCCGGCGAGCGATGGCCCGAGGGGGCGCTGCGTCCGGCCCTTGAGGACCTGCTGGGTGCCGGAGCGGTGATCTCCGCCGTGGGCGCCGGGGCGTGCTCACCCGAGGCTTCGGCGGCCGCCGGGGCGTACGCCTCGACGTCCGATGTCGCGGCGGCCGTCCACGACTGCGCGTCGGGGCGGGAGTTGGCGGCGGGCGGCTTCGCGGAGGATGTCGCGGTGGCGGTGGAGCTCGGGGTGTCGGAGGTGGTGCCGGTGCTGGGGGAAGGCGGCGGGTTCGGCGCCGCGGCGTGATGTTCCTCCGCCCCGCCACGCCCCGTCACGGCCCCTCAGTCGCCCTTCGGGCTCGTCCTCAACCTCCCCCAGCCTTCGGCCGGGAGGTGCCCCCGGACGGGCCGGCTTCCGCCCACACCTCCTCCGGATCCCGCTGACCCTCGTACGAGAAGTGCAGCCGCACCCGGTCCCCCTCAAGCCGATGCCCCTCCGATGCGGCATACCGGGGCGCGGGCCACTCCTGCGAGACCACGGCCAGGGCCGAGGAGCCGGACCGCAGCACCCACGTGCTCCGCCCACCGGCCACCGTGGGCAGGTAGTACCCGGCGAGCACCGACGCCAGCACCGCGGACAGCGTCGACTCCCCCGGGTACGAACGGAGTTCCTCGTGCGGCGCCGTCGCGTCGTCGCCCGCCGCCACGCTGTCCCGGGTGAGCACCACCGTGGTCACGCGATCACGCGCCCGTTCAGGACGACGCACCGGGGCGCCGCGAGGACACGTACGTCGGCGCGCGGGTCGGACTCGTAGACCACCAGGTCGGCGGGGGCACCCTCGCGCAGGCCGGGACGGCCGAGCCACTCACGGGCGCCCCAGGTCGCCGCCGAGAGCGCCTGCAACGGCGGGATGCCGGCCTTCGTGAGCTCGGCGACCTCGGCGGCCGCGAGACCGTGGGCGAGGGAGCCGCCGGCGTCGGTGCCGACGAAGACCGGGATACCGGCGTCGTGGGCGGCGCCCACGGTGTCGTAGCGCCGCTCGTACAGGCGCCGCATGTGGTCGGCCCAGATCGGGAACTTGCGCTCGCCGCTCTCCGCGAGCTTGGGGAAGGTCGCGATGTTCACCAGGGTCGGCACGATGGCGACGCCTCGCTCGGCGAACAGCGGGATGGTGTCCTGCGTAAGCCCCGTCGCGTGCTCGATGCAGTCGATGCCCGCCTCGACGAGGTCGCGCAGGGACTCCTCCGCGAAGCAGTGGGCGGTGACGCGCGCGCCGAGGCGGTGCGCCTCCGCGATGGCCGCCTCGACCTCGCCGCGCGGCCAGCAGGCCGACAGATCGCCGGTGCCGCGGTCGAGCCAGTCGCCGACCAGCTTCACCCAGCCGTCGCCGCGCCGGGCCTCACGGCCGACCTGGGCCACCAGGTCGGACGGCTCGATCTCGTGGGCGTAGTTGCGGATATAGCGCTTGGTGCGGGCGATGTGCCGGCCGGCCCGGATGATCTTCGGCAGGTCCTCGCGGTCGTCGATCCAGCGGGTGTCGGAGGGCGAGCCCGCGTCACGGATCAGCAGGGTGCCCGCGTCCCGGTCGGTGAGGGCCTGCTTCTCGGCGACGTCGGCGGGAACCGGGCCGTGGGTGTCGAGCCCGACGTGGCAGTGCGCGTCGACCAGGCCCGGCAGCGCCCAGCCCTCGACGGTGCGCACGTCACGGGCGGTGGGCGGCGCTGTGTGGCTGACCCTGCCGCCGACGACCCACAGCTCGTCCCGTACGTCATCGGGCCCGACGAGCACCCGCCCCTTCACCCTCAGCACCGCGTGATCGCTCATGTACGGCAGCGTAGAACGCACTCGGTACGCTCGAAGCGACGCCCCGAACACAACAAGACACGACAGCCGGGACACGACAACCGGTTGGCACGTCGCACGACAAGAGAGCAGCTCCGCCGTGACGCACCCGTTCCTCGACCTGCCCCCTCTGAGCGCCGCGCACTTCGCCGAGATCGAGCGGCGGGTGGCCAGACTGCTGCGCACCGAACAGGACGTCGTGATCATGCAGGGCGAGGCGCTCCTTCCGCTCGAGGCCTGCATCCGCTCCGGGGCGCGGCCCGGTTCCACCGCCCTGAACGTGGTCACGGGCCCGTACGGGCAGACCTTCGGCAACTGGCTGCGGGACTGCGGCGCGCACGTCGTGGATCTGGCCGTGCCCTTCCACACGGCGGTCACGGCCGAGCAGGTGGGCATCGCGCTTGCCGAGCACCCGGAGATCGACTTCGTCTCGCTCGTGCATGCCGAGGCAGCGACCGGCAACACCAACCCGGTGGCGGAGATCGGTGCGGTGGTGCGCGAGCACGGCGCCCTGTTCATGCTGGACGCGGTCGCCTCGGTGGCCGCCGAGCCGCTGCTGCCCGACGCGTGGGGCGTGGACCTGTGCGTGATCGGCGCGCAGAAGGCGATGGGCGGGCCCGCGGGTGTCTCGGCGGTGTCGGTGTCCGAGCGGGCCTGGCAGCGGTTCGCCGCCAATCCGCAGGCGCCGCGGCGCTCGTACCTGTCGCTCCTCGACTGGAAGGAGCGCTGGATCGACGGCGGCCGCAAGGCGCTCCTGCACGCACCCGCGCAGCTGGAGATGCTCGCCCTGGAGGCGTGCGTCGAGCGGATCGAGAGCGAGGGCCTCGACGCGGTGATGGCGCGGCACGCCACCGCCGCCGCGGCCACCCGGGCCGGCGCCGTGGCGCTGGGCGGGGGCCTGGAGCCGTATGTGTACGCGGCGGCTGACGCGGCGCCCGTGGCCACCACGCTGCGCACCCCGGCCGGGGTGGACGCGGCCGGCATCGTGGCGCGGGCGCTCGCCGCCGATCCGGTACTGCCGCTGGTGGCCGGTGGCGGCGCCCTGGCCAAGGAGATGATCCGGGTCAACCACTACGGCCCGGACGCCACGCGCGGCGTCGTGCACGCGAGCCTCGCGGCGCTCGGGGCGGCTCTGGGCGAGGCGGGGATCCAGGTGGACCTGGAGGCGGCCCGGCGCGCGGTCACCGCCGCCTGGGCCTGACGGCCACAGCCGTGACAACTGGCGTGCCCACAGTGACGAATGTGACCGCACAGACGGCAGTTGCGCCCTTTTCCGTTGCCTCGGCTTCATAAATTGACACTGTTTTAATGAATACGGGAAGCCGCATTTCCAGCGCAGCTTCCCGTATTCTTCTGCCCCGTTTCCCTCGACCTAAACGCAAAGATTTTGCGAACACGAACCGACGTAATTCGGGCACATCTCGCAGGAGTTACGAGCTTGTGACCGACGCCACATGAGGTCCGCTTTGACCCGTAATTCCCTGACGAACCCGGACATAGCGCCGAGGACAGCGCGAGCGCGCACGCCCGCGTGATAACACAAAGAGCGCTCTCAGGTAACCCCTTCCCACGATGCAATTTCAATTTTGGGTGGGTAAATTCAATCCGCATGACAGCCGCACAAGCAGACCTTGCAAGTGCCCGTACCGCTTTTCGTGAAATGCCGGGGGACTTGCGGCTCGACACCCCGGAGGTGACAGACGGAGCCGCGCTCTGGCGGATTGCCCGCGACTCGAAGACCCTCGACCTCAACTCCTCGTACAGCTATCTGCTGTGGTGCCGTGACTTCGCCGGCACGTCCGTGGTGGCGCGCGACGCGCAGGGAGACCCGGTGGGCTTCATCACCGGCTACATCAGACCCGAGCGCCCGCACACCCTCCTGGTGTGGCAGGTCGCCGTCGACGAGAGCCAGCGCGGCCGTGGACTCGCCGCCGCGATGCTGGACGGCCTGACGGCCCGCATAGCCGGAGCGCACGGACTGCGCACGGTCGAGACCACGATCACGCCGGGCAACACCCCGTCCGAGCGCCTGTTCCTCTCGTACGCCGAGCGCCATGGCGTACCCGTCGAGCGTGAGGTGCTGTTCCACACGGAGCAGTTCCCCGACGGCGACGGCGGCCATGACCCGGAGGTGCTCTACCGCATCGGCCCCCTGTCTTTCTGAGCCTGCGCCCGACCCAGAGTTCCCTGTCCCAGACCTTCCATCGGACCCCCCACGCCTTCATCTCCCAGGAGGAGATTCGCTGTGACCATCACCCAGCCGGACCTGAGCGTCTTCGAGACCCTGGAGTCGGAGGTGCGCAGCTACTGCCGCGGATGGCCGACGGTCTTCGACCGCGCGCAGGGCAGCCGCATGTACGACGAGGACGGCCACGAGTACCTCGACTTCTTCGCCGGAGCCGGATCGCTCAACTACGGGCACAACAACCCGGTCCTCAAACGCGCCCTGATCGACTACATCGAGCGCGACGGCGTCACGCACGGCCTGGACATGTCGACCACGGCCAAGCGCGCCTTCCTGGAGTCCTTCCAGAACACCATCCTGCGGCCGCGTGACCTGCCCTACAAGGTCATGTTCCCGGGCCCGACGGGCACCAACGCCGTCGAGTCCGCGCTGAAGCTGGCGCGCAAGGTCAAGGGCCGCGAGTCGATCGTGTCCTTCACCAACGCCTTCCACGGCATGTCGCTCGGCTCGCTCGCCGTGACCGGCAACGCCTTCAAGCGGGCCGGCGCCGGTATCCCGCTGGTGCACGGCACCCCGATGCCGTTCGACAACTACCTCGACGGCCAGACCCCGGACTTCATCTGGTTCGAGCGTCTCCTGGAGGACTCCGGCTCCGGTCTGAACACCCCGGCCGCCGTGATCGTCGAGACGGTCCAGGGCGAGGGCGGCATCAATGTCGCGCGCGCCGAGTGGCTGCGCCAGCTCGCCGATGTCTGCAAGCGCTGGGACATGCTCCTGATCGTCGACGACATCCAGATGGGCTGCGGCCGCACCGGCGGGTTCTTCTCCTTCGAGGAGGCGGGCATCGTGCCGGACATCGTCACCGTGTCCAAGTCCATCAGCGGCTACGGACTGCCCTTCGCGCTCACCCTGTTCAAGCCGGAGCTGGACATCTGGGAGCCGGGCGAGCACAACGGCACATTCCGCGGCAACAACCCGGCGTTCGTCACCGCGGCCGCCGCGCTCGACGCCTACTGGGCCGACGGCCAGATGGAGAAGCAGACCCTGGCCCGCGGCGAGCAGGTCGAGCAGGCGCTGTCCGCGATCCGTGCGGAGCACCCCGAGGCCACCAAGGAGTACCGCGGCCGCGGCCTGGTCTGGGGCCTGGAGTTCCACGACAAGGACCGGGCGGGCAAGGTCGCCAAGCGCGCCTTCGAGCTCGGCCTGCTGATCGAGACCTCCGGTCCCGAGAGCGAGGTCGTCAAGCTCCTGCCGGCGCTCACCATCACGCCGGACGAGCTCGACGAGGGCCTGCGCACCCTCGCCCGCGCGGTGCGCGAGACCGCCTGAGCGGCGCCGCCACCCCGCACTCCGCAACGTAAGAGAAAAGGAACCAACTCACCGTGATCGTCCGTTCGTTCAAGGACATTGAAGGCACCGACCGGCACGTCAAGTCCGCCTCCGGCACGTGGGAGAGCAAGCGGATCGTGCTCGCCAAGGAGCGCGTCGGCTTCTCGCTGCACGAGACCATCCTGTACGCGGGTACGACGACGTCGATGTGGTACGCGAACCACATCGAGGCCGTCGTCTGCGTCGAGGGCGAGGCGGAGCTGACCGACGACACGACCGGCGAGAAGTACACCATCACGCCGGGCGTGATGTACCTGCTCGACGGGCATGAGAAGCACACGATGCGGATCAAGCAGGACTTCCGTTGTCTCTGTGTCTTCAACCCGCCCGTCACCGGGCGCGAGGACCACGACGAGAACGGCGTGTACCCGCTGCTCACGGAGCCGGACGAGGGCTGAGCACCCCCCACAATGCCTGGGGCGTGAGCCCCACTTGACTCCCGGCCGCCGCCGCACCCCGCCTCGGGGGCGGGAGGCGACGGCGGCCGGGTACATCCCGAACAGGGCCGTACGAGAGGAGAGGCAGGCAACACCATGACCACCGCACCCGAACGCACCGCAGACCTGTACCCGACCCGAGGCGCCGCCGAGGTGCTCACCAAGCGCCAGGACCCCGTTGTGTGGTCCGAGCCGGGTACGCAGGGGCCGTTCGCGGCCGCGGAGCTGTCGGCGTTCGACAGGGACGGCTTCATCCAGGTCGACGAGCTGGTCTCCGGGGACGAAGTGGGCATCTACCAGGCGGAGTTGGAGCGCCTGACCCAGGACCCCACGATGCGCGCCGACGAGCGTTCCATCGTCGAGTCCCGCTCGCAGGAGATCCGTTCCATCTTCGAGGTGCACAAGATCAGCGAGGTCTTCGCCAAACTGGCGGCCGACCCGCGCGTCGTAGGCCGGGCCCGGCAGATCCTGGGTTCCGACGTCTACATCCATCAGTCCCGGATCAATGTGAAGCCCGGCTTCGGCGCCACCGGCTTCTACTGGCACTCCGACTTCGAGACGTGGCACGCGGAGGACGGGCTCGCGAACATGCGGACCGTGTCCGTGTCCATCGCCCTCACCGAGAACTACGCGTACAACGGCAGCCTTCTTCTCATGCCGGGTTCGCACAAGACGTTCCTCGGCTGCGAGGGAGCCACTCCGAAGGACAACTACAAGCGGTCCCTGCAGATGCAGGACGCGGGCATCCCGTCCGACGAGGCGCTGAGCCAGCTCTCGGACGAGCACGGGATCGCCCAGTGGGTCGGCAAGGCCGGCTCGGCCGTCCTGTTCGACTGCAACACCATGCACGGCAGCGGTGACAACATCACACCGTTCCCGCGGAGCAATGTCTTCTTCGTGTTCAACAGCGTGGAAAACACTGCTCAGGATCCCTTCGCGGCGCCCGTGCGGCGCCCGGACTACATCGGCGCGCGGGACTTCACCCCGGTACGGTGAGCTCCTGCGGTGACCCAGTGATGTGACGGTCGGCCCGGTTCCCCGTGCGGGAGCCGGGCCAACTGTCTTGTGCGGGGCGGTCGTTGAGCCACGGCAGGCGGCCCGCCACCCGCCGTGGCGTAGGTCGGCTCACAGGTCGCAGGTCACGACTCACAGTTCACGGCTCACCGCCACGGCTCACAGCCAGGCCAGTGCCGCCGCCCGGTCGAGGACGCCGCGGGCCACACCCGGGTCGCCGGCCAGGCCGCGCGGCACCTGCGCCGGGTCCTGCCGGCCGCCGACGAGCAGACAGAAGTCGACCGGGTCCAGGACGAGTTCGGCGGCCACCGGGTCCGCCTCCGAGCCGAGCACCCACTCCGTCTCGTCGCCCGCACCCGCCACGGTGAGCAGCACCGGTGGCGCGCCGCTGCCGAGCGCCAGGCCGAGGATGCGCACCGCGAGCCGCACCAGCTGCCACAGGAGCGGGTCGGGCGGCGGTGGCACGGACCTGCCGAGCGCGCGGCCGATGTCATCGGTGTGCACCCAGGTCTCGAAGGCCCGCACCAGATAGTGGTCGGCGACGGGGAGCCGGGCCCCGAGCAGTGTGGTGGCCCGGGCGGCGAGTTCCGGGTCGTGCGCGGCGGGCGCGGCGAGCAGCGCCCCGGTCTGGCGCCGCCAGCGGGCGAGGGTGTCGCCGGGTGCGTGGCGGTGCTCGTACGCGATCACTTCGGCGCTCCGTCGCGCCCAGGCCTCCCGCCACCCCCGGCCGGCCAGGATCTCGGTGTCCGCAGTCGCCGCGGGCCGGGCCGACGTCGGCAGGCCCAGGTGGCGGGCGAGCGGTTCGTCGGCGGCGATCAGATGGGCGAGCGTGGCGTGCACGTCCCAGTCGTGCACGACGGGCGTACGCCAGATGTCCCCGCCGCGCCTACCGCGGTCGTCGTCCCCGGCCTCCTCCCCTGCGCCCGAGGCCACCTCCCGCAGCAACGCCTCGAGTCCGCTCACCGCAGCCGCGTAGGGGGCGGCGTGCGCGGCGACCCGGGTGACACGGCGGGTGCGCAGGGCGGCGGCGAGGAGCGGAGCGCGCCGGGCGGGACCGGGCTCATCGGCGTGCGCGGTCTCACCGGCGGGAGCGGGCTCAGGGGCATGCACGGTCTCACCGGCGGGCGCGGACCCGTCGGCCTGCGCGCCTTCCGGGGCTCCGGCCGCCCGGGGGTGCCCTCCGTGGTCCGGGGCGCCGTCGAGTGCGTGCACCACCTCGCGCAGGCGTCGTGCCTCCGCCGTGCAGGAGCGGCATTCGGCGAGATGGGCCAGAATGCGGGGCTCGTCCGCGGCGGGGGCGGCACCCAGGGCCCAGGCGCCGATGAGTTCGCGTACGCCGTCGTGGTCGGCACTCATGTCCGGCCTCCCTCGTCGTGACTCGCCCCACGGTACCGGCGCCGGCCACGCATCACGCCCCCTGCTCCACGGCCGACTCCGGTGGTTCTGCCAGGAGTTCGGCCAGTCGGTGCAGGGCGGATCGCAGTCGGGTCTTGGCAGTTCCTTCGGGAATGCCAAGTTCCGCCGCGACCTGCCGGTACGTACGGCCGCCGAAGTACGCGAGATGCACCGCCTGCCGCTGTGGCAGCGGGAGTTCGGCGAGCGCGGAGTGCAGCAGCAGCGCGCGCTCCCTGGCCATGACCAGCTCGCCGGGCCCCGGCCCCTGGGCCGGGATGGCGTAGAGCGTCTCCTCGTCCGCGTGCACCGCCTTGCGGTGCCGCTCCTCGCCGCGCACCCAGTCCACGGCCCGCCGGTGGGCGAGCATGGACAGCCAGGTGCGCAGCGTGCCGCGGGCGGCGTCGAAGGCGTAGGGCCGGGACCACAGCTGGGCGAAGACCTCCTGTGACACGTCGTCCGCTCCGGCCGGGGAGCGGGTGACGCGCAGCGCCACGGCGCGGACGAGTCCACCGTAAGCGTCGTATGCCTCGGTCAGCGCGGACTCGTCGCCGTACACCAGCCGTCGGTGCAACTCTCCGTCGGAGAGCGGGACTTCAGGGGTCGGCTCCACCGGCACCACCACCTCGTGGTGCCTTCCTAGCGTCCCGGAGCCCGGCGCGCCAGGGTCCGGTCGGCCGGAGCCCGGCGCGCCGGGGTTCAGCCGGAGAGCGCGTCGAGCAGCCGGTCGACGTCCGCCGCCGAGTTGTACAGGTGGAAGGCGGCCCGCAGATTGCCCGCGCGGTCGGACACCTCGATCCCGGCCCGGCTCAACTCCGCCTGCCGGGCGCCGAGGCCGGGCACGGACACGATCGCCGAGCCGGGCGCGGGGACCGGCTCGTGGCCGAGCGATGCCAGTCCTGCCAGGAAGCGGGCGGCGAGCGCGGTGTCGTGGGCGTGGATCTCCTCGACTCCGGTCTCCTCGATCAGATCGAGGCCGTGGCGTGCGCCGACATACGCGAAGAGGCTGGGGCTGACGTCGAACCGCCGTGCGGAGTGGGCGAGTTCCTCGATCGGGCCGTAGCAGCTGTCCCAGGGGCGCTCGCCCGCCACCCAGCCCGCGAACACCGGGGTGAGGCCGCCGAGGTCCTCGGGCACGACCAGGAAAGCGACGCCGCGCGGGCAGAGCAGCCACTTGAAGCCGACCGCCACGGTGTAGTCGTCCGCGCCGGCGTCGAGGGGCAGCCAGCCCGCCGACTGCGATGCGTCGGCCAGCGTACGGGCGCCGTGCGCGCGGGCGGCGGCCCGCACCGCGGCGAGATCCGCCAGCCGGCCGTCCGCGGACTGCGCCGAGCTGAACGCGACGAGGGCGGTCCCCGGCCGCACCGCCTCCGCGAGCCCTTCGAGCGGCACGGTGCGCACCTTGAGGTCGGCGCGCACGTGGAACGGCATCACCAGCGAGCTGAAGTCGTCCTCGGCGACCAGGACTTCGGCGCCCTGGGGCAGCGAGGCGGCGATCATCCCGACGTACACGGCGACGGAGTTACCGGTCGCCACCCGTGCCGCGGGCACCTGTGCGAGCCGGGCGAACCCGGCCCGCGCGGCCTCCACGTCGGCGAACATATCCGTGGCGCGGCCGGCCGCGAGGGCGGTGACCGCGTCCTGCATGGCGCTCACTGCGGCGGCCGGGATCAGGCCGGTGCTCGCGGTGTTCAGATACGTCGTCTGCGGCGCGAAGGCCGCACCTCCCAGGCTCTCCATGGCTCTACTGTGCGGTGCGCGCCAACTCCCCGTCCATTGCGAATTCTTCCGGGGAATCCCTAAGAGTCGCTTATACGTGGCGGCTGACCTGCGGGGGCGGGAGTACGGGCGGCCGGCGCGAGCGGCTACTTCTGCGGTACGTCGCAGCCCGCGGGCCCGCAGGCCTCTCCCCCGGCCACGCCGACGGAGGTGAGCGGCGCACGGTCGCCCCAGGCCTGTTCGAGTGCCTGCGTGAAGACCTCGGCGGGCTGGCCGCCGGAGACGCCGTAGCGGCGGTCGAGGACGAAGAAGGGCACGCCGGTGGCGCCCAGTTCGGCGGCCGCACGCTCGTCCTCACGGACGTCATCGGCGTAGGCCGTGTCGTCCGCGAGCACCGTCCGCGCCTCGGCCTCGTCGAGCCCCGCCTCGACGGCGAGCGCGACCAGCACTTCGGGGTCGAAGACCGAGCGCTCCTCGGCGAAGTTGGCGCGGTAGGCGAGCGCGAGCAGCTCGGCCTGGCGGCCACGGGCCCTGGCCAGGTGCAGGAGGCGGTGGATGTCGAAGGTGCTGCCGTGCTCACGGCCCTCGGTGCGGTAGGCGAGCCCTTCGGCGCGGGCGTTGCCGGCCACGTGCTCCTCCATGGCCCGTGCCTCGTCCTTGGTGCGGCCGTACTTCTCGGCCAGCATGTCGACGACCGGAGCGGTGTCGCCCTTGGCCAGGCCGGGGTCGAGCTCGAACGAGCGGTGCACCACCTCGACCTGGTCGCGGTGGGCGAAGGTCGCGAGGGCCTGCTCGAAGCGGGCCTTGCCGATGTAGCACCACGGGCAGGTGATGTCGCTCCAGATCTCGACGCGCATCTCTCTTGTGCCTTCTCTCCTGGGGGCGGGGCGGGGCGGGCCTCTGCGGCCGAGCCCGGGTCTGCCGGCTCGGGCCGGTGACCGCGAGCGGTCCGGAGGCCACCTCCGTTCCCGCTGAACGTCACGTCGGGGGCCGTGCATTCCCCCGCCCGCGCCCCCGGCTCACAGTCGCCGGTGCATGACGTGCAGGCCGATCCGCCCCCGCGTGGGGTGCTCGAACGCCTCGGGCACCGTCCCGATCACGGTGAAACCGAGGGACTTCCACAGGGCGAGGGCGGGGTTGGTCTCGACGACGGCGTTGAAGACCATCGCCTCGTACCCGTCCTTCGCGGCCTGCTCCAGGACGTGCTCGGCCAGCCGGCGCCCGATGCCGCGCCCGGCGTGGGCGGGGTCGACCATGAATCCGGCGTTGGCGACGCGGGCCGCAGGACCGCCGTAGTTCCGCTTCACATACGCCGAGGCAAGGACGTGCTCCGGAGCGCTCTCGTCGGCCACCGCGAAGACCCGGGCGCCCGGCCCCATCCACAGGGCCCGCGCCGCGTCCTTCGGGGTGTCCCGGTCCCAGGCGTAGGTCTCCCCGGCTTCGACGATCTGCCGCCAGAACGGCCAGATGCGCTCCCAGTCCCGCTCTTCGGCATCCCTGATGATCAGCATGCGCCGAGTCTCGCAGAGGCCTTCGCGGCGGCGTGCTCCCGGCGTCAGCCGGCCGGGCCGGTCACGTCCGCCGAGCGCGGCCCTCGTCCCACCGCGGGCGCCCGTGGTCACGGTGCCGTCGGTGCCTGTTCCGTCGGGCCCGGCTCCATGCGGCCGTCCACGCGGCGCGGGAGCCCGAGCGGGTTGGCGTCGTGGAGCTCGGCCGGCAGCAGGGCCGCGGGGGTGCTCTGGTAGGCGACCGGGCGCAGCCAGCGTTCGATGGCGGTGGAGCCCACCGATGTGGAGGTGGAGGTGGTGGCCGGGTAGGGGCCGCCGTGCTGCTGTGCGGGGGCGACGGCGACGCCCGTGGGCCAGCCGTTGACCAGCACCCGCCCGGCGAGCGGGGTGAGCACGGCGAGCAGCTCGGCGCCGCGGCCCGCCGGGTCGCCGGCCTCCGCCGTGGACAGCTGCAGAGTCGCGGTGAGGTTGCCGGGCAGCCGGGAGAGCACCGCAGTGATCTCGGCCTCGTCGGTGTAGCGGGCGACGACCGTGACCGGGCCGAAGCACTCCTCCAGGAGCAGGTCGTGCGGTCCTTCGGCGGCGAGCCGGGCGGCCGGCACGCTGAGGAAGCCGGCGCCCACGGTGTGCGCGCCGCCCGCGCCGGGCGTCACGGGGGCCTCCACGTCCGGCAGCCCGGCCCGCTCCCGTACGCCCGCGACATACGCGTCCCGCATCCGGTGGTCGAGCAGCACACCCGCCTCGACCTCGCTGACCTCGTGGGTGAGGGTCTTGAGCAGCCGGTCGCCGTTCGCCCCCGCGGGCGCGAGGACGAGGCCCGGCTTGGTGCAGAACTGGCCGACGCCGAGCGTCATGGAACCCGCGAGCCCCTCGCCGATCTGCTCGGCGCGCTCGACGGCCGCGGCCTCGGTGACCACCACCGGGTTGAGGGAGCCGAGTTCGCCGTGGAAGGGGATGGGGTGCGGGCGGGCCGCGGCGGCGTCGAAGAGCGCGCGGCCACCGCGTACGGAACCGGTGAACCCGGCGGCGGTCACCAGCGGATGCCGTACGAGTTCCACGCCCGCGTCGAAGCCGTGCACCAACTGCACGACCTCGCCCGGCAGTCCGGCCCGCTCGGCGGCGCGATGCAGGGCGTCGACGCAGAGTTCGGAGGTGGCGGGGTGGTCGGGGTGTGCCTTGACGACCACGGGGCAGCCCGCGGCCAGCGCGCTCGCCGTGTCGCCGCCGGGCACGGAGAAGGCGAGCGGGAAGTTGGAGGCCGCGTATACGGCGACGACACCGAGCGGCACCTTGAGGCGGCGCAGATCCGGCCAGGGCGGGGTCTGGGCGGCGTCGGCGTGGTTGATGACGATATCGAGATACGCACCTTCGTCCACGATGTCCGCGAACGACCGCAATTGGTAGGTGGTGCGGGCGAGTTCACCGGTGAGCCGGCCGGGGCCGAGGGCGGTCTCGGCGTCGGCGGCCTCGATCACATGGCCGGCGCTCTCGTCGAGGAGGTCGGCGGCGGCGCGCAGGAACGCCGCGCGGCGGGTGCGGTCGGCGAGGGCGGTGCGCACGGCGTGGGCGGAGCGCACGGTCTGGTCGATCTCCTCGGGCGTGGCCTCGACGGCAACCTGCTCACGCGGCTTCCCGGTACGGGGATCGACACTCCAGACTGATGCGGGGACGGGTGCTGCCACGGCCGGTTCCTCCAGATGTGACCAGATATGAGGTCAGGTGTGACCAGGTGCGAGGCCGCCATGAGACCAGAAGATGGGCCACCATGGGACCGGATGTGATGCCGCCGACATGCTGCCACGATCAGGGGCGTTCGATATGGTGAACGCCGTCTCCGATGGTGAACCCGGAGGCTATGTGCAGGCGAACGAAGGGGTCAAGGGCGATGTCGGCTGCCGACACCGGCGGTGGGGCGCAGGTCAAGTCCGCTGTGCGGACCGTGGAGTTGCTCGAGTATTTCGCAGGCCGGCCCGGAATGCACTCCCTGGCGGCGGTCCAGGAGGCCGTCGGCTACCCCAAGTCCAGTCTCTACATGCTCCTCCGCACGCTCGTGGAGCTCGGCTGGGTCGAGACGGACGCCACAGGCACGCGGTACGGCATCGGCGTCCGCGCCCTGCTCGTCGGCACCTCCTACATCGACGGTGACGAAGTGGTCGCGGCCGCGCGCCCGACCCTCGACCGGCTCTCCGACGACACCACGGAGACCATCCACCTGGCCCGCCTCGACGGCGTGAACGTGGTCTATCTGGCCACCCGCCAGTCCCAGCACTATCTGCGGCCCTTCACCCGCGTCGGGCGCCGGCTCCCCGCCCACTCCACCTCGCTCGGCAAGGCACTGCTCGCCACGCACACCGACGAGCAGGTACGCAAGATGCTGCCCGAGACGCTCGCACCGCTGACCGAGCACACTCTCACCGACCGCGAGCAACTCATCGAGGAACTGCACCAGGTGCGCGAGCAGGGCTTCGCGGTGGACCGCGAGGAGAACACCCTCGGCCTGCGCTGCTTCGGCGTGGCCATCCCGTACCGCACCCCCGCGCGCGACGCCATCAGCTGCTCGGTGCCGGTGGCCCGGCTGACCCCGGGACATGAGCAGATGATCAAGGACGCGCTGTTCGACGCCCGTGACCGCCTGACGCTCGCCACCCGGAGGCTCTGAAAGTGACCGTGTCCCTGAGGGCAGTGCACGACAGCGATCTGCCGGTGTTCTTCCGGCAGATGAACGATCCCGAGGCCGCCCGCGTGGCCGCGTTCACCTCACCGAAGGCCGCGGACTGGGACCACTTCCAGGGGCACTGGGACCGTATCCGCACCGCCGCGGACACCGAGGTCCGCACCGTCCTCGCGGACGGCGACGTGGTGGGGCACGCGGCGGTGTACGGCGAGCCGGGCGAGCGCGAGGTGACGTACTGGATCGACCGCCCGTCCTGGGGCCGCGGCATCGCGACACGTGCGCTGCGGGCACTCCTCGCCGATGTCCGGGAACGCCCGCTGTACGCTCGCGCCGCTGCGGACAACTTCGGGTCGATCAGGGTCCTGGAGAAGTGCGGCTTCCTGGTCACGGCACGCGAGAGCGGCTACGCGGAGGCCCGCGGCGAGGAGATCCCCGAGGTCGTCATGCGGCTCGACGGGGCCTGACGGGCAGGCCGTCTCCCCCGTGCGGTGGAGGCGGTTCATCGCCTGGCAGGAGGTCCACCGGTTCGCCGGCCGGGAGCGTGGTGGGCATGACATCGCAGAGCACCTCCACCGCAAACGCCGCCGCTACCGCCACCGCCGCCTCCACCACCCCGGCACCGCCGGCGGCCCCCGCCGCGCCACCTCCCGGCCGCTTCCTCAAAGCCGTCCGGGCCGTCGCCGTTCTGGCCTGTCTGCCCTATGTCGCGCTCAAGGTCGCCTGGGTGGCGGGCAGCGAGGTCGGCATCCCGCGGGGCAGCTCCCTCCTGGACGACCGCGCCACCATGGCCGTCGCCAACAGCCTGACCGTGCTGATGGACGCCGCCGTGGTGGTGCTCGCCCTGCTCCTCACCCAGGCCTGGGGCATGCGTGTGAAGGCCTGGCTCCTCGCGCTGCCGATGTGGGCGGCGACCGGGCTGCTCGCGCCGATCATGGTGGGCTTCCCGCTGCAGCTGCTGGTACGGGCGCTCGGCGGCGGCAGCTCCACAGCCGCCGCCGACGGATCGGGGGCGTTCCTCGACGAGTGGGTCTTCGGCGTCGTCTACACCGGTTTCATCGTGCAGGGCCTGGCCCTGGGCGTCCTCTTCACCGCGTACGCCCGTCGCCGCTGGGGCCGGCTGTGGCGCGGCAGCGTGGGGGAACTGCCCTGCTCCGGCAGTACCCGGGCCGCACAGCGGACCGCCGCCACGGCCGCCGCGGTGCTCGCCCTGCTGCCCGCCACGATGCACGCGCTGTGGGCCTGCGGGGCGGCAACCGGACTCGACAGCGGCCGGATCGCGCAACGTACCGGCGACTTCCACGCCGTGGAAGCCATGCACGTGCTGTTCGCCGCCGCCACCGTCGCGGGCGTCCTGATGCTCGCCTTCCGCCGCGGCCGCACCCTGCCCCTGAAGGTGCCGCTCGCCCTGGCCTGGGTGGGTTCGGGCGCGATGGCCTGCTGGGGCGGCTGGCTGAGCCTGGCCGCGCTCACCGGCGTCGAGGACCTCGCCGACCGGCCGACCGCCCTGATGAGCCTGACCTACGCTGTCCAGATGATCGTCGGGATGCTCGTGATCACCATCGGCGCCTACTTCTTCGCGGAGCGAACCCACCGCGCGGAGAGCGCCCACTCCACGGAGCGAACCCACTTCACCGAGCACGCCGCGGCCCGGCGCCCCTGATGAGCCCGAGGGGCGCGGCGAGCGCGGCAGGCGTGTCCGGCGCGGCCCGTGTGCTGTTCGGGCGGCGGGCCAGGCTCCGCTGGGTCCATCTGGTGCTCGGCGGCGCCCTGTTGATGCCGTACATCCTGCTCGCCACGGTGTTCGTCGGTCCGCTCTTCCCCGCCGAGCCGGTCCTCCTCGGCTCGCTCGGGCTGCAGCTGACCGCCTACGCCGTGGCGCTGCCGCTCGTCGCGCTCACCGCCCTGTTCCCGCTCGCCAGGTCACTGTCGGCGGCTCTGGTACAGGCCCTGTGCGGGGTGCCGGGCGAGCAACTGGCCGAGGGGCCCGCGCGGTCGCGGGCGGCCCGGGTACGCACGGCGGGCTGGTGCACGCTGCACCTCGGCGTCGGCGCGGTCATCAGCGCGATGACACTCGCGGTCCCGCCGTTCGCCCTCGTCCTGATCGTGCTTCCGCTCGTCCCCGCCCTGCGCGACTCACGCCTCGGTGTGCCCGAACTCTTCGTCGGCTCCTGGGGGTTGGCGCTCGCCCCGGTCGCCGGCGCCGCCTGTCTGATCGCCCTCGCGGCCTGTGCGGCGGGGGCCGCGGCGCTGCTCGCGCGGTGGGCGCCGGCGCTGCTCGGGCCGACGCCCGCGGACCGGCTCGCGGCGGCCGAGGCCCGCGCCGCCGACCTGGCGGTGCAGGGCCGGCTCGCACGGGAGCTGCACGACTCGGTGGGCCATGCCCTGAGCGCCGTCACACTGCAGGCGAGCGCCGCCCGCCGGGTGCTCGACAGCGACCCCGGCTTCGTCCGCGAGGCGCTCGCCGCGATCGAGGACACGGCCCGGCGCACGGTCGGTGAACTCGACGCGGTACTCGGCCTGTTGCGGCCCTGCGACGAGAGCGCCGCGCCGGGCACGGCCGCGCCGACGCTCGCCGCCGACCTCGACGCACTGCTCGCCCGCACCCGGGCCGCGGGCCGGTCCGTCGACGCAGCGGTGAACGCGGATCTGGCGGCGCTGCCCGCCGTCATCGGCCGCGAGGCGTACCGCATCGTCCAGGAGGGCCTCAGCAACGCGCTGCGGCACGCCGACGGGGCACCGGTGACCCTGCGGATCGCCCTGGCGGACGGGGAGTTGGCGCTCACCCTGACCAATCCCCTGGTACCTGGTGGCGCCCCGCACCCCGACGGCGCCCCGCACCCCGACGGCGGCCCGCGAACCGGCGGCGGCCGCGGCCTGCGCGGTATCGAGGAGCGCGCCCGGCTGCTCGGCGGCAGCTCGCGGGCAGGGCCGTCACAGGCCGGGCCGCCATCGGCCGGACCACCACCGGCCGCTCCGGCACAGGCCGCCCCGGCACAGGCCGCCCAGACACAGCCCGAATCGTCCGGCGCGGTCTGGACCCTGCACGTACGACTCCCCGTGGAGAGCTCGCCATGACCGACACCCCCGTCCTGCGCATCGTGCTCGCCGACGACGAGCGCATGGTGCGCACCGCCCTGCGGGTCATCCTCGACGCCGAGCCGGGCTTCGAGGTCGTCGGTGAGGCCGCGACCGGGGCCGAAGCGGTGTCCGTGGTGCGCGCGGCGCGGCCCGACGTCGTCCTGATGGATGTGCGGATGCCGGAGATCGACGGCATCCGCGCCACCGAGCAGATCCTCGCCACACTGCCCGAGCCGCCGCGCATCGTCGTCGTCACGACCTTCGAGAACGACGCGTACGTCTACGACGCGCTGCGCGCGGGCGCCTCCGGGTTCCTCCTGAAGCGGGCCGACGCGGATCAGCTCGTCCAGGCGGTGCGCCTGGTGGCGACCACCGATTCGCTGCTCTTCCCCGCCGCGGTGCGCGCCCTGGCCGCCGAGCACGCCAGGGCCCGCCCGGCGCCGCCCGCCTGGGTGGCCCGGCTCACCGAGCGCGAGTCGACGGTGCTGCGCCTGATGGCGAAGGGCCTGACCAACGCGGAGATCGCCGGCCTCCTCGGCGTGGGCCCGGCCACGGTGAAGACCCACGTGGCGTCGGTGCTCGCGAAGACGGGCACCCGGGACCGCACCCAGGCGGTGATCGCGGCGTACGAGGCGGGGCTCGCGGCGGACTCATCGTGAGCCGAGGACCGAGGACCGAGGACCGAGGACCGAGGGGCGAGGGGCGAGGACCGAGGGCCGAGCGCCGAGCGCCGAGGGCCGAGCGCCGTGACATAGGCCACGACATGCCCCGATATGAGAAGAACCTGAGAAACCCGGCAGCGCGGAACGATCCGCTCCGGTCCGTTCGTCATCCAGTGGGATGAACAAGACGATCAGGCGCGCTTCGGTCTTCTCGCTGCTGCTCGTGCTCGCCCTCCTGATCCGGGCGACGTGGGTGCAGTTCTACGACGGCAAAGCGCTCGCAGACGACAAGCACAACCGGCGGAACGCGATCGAGCAGTACGCGTACCCGCTGGGCAACATCATCGTGGCCGGCGACCCGGTCACCGGCTCGGAGAGGACCAAGGGCAGCGACCTCGCGTACAAGCGCACGTACACGAACGGCAAGCTGTACTCGGCCGTGACCGGCTACAGCTCGCAGGTGTACGGCGCCACCCAGCTGGAGGGGATCTACAAGGACCTCCTCGACGGCACGGACAGCAAGCTGAAGAACCCCGTCGACACGGTGACCGGCAAGCGGGCCGACCCCGGCGATGTGGTCACGACCCTCGACCCGGCCGTGCAGAAGGCCGCGTATGAGGCGCTCGGCGACACCAAGGGCGCCGCCGTCGCCATCGATCCGGCCACCGGCAAGATCCTCGGCATGGTCTCCACGCCCTCGTACGACCCGTCGAAGATCAGCGGGAGCACGGACGGGGACGCCTGGAAGCAGCTCGGCGACGACCCGGAGAAGCCGATGGTCAACCGGGCCATGCGCCAGCCGCTGCCGCCCGGCTCGACGTTCAAGCTGGTCGTGGCGTCGGCCGCGCTGGAGAACGGGCTCTACGGCTCGGTCGACGAGAAGACGGACAGCCCCAACCCGTACACGCTGCCCGGCACCAGCACCCCCCTGAAGAACGAGAACGCCTCGGCGCCGTGCGAGAACGCCACGATCCGCACCGCCCTGCAGTACTCCTGCAACAACGTCTTCGCGAAGATGGCCGCCGACCTGGGCCAGGACAAGGTGAAGGCGATGGCGGACAAGTTCGGCTTCGACGACAAGGAGCAGGACGTCCCGGTGCGTGCGTCGGAGAGCGTCTACCCGTCCGGCATGGACAAGGCGCAGACCGCTCTGACCGGTATCGGGCAGTTCGATGTGACGGCGACGCCGCTGCAGATGGCGATGGTGTCGGCGGCCCTCTCCAACGGCGGCGAGCTGGTCGACCCGCACATGGTCTCCAAGATCACCGATGGTGACGGCTCCACCCTGCAGGACTTCGGCGACGCCGCGTCGAAGCGGGTGGTGAGCGCGGCCACCGCCGAGCAGCTGCAGTCGGCGATGGAGACCGTGGTGTCCAAGGGCACCGGCTCCAACGCCCAGATCTCCGGCGCGACGGTGGGCGGCAAGACGGGCACGGCGCAGCACGGCGAGAACAACTCCAAGACGCCGTACGCCTGGTTCACCTCCTACGCCAAGGGCTCGGACGGCAAGCAGGTCGCCGTCGCCGTCCTGATCGAGGACTCGGGCGCCGCCCGCTCCGAGGTCAGCGGCAACGGCCTGGCGGCGCCCGTGGCGAAGGCGATGATGCAGGCCGCGCTCAAGTAGCGGCGCGCTGGGCCAGGGTCACCGTGTTCCCCGCCGGGTCGGCGAGCGTGGTGACCCGGAAGCCGCCCTCGGTGTCCTGCGGCTCGGCGACGTCGAGGCCGCCCGAGCCGAGGACGGCGGCGTACTTGTCGACGTCGCTCACGGACAGCGTGAGCAGTCCGGCGCCGGCGCGGTCCGGGTCGCGGAAGACCTGGATCGCGCCGGCCCCGCCGAGATACCACTCCGCGAGCCCTTCCATGGGCTCCTGGTCCGGGCCACGGCCCAGGAGCGCTTCGTACCAGTCGAGGGCCGCGTCGAAGTCGGTGACGCAGATGACGGCGTGGACCTTCTCGATGCCCTTGTTCGGCATGGGAGTTCCCCTCGCTCGGTGCGCGGACAGCCTCGCTCCTTGTGCGCGGGCGGCTGCCTGACGGCTGCCCGCCGTGACCGCCACGATGCCCCCGATTCCCCGCGAGCGCACTCACTTCACCCCGAGCAGCTGCTCCAGCGGGTCGATCGCGAAGTACACGAGGAACAGCGCCGCCGCGCCCCACAGCAGCCAGTGCACGTCCCTGGCCTTGCCGAGGACCGTCTTGATGACGACGTACGCGAGGAAGCCGGCGCCGATGCCATTGGTGATCGAGTACGTGAAGGGCATCACGACGACGGTCAGGAACGCCGGGATCGCCAGGTCCCAGCGCTCCCAGTCGATGTACCGCACCTGTGCCATCAGCAGGAATCCGACCGCCACGAGCGCGGGCGCGGCGGCCTGCGCGGGCACGACCGTCGCGAGCGGCGCGAAGAACAGGGCGAGCGCGAAGAGCGAGCCGGTGACCAGGTTGGCGAAGCCGGTGCGGGCGCCCTCGCCGACGCCCGCCGCGGATTCGATGTAGGAGGTGCTGGAGGACGCGGATGCGGCGCCGCCGGCGACCGCGGCGGCCCCGTCGATCAGCAGCACCCGGCCGAGGTTCGGCACCCTGCCGCGCTCGTCGAGGAGCCCGGCCTCGCTGGAGATGCCGACGACGGTGCCCATGGTGTCGAAGAAGTCGCTGAGGATCAGGGTGAAGACCAGCAGGACGAGGGTGATCACACCGATCTGCTCGAAGGCACCGAACGGGCTGAAGGCGCCGACGAGCCCGAAGTCCGGGCTCGCCACCACGTCGTCGGGCACGCTGGGTTCGGTCAGTCCCCAGGCGGCGGCCTTGATGTCCGCGAGTCCGTCGATGACGACCGCGAGCACCGTGGTGACGACGATGGAGACGAGGATCGCCCCGCGCACCTTGCGCGCGAGCAGCGCCACGGTGAGCAGCAGTCCGAAGCAGAAGACGAGTGCGGGCCAGCCCACGAGGCGGCCGCCGAGGCCGAGTTGGACGGGTACGGAACCGGTGTCGCCGGGGATGCGGGTGGCGAACCCGGCGTCGATGAACCCGATGAACGCGATGAAGAGGCCGATGCCGACGCTGATGGCGTGCTTGAGCGCGGCGGGCAGGGCGTGCATGACCGCTTCCCTCAGCCCTGTCACCACCAGAACGCAGATGAGCAGCCCTTCGAGGAAGATCAGGCCCATGGCGTCGGGCCAGCTCATGAGCGGGGCGATCTGGAAGGCGACGACGGCGTTGAGTCCGAGTCCGGCGGCGAGGGCGAGCGGCAGATTGCCGCCGACCCCCATGATCACGGTCATCACGGCGGCCACCAGGGCGGTGACGGTGACCAGTTGGGCGGGGTCGAGCTGGTCACCGAACTTGTCCTTGGCGCTGCCGAGGATGATCGGGTTGAGCACGAGGATGTACGCCATCGTGAAGAAGGTGGCGAACCCGCCGCGTATCTCCCGCGCGTACGTCGAGCCGCGTGCGCTGATCCTGAAGAACCGGTCGACGGCGCCGGGAGCCCCTCCTCGTGGCCCGTCCGTCTTGTCCTCGATCTGTTCCGGCTGTTCCGGCTGTTCCGGCTGTTCCGGCTGTTCCGGCTGTTCCGGCATGGCACTCCTCGGCAGGGACGGCAATCCGTGGTGGCTGGATTGTTCCCCTGCGAGGGGCGGTTCAGGTTTTCGGCGTGTTACGCGCGACGGGCGCGGCTCACGCGTTCGGCCGGACCGGCGGGGTCCAGTCGGGAGCACGACCGCTGAGGCCGATCACCCGCTCCAGGAGCGGCGCCTCGTCCGGTACGTCGACGACCGGCCCGAAGATGTCCCCCCGGGACTCCGGGTCGCGGGAGGCGTCGAGCAGCGCGTACGACACGGCCAGGCTCTCCGGGTCCGGGGCATAGCTCTGGCCCGTGGACCGGGCCAAGTCCCAGCCGTGCACGACGAGTTCATTGAGAGCCACCTGGCCCGCGACCTCGCCCGGCAGCGTGACACCGCCGGCCCGCGTCTCGCCCTCCCAGGCGGCCGGGTCCCGCCAGGCCTCGGCGAGTTCGGCGAGCACCTTGGGCAGTTCGGCGCGCCAGCCCTCTTCGATGTCGGGCGTGACGGCGCCGGGATCGGTGTCGGTCGTCGGCCCGAGCTCCTTGCGGGCGGCGTCCCGGAAGGCGGCGCTCAGCTGCACGAGGTGGCCGAGGAGGTTGCGTACGGCCAGGTCGTGACAGGGGGTCGGATCCTCCAGCTGGATGTCGCGGACGTGGTCGGCGAGGTGGGCGACGAGGCGGGTCTGGGCCGCGAAGTCGAGGGTGCCGGGCTTGTCTGCCATGGGGGTCTCCTGGTCAGTAGGTCTCTCCTGCTGTGACTACTGAGACTCCCGCCGGCCCGAGGACTCATCGCCGTACGGGGAAGAAATACCCCTCAGTGCTTCAGCGCCCCCCGCACCGCCGCCAGGTCCTCCGCCCCCGCCAACCCCGCGTGGTACAGGCGGAGTTCCGTCGCGCCGAGCCGCGCCGCGGCCTCCGCGTCCCGGCCCAGCGTTCCCGGGGAGCCGCCCATGCCGCTCACCACCGTGAGATTCGCCGCGATCACCTGCCCCTCGGAGACCGCCGCGAAGGGCGCCAGGAGTTCGGGCCCGCCCGTGCAGGGGACGACCACGCCGTCCGCGACGGACAGGATGTGCGCGGGATCGACCCCGGCGTTGGCTCCGCAGTGGTGGGGCACGGGGTCCGCGTGCAGCAGCACCTGGAACCCGGCAGGTGCCGCCGCGCGTACCGCCGCGACCACCTCCTCCTGGAGGGAGCGCGCCGCGGCCGTCCTGAACTCCAGTGTGGCGGCGGCGAGTTCGGCGCCGATGAGGTCGGCGATCGTGGCGTCCCCGAGGGCCGCGCCACGCCACACCGGTTCGAGCGCGCTCCGCACGGCGGCCGGGAGTTCGTCCGCCGCGAGCCCGAGTGCGGCGTACCCCTCGGCGCAGGCGGCGCAGAAGCACAGGGACATCAGGTACTGCGCGGCGTCGCCGAGCGGCACTCCGGCGATCTTGTCGTGGGCGTGCAGATGCGCGAGCCCGTACCAGCCGCAGGACTCCAGCTCGGTGCCGTGCGCGCCGGGACGGGCCGCGGCCTCGGCGGCGAGGTCGACGAGGTAGGCACGGGTGGCGGCCTGGGCGATACAGGGCGCCCAGGGGTAGCGGTCGCCGTAGGCGTTCACCACGGAGGTCTCCGGGTGGTCCGCGCCCATACGGGAGTTGTGGGCCAGGACGACCCAGGAGTGGACCTCGACGCCCGCGTCCGCGAGCGCCGCCGCGGCCGTGCCGAAGGCGTCGCCGGGGGCCCAGTCGCCGGCGGCGTACGGCCGCAGCTCGCGCCGCTGCCAGTGCGCGCCGGGCGGGTAGAGGACGGCGGCGTGCGCGGCCGTGACGATGCGGTGGCGCGGGTGGCGCGGGGTCAGGGCGCGCGTGGAGTGGTAGGCGGAGGCCAGCGTCACCTGCCGGACGCCGAGGTCCGCGATCCGGGCCGGGGCGTCGGGGTCGCCGTTGACGTCCCAGGGGTAGAGGAAGGCGGAACTCTTCACGCGACACCGCCTTGCGGACCCTCGGGCCCGGCAGCCGCGCCCGCGCCCGCCGCAGCGGCCGCCCGCCCCTCTTCGATCAGATCCGTCAGCGCCTTCACCGCCGCCTCGTCCGGTTCGGTCAGCGGCGGCCGCACCGGCCCGACGTCCAGGCCGCGCAGGCGTACGCCCGCCTTGACCAGGGACACCGCATAGCCGCGACCGGAGTCGCGCAGCCGCACCAGCGGGCCGTAGAAGCGGTCGAGGAGCCGGGTGGCGAGCGCCGTGTCCCCGGCGTTCAGGGCCCCGTGGAAGGCGAGGGCGACCTCGGGCGCGAAGCAGAAGGCGGCCGAGGAGTACAGGGTGACGCCGATGCCGTGGTAGGCGAGCTGGGTCCACTCGGCGGTCGGCAGGCCGTTGAAGTAGAGGAACTCGTCGACGCCTTCGCCTTCGGTGCGTACGGCGCTGATGATGCCCTGCATCAGGTCGAGGTCGCCGCGGCCGTCCTTGAGGCCGATGATCCTCGGGTGGCGGGCGAGCCGGGCCACGGTGGCGGGCGTGAAGACGGCGTTGTCGCGCTGATAGACGATGACGTCGAGGCCGGTGGCGTCGGCCAGTTCGGTGTAGTGCCGAAGGAGTCCTTCCTGTTCGGCCACGACCAGGTACGGCGGCATCGCGAGCAGCCCGTCGGCGCCGGCCTCCTCGGCGAGCCGTGCGTAGCGCACCGCGAGCGCCGTCCCGTAGCCCGCGGCCGCGACGACGGGCACCCGGCCCGCCGACTCCTCGACCGCGGCGGCCACGCAGGCCTGGAACTCCTCGGGCGTGAGCGCATGGAACTCCCCCGTGCCGCAGCAGGCGAAGACCGCGGCGCCGCCCGCGTCGATGCCGGCCCGTACGTGCGCGCGGTAGGCGCCGAGATCGACCGCGCCGTCCGGTCCGAAGGCGGTGACCGGGAAGAACAACGGTCCGCTGGGGATGCGGAGTCGGGCGGCGAGGGGGGCTGACGTCACGGGCTCTCCCTGGGCAGCGGCGGCCAGCTCGCACCCGGGGGGCTGAACGCCACCCCCGTGCACGTTTCTGATCCGCGTCCATATTTCTGAACCACGTCACGCTAAGACGGTATGCCTGCACCGGTCAAGCACATGAGCAGCTCAGGAACACCCCACTTCCGCTGCCCTCTTGACGGCCCCGGACACCCCTCCCTAGCTTGTCCACGCATGTGAATGCGAGCCAAGGGCGAGCCACGCAAGCCCATCGGTCACCGGTCCACTCACCGAGGAGATACGCCATGGCCGCCCCCCGCACCGTCCTGCTCACCGGCGCCGCCGGCGGCCTCGGCAGCCTGATGCGCGGTCTGCTGCCCGCCTACGGCTACGACCTCCGCCTCTTCGACGTCACGCCCATCGAGGGCGAGCCGGACGCCATCACCGCCGATCTCGCGGACAAGGACGCGCTGCGCGAGGCGGTGCGGGGCGTCGACGCGATCATCCACCTCGCCGGCATCTCCCTGGAAGCCCCCTTCGAGAAGATCCTCCGCTCCAACATCGAGGGGACGTACAACCTCTACGAGGCGGCGCGCGAAGAGGGCGTACGGCGCGTGGTGTTCGCCTCGTCGAACCATGCCGTCGGCTTCACCCCGCGCCCGCGCGCGGGCGAGCAGCCGATCCTGGTCCAGACCCCGCGGCGCCCCGACACGTACTACGGCCTGTCCAAGGCGTTCGGCGAGGACCTCGCCCAGTTCTACTGGGACAAGTTCGGCCTGGAGACGGTGTCCGTGCGGATCGGCTCGTGCTTCATGGAGCCCACCTCGGTACGCATGCTCTCCGTCTGGATGAGCCCCGGTGACGGCGCCCGGCTCTTCCACGCCGCGCTCACCGCGCCGGACGTCGGCCACACCGTGGTGTACGGCTCGTCCGCCAACACCCGCCTGTGGTGGGACCTTTCGAGCGCACGTGCCCTCGGCTACGAACCGCGGGACGACTCCGAGGGCTACGCCGAGAAGCTGATCGCCGAGCACGGCGAGCTCGATGACGCCAACCCGGACCACGCGTATCTGGGCGGTCACTTCTGCACCAACCCGCCGATCTGGCCGCACTGAGCGCCCGCGGCGGCCGGCGGGAGCGGCGGGCCCGATCGGGCCCCCGAGACCGAAACGGGCGCGCAACGGGCGCGCGCGGCCGGAGAACGGGCACATCCCTGATCACCCCCGGGCTCGCCCCCGAACCCCGGACGGGCCCTGTCTCAAGCGCCGGATGCGCTCCGGTCAGGCTCTGCCTGCCTGGGCGGCCGCCCCCGGGAAGCGGGCCGATACGGGCCGGATCCCCGCCGTAACAGGCCTGTTCGCCCAGGTGCATGGCCGGTAGAACTCTCCTCACGGGGCCCGAACGGGCATCGGGCCCGGGTCACAGGAGAGGAGTCGCGGTGAGCGCCGAGGAACGGCAGCGGGAGATCGTCAGGGCCGCGAGACGTGCGGGCAGCGTCGATGTCACCACGCTCGCGCTCCAGTTGGGCGTCGCCAAGGAGACCGTGCGGCGCGATCTGCGGGCCCTGGAGGACCACGGCCTGGTGCGCCGCACCCATGGCGGCGCCTACCCCGTGGAGAGCGCCGGTTTCGAGACGACGCTCGCCTACCGCACCACCATGCACGTACCCGAGAAGCGGCGGATCGCGGCCGCCGCCGCGGATCTGCTCGGCGACGCCGAGACGGTCTTCATCGACGAGGGTTTCACCCCGCAGCTCATCGCCGAGGCCCTGCCGGCCGACCGGCCGCTCACCGTGCTCACCGCGTCGCTCGCCACCGCGAGCGCCCTCGCGGAGGGCGAGAACGACACCAGCGTGCTGCTGCTCGGCGGCCGGGTCCGCCGCGGCACCCTGGCCACCGTCGACCACTGGACGACCCGCATGCTGTCCGGCTTCGTCATCGACCTGGCCTACATCGGCGCCAACGGCATCTCCCGCGAGTACGGGCTCACCACCCCCGACCCCGCGGTCGGCGAGGTCAAGGCGGCGGCCGTACGGGCCGCGCGGCGCCATGTCTTCGCCGGTATCCACTCCAAGTTCGGCGCCGTGAGCTTCTGCCGCTTCGCGCACGTCAGCGACTTCGAGGCGATCGTCACGGACAGCCAGCTGCCCGCCCCCGAGGCCCATCGCTACTCCCTGCAGGGCCCGCAGGTCATCCGCGTCTGACGGCGACCGCAACTCTCTCTCCCCCCGGCCGGCCGCGCACCGCCCCGCAATCCGTCCGGCCCCGCACCCCGGGGTCCGGTTCCGCACACCCGTCCCTCACCCGTTTTCCACCGA
Organism: Streptomyces monticola; assembly: GCF_042665355.1. Classification (NCBI taxonomy): domain Bacteria; kingdom Bacillati; phylum Actinomycetota; class Actinomycetes; order Kitasatosporales; family Streptomycetaceae; genus Streptomyces; species Streptomyces monticola. The sequence continues at coordinate 242,951 of NZ_JBHTCF010000008.1, read as the reverse complement.
AAGGTCCAGGAGCACCCATGCGAACCACGAGCCGACGGAGGCCGCGCGCACCGCTCGCCGCGGCCAGTCTGGGCACGGTCGGCGCGCTGCTGCTCTCCGGCTGCTGGACCGGAGCCGGCGGGACCGGTTCCGGCGACTCCATCGACGTACTGATGGTCAACAACCCGCAGATGATGGAGCTGCAGAAGCTCACCGCCGCCCACTTCACCAAGAAGACCGGCATCAAGGTGAACTTCACGGTCCTGCCGGAGAACGACGTCCGCGACAAGATCAGCCAGGACTTCGCCAACCAGGCGGGCCAGTACGACGTCGCCACCCTCAGCAACTACGAGATACCGATCTACGCCAAGAACGGCTGGCTGCACGAACTCGGTGACTACGCGCGCGTGGACGAGGGTTTCGACCAGTCCGACATCCTGCCGCCCATGCGCCAGTCGCTGACCGCCGACGACGGCAAGCTGTACGGCCAGCCCTTCTACGGCGAATCGTCGTTCCTGATGTACCGCAAGGACGTCTTCGCCGAAGCCGGACTGACCATGCCGAAGCGCCCCACCTGGAAGCAGGTGGCGAAGCTCGCCGCCCGGGTGGACGGGGCCGATCCCGGCATGAAGGGCATCTGCCTGCGCGGACTGCCCGGCTGGGGCGAGCTGATGGCGCCCCTGACGAGCGTCGTGAACACCTTCGGCGGCACCTGGTTCGAGAAGGACTGGACGGCCCGCCTGGACGACGAGGGGTTCAAGGAAGCGACCCGCTTCTACGTCGGACTCGTCCGCGAGCACGGCCAGTCGGGCGCCGCCCAGTCCGGCTATGCCGAGTGCCTCAACAACCTCACCCAGTCCAAGACCGCCATGTGGTACGACGCCACGGCCGCCGCCGGTTCCCTGGAGGCCGCCGGATCCCCGGTCAAGGGCAAGATCGGCTACGTACCGGCGCCGGTGCAGAAGACCAGCAGCTCCGGCTGGCTCTACACCTGGGCCTGGGGCCTGCAGAAGGCCTCCCAGAACCCCGACAAGGCCTGGAAGTTCATCTCCTGGGCGTCGGGCAAGGGGTACGAGAAGCTCGTCGGCGAGAAGTTCGGCTGGGCGAACGTCCCGGCCGGCAAGCGCGCCTCCACCTATGAGATCCCGGACTACCGCACCGAGGCCGCCGCCTTCCAGGACGTCACCCGGCGGGCCATCGCCTCGGCCAGGCCGCGCGACCCCGGCGTACAGCCGCGGCCCGCGCCCGGCATCCAGTTCGTCGGCATCCCCGAGTTCACCGACCTCGGCACCAAGGTCTCGCAGGAGATCAGCGCGGCCATCGCGGGCCGTCAGTCCGTGGACAGCGCCCTGGCCAAGTCCCAGCGGCTCGCCGAGAAGATCTCCGAGGAGTACGAGGGACGATGACCGCCACCGCCGCACCCCCCGTCACCACCGCCGCCACCACGCGCGCCGCGAAGCCACCGGGCGGCCGGCTGCGCTCCTGGGCCACCAGGGCCCCGCTCCTGCCCGCCCTGGTCTTCATGGTCGTGGTCACCCAACTGCCGTTCGTGGCCACCCTGGTGATCTCCTTCTTCGACTGGAACGCCCTCTACCCGCAGGCCCGCAGCTTCGCGGGCCTCGCCAACTACACCGAGGTGCTCACCGACCCCGACCTGCGCCGCTCGGTGTTCACCACGATCCTCCTGACGGCGACGGTGGTCCTGGTCAGCCTGGGGCTCGGCCTGGGGCTCGCGCTGCTCCTCGACCGCCGCTTCCCCGGCCGCGGTGTCGTACGCACCCTGCTGATCGCGCCCTTCCTGCTGGTCCCCGTGGCCGCGGCCCTGCTGTGGAAGCACGTGCTCTACAACCCCGAATACGGCCTGTTCAACGGCCTGTTGGGTGTTGTGGGCGGCCCGCAGCCGGACTGGGTGTCGAACACGCCGCTGCTCGCGATCGAGGCCTCCCTGATCTGGCAGTGGACGCCGTTCATGATGCTGATCCTGCTCGCCGGGCTGCAGAGCCGCTCCCCCGAACTCCTGGAGGCGGCCCGTATCGACGGTGCGAACGACTGGCAGATCTTCCGCCATATGACGCTGCCGCATCTGCGCCGCTATCTCGAACTGGGCGCCCTGCTCGGCTCGATCTACATCGTGCAGAACTTCGACGCGGTCTTCACCATCACCTCGGGCGGCCTGGGCACGGCCAACCTGCCGTACACCGTCTACCAGTCCTTCTACCAGGCCCACGAGAACGGCCTCGCCTCGGCGGCGGGCGTCCTGGTCGTCATCGGCTCGATCATCATCGCGACCTTCGCCCTGCGCGTGGTGTCGTCGCTGTTCCGCGAGGAGGCGTCCCGGGTATGAACCTCCCCGCACGTATCAGGCGCTCAGGGCTCGGCGTGGTCGCCTGGCTGGCCGGTATCGCCTTCGCGCTCCCCCTCGCCTGGATGGCCCTGACCTCCTTCCACTCCGAGCAGGACGCGGCCACCAACCCGCCCTCGGTGGCGGCGCCGCTCACACTCGGCGGCTATCGCGAGTTCTTCGGCGCGGACGGCGGCGCGAGCCCCTGGCCCGCGCTCATCAACTCCACGGCGGCATCGGTCATTTCGACCCTGTGCGTGCTGCTCCTGGCCCTCCCGGCGGCGTACGCGCTGTCCATCCGCCCGGTGAAGAAGTGGACCGACGTCCTGTTCTTCTTCCTGTCCACGAAGATGCTCCCGGTCGTGGCGGGCCTGCTGCCGATCTACCTCTTCGCGAAGAACACCGGGTTCCTCGACAACATCTGGCTCCTGGTCCTGCTCTACACGTCGATGAACCTGCCGATCGCCGTGTGGATGATGCAGTCCTTCCTCGCCGAGGTGCCGGTCGCCGTCATCGAGGCGGCACGCGTGGACGGGGCGCGACTGCCGACGGTCCTGACCCGCGTGGTGGCGCCCATCGCCCTGCCGGGGATCGCGGCGACCGCCCTGATCTGCTTCATCTTCAGCTGGAACGAACTCCTCTTCGCGCGGGTGCTCACGGGCGTCGTCGCCCAGACCGCGCCCGTGTTCCTGACCGGCTTCATCACCAGCCAGGGCCTGTTCCTGGCGAAGGTGTGCGCCGCCTCGCTCGTGATCTCCCTGCCGGTGCTCGCCGCGGGGTTCGCCGCCCAGGACAAGCTGGTCCAGGGCCTGTCGCTCGGAGCCGTGAAATGAAGGCAGCCGTCATCGAGTCCATCGGCAAGGCCACCGTGGCCGAGGTCCCCGACCCGTCCCCGGGACCGCGCGAGGTCGTCGTGGAGGTCGCCGCCTGCGGTCTGTGCGGCACCGATCTGCACATCCTGCAGGGCGAGTTCGCGCCCTCGCTGCCGATCGTCCCGGGCCATGAGTTCGCGGGCGAGGTGGTGGGCCTCGGCAGCGAGGTGACCGGTCTGCGCATCGGCGACCAGGTCGCGGTCGACCCCTCCCTCTACTGCTACGAGTGCCGCTACTGCCGCACCGGCCACAACAACCTGTGCGAGCGCTGGGCCGCGATCGGGGTGACCACCGCGGGCGGCGCCGCCCAGTACGCGGTGGCCCCCGCCGCCAACTGCCTACGCCTGCCCGAGCACATCCGCACCGCCGACGCCGCCCTCGTCGAACCACTGTCCTGCGCGGTACGCGGCTACGACGTGCTGCGCGCCCGGCTCGGCTCCCACGTGCTGATCTACGGCTCGGGCACGATGGGCCTGATGATGCTGGAACTGGCCAAGCGGACCGGCGCGGCCCGGGTCGACATGGTGGACATCAACCCCGAACGCCTCACCACCGCACGGCAGTTGGGCGTCTCGGCGACGGCCGGGTCGGCGGACGAGCTCGACCGCCCCGCCGGCTGGGACATCGTGGTCGACGCCACCGGCAACGCGGCCGCGATCCAGGACGGCCTCGACCGGGTCGCGAAGGCGGGCACGTTCCTGCAGTTCGGCGTGGCCGACTACGCGACGACGGCGACGATCTCGCCGTACCGCATCTACAACCAGGAGATCACCGTCACCGGCTCGATGGCGGTTCTGCACAGCTACGAACGGGCGGCGGAACTCTTCGCCGCAGGCGTTCTCGACCCGGAGATCTTCATCAGCGACCGTCTGCCGCTCTCCCGCTACCCGCAGGCACTTGAGCAGTTCGCGGCGGGCGTGGGCCGCAAGACGGTGGTGATACCGGGCTGACCGATCAGCCCCGCGGGCCCGGTTACGGGAAGGGGCAGGGCGGGGCCGGGCGGGGCGGGGGCGGGGAATTCTCACCGCCCGCCACCCGCACGCTCCAAGGCCGCCGCAGCCATCTCCCGGGCCACCCCCGCCGCCTCCCGCACCACATCAAGACCGTTCAGCACGGTCGCCCCCTCGTGCAGAAGCAGCAACTCGTCCGCGAGCCGTCCGGGATCACCGGCCCCCGTCAGCTCGCACAACTCCCCCAGATACCCCCGCATCCACCGCTTCTGGCCGGCGATCACCGCCCGGCCCGGATGCCCCGCGTCCGCCAGCTCCGCCGCGGCGTTCACAAACCCGCACCCGCGCGGGTTCTCGCGCCGCATCCACTCCCCGAGCGCGTCGAACGTCGCGAGGATCCGCTCGGCCCCCGTGCCCCGCGCGCTGCGCTCGGTGAGCAGCGTGCGCCAGCGCTCGTCCCGCTCCCGCAGATACGCCGCGACCAGCGCCTCCTTGGAGCCGAAGCGGTCGTACAGGGTCTTCTTCGTGACCCCGGCCCGCTGGGCGATCAGGTCGACGCCGACGGCATTGATGCCCCGGCCGTAGAACAGCTCGGACGCCGCGTCGAGGATCTTCCGCGCGCCCGGGGTGAGGGCCTCGCCCGCTGTGGACGTCATGGTCGCCACCTCCTCCTCCCCTTGACTGTAAACCGATCTGTCTAGTTCACTCGAGAGCGTGAGGTAAACCGATCGGTTTACTCAGGTCTCTCCGTCAGGACACCCATGAGCGCCGCGAGCACCCCCGCCGCCCCTGCCTCCCCCGTCATCCCCGTCGGCCTGGTCGTCCTGTGGAGCTCCGGCTTCATCGGCGCCGAACTCGGCACCCGGCACGCCACCGCGGACACGCTCCTGATGTGGCGCTTCATCGCGGCGACCGCACTGCTCGGCGGCGCCTGGCTGATCCTGCGCCGGCTCGGGCTCGGGCTCGGGCACCGGCACACGGCCCTCCCGACCGGCCGGACCCTCGCCGGACAGGCCCTGATCGGGGCGCTCTCGCAGGGCGCCTATCTGGGCTCGGTCGTCTGGGCCGTGGGCCTCGGAGTGCCCGCCGGAACCTCCGCCCTGATCGCCGCGCTGCAGCCGCTCGCCGCGGGCGCCCTCGCCGGACCGCTGCTCGGGGAGCGCGTGACCCGGCGCCAGTGGGCGGGGCTGGCCGTCGGCCTCGCCGGGGTGGCCCTCGTCGTACGCGGCGACCTGGGCACCGCCACGGAGGCACCGCCCTGGGCCTACGCCCTGCCCTTCACCGGCATGGCCGCGCTGCTCGCCGCCAGCTTCCTGGAGCGGCGGGCCAAGTCGCCGCTCGGGCCCGTGGACGCGCTGCCCCTGCACTGCCTGACCAGCGCCGTCCTGTTCACCGCGGTCGCCGCGGCCGGCGGGCGCGCGGCCCCGCCCGCGGACCCGGGCTTCTGGGCGGCGGTCGCCTGGGTGGTGCTCCTGTCCACCGTCGGCGGCTACGGCTTCTACTGGCTCAGCCTGCGCCGCAGCGGCGTCACCCGCACCAGCGCGCTCATCTATCTGACCCCGCCCACGACCATGCTGTGGGCGTACGTCATGTTCGCCGAGGCACCGGGCGCGCTCGCCCTGGCGGGCACCGCGGTCTGCGTCCTCGGGGTCCTCACGGCGACGGTCGGCACCGGCACGGCGGGCACCGGGGCGGTGCGGGCAAACTCGCCGCAACTCGACGCCGAAGTAAGGGAACGGCAAAGCGGGGTGGTTCGTTAACCCGAGCATGACAGCTATGACCCCCGGCTCGAACATCCCTCTCTCCGCCTCCCGCGTGGCGGTGGACGTCGCCGCTCCGGTGCGGCTCGACGTATCGGGCCTGCTGCTCACCGCCGACGGCAAGGTGCGCTCCGACGACGACTTCATCTTCTACAACCAGCCCCAGGGCCCCGGTGTGAGCTACCGCTCGGGCGGCGGCACCGCACCCGACGCGATCATCGTGGACACGACGGCGGTCCCGGCCGGCATCGAGAAGATCGTGGTCACCGCGAGCCCGGACGCCGCGGGCCAGACCTTCCAGGGCATCGAGCCCACGGCCACCGTGCGCAACGCCGACGACGGCAGCGCCATCGCCTCCTTCACCCCGCCGCAGCTCGGCCCCGAGACCGCCCTGGTGATCGTCGAGATCTATCTGCGCAACGGCGCGTGGAAGGCCCGCGCCGTCGGCCAGGGGTATGCCAACGGCCTGGCGGGCATCGCCACCGACTTCGGCGTGAGCGTCGACGAGGAGCCCGCGGCCGCCCCCGCCGCCCCGGTGGCCCCGCCCGTCCAGACCCCGCCCCCGGCGCCCGCCGCCCCCGCGCCCGCCCGTGCCACGGCCCAGACGCCGCCGTCCGCACCGTCGGCACCGCCCGCGCCCGCCCCGGCGCAGCCCGGCACCGGCAAGATCAACCTGGACAAGGGCCGCGTCAGCCTGCAGAAGAACCAGACGGTGTCCCTGGTCAAGGGCGGCCGCCCGCTGCTCACCCAGGTCAAGATGGGCCTCGGCTGGGAGCCCGCGTTCCGCGGCAAGGACATCGACCTGGACGCCTCGGTCATCGCGTACGGCCCGCAGCGCAACCACATCGACAGCTGCTACTTCGGCAAGCTGTCGATCCTGAACGGCGCGATCAAGCACTCCGGTGACAACCTCACGGGTGAGGGCGGCGGTGACGACGAAGTGATCGTCGTCGACCTCGGCCGTCTCCCGCAGGAGGTCAGCGGTCTGGTCTTCACGGTCAACTCCTTCTCGGGCCAGAAGTTCAACGAGGTGGCGAAGGCCTACTGCCGTCTCATCGACGCGGCCACCGACGAAGAGCTGGTCCGCTTCGACCTGACCGGCGCCGAGCCGCAGACCGGCGTGATGATGGCGAAGCTGATCCGCCAGTTCTCCGGCGAATGGGAGATGACGGGCATGGGCGACTTCGTGAAGTCCCGCACCGTGCGCGGCATGGTGAAGCCCTCGGCCCAGGCGCTGTAGCCGGGACCGTCGCTGCAGCCGTAGCGGTCGGCAGACTCACGGCGAAGGGCGGGGTGGTCCCGGCAGGGGGCCGCCCCGCCCTTCCGTATGCGAGTCCACGCGCGGTGCAAGTCCATACGCCGTGCGCGTCCCCGCGCCACGCAAGCCCACCCGTCCACATGAGTCCAACAACCGGCCACACTCAGTCCAAGGACCCGTCACACAGGGCGAGTTACCTTGCGCCCCATGACTCCCCCCACCCGGAGAACCATCCTGACGGCCGGCGGCCTCGCCCTCGCCACCCTTCCGCTCGGCGGGCTCACCGCCGCCCAGGCCGCCACGCGGCCGAAGGTGTCCGCGGCCGCGTCACTCGATGTCATCAGCGACATCCAGGGCGATCTGGCCGACCTCGGCAGGGCCCTCGACAACCTCGCCGCGCTCGGCACCTCACAGGCACTGGTGATAGCCGGCGACCTGGTCGCGCAGGGCACGGTGCAGCAGTACGAGGATCTGTACGCGACGCTCGCCGACCACAGCCACCCCGACCGGGTGCTCGCCGCGCTCGGCAACCACGAGCAGTACAACTCCGACCCCTTCGACACCCAGGTCAAGCGGTTCCTGCAGTACACCGGCATGCCCGAGGTGTACTCGCAGACCACGGCGGCCGGTCTGCCGCTGCTGTTCATCGGCACGACGGCGCCCGCGAAGAACGGCACGAGCCCGCCCTTCGTGACCCTCGGTGCCTCGCAACTCTCATGGCTGGACAGCACGTTGAAGTCGCACGCCGACAAGCCGTACGTCCTGGTCTTCAGCCACCACGTGCTGCCGGGCACGGTCTCGGGCACCGTCGGCGGCGACGCGGCGCGCTTCTACGACCAGGACTTCGTGGACGAGACCGACCTGCTCACCATCCTCGGTCAGCACAAGAACGTGGTGTTCTTCTCCGGCCACACCCACTGGGACCTGGGCCGCTCCGACTGGGCCGCCAAGAAGATCGTCGAAGGCGGCGACCCGGCCGGCTTCACCGTGGTCAACACCGGCTTCATCCAGACCATGTACGGCCCGGACGGCAGCGGCGGTGAGGAGGCGCTGTCGGGCGCCGAGTCCCAGGGACTGCGGGTCCTGGTCGGCACGGACGGCAGACTCACGGTCGAATCAAGGGACTTCAGGCGCGACAAGCTGATCCGCACCCTGACCGTCTGAGTACGCGGTGTGCCCGTCCCCACCCCCGTGCGGGACGGGCACACCGCCGTCTATCCGGCCCACGGCCAGTCGGCGTCCAGACCCCGCTCCAGGAGCGGAACCATACGGAACGCGGCATCCGAAAGGCCCCCGAACACATGCCGGTTCGGGCGCCCCGACTCACCGTGGCCCGCGCGGTAACCGGCGAGGTTCCAGGTGTAGACCGGAATGTCCGCCGGGACCTGCTCGGTCGGGTCGCCGTGACGGCTGTACGCGTACTGCTCGTCGGTGACGATCAGGACCCGGTCGTGCCCGCGGTAGAAGCGCCGCAGCGCCCCGGTCGTGTCGGTGCCGCCCAGATCGCCGAAGCGCTCCAGGACCTTCAGGACCGACTCGCCCTTGCGGCAGGTCACCGAAGAGCTGGTGGAGCCGAACTGCACCAGTTCCGCCCGCTCGGCACGCATCGCCAGAGCGGTACCGAAGACGGCGGCGGCATCCGCCCGGTTGAGCTCCGAACGGTCCGAGAGCCGCGAGTGGAACATCGACCCCGACCGGTCCACCAGGATCAGCGTCCGGCCCGGCAGCTCCGGCACATTGCCGAGCGAGTGGCCGAGCGCCAGCTCCAGCGGGTACGCCCAGCGCAGCGACGGAGCGTGCTGGTACGCCGCGAGGTAACGGAACGGGAACTGCCGCGACTTGGCGACCTCCACCGGGTCCGCGATCTTCGCCGCGACCCGCTGCGCCGCCTCGTCCGAGACCCCGGCCTCGTCGAAGTTCCGCAGATTCCTTACCAGCGCCATGGCGCCCATCGACGGAATCACGGCCTCCCACGCGGCCTTGTCCATCGGCCCCTGCAGCCAGCCGGCGAGCGCCTCCCAGGTGATCCCGGCCGCGGCGAGCCGCTCGGGCCCGTCGGGAGCGGTGACCACCGCGCGGCGCCCGGCCACCGGCAGCGCCATCAGCTCACGGTGTGCGGCGAGGACGGGAACCGAGGCGGGCGGCACGGCCGTGTCCGGGTGGTGGCGCCGGTCAAGGGCGTACCGGAAGAGGTCGCCCTGCCACGGCTTGTCCGGGTCCGGAACGGCGTGCACCAGGTTGAGGACATCGCCGAAGCGGTAGCCCTTGCCCGAAGTGTCGTACTTCAGCAGGGACTTGCCGTGGTAGAGCCGGCGCACCGCGTCCGCGACACCGCGCTTGACGGGCTTGGGCAGGGCGCGGCCGTATGTCGCCGTCCAGTAGCCGAGCAGCTCGCCGGGCTCGTCGGGGCGGCGCAGGACCGACGCGATGACCTGACGGTTCGCCGGGCCGTCCGAAACCCCCGCGTCCAGGCGGGCCTTGACGTACTCGGCGGCACCGACGAGCGCGGCGGTACGCAGATTGCCCTCGCCGCGCAGCCAGTCGAGCAGGCCCGCGGTCCACCCCGGGTCCTCGACGGCGAGACGGCGCACGAGTGCGGCGAACCGGTCGTCACGGGCCTGGCCGCTCTCGTAGAAGGTCTTCTGCGCCACGAAGTTGGCGAGCGAGAGCAGGAAGAGCTCGGAGCGCGCGTCCCTCTCATGGCCGCGGCCGCCCTGGTAGGTCCGCAGGGTGCGGCCGGTGGAGGTCACGCGGGAAGTGCCGCGCGGACGCGCCTGCCTGGTGTTGAAACGAGCCATGAGAATTCCCCCGAATTCAAGTGGTTCAAATGGGGGGAGGCGGCAGTGACCGGAAAGCGCCGGGGGCGCTCCGGTATTCGGGCCTCCCGAGATCAAAGGTGGCGGCGGCGTGATTTCTGAGAAGGAAGTAGCCGCAGCCTGCGCACCGGGAGGTGCATGAAGTTGTGCTGTCCGGAGGACAGTTCGGCGGAACTGACATCAGGTGCTCTATCCCCTGAGCTACACCGGCACGAGTACCGGCGGCGGGACTCGAACCCGCGGCCTCCCCATTAGCAGTGGAAGTAAGTCCTGCCTGCGCACCCGGACAAGAAAGACTCTAGAAGCCAGAACACCGCGGACGCCAAGGGTTTTTCCCGGCGACCGCCGCGTCGGGGAAGTCCGATGCGGGTCGTCGTGCCCCCAAGGGGCGCGGGGAACTGCGCGACCGGCCACGGCGCACCCGCAGATGATGCACCGGACTTCCCGCGGAGCGCTTAGCGCTGGCGCTTCCAGGGTCCCGTGATGGCGAGGAGGAGTCCGGGGTCCTGGATATTGGCGTAAAGAGTCCTGCCGTCAGGGGAGAACACGACTCCCGCGAACTCGCTGTACTCCGGCTCCTCTTCGGTGCCGATGTTCAGGTCGTTACGGGCGATGGGATAGGTGCGGCCGCTGTCCGTGGCGCCGAAGAGATGCTGTACGCCCTCGCCGTCCTCGGCGAGGATGAGGCCGCCGTACGGCGAGACGGTGATGTTGTCGGGGCCGTCGAAGGCGCCGTCCTTGGCGGGGTCGGGGTTCACCCCGAGCCGCACCTTCAGGGTCAGCGTCCGGCGCCGCGGGTCGTAGAACCAGACCTGCCCGTCGTGCGCGGCGGGGCTCTCCTCGCGGGCGTACGACGACACCACGTACGCGCCGCCGTCGGCCCACCACATGCCCTCCAGTTTGCGGGCGCGGGTGACCTGGCCGTCCTTGAACTGCTCGCGCACATCGACGGACTTGGCGTCGCGGTCGGGCACGTCCACCCAGTCGACGCCGAACACGGTGCCGGTCTTCGCGGCGCGGGACAGGTCGTCGACGAACCGGCCCCCGGAGTCGTAGCAGCGCGGCGCCTGCAGCACGCCCGCGTCGTCGGCCAGCTTCCGGTACTGGCCGCGGCCGTGCTCGAAGCCCTTGGGCGGCACCCAGCGGTAGAACAGGCCGTTGGGTCCGCTCGCGTCCTCGGTGAGGTAGGCGTGGCCGCGCTTGGGGTCGACGACGACGGCCTCGTGGTCGTAGCGGCCGAAGAACTTCAGCGGCTTGGGGTCGCGGTTGGCGCGCCGGTCGAGGGGGTCGACCTCGAAGACATAGCCGTGGTCCTTGGTCATACCGTTCTCGCCGGCCCGGTCGGAGTTCTCCTCGCAGGTCAGCCAGGTACCCCAACGGGTGCGACCGCCCGCGCAGTTGGTGGACGTACCGGCGATACCGACCCACTCGGCGACCTCGCCGCCGGGCCGCACCTCGACGACCGTGCAGCCGCCGGACGCGGCCGGGTCGTACACCAGCCCTTCGGTGAGCGGCACCGGGTACTTCCACTTCGACCGCGGGCCCTTGAGCTCATGGTTGTTGACGAGCAGCGTGGTGCCGCGCGGGCCTTCGAAGGTGGCGGTGCCGTCGTGGTTGGACGGGGTGAACTCGCCGCTCTCCAGCTTCGTCTTTCCGCTGTGGGTGAGGACGCGGTAGGTGAACCCGGCGGGCAGCGCGAGGATGCCCGCGGGGTCGGGGACGAGCGGTCCGTATCCGGGCCCCCTGTCGGCGCCCTCGTCGGCGCCGTCCGCCTCCGGCTCGACGTCCTGGGTGGCGAGGGCACCGTCGGTGGTGGCGAGTACGCCGGCCGTGCCGACGACGGCGACTCCCGCTCCGGTGATCGCGGAGCGTCTGGCGAATTCCCTGCGGCTGAGCGGCATCGTCTCTCCCGAAGCGGTGGTCCAGGTCTTCCCGGGCGGGGGTGGCTGCGGCCTCACGGTCCCGGCCGCGTATAAACGGCGGTTGAACACTGTCCGACGTCTGGAGTGCTCCTTCAATGAACCTGCCAGCCACAGCCCGCCGTGTCGTCGTCTCCGGAGCCTCCCGCGGCCTGGGACGGGCCGTCGCCCAGGCCTTCGCCGCGGGCGGCGACCGGGTCGCCGTCCACTACGGCTCGCGCCGCGAGGAGGCCGAGAAGACCCTGGACTCCCTGAGCGGTACGGGACATGTCCTGGTCGGGGGCGATATCTCCGCTCCCGACGGGGCGGCGCAGGTCGCGAAGGAGGCGCTCGACGGGCTCGGCGGCATCGATGTCCTGGTGAACAACGCGGCCGTCAATGTGCGCCACCCGCTGGCGGAGACGGACTACGACGAGTGGGCCGCGCAGTGGCAGCGCCATGTCTCGGTCAATCTGCTCGCGACCGCCAACCTCAGCCATCTGGCGGCCCGCCGGATGATCGACCAGGGCACGGGCGGGCGGATCGTCAACATCGGTTCGCGCGGCGCCTTCCGCGGCGAGCCCGACCACCCGGCGTACGGGGCGACCAAGGCCGCGGTGCACGCCCTCGGCCAGTCCCTCGCGGTGTCGCTCGCGCCGTACGGCATCGGCGTCGCGTCCGTGGCGCCCGGCTTCTTCGACACGGAGCGGGTCGCGCACCGGCTCAGCGGCGCGGAGGGCGAGGCGATCCGCGCCCAGTCGCCGTTCGGCCGGGTGGCGAGCGCGGAGGAGATCGCGGCGGCCGTTCTGTGGCTGGCGTCGCCACAGGCGGAATGGTCGTCGGGCACGGTGCTCGACCTCAACGGGGCGTCACATCTGCGCACTTGAGCCACTCATCTGCGCTGCCGAATCTTCGTAAACAAGGTCATCGGGAGCGGACCGCCTGTAAACCCAAGAATTCGTGCAGAACAGCTTGACCCTGCGCGCAAGCGGCAATAGACACATCCCTACACCTGAAGTACCCGCGGAGAGGCGAGCCCGGTGGACGCACACGAGGCACGCGCACTCCATGAGAGCCGGCTGATGAGGCTGGCCAACGTGACCGGAGTCGGCACCGGGAGGGACGAGCACTCGGGCGAGGACGTACTAGTCGTCTTCGTGACCCGCACAGTGCCCCGTGCACAGCTCCGGCCCGAAGACGTGGTTCCCGATGAACTCGAAGGCGTGCCCGTTCGCGTGCTCCCGATCGGTCACGTCGACGCCCAGAGCGACAGCTGAGCCGCACGGGCAGAACGGCACCCGAACGACAACTGCCCGCACGGAAAAGCGGGTTCGGTGGGGGACCCCCGCGCTTCAAGCAAGGGGAAGAGGTGGTCTGGCGTGACGAGCCAGCCCGAATTGATGCGAGGACCGACCGGCGGTCAGCTGAGTGACAGCTCCCGTCAGCAGGCGAACTCCGACTTCCTTCGGCCGCAGCAGCCGCTGGCCAACGTGGTCGGCTTCGGCCACGGGGTGAAGTGGGTCGAGGGACAGCCCACCGGCGAGCAGGCGGTGCTTGTCTTCGTGACCCAGAAGGTCCCCGAGTCCATGCTCCCGGAGCGCGATGTCGTGCCCCGGCAGATGGACGACGGCACCCCGACGGATGTCGTCGCGGTCGGCCATGTCGCGGCCCAGCGGGCCTCCGGCAAGCGTTCCGGCGGCCGCCGGGCGACGGACCAGCCGGACGAGATGTACCAGTCCGACGGCGGTGTCACCGAGCAGCTCGCGGGCCTGTCCCAGCCGCTGCTCCAGGAACTCGGCGGACTCGGCGCGTTCGAGCCGCAGATCCTCAAGCGCCGTATGCGGCCCTGCCCTTCCGGCTTCTCGGTGGGCAATGTCCGCGTGACGGCGGGCACCCTCGGCAGCGTGGTGTACGACTTCCTGCCGGGCGCCGCCATCGACCCGCCGGGCGCCGGCCTCGGCGTACCGTCGAAGTTCTACATCCTGTCCAACAACCATGTGCTCGCCGACTCCAACCGGGCGCAGCTGGGCAGCGCGATCGTGCAGCCGGGCGTCTTCGACGGCGGGCAGGACCCGGCCGACCGGATCGGGACCCTGGAGCGCTTCATCACCATCCAGTTCGCCCCGCAGATCCCGCTGGAGCGGCACAACAACGTGGTGGACGCGGCCCTCGGCCGGGTCGAGTTCCAGGACGCCACGCGTGAGCAGTACTTCAGCGGCGCCCCGCGGGCCTGGCGGCGCAAGGCCAATGTGGCGGTCGGCGACCTGGTGAAGAAGTCCGGGCGCACCACCAACATCAGCTTCGGCCGGATCATCTCGGTCGACGCGACCATCGACGTCAACTACGGCACGGCGGGCACGGCCCGCTTCAAGGACCAGATCCTGACGACGAACATCTCCGCCGGCGGCGACTCCGGTTCGCTCGTCACGTCGCAGGACAATGTGGCGCTCGGTCTGCTCTTCGCGGGCTCGTCCGTCGTCACCGTGATCAACCACATCGAGAACGTCCGCGCGCTGCTCCGCGTGGAAATCGCCGAGCAGCTGGCCTGACGACGGCTCCTCGGAAGGGAGGCACCATGAGCACCCAGGCACGCAAGGGCAAGGGCCAGACCCGCGCCGAGCACCGCTTCCACAACCCGCAGGGCGCCGAGGTCAAGACGCGTGACGAGGCGTTCGCCGCGCAGCAGCAGCTGGACATCACCGACCAGGCGGTCTCCACGGAGTGCAAGCTCACGCTGCACAACGGCGCCGTCACCTTCGCCCTCACGGTGAAGTACAACCCGAACACGTACCCGCATGTGGTGACCGGCGGCCAGATCACCTCCGGTATCTGCGGCGCCCCGTGGGACATCACGGGCGGCTTCATCGGCCAGAACATGCGCCTCGACGCCAAGCGCGCGGGCCAGGGCTCCTGTGCGAACACCATCACGATCGTCGGCGAGTACCAGAACCCGCCGGCGTACCGGGGCACGTACGGCTTCGACGGCGCGACGTCGTCGTTCAAGCACACGTCGCTCTATCAGTGCTGAGAGCTGACATCGCAGGCACACCGGCATGGGCGGGACCCGGAAGGGCCCCGCCCATGCCCGGTGCGGTCCGAAAAGGGGCGCGGGGCTGTGTCGATGTGCGGCTCCGCCGCGCGGGCACGCCCAGCCACAGTACGCCCGCAGATGACCACGAAACCTCGCCGAGCTACCGGTGCGAGCGGGCCTTGAACGCCGCCTTCCGGGCCTCCTTGGCCACCTTCTTGTCGGGGTGGAGCCGCCCCATCGCCTCCAGGACATCGGCGGTGGCGGGGTGCCGTACCCGCCATGCCGTGTCGAAGAACCCGGCGTGCTGCTGCGACAACCCCTCGACCAGGCCCTGGAGTTCATCGGAGTTGCCCTCGGCGGCGAGCTGCGCGGCGACCGTGTCGACGGTCAGCCAGTAGACCATCTCCTCGGACGGCGGCGGCACATCGGCGGCGCCCTGCTCGGTGAGCCACACCCGGGCGAGACCGCCGAGCTCCGCGTCGTCGAGCACCTCGCGCAGCGCGGGCTCCGCCTCGGCGCCGACGAGGGAGAGTGCCTGCTGGCAGCGGAGCCGCCGCAGCGGAGCGTCCTCGTCGTCACCCCTGGCCGCGGCCAGCAACTCCCGTGCCGCGGGCAGGTGTTCGCGCCGGGCGAGCCACTGCTCGGTCTCGTCGCGGGCGGCGCCCTGGGGGAAGCCGGCGGTCTCGGCGAGCAGGACGTCGGCACCCTTGTCGGCGAGGTCGCCCACGGCGGGCGCGTCCAAACCGGCGTCCAGCATCCGGGCGCGGACGCCGTACAGGCCGAGCGGGGTGAGCCGCACCATGCCGTAGCGGGTGATGTCCTCCTCTTCGGGGGAGATCTCCGCGGGCTCCTCGCCCGCCTCGGCCATCAGCGCCTCGTCGACGGGGGTGAACTCGACGAGCCCGACCGGTTCGAGCATCCGGAACTGGTCGTCGAGGCGCATCATCGCGTCCGAGACCTGCTCCAGGACGTCGTCCGTGGGCTCCCCCATGTCGTCCGGCACGATCATGGACGCGGCGAGCGCGGGCAGCGGCACCGCCTCGTCCGCGGGGCCGCCCTCGCTGACGGTGAGCAGATAGAGGTTGCCGAGGACGCCCTCGAGGAAGTCGGCCTCGGCCTCGGGGTCCCAGCCGAGTTCGTCCAGATCGATGTCGCCGCCGTCCTGCAGGGCGTCGACGAGATCGTCCAGATCGGGTACGGAGGCGTCGGCGAGGACGGTGTCGAGGGCGCCGAGCCAGATGCCGAGGATGTCCTGGGGGCCGCCGGAGCCGATGAGGGCGAGCTCCTCGCCCTGGGTCACGGTGCCCTCGGCGTCGCCGTCCCCTTCCGCACCGTCCTCGCCGTCTTCGATTTCCACGAGCCCCGTGTCGACGGCGACCCGCCAGGCCTCGCTGGCATACGCGGGCCCGTCCTCGTCATCGGCCGCGTATCCGAGGAGCTCCGCGGCGGCGGGCAGCTGCTCGTCGACGAGTTCGCCGCCCGCGCCGACCCGGGTCGCCGGGCCCGCCCAGCGGGCGAGGCGCACGGCGCGGGCGAGCAGGGGGGTGGCGAGCGCGTCCCGCGCGAGCTCCGCCTCGGAAGTCAGCCGCAGCGGCGGCAGGGTGGAGCGTTCTGAGGACATGAACTGGTTCTCCTCGGACGGTCAGGGCATGGCGGCCCCCAGCGTAGACGGATTTCATCCCAAGACGCCCGGTTCATGTACCCGTCAGACGCCGTCCATCCACAGAGCCTTGACAACTGCCTTGACGACACAAGAGATTGACGCGCGTAGAGCTCCCAGATCCTTCCTCGCCCTCCTGGAGTGCTTCCGATGCCACCGCGTATATCCCGTCGATCGCCGGCCGTCCTGTCCCGTAGATCAGCGGCCGTGTCCACCGTCGTCGCCACCGCTCTGGCGGCGGGTCTGATCACCGTCGCGAACACGGGTTCCGCCGCGGCGGCCGAGGTCCGTGTGCACGACATCCAGGGCACCACCCGGCTCTCGCCGCTCGCGGGCGAGCAGGTCACCGAGGTGCCCGGGACCGTGACGGGCGTACGCGGCTACGGCTCGCGCGGCTTCTGGATCCAGGACACCGCCCCCGACGCCGACACCGCGACCAGTGAGGGCGTCTTCGTCTTCACCGGCTCCACAACCCCGACGGTCAAGCCGGGCGACGCGGTCCTGGTCTCGGGCACCGTCACGGAGTATGTCCCCGGCGGCGCGTCCTCGGGCAACCAGTCCCTCACCCAGATCACCAAGCCGACGGTGACCGTGGAGTCGTCCGGCAACCCGGTGCCGCAGCCGCAGCGCATCGACGCGGCGGCCGTGCCCTCGGCCTACGCCCCGGACGGTGACGCGGCGGACGGCGGCAGCATCAACAAGCTGCCGCTCGCCCCGGACAAGTACGCCCTGGACTTCTACGAGTCCCTGGAAGGCATGAACGTCTCCGTCGGCACCTCGCGCGTCGTCGGCGCCACCGACCCGTACCACGAGCTGTGGATCACGGTGAAGCCGGACGAGCACCGCAACCGGCGCGGCGGCACGGTCTACGGCTCGTACACCGCGCAGAACACCGGACGCCTGCAGATCCAGTCACTGGCCCCGGTGGCCGAGAAGCCCTTCCCCAAGGCGAACGTCGGGGATGTCCTCACGGGTACGACCGAAGGGCCCCTGGACTTCAACCAGTTCGGCGGCTACACACTCACCGCGCGCACCCTCGGCACGGTCACCGACAAGCGCCTGGCCCGCGAGAAGACCCGCAAGCAGAGCTCGGGCGAGCTGGCGGTGGCGACGTACAACGTCGAGAACCTGGACCCGAAGGACCCGCAGGAGAAGTTCGACGCGCTCGCCGAGGCGGTCGTGACGAACCTGGCGAGCCCCGACGTCCTCGCCCTGGAGGAGATCCAGGACAACAACGGCGCCACGAACGACGGCACGGTGGCCGCCGACGAGACCCTGAAGAAGTTCACCGCGGCCATCGAGGCGGCCGGCGGCCCGGCGTACGACTGGCGCTCGGTCGACCCGCAGAACAACAAGGACGGCGGCGAGCCCGGCGGCAACATCCGCCAGGTGTTCCTCTTCAACCCCGACCGGGTCTCCTTCAAGGACCGCCCGGGCGGCGACGCGACGACCGCGACGGATGTCGTCCGCAGCGGCGGCAGGGCCGCCCTGACCCACTCCCCCGGCCGGATCGCCCCGGCGGACCCGGCCTGGGCGGACAGCCGCAAGCCGCTCGCGGGTGAGTTCACCTTCCGCGGCCGCACGGTCTTCGTGATCGCCAACCACTTCGGCTCGAAGGGCGGCGACGAGGGCCTCACCTCGCACCACCAGCCCCCGAACCGCTCGTCGGAGACGAAGCGGCTGCAGCAGGCCAAGGCCGTGAACACCTTCGTCCGCAAGATCCAGAAGGTGCAGAAGAACGCGGACGTGGTGGTGCTCGGCGACATCAACGACTTCGAGTTCTCGGCGACGACGAAGGCCCTCACGGACGGCGGCGCACTCACGGCGGCCGTCAAGTCCCTGCCGCGCTCGGAGCGTTACTCGTACGTCTACCAGGGCAACTCGCAGGTCCTCGACCAGATCCTGACCAGCCCGGCGGTCGGTGACTTCGCGTACGACAGCGTGCACATCAACGCGGAGTTCGCACAGCAGAACAGCGACCACGACCCGCAGGTGCTGCGGTTCAGGCCCTGACCGGCCCTCTCGGCGGGGCCCGGCGCCGGCGCCGGGCCCCGCCTCCCGCTCCCCCTCAGGCGGCCCTGAAACTCACTGCCGGCAGATACCGCCGCACGCTGCCGCCGCTGGTGAGCCCCGGGTACTGCTGCACCCGGCGCCACAGCTCGCTCCCCGATCCCACGCCTTCGCCCGGCGCGACCAGTGCCTCGATATGAGCCTGCTCGCTCTCCCACTCCGCGTAGTTGAGCACCCGGGTGCCGTCCAGGCTGGTGTGGAAGTGCCCGGAGATACCGCCGGGGTGCGGGTGCTCCTCCGACCCCAGGGCCTCGAAGACGGTGTCGATCCAGTCGCGTTGGCGCGCGGCGTCGGGCCCCTCGAACTCCACATCGACGATGACGATGCACCCCGGCACGCGCGCGTCCCGCTGCCTGTCGAGCGAACCGCTGCGGTACAGCTCGTACTTGTTGAGCCCCATCCGCCGGATGCCGGGCACGGCGGCGTCGATATCGGCGTTGCGCGCGCTCCGCCCGTTGTCGCTCGCCGCGAAGAACTGCTCGTATGCCGCCAGGTCCCGCCACTGCGAGTAGTGCAGCAGGGTGTCCCCGTCGGTGCCCGTGTAGACGCTGTACGACAGCAGCCCCTCATGCGGCCACTCCCGGCTCTCCCACGCATCGGCGATCGCCTCGACGACCTCCTTCTGCCGCTCGGCGGTGCCGACCCGCCACGTACTGACAAGAACGACGCCGACGCCGGACCTGCGAGGGTCGGGAAGAGTGCTGAGCTGCACAGACATGGTGACCTCCTTCGGCTCCGGCCCCGTTCTGCGGCCGGTGATCACCATCGTTGAACTTCAACTTCGGTTGAAGTCAAGGCAGGAGTCCGCGTCCCAAAGGGGCGCGGGGAACTGCGCGCCCAGCCACGACGCACCCGCAGATGCACAAATACCGGACGTCCCGCGTCAGTGCTTCCGAGCCCCCGACTTTCCGCCGGTCCCATTGCCGCGGCGCCGCAGCACTCCGGCCACCACGACCGCGCCCGCGCCGGCGGCCACGAGTATGCGGCCCGGGTGGCGGCGGCCCGCCTGCACGACGTCCGTCGCCGCGGTGCGCACCGGCTCCGGGGTGCTGTCCTGCACACGCCCCGCGACCTGCGCCGCCTTCTCCTGGGCCTGAGCCGTGGCGCCCTTGATCTGCGAGCCGGCCTCGGCGGCCTTGCCCCGGGCCTTGCCGGTCACCGCCGTGGCCTTGCCCCGGGCCTTGACCGTGGCTTCCGTGGCCTTGCCCTTGCCCTTGCCCTTGCCGTTCGTCACGTGTGCCACCCTCTCGCGCATTCGCTCCTTCGCCGCCGCGGCCTTCGCCTGCGCACGGCCCTTCACATCCGCCTTGGCCGCCAACTCCTCGACGGTCTCGCCTAGTTGCCCGCGGGTCCGCTCTATCTGCCGCCGCAGCTCATCGGGCCCTTTGGCGCCCTGTGCGCCACCGGCACCCTGTGCGCCACCGGCACCCTGTGCGCCACCGGCGGCCGGCCTTTCCGTCATCGGTGCGCCCTTTCCTTGATCTCTTCGACATCGGCCCTGACACTGCCGAGTGCCTCTTCGGGCAGCGGCGGCGCCGCCTTGGCGAGGCGGCTTCGCCCGGCCAGGGCGAGCACGCCCGCGACGGCGTAGAGGACGACGGCGATGATCAGCGCGGCAGCCCATACGGGCAGCGCCAGCGAGAGGGCGGCGACGCCGGTGCCCGCGACCGCCATGAGGCCCGCATAGGCGACGGCGCCCGCGGCGCCGAGCAGTCCGCCGCCGCGGCCCGCGTTCTTGCCCTTGGCGGCCAATTCGAGCCCGGCAAGGCGGAGTTCGTCACGGATGAGCTGGGAGAGCTGCTCGGTGGCCCGGTTGACGAGCTCGCCCACCGAGTGCTCCGCGTGCTCCACGGGTTCGGTGCGCGCAGAGCTCTCCGAGTGCTGAGGTTGCCGGTCGGTGACCCTGGTCACGGTGTCCGTCTCCCTTCGGGCAGGGGGACACCCCGGGTACCCAGGACCGCGCCGTTAAGCCCTCACGGACCGCCCCGCGCGACCGGAGCGGGTAGCGCCGCTTACGCATACCCTGAAGCAGAATTAAGTGGAGTCATGCCGCGGTGGTACCGAGACTGCACCCATGACCGCACCCTTCGGCCGCGCCCTCTGCGCGATGATCACGCCCTTCGACGGCGATGGAACCCTCGACCTGGACGGCGCGCAGCAGTTGGCGGAGCGTCTGGTCGACGGCGGCTGCGACGGGCTCGTCCTGTCCGGCACCACCGGTGAGTCCCCCACCACGAGCGACGCCGAGAAGTCGGCCCTCGTCCGCGCGGTCGTCGAGGCGGTGGGCGCCCGGGCGGCGGTCGTGGCCGGCGTCGGCAGCGCGGACACGGCCCACACCGCCGAGCTCGCCCGGCAGGCCGAACGGGCGGGTGCGGACGGCCTGTTGGTGGTCACGCCGTACTACAGCCGCCCGCCGCAGGACGCTCTCGCGGACCACTTCCGCACGGTCGCGGACGCCACCGGTCTCCCGCTGCTGCTCTACGACATCCCCGGCCGCACCGGCACCCGCATCGAGCCGGACACCATGATCCGCCTCGCGGAGCATCCGCGGATCGCCGGCGTGAAGGACTGCGCGTACGACCTGTTCGGCACCCAAACGGTCCTGGCCCGCACAGAGTTGGCGTACTACACGGGCTGCGAGGAGTTCATCCTGCCGCTGTACGCACTCGGCGGCGCGGGCTACATCAGCACGGTCGCCAACGCTGCACCGGCCGAACTGCGCGCGATCATCGACGCGTTCGACGCGGGCGACACGGCGGGCGCGGCCCTGCTCCAGCGCCTGGCGCTGCCCCTGATGGAACAGATGATGGCCGCGGGCCTGCCGGGCACGGTCACGGCCAAGGCCCTGCTCACCGAACTCGGCCTGCCTTCGGGCCCGGTACGGGCGCCCCTGCGGGCGGCGGACCCGGTGCGCGTGGCGGAACTTCGCGCGACATACGAGGCCCTGGCTGATGGAGCCCGCCCGGCGATTGCGGACGAGCCCGGAGGGCGGCTTGCGGTGCCCAGGTCGTCAGCACCCGCAAGCCGCCCGTAAGCCGGCCTTCGGAACCTTCAGTTGTTGCTGTGCAGCACGTCGTTGAGCCCGCCCCACACCGCGTTGTTCGGGCGGGCCTCGACCGCGCCGGTCACGGAGTTGCGGCGGAAGAGGATGTTGGAGGCGCCGGACAGCTCGCGGGCCTTGACGATCTGGCCGTCGGGCATGGTCACGCGCGTGCCGGCCGTGACGTAGAGACCGGCCTCGACCACGCACTCGTCGCCCAGCGCGATACCGATGCCCGCCTCGGCGCCGATCAGGCAGCGCTCGCCGATGGAGATGCGCTCCTTGCCGCCGCCGGAGAGGGTGCCCATGGTGGAGGCGCCGCCGCCGATGTCGGAGCCGTCACCGATGACGACGCCCGCGGAGATACGGCCCTCGACCATGGAGGTGCCGAGGGTGCCGGCGTTGAAGTTGACGAAGCCCTCGTGCATGACCGTGGTGCCCTCGGCGAGGTGCGCGCCCAGGCGCACCCGGTCGGCGTCGGCGATACGGACGCCCTTGGGTGCGACGTAGTCCGTCATGCGCGGGAACTTGTCGACGCTGGTGACCGACAGGTGCAGGCCCTCGGCGCGGGCGTTGAGGCGGACCTTCTCGATGTCGTCGACGGCGACCGGGCCGAGCGAGGTCCAGGCGACGTTGGCGAGGAAGCCGAACATGCCGTCGAGGTTCTGGCCGTGCGGCTTGACCAGGCGGTGCGAGAGCAGGTGCAGGCGCAGGTAGACGTCGTGCGCGTCCAGCGGCTTGTCCTCGAGGGAGGCGATGACCGTGCGGACCGCGACGATCTCCACGCCCCGGCGGGCGTCCTGTCCGACGGCCTTGGCGGCGCCCTCGCCGAGCAGCTCGACGGCGCTCTGGGCGGTCAGCCGCTCGGTGCCCGCGGGGCCGGGCTCGGCGACGAGCTCGGGGGCCGGGAACCAGGTGTCCAGGACGGCGCCGTCGGCGGTGAGGGTGGCGAGGCCGGCGGCGACGGCGCCGGTGGTGCGCGAAGCAGTGGTGTCGAGGTCAGTCATGCAGGCAACTTAACCGGCACGCCCCCGCGGAGGCGAACCGGTCTCACCGTCCGGGCGCGATCCCGGCACCCCGCACCCGCGCCTCTTCGGGGCACAACGAACTTCAACTCCCGGCCCCGCCCCCGCCGCGCCCGTCGATGACCCGGGCCAGCATCTCCCGCGTGAACTCCTCCTCGTACGCGCTCCCCGTCAGCAGCACCTGCAGACAGATCCCGTCGAGCAGCGCGACGACGGCCCGCGCGGTCACTTCGTCGGTGCGGTCGGCCAGGAGGTCGGTGATGCCCCAGCACCACTCGGCGGCGACGGGGCGCAGGGCGGGACGGCGCAGGGCGGCCAGATAGAGCTCGTACTCCAGCTCCACACCCGTGCGGTCACCCGCGAGCCACGCGCCCGTCAGCCGGGCCAGCTCCGCGGCCAGGTCGGCGCGGGGATCGGCGAGGGCGCCGCCGTCCTCGCGCACGACCTTCGCGAAGCCCTCGTTGGCCTGCCGCAGCGCGGCCACCATCAGATCGTCGAGTGTCTTGAAGTGGTACGTCGTCGAACCGAGCGGCACATCCGCCTCGGCCGCCACCGAGCGATGACTGAGCCCTGCGATGCCCTTCGCTCCCACCACCCGGATCGCGGCGTCGATGATGCGCTGGCGCCGCTCGGGGTCGTACCGCCGCGCCCCCATCAGTGCGCTCCGCCCAGATTGAGCAGCACGACACCGCCGATGACGAGCACGATTCCCGCGATCTTGGCGAGCCCGGCGGTCTCCCCGAGGAAGAGGATCCCGATCGCGGCGACGGCCGCGGTGCCGACTCCGGCCCAGATCGCATAGGCGGTGCCGACCTGCATGGTCTTCAGGGTCTGGGCGAGCAGCGTGAAGGCGAGCAGATAGCCGGCGACCGTGCCGATCGAGGGCCAGAGCCGGGTGAAGCCCTCGCTGTACTTCATGGCCGTCGTGCCGGCCACCTCCGCCGCGATGGCCGCGGCAAGCAGTCCGTATCCCATGCGTACGAGCGTACACAACGTTATGTACACCCGTACACAAAATCGCGAAGTCGGGACTTCACGCACCGGGGACGGGACTTTCGCCCCACGAAGCCGACCGCCTCGCGCTGCCTACCGTGAACAGGTCTGCCCTGTTTTCGCCGCCTCCCTCCCCGTCAGGACCAGGACCCGCCCATGCAGCCAGGACCGCAGTCCGGACCACCGCCAGGACCGCAGTCCGCATCGCCGTTCGCATCCGCATCGCCGTTCGCATCACAGCCAGGACTGATCCCGCTCCGGCCGCTCTCCCTCGGCGACCTGTGCCGCGGCCTGTGCAGCACCACAGGGCGCTACCGCCGCCAGCTGCTCGGCCTGAGCCTGCTGGTGTTCGGCGTCGCCCACGCCCTGATCCACGGCGCACTCGCCGTCGGCCTCTACGCGGCCGGGGACGAGGCACTGCTCCTCTTCGAGGACGACACCGTGGGCACCCCGCTGCTCGTCGTCGCGGCGATGGTCATGTTCTGTGCCGTGTCCCTGACCGCCTGCGCCTACGCCCTCGTCCACGCGGTCTG
The DNA here is from genome assembly GCF_042665355.1 of Streptomyces monticola. Lineage (NCBI taxonomy): Bacteria > Bacillati > Actinomycetota > Actinomycetes > Kitasatosporales > Streptomycetaceae > Streptomyces > Streptomyces monticola. Next base: position 218,725 of record NZ_JBHTCF010000008.1, on the reverse strand, counting down.
CGCGGTCGTCCTGCAGCACGCCGCCCTGGGCAGCCCGGCCCCCACGCGCGAGGTCTGGCACCGGGCCCTCGCCCGGATGCTGCCGGTGCTGGGAGCCCTCGCGCTGCCCCTGCTCCTCTCCTTCGGCGCCGTGCTCGCCGCGGCCCTGCTCACTCTGGCCGCGGGCCCCGGCGGACTGCTCGTCGGCGCGCTCGCCGTGCCGTTCGTGCTCTGGGTCTGGACGCGCTACAGCCTGGCCCCGGCCGCCGCCGTCATCGAGAACGCGGGCCCCCTGAGGGCGCTGCGCCGCTCGGCCCGCCTGGTGCGGGGCGCCTGGTGGCGGATCTTCACGGTCAGCGCGCTGATGCTGCTCCTGACGGGAGTCGTCGCGTACGCCGTCGACGTCCCCTTCAGCTTCTCCGCCTCCGAGTCCGGCCCCGACGGCGATCCGGGCATTTGGCTCACCGACGACTCCGGTCTCCTGGACGCGGCGCTCACCACCGTGACCGCGGCCGTCGCCTCGACGCTCACCACGGTCTTCCCCCAGCTGGCCAGCACGCTCCTGTACGTGGACCGCCGGCTGCGCAAGGAACACCTGGCCCACACCCTCGCCCCCCGCTGACGGCTGCGACGGGCTACGGTGTCCCGGCCCGAGGGGACGAGACACAGGAGCGAGCACGATGTCGTACGACGTGGGGCGGGGCGGGGCCGAGGGGCCCGACGACGACCCGAACGACCCGAAGAACCAGGCGGAAGGCCAGAGCCAGGCCGAAGGCCAGGACCAAGGCCCAGGCCCAGGCTCCGGGGACGCGGTCCCGCCACCACCCCCGGCCCCCGGCCCGTACCCGGGACCCGGTCCCTACCCGGGACCCGGTCCCTACCCGGGGGCCGGTCCCTACCCGGGGGCCGGTCCCTACGGACACGGCCCCGGACCGTACCCGGGCGCGCCGGGCCCCGGCCCCGTTCCCGGTCCCTACGGGGCGCCCCCGGGATGGGGCACGTGGGCCGGTCCGCCGCCCGCGCCCAAGCCGGGCGTCATACCGCTGCGCCCGCTCGGCGTCGGCGATCTGCTCAGCGGCGCCTTCGCCGCCATGGGTCGCTGCTGGAAAGCCCTGTTCGGGATAGCCGCGATCGCCTACGGCGGTGCGATCCTCGTGGTCGTGGCCGCGCTGTTCGGCGCGTACGCGCTCGTTTACGACGACTTCCGGGCCCTGATCGACGCGTCGCACAGCCAGGACGCGGCGTGGGCGGAGTTCCGCCCGCTGCTTATCGCCTTCTGCGCGGTGTGGGTGATCGCCGTACTCGCCCTGATGGTCGCCTCGGCCATGGTCGCGGCCGCCTGCCCGGCCGCCCTCCAGGACGCGGTCCTCGGCAGGCCGGCCACCTTCGGCGCGGTGTGGCGGCGCACGACGGCACGGCTGCCCTCGGTGTTCGGCACCGCGCTGCTCGCCGGGCTGATCGTGGCGATCCCGTTTCTGCTCTTCTTCGGCGCCTTCATCGGCCTCGTGATCGCCTCGTTCAGCCAACAGGCCGCACCCGGCCCGGCGTTCGCGTTCTGGTTCCTCGGCCTGCTGGTCGCGGTGCCGCTCGCGGTCTGGCTGTGGGTGCGCTTCAGCCTCGCCCCCGCCGCCGCGGTCTTCGAGTCGGCGGGCCCGGTCACGGCGCTGCGCCGCTCGGCCCGTCTGGTGCAGGACTCCTGGTGGCGGGTCTTCGGCATCACGCTGCTCGTCTACGCCATCGCCTCGGTCACCGCGTACTTCATCCAGGTCCCGTTCAACGTGATCGGCAGCTTCACGATGATCCCGGGCATGAACGACCTGGGCCCCGAGCCGGCCGCCGCCGAAGTCCTGGCCGTCATGGGCCTGTTCATGGTCATCATCCTGCTCGGCTCGCTGGTCGGCCAGCTGGTGACCTCGCTCTTCCCGCAGCTGGCGATCAGCCTTCTCTACGTCGACCAGCGCATCCGCAAGGAGAGCCTGGACGTCACCCTCGCCGAGGCCGCGGGGGTTCCGCTCACCACACCCGCACCACAGCCGTACGGTCACTGAACAGCCGTACAACCGCTGACACGACGAGCCGCCGACACGACGAGGCCCCCCGGAGATGAACTCCGGGGGGCCTCGGCCGGTATACGGGCAGCAGATCTCAGACGTTGAAGCCCAGCGCCCGCAGCTGCTCACGGCCATCGTCCGTGATCTTGTCCGGGCCCCACGGCGGCATCCAGACCCAGTTGATCCGCATCTCGTTGACGATGCCTTCGGTGGCGGACTTGGCCTGGTCCTCGATGACGTCGGTGAGCGGGCAGGCCGCGGACGTCAGCGTCATGTCGATCGTCGCGATATTCGCGTCGTCGATGTGAATGCCGTAGATGAGGCCGAGGTTGACGACATCGATACCCAGCTCGGGGTCGACGACGTCCATCAGCGCCTCACGGACCTCCTCCTCGGAGGCCGGCTTCAGGGTTGCGGTCTCGTCGCTCATGCGCTTTTCCTCTCCGCGTCGGCGTCAGGACCAAGGGCCTGGGCCGTCGCGTCCTTCCACGCCATCCAGCTCAGCAGGGCGCACTTCACGCGCGCCGGATACTTGGAGACCCCGGCGAACGCCACGGCGTCCTCCAGGACCTCTTCCATCGTGTCATCCGGCTCGATCTTGCCCTTGGACTGCATCAGCTCCAGAAACACGCTCTGGATCTTCTGCGCCTCGGACAGCTCCTTGCCGACGAGCAGTTCGTTCAGGACGGACGCGCTGGCCTGGCTGATCGAGCAGCCCTGGCCTTCGTACGAGACGTCCTCGATGCGCTCGCCGTCGTACTTCACGCGGAGCGTGATCTCGTCGCCGCACGTCGGGTTGACGTGGTGCACCTCGGCGTCGCCGTCACGCAGACCGCGCCCGTGCGGGTGCTTGTAGTGATCCAGGATCACGTCCTGGTACATGGAATCCAGCTTCACCAGTCAGCCCTGTCCGTCCTCAACCACTGTGTCCACTAACCGAAAAAGTTCCGTACGTGCTCCAGGCCGTCGACCAAGGCGTCCACCTCGGCCGGCGTGGAGTACAGATAGAACGACGCTCGCGTGGTCGCAGGAATTCCGTACCGCAGGCAGACCGGGCGCGCGCAGTGGTGGCCCACGCGCACCGCGATGCCCTGCTCGTCGAGTACCTGGCCCACGTCGTGCGGGTGGATGTCGCCGAGCGTGAAGGAGATCGCGGCGCCGCGGTCCTCGGCCGTCACCGGGCCGATGATGCGCAGATCCGGCACCTCCAGGAGGCGCTTGACCGCGTACTCCGTGATCGCGTGCTCATGCTGGGCGATCTTGTCCATGCCGATCGAGCTGAGGTAGTCCACCGCCGCGCCCAGACCGATGGCCTGGGAGATCGGGGGTGTACCGGCCTCGAACTTGTGCGGCGCGGGTGCGTACGTCGAGGAGCTCATCGAGACCGTCTCGATCATCTCGCCGCCGCCGAGGAACGGGGGCAGGTCCTCCAGGAGTTCCTGCCGTCCCCACAGCACGCCGATACCCGTCGGGCCGCACATCTTGTGGCCGGTGAAGGCCACGAAGTCGGCCTGCAGTGCCTGCACGTCGAGCGGCATGTGCGGCGCGGCCTGCGAGGCGTCGATCAGGACCAGGGCGCCGACCTCCTGGGCGCGGCGCACGATGGCCTCGACCGGGTTGTGGGTGCCCAGGATGTTCGAGACCAGCACAAAGGAGACGATCTTCGTCTTCTCGGTGATGACCTCGTTGATGTTGGACAGGTCGAGACGGCCGTCGTCGGTGAGGCCGAACCACTTCAGCTTCGCGCCGGTGCGCTGCGAGAGCAGCTGCCACGGAACGATGTTGGAGTGGTGCTCCATCTCCGTGATGACGATCTCGGTGTCGCTGTCCACGCGGTAGGGCTCATCGGCCCAGCCCAGCATGTTGGCAACGAGGTTGAGCGACTCCGAGGCGTTCTTGGTGAAGATCACCTCGTCCCGGCTGGGCGCGTTGATGAACTCGGCGACCTTGTCACGGGCGCCTTCGTACAGCGCCGTGGCCTCCTCGGCGAGGACATGCACGCCGCGGTGGACGTTGGCGTTGTGCAGTTCGTAGTACCCGGTCATGACGTCGAGGACCTGGCGGGGGGTCTGCGAGGTCGCCGCGTTGTCCAGATACACGAGCTTCTTGCCGTCGTGGATCACGCGATCCAGGATCGGGAAGTCCTTGCGGATCGCCTCGGTGTCGAGGAGGCCCGGCAGCTGTGTCACGCTGATACGCCACCCTTCGTGTAGGCCTCGTAGCCCTCGGCCTCCAGCTTGTCCGCGAGCTCGGGGCCGCCGGACTCGGCGATCCGGCCGTTCGCGAACACGTGCACGTGGTCGGGCTTGATGTAGCGCAGGATGCGCGTGTAGTGGGTGATCAGCAGGGTGCCGACCTCGCCGGTCTCGCGGACGCGGTTGACGCCCTCGGAGACGGTGCGCAGGGCGTCGACGTCCAGGCCGGAGTCGGTCTCGTCGAGGATCGCGATCTTCGGCTTGAGCAGCTCGAGCTGAAGGATCTCGTGGCGCTTCTTCTCACCGCCGGAGAAGCCCTCGTTGACGTTGCGCTCGGCGAAGGCGGGGTCCATGTTGAGGCGCTCCATGGCCTCCTTGACCTCCTTCACCCAGGTACGCAGCTTGGGCGCCTCGCCGCGGATGGCGGTGGCGGAGGTGCGCAGGAAGTTGGAGACGGACACACCGGGGACCTCGACCGGGTACTGCATGGCGAGGAAGACACCGGCGCGGGCGCGCTCGTCGACGGACATCTCCAGGACGTCCTCGCCGTCGAGGGTGACGGTGCCCTGCGTGATCGTGTACTTGGGGTGACCCGCGAGCGAGTAGGCGAGGGTCGACTTGCCGGAGCCGTTCGGGCCCATGATGGCGTGGGTCTCGCCCTGCTTCACGGTCAGGTCGACACCCTTGAGGATCTCCTTCGTGGCGTTGTCGGCCTCGACGGTGACGTGCAGGTCTCGGATTTCAAGCGTTGCCATGGGTGCCTCAGGACTCCTGGGTGAGGGAGACGAGCACGTCGTCCCCTTCGATCTGTACGGGGTATACGGGGACGGGGCGCGTCGCGGGAAGACCGGACGGCTTGCCGGTGCGGAGGTCGAAGGCGGAGCCGTGCAGCCAGCACTCGATCTGGCAGTCCTCCACCTCGCCCTCGGAGAGGGAGACGTTCGCGTGCGAGCAGATGTCGTGGATCGCGTACACCTCGCCCTCGGTGCGGACGACCGAGACCGGCGTGCCGTCGAGTTCCACCCGCTTCGGGGTGTCCTCCTCCAGCTCGCTCAGCCCACAGGCCCGCACGAAACGGGCACGGTCGATAGCGGTCATGCGACCGACGCCTCCAGCTCCTCTTCGATCTTCGCGAGGAGGCGCTCCTCGATGTCGGGGACACCGATCTGCTGGACCAGCTCGGCGAAGAAGCCGCGCACGACGAGGCGGCGGGCCTCGATCTGCGGGATGCCGCGGGCCATCAGGTAGAAGAGCTGCTCGTCGTCGAAGCGGCCGGTCGCCGAGGCGTGCCCGGCGCCGACGATCTCGCCGGTCTCGATCTCCAGGTTCGGCACCGAGTCGACCCGGGAGCCGTCGGTGAGAACCAGGTTCCGGTTCATCTCGTAGGTGTCGGTGCCCTCGGCGGCGGCCTCGATGAGGACGTCACCGATCCACACGGCGTGCGCGTCGTCGCCCTGCAGCGCGCCCTTGTAGACGACGTTGGACTTGCAGTGCGGGACGTTGTGGTCGACCAGGAGGCGGTGCTCCTGGTGCTGGCCGGCGTCGGTGAAGTACAGGCCGAACAGCTCGGCCTCGCCGCCGGGGCCCGCGTAGCTGACGCGCGGGTGCAGCCGGACGACATCGCCGCCGAAGGTCACGACGACCGACTTGAAGGAGGCGTCGCGGCCGATCAGGGCGTTGTGCTGGGAGACGTGGACGGCGGTGTCGTCCCAGTCCTGCACGGAGACCACGGTGACCTTGGCGCCGTCGCCGACGAGGAAGTCGACGTTGGCGGCGCGGACGGCGTCACCGGTGTGGTCGATGATGATGACAGCCTCGGCGAAGGCGCCGACGTCGAAGACGGTGTGCCCGAAGGTGGTGCCGCCCTCGCCGTGCAGGGTGACCCGCACCGGCTCGGTGAGCACCTGCTCCTTGGGGACCGAGACGACGGTGGCCTTCTCGAAGGAGGAGAAAGCCTGGGCGGCGACCCGGTCGACGGGCGTGCCGGCCTTGCCGATCCGCGCGTCCTCACGGCCGACGGACTCGACGGTGACGCCGTCGGGCGCGTCGATCTCGGCCTTGAGGGCGCCGTCGGCCTTCGCGGTGCCGTCGTGCAGACCCTTCAGGCGCTCCAGCGGAGTGAACCGCCACTCCTCCTCGCGCCCGTGCGGGACGGGGAAGTCGGCCACGTCGAACGACGGGGGCGCGCTCATGCGCGTGGCGACGGTCGACTCGGCGGCTACCGCGATCGAGCCGGTGGTCGTGGATCCGACCGGGATGTTCTGAGCCTCAGCCATGGCTGTCGTAATGCTCTCTTTCTTACGTAAGTAGGGGGACGGGAACGGCAGTCGGCGCCGTGCGCCCGGGGCCGCGCAGGCCCCGGGCACCGGGGGCCTTAACCGACCGCGCCCTCCATCTGGAGCTCGATCAGCCGGTTGAGCTCGAGCGCGTACTCCATGGGCAGCTCCTTGGCGATGGGCTCGACGAAGCCACGGACGATCATCGCCATGGCCTCGAACTCGCTCATGCCCCGGCTCATCAGGTAGAAGAGCTGGTCCTCGGAGACCTTGGAGACGGTGGCCTCGTGGCCCATGGACACGTCGTCCTCGCGCACGTCCACGTACGGATACGTGTCCGAGCGGGAGATCGTGTCGACGAGCAGGGCGTCACAGAGGACGTTGGACTTCGCGCCCGGTGCGCCCTCGCCGATCTCGATCAGACCGCGGTACGAGGTACGGCCGCCGCCTCGCGCCACCGACTTGGAGACGATGTTGGACGAGGTGTTCGGGGCCATGTGGACCATCTTGGCGCCGGCGTCCTGGTGCTGGCCCTCGCCCGCGAAGGCGATGGACAGGGTCTCGCCCTTGGCGTGCTCGCCCATCAGGTAGACGGCCGGGTACTTCATCGTGACCTTGGAGCCGATGTTGCCGTCGACCCACTCCATGGTCGCGCCCTCGTACGCCACGGCACGCTTGGTGACCAGGTTGTAGACGTTGTTCGACCAGTTCTGGATGGTCGTGTAACGGCAGCGGGCGCCCTTCTTGACGATGATCTCGACGACCGCGGAGTGCAGCGAGTCCGACTGGTAGATCGGCGCGGTGCAGCCCTCGACGTAGTGGACGTAGGCGTCCTCGTCGACAATGATCAGCGTCCGCTCGAACTGGCCCATGTTCTCGGTGTTGATGCGGAAGTAGGCCTGGAGCGGGATCTCCACGTGCACGCCCTTCGGCACGTAGATGAAGGAGCCGCCGGACCACACCGCGGTGTTGAGCGAGGCGAACTTGTTGTCGCCGACCGGGATGACGGTGCCGAAGTACTCCTTGAAGAGCTCCTCGTGCTCCTTCAGGGCGGTGTCGGTGTCGACGAAGATGACGCCCTGCTCCTCCAGGTCCTCACGGATCTGGTGGTAGACGACCTCGGACTCGTACTGGGCGGCGACGCCGGCGACGAGGCGCTGCTTCTCCGCCTCGGGGATGCCGAGCTTGTCGTAGGTGTTCTTGATGTCCTCGGGCAGGTCCTCCCAGGACTGGGCCTGCTTCTCGGTGGACCGCACGAAGTACTTGATGTTGTCGAAGTCGATGCCGGAGAGGTCCGAACCCCAGTTGGGCATGGGCTTCTTCTCGAAGAGCCTGAGGCCCTTGAGACGGAGCTTGGTCATCCACTCGGGCTCGTCCTTCTTGGACGAGATGTCACGGACGACGTCCTCGTTCAGACCGCGCTTGGCTGCGGCACCGGCCGCGTCGGAGTCGGCCCAGCCGTATTCGTACTTGCCCAGACCCTCGAGTTCGGGGTGGGCAGTCTCCTCGATGGGGAGAGTCATGCGGGGTTCCTCCCGGCCGTGCTTGCAGATGCTGTGGTGGTCTTCGGTTGTGGCTGTGGCGAGACGGTCTCGCGGACGGTCTCTTTACGGGGAATGAATGTGGTGCACACTCCGTCCCCGTGGGCGATGGTGGCCAGTCGCTGCACATGAGTACCGAGCAGATGGCTGAAGAACTCCGTCTCCGCCTCGCACAGCTGCGGGAACTGCTCGGCGACATGGGCGACCGGGCAGTGGTGCTGACACAGCTGCTCGCCGACCGGTGCGCTACGCGCTGTAGCAGCGTACCCGTCGGCCGTCAGTGCCCTGGCCAGGGCCTCCGCGCGCTCCTCGGGCGCGACACCGGCCAGCTGCTCGCTGTATTTCTCGGCCGTGGCGGCAAGCCGGGCCCGGGCGAAGGCCGCGACCGCGGCCTCCCCGAGGTCACCGCCGCCGGCCGACTGGGAGATCCAGCGCAGGGCCTCGGCGGCGAGCTTGTCGTAGGACTGGTCGAAGGCGTCCCGGCCGCAGTCGGTGAGCGCGAACACCTTGGCCGGGCGGCCCCGGCCGCGCGTACCGTAAACGCGCTGCTCACGGGGGGCCACGACATCGTCGGCGACCAGGGTGTCGAGATGACGGCGCACCGCCGCCTGGGTGAGACCGAGACGTCCCGCGAGCTCGGCCACGGTGGACGGGCCGTGGTCCAGGATGGACCGCGCGACACGGTTGCGCGTGCTGCGCTCCCCGGTCGCGAGTTCCTCCTGCGGAGCCTCGCCGACGTTTTTCACAACGCCATTGTTGCGTAATTCCTCAGGCCCCGACAACCCGCGCTCAAGCCACCCTCCGGTGGCCTCGATCACTAAGGGTTACCTAATTTGTGTACGTTGCCACGAAGGGAGCGGCATCCCGGGGGTCACCGCTGGTCAGAACCCACCAGCTCCTGCGCGGCCGCCGCGACGGGCGCCACCGGCGCCACCGGCTCTCCCCCGGCGGGCACCTCGGACACCGCCGGCGCCTCGGACACCACCGGCACCACCGGCACCACCGGCTCCCCCGCGGCCACCGCGTCCCGGCGCCCGAATTCCGCCCGCCTGGCCCCCGTGCTGAACCAGTACGCACCGGCCACGAGGAGCCCGCCACCCACGATGTTGCCCGGCACCGAGAAGGCCAGGTTGCGGAAGAGATCGGCGAACGACGCGCTGCCGTCGAAGATCGCCAGGCCGTACAGCGACATGTTCGCCACGCAGTGCTCGAAGCCCGCCGCCACGAACACGAAGACCGGCAGCCACAGCACGAACGACTTGGCGCCGTCGCCCTGGGCCCGGGTGAACATCCAGATGCCGAGGCAGACCAGCATGTTGCAGAGCACCGCGCGCCAGAAGATCTGCCCGCCGTCGAGCGCGTTCTTGCCGGCGACCAGCTCCTTGAGCATCGCCTGTGCCGGGCCGCTCGAAGTGACCCCCGAGGCGTGCACCATCGCCCCGAAGCCGAGCGCGCCCAGGAAGTTCCCGAAGAGCGAGAGCGACCAGGACCCCACCAGGTCCCTGACGCCGGTGCGCCCCGACAGGGCGCCGAAGAGCATCACCATCACATTGCTGGTGAACAGCTGGGCGCCCGCGAACATCACCATCGTGATGGCGAGCGGGAAGACCGCGCCCTCGACCAGCTTCGTGGCCGCCGAGTGACTTGCCACCAGCGGCGAAGCGGCCGTCAGGAGCAGCACCTCACCGACACCGATGAAGGCGCCGGCGAGCATCGCGGAGACCAGATAGCGCGGTGGCCGCCGCAGCTCGTGGGCCTTGTGCACCGCCTGCAGGGTCGTCTCGTCGAGGTTCTTCGCCATGCTGATCACTCCTTCGACGCTACGAGCACCGACCCGTCCCGGTCTGCCTGTGAACGTCACCAGATGCCAGGCCCCCGGGACCCCTGTCCCCAGGACCTAGGACCCCTCTCTAGACTGCGCGGCATGCATGAAGAGCCCGTCGATGGCGGTGTCCTCCAGGTACGCGGCCTGGTGAAGCGGTACGGATCGAAGACCGCGGTCGACGGCCTCGACCTCACGGCCCGCGCGGGCATCACCGCCGTACTCGGCCCCAACGGCGCGGGCAAGACGACAACGGTCGAGACGTGCGAGGGCTATCGCCGCCCGGACGCGGGGCAGGTCCGCGTCCTCGGCCTCGACCCGATCGCGCAGGCCGCCGCCCTGCGGCCCCGGATCGGCGTGATGCTGCAGTCCGGCGGCGTCTACTCCGGTGCCCGCGCCGACGAGATGCTGCGCCACATCGCCAAACTGCACGCCCACCCCCTGGACGTGGACGCCCTCATCGAACGCCTGGGGCTCGGCAGTTGCGGCCGTACGACCTACCGACGCCTTTCCGGCGGGCAGCAGCAGCGCCTCGCCCTCGCGATGGCCGTCGTCGGCCGCCCCGAGCTCGTCTTCCTCGACGAGCCCACCGCGGGCCTCGATCCACAGGCCCGCCGCGCCACCTGGGATCTCGTGCGCGATCTGCGCACCGACGGCGTATCGACCATCCTCACCACGCACTACATGGACGAGGCCGAGCAGCTCGCCGACGACGTGGCGATCATCGACGAGGGCAAGGTCGTCGCCCAGGGCAGCCCCGAGCAGCTGTGCAAGGGAGGCGCCGAGAACACCCTGCGCTTCACCGGCCGCCCTGGGCTCGACATCGCCTCGCTCCTCAAGGCCCTGCCCATGGAAACCGCCGCGGCCGAACTCACCCCCGGCTCGTACCGGGTCACCGGCACCGTCGACCCCCAGCTGCTCGCCACGGTCACGTCCTGGTGCGCCCAGCACGGAGTCATGCCGGAGAAGATCTCGGTGGAGCGGCACACCCTCGAAGACGTCTTCCTGGAGCTGACCGGTAAGGAGCTGCGCGGATGAGCGACCGCGTCCTGAGCACATATACGCCGAAGCCGGGGGCCGCCCCGGTCGGGCGGATGATCGCGGCGCAGACGGCCCTCGAGACGAAGATGCTGCTGCGCAACGGCGAGCAGCTGCTGCTCACCGTCGTCATCCCCTCGCTCCTGCTGGTCCTGTTCTCCACGGTCGACATCATCGACACGGGCGACGGCAAGGCGGTCGACTTCCTCGCGCCCGGCGTCCTGGCCCTGGCCGTGATGTCGACGGCGTTCACCGGGCAGGCCATCGCCACCGGCTTCGAGCGGCGCTACGGCGTACTCAAGCTGCTCGGCACCTCACCGCTGCCCCGCTGGGCGCTGATGACCGCGAAGACCCTGTCGGTCCTGGTCACCGAGGTGCTGCAGATCGCGCTGCTCACGGTGATCGCGCTCGCCCTCGGCTGGTCGCCGCAGGGCGGCCCGCTCGCCGTACTCCTCCTGCTCGTCCTCGGCACCGCGGCCTTCTCCGGGCTCGGGCTGCTGATGGCGGGAACCCTGAAGGCCGAGGCCACCCTCGCCGCCGCGAATCTGGTCTTCCTGCTCCTGCTCGTGGGCGGCGGTGTGATCGTGCCGCTCGACAAGTTCCCCGACACCGCGCAGTCGGTCCTCGGCCTGCTGCCGATCTCGGCGCTCTCGGACGGGCTGCGCGACGTCCTGCAGCACGGCGCGGCGACGCCGTGGGGCGCGGCCGGAATCCTCGCCGTGTGGGCGGTACTCGGACTCGGCGCCGCGGCCCGCTTCTTCCGCTGGGAGTAGCGGGGAACGGCGGGGGCCTCCGCCGCGGAGCCTTCGCCGCGAAGCCGCGGGAAAAAGCGGCAGAAAAGCCGGCGGAAAAGCCCGGTGACCCGCTTCACGCGCCCCTCGTGAACGGATGCACAAGGCCCCCTCTACGATGGGGCGCGTGCCGAAGTTGACCCGAGCCGAACTGGCTCAAGCCGCGCGCAATCCGCTGGCCTTCATCGCCGAGCGCTGGACTCCCGAAACCCGGACGGTCCGGCTCGCGGCGCTCTCCGCGCTCGTCATGAGCTGCGTCATCGTGGTGACCGGCGGAGCCGTCCGGCTGACCGGCTCCGGCCTCGGCTGCCCGACCTGGCCCAAGTGCACCGCCGACTCCCTGACCGCGACCAGCGAGATGGGCTTCCACGGCGTCATCGAGTTCGGCAACCGCATGCTGGCGTACGTACTGTGCGCGGCCGTCGGCTGGGCGATCATCGCGGCCCGCTCCCAGAAGCCGATGCGCCGGGATCTGACCCGTCTGGGCTGGCTCCAGTTCTGGCTGGTCATGGGTAACGCGATCCTCGGCGGCATCGTGGTCCTCGTCGGCCTCAACCCGTACACGGTCGCCGCGCACTTCCTGCTCTCCACCGCGCTGATCACGGTGGCCACCGTGATGTGGACCCGTACCCGCGAGGGCGACGCGGCACCGCGCCCGCTGGTCGGCAAGGCCGTGCTGCAGCTGGTCTGGTTCCTGACCGTGGCCGCGGGTCTGCTCGTCGCCGTCGGCACCGTGGTCACCGGTGCGGGACCGCACGCGGGCGACTCCAGCGACGTACCGCGGATGCCGATCGACTGGGAGACCGTCAGCAAGCTGCACGCGGTGCTCGCCTGGATCGTGGTGACCCTGACGTTCGCGCTGTGGTTCGTCCTCAAGGCCGTCGACGCCCCCAAGGGCCCCCTTTCCCGCACCCGTGAGCTGTTCCTGATCCTGCTCGCGCAGGGCGTGATCGGATACGTGCAGTACTTCACGGATCTGCCGGAGGTCCTGGTCGGCGCCCACATGCTGGGCTCCTGCCTGGTGTGGATCGCGGTGATCCGGGTGCTGCTCGCGATGCGTGAGCGGCCGCTGAGCGAGCCCGGTATCCCGGCACAGAGCGACGACCCGGAGCTGACCGCGGCGCGCTAGGCCGGTACGCCGGTACGCCGGGTCCGCCCGCCGGGCCCTCAAGCCGCCGCGAGCCCGTACACCCTGCGGGCGTTCCCCGCCGCGATCAGTCCCGCCACCCGGTCCGCGTCACCACGCGACCAGGCGCCCTCGGCGACCCAGCCGCCGAGCACCCGGCCGAGCGCCTCACGGAACAAATGGGCCCCGACCACATGGAGTTCGGGCAGGCCGTGGGCGCCGCTGGAGAACAACAGCTTGCCGAACGGGGCGAGTTCGAGCACCTCCGCGAGCAGACTCGCCGCCCGCGCCCCGGTGCGCACCAGGGCCGGGCCCAGGTCGGCGTAGACATGCGGGAAGACACCCGCGAGATGTGCCGCGTGGCGGTGGTACGGGTAGCCGTGCAGCAGCACCACATCGGTGCCGAGCCCTGCGGTGGCCCGGGCGAACTCCCCGACGTAGGACTGCGGGTCGCCCGAGCCCGCGTGCAGCTGCAGCGGCAGGCCGGACGCGACCGCGATCCACAGCAGATGCCGCAGCAGCACGGGGTCGCTGAGCTGCCCGCCGACCTCACGGGCGGCGAGCCAGCGGGCCGCCGCGCCCCGCACCTCCCCCGCTCCCGGCGGCTCGGGCGCGAGGGCGCAGCCGTGCCGCGCGCCCGCGACCGAGGCGAAGGCGACGGCGCCCGCGGCCGCGCCGTGCACGGACTCGGCGAGGTTGGCGAGGAAGGACTCGACGGTCCCCGAGGTGTCGGCGACCTGCTCGGCCAGTAACTCCAGGCGGACGATCTCGTGGGCCTCCGCAGCGCCCGCCGCGGCCAGTTCGGGCGGTCCGGTGAGATCGCCTGGCAGGCCCGTGTCGACCAGATAGGTGCTGATGCCGGTGGCCCGCAGCAGCCGCCGGCCCGCCTCGATGACACCGAGCTCACGGCGGCGGGCCAGATAGCGGGCGGGCGGGCAGTGCGGTTCGAGACCGAGCAGCGGCGGGCACCAGCGGCGTACCGCGAAGCCCGTCTGGGTGTCGAAGAAGGTGGTGCCGGGGGCGGGCGGGCCGTCGCCCCGGCCGAGATGGGCCTCGAAGGTGCCGAGCCCCAGTTCCGTACGCAGCACCCCATGGCAGTACTGGTCCACCAGGGGCGGTGTCTCGATCATCCGGGCTCCCGTGCGTGGACCGTCATGCCGCTGCGGTCCTCGTGGACCGTCGTGCCTCTACGGTCCTAACGGGTGAACCCGGCCTCAGGTGTTGCTCGGGCCTCCGACCTGGATGCCCGCCATCCGCGACCACTCGTACGGGCCGGTCTTCACCTTCGCCGCGAACTCGCCGTCGAAGGCCTCGTGCACGGTGATCCCGGCCTTCTCCACGGCTTTGTGCGCGAGGGCGTCGGTGGGGGCCACGAGGTCGCCCCAGGCGCCGTCCTCGCCGACGAGCACGATCCGCGAACCGCGCTGCCCGATGTACGCGACCTGCGCCTCGGCACCGCCGTGGGCCTTGGCGAAGGTGTCGATCTGCCGGGCCAGCCTGGCCACCTTCCGCTCGGCGCGAGCGTCGGTGCCGGGGGTCTCTTCAGCCTTGGTGTCTGCCATGAGCAGGATGCTACCGGCGGGTAAACGAACGGGCGACGGCCGGGTGACGTGGCCTCGGCCACGCAAAAGCCGGGCGGGACTCCCTCAGGAGTCCCGCCCGGCTTCGCGGCGTCACGGAGGTCAGCGCAGGAACGGGTCCACGGCGACCGCGACGAACAGCAGCGACACGTAGGTGATCGACCAGTGGAAGAGCCGCATCTCCTTCAGCTTCCCGCCCGTCACCCCGGCCTTGGCCCTGGCCTGCAGGCCGTGCGCCTCCCAGAGCCAGAAGCCACCGGTCAGGAGCGCGACCGCGGTGTAGAACCAGCCCGTGTAGCCGAGCGGCTGCAGCAGCAGCGAGATGGCGACCATCACCCAGCTGTAGATCACGATCTGCCGGGCCACGACCTTGTTGGAGGCGATGACCGGCAGCATCGGCACGCCCACGCGCGCGTAGTCGTCCTTCACCTTCATGGACAGCGGCCAGTAGTGCGGCGGCGTCCAGAAGAACATCACCATGAAGAGGATGACCGCCGCCCAGGAAAGGGAGTTGGTCACCGACGACCAGCCGATGAGGACCGGCAGGCACCCGGCGATCCCGCCCCACACGATGTTCTGCGCGGTCCGGCGCTTCAGGATCATCGTGTAGACCACGACGTAGAAGAGCAGGGCGCCGAGCGCGAGCCAGGCCGAGAACCAGTTGACGAACAGGCCGAACCAGACCGTGGAGACCACGGCGAGGGCGATACCGAAGACCAGGCCCTCGCGGGGGCTGACGACGCCGGTGACGAGCGGCCGGTTGGCCGTGCGCTCCATGAGCGCGTCGATGTCCCGGTCGTACCACATGTTCAGCGCGTTGGCGCCGCCAGCGGACAGATAGCCGCCGAAGCAGGTGGCGAAGACCAGCCACAGGTTGGGCACACCCTGCTCGGCGAGGAACATCACCGGAACGGTGGTGATGAGCAGCAGTTCGATGATGCGCGGCTTCGTCAGGGCCACGAACGCCATGACGCGGGCCCTGAACGACGGATTGCCCGGGCTCGTCCCGAGCTCCTCCGCAGCCGCCGGGTCTTCGGCGGTGCCCCCACCCGCAGGACGGGATTCAACGGCCGTCACGCACACCCCTGACACAGACTCCCAGCAAGCCGACCGATCGGTGTCACCTGACGTGAAGACCCGGTAAAGGCTCGCGCGTACCACGCCACTGTAGACGTTGCCCATACCCGGCTCTTCGCGGGGGTGGGTCGTGTTGGCCGGGGTGCCGCAAAGGAGGAATCGGCCGCTGTTCCCGAGGGTGAACCGGGCGCGGTCACGGGGCCGGGACACCGCCGCGCGGAATGAGCGGCAAAGCGCTCAGGAGATCAGTGAAAAGACTGCTCAAGAGGCGAACATGCCACAGCCCCTGCAGTCTGGAATGACTCGAAAAAATGCACGCTCGCGCGGCGGTAGGCTCGACAGCACCCGGTGCGCGACGGCGCTGGGGAATTACATGGATTCGACATGTAGAGCATGTGGAGAGGAGCCCTGACCCAGGGTGAGCACCAAGCCGACCACCACAGAACTCGAGTGGACCGATCTGGACCAGCGGGCCGTTGACACCGTCCGCGTCCTGGCCATGGATGCCGTGCAGAAGGTCGGCAACGGCCATCCCGGTACGGCCATGAGCCTCGCTCCCGCCGCGTACACCCTCTTCCAGAAGGTGATGCGGCACGATCCGGCGGATGCGGACTGGGTGGGCCGCGACCGGTTCGTGCTCTCCGCAGGCCACTCGTCCCTGACCTTGTACATCCAGCTGTACCTGGCCGGATACGGCCTTGAGCTGGACGACCTCGAGGCGTTCCGCACCTGGGGCTCGAAGACCCCGGGCCACCCGGAGTACGGCCACACGACCGGCGTCGAGACCACCACGGGCCCGCTCGGCCAGGGTGTGGCGAACGCCGTGGGCATGGCCATGGCCGCCCGCTACGAGCGTGGTCTGTTCGACCCGGAGGCCGCCGCGGGCGAGTCCCCCTTCGACCACACCATCTGGGTCATCGCCGGTGACGGCTGTCTGCAGGAGGGCATCTCCGCGGAGGCGTCCTCGCTCGCCGGGCACCAGAAGCTCGGCAACCTCGTGATGCTGTGGGACGACAACCACATCTCGATCGAGGGCGACACGGAGACCGCCGTCTCCGAGGACACCCTCAAGCGCTACGAGGCCTACGGCTGGCACGTGCAGCGCGTCGAGCAGCTGCCGAGCGGCGACCTGGACCCGGAGGGTCTGTTCAAGGCGCTGCAGGCGGCCAAGGCGGAGACCGAGCGCCCGTCGTTCATCGCGGCCCGCTCGATCATCGCCTGGCCCGCGCCGAACGCGCAGAACACCGAGGCCGCGCACGGCTCGGCGCTCGGCGACGAGGAAGTGGCCGCCACCAAGCGCGTCCTGGGCTTCGACCCCGAGAAGTCCTTCGACGTCGCGGACGAGGTGATCTCCCACACCCGTAAGGCCGTTGAGCGCGGTGAGCAGACCAAGGCGGAGTGGGAGAAGTCCTTCGCCGCGTGGCGCACCGCCAACCCGGAGCGCGCCGCCGAGTTCGACCGGATGCAGGCGAGCGAGCTGCCCGCGGGCTGGGAGGAGAAGCTCCCGGAGTTCGAGACCGGCAAGGGCGTGGCGACCCGGGCGGCCTCCGGCAAGATCCTGCAGGCCCTCGGCGCGGTGATCCCGGAGCTGTGGGGCGGCTCGGCCGACCTGGCGGGCTCCAACAACACCACGATCGACAAGACGAGTTCGTTCCTGCCGGCGGGCAACCCGCTGCCGGGCGCGGACCCGTACGGCCGCACCATCCACTTCGGCATCCGCGAGCACGCCATGGCCGCGGCCATGAACGGCATCGCGCTGCACGGCCACACGCGTATCTACGGCGGCACCTTCCTGGTGTTCTCCGACTACATGCGCAACGCGGTGCGCCTGTCGGCCCTGATGCACCTCCCGGTGACCTACGTCTGGACCCATGACTCGATCGGCCTCGGCGAGGACGGCCCCACCCACCAGCCGGTGGAGCACCTGGCCACGCTGCGGGCCATCCCGGGGCTGAACGTGGTCCGCCCCGCGGACGCCAACGAGACGGCGATCGCCTGGCGCGAGATCCTCAAGCGCTACACCAAGGAGTTCGGCAAGGGCGCCCCGCACGGTCTGGCCCTGACGCGTCAGGGTGTGCCGACGTACGAGCGCAACGAGGACGCGGCGAAGGGCGGTTACGTGCTCTTCGAGGCCGAAGGCGGCGACCCGCAGGTCGTGCTCATCGGCACCGGCTCCGAGGTGCAGCTCGCCGTCGAGGCGCGCGAGCAGCTGCAGGCCGCGGGTGTCCCGGCGCGCGTGGTCTCCATGCCGTGCGTGGAGTGGTTCGAGGCGCAGGACCAGGGGTACCGGGACTCGGTGCTGCCGCCCGCGGTGAAGGCGCGTGTGGCGGTCGAGGCCGGCATCGGGCTCACCTGGCACCGGTTCGTCGGCGACGCGGGACGCATCGTTTCCCTCGAGCACTTCGGCGCTTCCGCCGACGGCAAGGTCCTCTTCCGCGAGTTCGGCTTCACTGCCGACGCGGTGACCGCCGCCGCCAAGGAATCTCTCGAAGCCGCTCGGCGCTGACGCTCATATACGACGACTTATCCCAAACAGCAGGAGATGCAATTTCCATGACAGACGCACTGAAGCGCCTCTCTGAAGAAGGCGTCGCGATCTGGCTGGACGACCTGTCGCGCAAGCGGATCACGTCCGGCAACCTGGCCGAACTGATCGACCAGCAGCACGTCGTGGGCGTCACGACCAACCCGTCGATCTTCCAGAAGGCGATCTCCAGCGGTGACGGTTACGAGCAGCAGCTCGCCGACCTCGCCGCCCGCAAGGTCACCGTCGAGGAAGCCATCCGCATGATCACCACGGCGGATGTACGGGACGCGGCCGACATCCTGCGCCCGGTGTTCGACGCCACCGGCGGCAAGGACGGCCGGGTGTCGATCGAGGTCGACCCGCGCCTGGCGCACAACACCGCGGCCACGGTCGCCGAGGCCAAGCAGCTGGCCTGGCTGGTGGACCGCCCCAACACCCTGATCAAGATCCCGGCGACCAAGGCCGGTCTGCCCGCGATCACCGAGGTCATCGGCAAGGGCATCAGCGTCAACGTCACGCTGATCTTCTCGCTCGAGCGCTACCGCGAGGTCATGGACGCCTACCAGGCGGGTCTGGAGAAGGCGAAGGCCGCGGGCCTCGACCTGTCGCAGATCCACTCGGTGGCGTCGTTCTTCGTGTCCCGCGTGGACACCGAGATCGACAAGCGCCTGGAGGGCATCGGCTCGGACGCCGCCAAGGAGCTGCGCGGCAAGGCCGCCCTGGCCAACGCCCGTCTGGCGTACCAGGCTTACGAAGAGGTCTTCTCCTCCGACCGCTGGGCGGCCCTGGACAAGGCCGGCGCCAACAAGCAGCGTCCGCTGTGGGCGTCGACCGGTGTGAAGGACCCGGCGTACAAGGACACCCTGTACGTCGACGACCTGGTCGCGCCGAACACCGTGAACACCATGCCGGAGGCGACCCTCGAGGCCACCGCCGACCACGGTGAGATCACCGGCGACAAGGTGAGCGGCACCTATGTCGAGGCCCGCGCCGAGCTCGACGCCGTCGAGAAGCTGGGGATCTCCTACGACGACGTGGTGCAGCTCCTGGAGGACGAGGGCGTCGAGAAGTTCGAGGCCTCCTGGAACGACCTGCTCAAGTCCACCGAGGCGGAGCTCAAGCGCCTCGCCCCTTCGGAGGCCTGAGACCGTGTCCCCCACAGTCGACGGAGCCAACCCGCTTCGTGACGCACTTGACCGACGGCTCCCGCGTATCGCGGGGCCGTCGGGCCTGGTGATCTTTGGCGTCACGGGCGATTTGTCCCGTAAGAAGCTGATGCCCGCCGTCTACGACCTGGCCAACCGCGGGCTCCTGCCGCCGGGCTTCTCGCTCATCGGCTTCGCCCGCCGCGAGTGGCAGGACGAGGACTTCGCGCAGGAAGTGCACGACGCGGTCAAGCAGCACTCCCGGACCCCTTTTCGTGAGGAGGTCTGGCAGCAGCTCATCCAGGGCATGCGGTTCGTGCAGGGCACCTTCGACGACGACCAGGCCTTCGAAACCCTTCGCGGCACGATCGAGGAACTCGACAAGGCACAGGGCACGGGCGGCAACTTCGCCTTCTATCTGTCGGTGCCGCCGAAGTTCTTCCCCAAGGTCGTGCAGCAGCTGAAGAAGCACGGCATGGCCGACCAGAACGACGGCTCGTGGCGCCGCGCGGTCATCGAGAAGCCCTTCGGGCACGATCTGACCTCCGCGCAGGAGCTCAACGCCATCGTGCACGAGGTCTTCAAGCCCGACCAGGTCTTCCGTATCGACCACTACCTCGGCAAGGAGACCGTCCAGAACATCCTGGCGCTCCGCTTCGCCAACACCCTCTTCGAGCCGATCTGGAACCGGTCGTACGTCGACCATGTACAGATCACCATGGCCGAGGACATCGGCATCGGCGGCCGCGCCGGGTACTACGACGGCATCGGCGCCGCCCGTGACGTCATCCAGAACCACCTCCTCCAACTGCTCGCCCTGACCGCGATGGAGGAGCCCTCCTCCTTCGACGCGGATGCGCTCGCCGCCGAGAAGACCAAGGTCCTCGGCGCGGTGAAGCTGCCCAAGGACCTGTCCAAGGACACAGTCCGCGGCCAGTACGCGGCCGGCTGGCAGGGCGGCGAGAAGGTCATCGGCTACCTCCAAGAGGACGGCATCGACGCCAAGTCGAAGACCGACACCTACGCCGCGGTGAAGCTGGAGATCGACAACCGCCGCTGGGCGGGCGTCCCGTTCTATCTGCGCACCGGCAAGCGCCTCGGCCGCCGCGTCACCGAGATCGCCGTGGTCTTCCAGCGCGCCCCGCACTCCCCCTTCGACCACACCGCGACCGAGGAGCTGGGGCACAACGCCCTGGTGATCCGGGTGCAGCCGGACGAGGGTGTCACCGTGCGGTTCGGCTCGAAGGTGCCCGGCACCTCGATGGAAGTCCGGGACGTGTCCATGGACTTCGCGTACGGCGAGTCCTTCACGGAGTCCAGCCCGGAGGCGTACGAGCGCCTCATCCTGGACGTCCTGCTCGGCGACTCGAACCTCTTCCCGCGCACCGAGGAGGTCGAGCTGTCCTGGAAGATCCTCGACCCGATCGAGGACCACTGGGAGAAGAACGGCAAGCCCGCGCAGTACGCGTCGGGCACCTGGGGCCCCGTCGAGGCGGACGAAATGCTCGAACGAGACGGACGGAGCTGGCGTCGGCCATGAAGATCGACCTTACGGACACCACAGCCAGCAAGGTCAACAAGGCCCTTGTGAAAGGCCGCCGTGCCATCGGCTCCCCCGCCGTCGGCATGGTGCTCACGCTGGTCATCGTCACCGACGAGGAGAACGCGTACGACGCCCTGAAGGCGGCGAGCGAGGCCTCGCGCGAGCACCCCTCGCGCACCCTCGTCGTCATCAAGCGGGTCTCGCGCTCGCCCCGTGACCGCACCTCCTCGCGTCTCGACGCCGAGGTACGGGTGGGCGCGGACGCCGGCACCGGCGAGACGGTGATCCTGCGCCTGTACGGCGATGTCATCAACCACGCCCAGTCGGTGGTCCTGCCGCTGCTCCTGCCGGACGCCCCGGTGGTCGTGTGGTGGCCGGTGAACGCACCGCTCGACCCGGCCGGCGACGCGCTCGGCGCGCTCGCCCAGCGCCGTGTGACCGACACCTACTCGGCCGAGCAGCCCATCCAGGAGCTGGCCGGACGCGCGGACACCTACACCCCCGGTGACACGGACCTGTCCTGGACCCGGATCACCCCGTGGCGTTCGATGCTGGCCGCCGCGCTCGACCAGGTGACCTGCCAGGTCACATCGGTCGAGGTGGAGGGCGAGGAGTTCAACCCGAGCTGCGAGCTGCTCGCCATGTGGCTCGCGGACCGGCTCGACGTCCCGGTCAAGCGCTCGCTCTCCAGCGGCCCCGGTCTGACAGCCGTCCGCATGGAGACCGACTGCGGTCCGATCGTCCTGGACCGCGCCGACGGCTCCCTGGCGACGCTCTCGATGCAGGGCCAGCCGGACCGCGCGGTGGCGCTCAAGCGGCGCGAGACGGCCGAGCTGATCGCGGAGGAGCTGCGCCGGCTCGACCCGGACGACACCTACGCCTCCGCGCTGAAGTACGGCGTGGACCGGCTGGGCGAGCCGGCCGAGGCGAAGACGGTCCCCGCGGCCACGGCTTCGGGCCCGGACTCGGCCGACGGCACCGCGGCCGCTCCCGCCAAGAAGGCCGCCAAGGCCCCTGCCAAGAAGGCCGCTTCGGGCTCCGGATCGACCAAGGCGGCGTCCAAGTGACCACGGCACCGCAGCTCGTCGTCCACCGCGACAAGGAGCTGATGGCACAGGCCGCGGCGGCCCGGCTGATCACGAAGATCGTGGACGCACAGGCCGCCCGCGGCTCGGCGTCCGTGGTCCTCACCGGCGGCCGCAACGGCAACGGTCTGCTGGCCGCGCTCGGCGCGTCCCCCGCACGGGACGCGATCGACTGGTCCCGGCTCGACCTGTGGTGGGGCGACGAGCGCTTCCTGCCCGACGGCGACCCGGAGCGCAATGTCACCCAGGCCCGCGAGGCGCTGCTCGACTCGGTGCCGCTCGACCCGGCCCGGGTTCATCCGATGCCGGCCTCGGACGGCCCGTACGGCGGTGACGCGGACGCCGCGGCGGAGGCGTACGCCGCCGAACTGGCCGCCGCCGCGCAGCCGGAGAACCACGCGGAGGCACCCTCCTTCGACGTGCTGCTCCTCGGCGTCGGCCCGGACACCCATGTCGCCTCGCTGTTCCCCGAGCATCCGGGGGTACGCGAGACCGAGCGCACCGTGATCGGGGTGCACGGGGCGCCCAAGCCGCCGCCGACCCGAATCTCCCTGACGCTGCCCGCGATCCGCTCCGCCCGCGAGGTGTGGCTGCTCGCGGCCGGCGAGGACAAGGCGCAGGCCGCGGCGATCGCCCTCTCGGGGGCGGGCGAGATCCAGGCCCCGGCCGCGGGTGCCTACGGCCGCTCGCGCACGCTGTGGCTCCTGGACTCGGCGGCGGCGTCCCAGCTGCCGCGGGATCTGTATCCCCCGGCGTCGCCATGATCAGCCTGTCCTGGGGGCACCTCACAGCGGTAGCTGGGGGAGATTGAGGACGTTACGGGAAGGGGCGGGACCGGGGAGGAAATCCCCGGTCCCGCCCCTTTTCTGCGCCTCAACGCCCGCGCAGCTCCCGGTACTTGGCGACCAGGGCCTTCGACGACGCGTCGAGCCCCGGCACCTCGGCCCCCTCCGTCAGGGCCGGCTCCACCCGCTTGGCGAGCACCTTGCCGAGCTCGACACCCCACTGGTCGAAGGAGTCGATGTTCCAGATCGCGCCCTGCACGAACACCTTGTGCTCATAGAGGGCGATCAGCTGCCCGAGCACGGACGGCGTGAGCTCACCGGCGAGGATCGTGGTCGTCGGGTGGTTGCCCTGGAACGTCTTGTGCGCGACCAGCTCCTCAGGAACGCCCTCGGCCCGCACCTCGTCCGGCGTCTTGCCGAAGGCCAGAGCCTGGGTCTGGGCGAAGAAGTTGGCCATCAGCAGGTCGTGCTGGGCGACGAGACCGGGCAGCAGATCGGCGACCGGCTCGGCGAAGCCGATGAAGTCGGCCGGGATGACCTTGGTGCCCTGGTGGATCAACTGGTAGTACGCGTGCTGCCCGTTGGTGCCCGGCGTGCCCCACACCACGGGTCCGGTCTGCCACTCCACCGGGTTGCCGTCACGGTCCACCGACTTGCCGTTGGACTCCATGTCCAGCTGCTGCAGATACGCGGTGAACTTGGACAGGTAGTGCGAGTACGGCAGGACCGCGTGCGACTGGGCGTCGAAGAACGCGCCGTACCAGACGCCCAACAGGCCCATCAGCAGCGGTGCGTTGGCCTCCGCGGGCGCCGTGCGGAAGTGCTCGTCGACGAGGTGGAAGCCGTCGAGCATCTCGCGGAACTTCTCCGGGCCGATGGCGATCATCAAGGACAGGCCGATCGCCGAGTCATAGGAGTAACGGCCGCCCACCCAGTCCCAGAACTCGAACATGTTGGCCGTGTCGATACCGAAGTCCGAGACCTTCTCGCCGTTCGTGGAGAGCGCCACGAAGTGCTTGGCGACGGCCTCCTGCCCGGCCCGCAGACCGCTCAGGAGCCAGTCGCGCGCCGAGGTGGCGTTGGTGATCGTCTCGATCGTGGTGAAGGTCTTGGAGGCGATGATGAACAGCGTCTCCGCCGGGTCCAAGTCCCTTACGGCCTCGTGCAGATCGGCCCCGTCGACATTGGAGACGAAGCGGAACGTGAGCTCACGCGCAGTGAAGGAGCGCAGCACCTCGTACGCCATCGCAGGGCCCAGGTCGGAGCCGCCGATGCCGATGTTCACGACGTTCTTGATGCGCTTGCCCGTGTGGCCCGTCCACTCGCCGGAGCGGACCTTGTCGGAGAAGGCGCTCATCTTGTCGAGCACGGCGTGCACATCCGGCACCACGTTCGCCCCGTCGACCTCGATCACCGCGTCGCGCGGGGCGCGAAGGGCGGTGTGCAGGACGGCGCGGTCCTCAGTGGTGTTGATCTTGTCACCGCGGAACATGGCGTCCCTGAGCCCGGCGACATCGGTGGCCGCGGCCAGCTCCCGCAGAAGCTGCAGGGTCTCGTCCGTGACCAGGTGCTTGGAGTAGTCGATGTGCAGATCGCCGATCTGCAGGGTGTAACCGCCGCCACGGTCGGGGTCCGCGGCGAACAGCTCACGCAGGTGCGCATCGCCGAGCTGCTCCCGGTGTTTGGCGAGTGCCGTCCACTCCGGCAACTGGTTGAGCCTGGTGCGGCTTGCTGCGTTCATCTCGGACTTCAGCCTTCTCTCTGCCCTAAGCCTGCGAACTTCCCCGCTGCCCTCCCAACCTAATTGATCAGGGAGCGGTATGAGCTGTCTGTCCCCTGTCGGCCGACTTAAGGACAAGTGGCGGCGGACTTGAGCGCGGGCAACAGCGCGGCGACCGCGAGCACGAAGAGCGCGGCCGCGAACAACGCCGGGGTGTTCAGTCCCCACGCCGCCGCGAGAGCCCCGCCGAGCAGCGCTCCCAGCGGGGCGCCGCCCAGGGACAGAGTGCGGAAGGCGGCGCTGATGCGGCCGAGCATGGCCACGGGGGCGCGCTGCTGCATGAGGGTCACCTGGTTCACGTTCCACACCATGCCCATGAACCCGAAGACGACAAAGCTCGCGGCCACCGCCCGGACGCTGTGGGCCGTGCCGATGACGAGCAGCGGCACGATCTGCACGCTGCCCGCGAGGAACACGCTCCGTATTCGGCCGAGGCGCCGCTCCACCCGGCTCGCGCAGAAGCCGCCGACGACACTGCCCACGCCGTACGCCGACAGACACAGGGCGTACGCCGTCTCGCTCCCGCCGAGCCTGCCGGTGACGAGCAGGACGAGAGTGGCGATGAGGCCGCCGATGCCGATGTTGCACAGCGTGGTCGCCACGCACAGGCCGCGCAGCGTCCGGTCCCGCCACAGCACCCGCAGGCCCTCGGCGATGTCGGCGCGCAGGGTGCCGTGGAGACCGCCCCGCGCCCCCGCGCGCGAAGCGCTGACCGGCAGGGAGGCGATGAGGGCCGCGGCGAGCAGATAGGTGGCCGCGTCCGCCGCATAGGGCATCGCGGCGCCCAGAGCGAGCAGCACGGGCACCAGCGGCGTCGCGAGAAAGGCGCCCGCGACCTGCTGTCCGGTCTGCAGACGGGCGTTCGCACTGCCCAGGCCCCCGGCATCCACCAGGGCGGGCAGGAGGGCCGTGGCGGCGTTGTCGAAGAGCGTCTGGAGGGTGGTCAGGGCGAAGGCCAGGACGATGAGCAGCCCGATCGTCGCCGCGCCCTGGGCGACGGCCACGGCGAAGGCGGCGAGCAGCAGTCCCCGTACGAGATCGACGACCCACATCGCCCGGCGCTGGTCGACCCGGTCCGCCACCGCGCCGCCCACCAGGCCGAAGAGGATCCACGGCAGATAGCCGGAGGCGGTGACGAGGGCGACGAGCAGCGGCTTGTCCGTCAGCGAGGCGGCGAGCAGCGGCAGCGCGGCGATCCGCAGGGCGTCACCGAAGCGCGAGACGACCGCGGCGGTCCACAGCCGCCCGAATCCGCCGCGCCACGACGGCGCCTGTGACCGCACTGCTTCGACTGCCGGCACAACTCCCCCTTTTGGTCCGCTGCTTCAAGACCGTACGGGGCAGCACTGACAATCGGTGCCGCGCCGGGGACGAGCCCGGGACGCGGCGCAAAACAGCACCGGCCGGAGCACCCGAAGGTGTCCGGCCGGTTCTCAACTTCTAGATTTCGCCCCGGAGTTTGGCCAGGGCCTCGGCGAGAATGGCCTCGCCGTCCGCGTCGCTGCGCCGCTCGCGCACATACGCGAGGTGTGTCTTGTACGGCTCGGTGCGCGGCGGGTCCGGTGGGTTGTCCCGGTCCTGCCCGGCCGGGAATCCGCAGCGCGGACAGTCCCAGGTTTCCGGGACCTGCGCGTCGCTGGCGAAGCTCGGCTGCGTCTCGTGCCCGTTGGAGCACCAGAAGGAGATGCGCAGGCGCGGCGCGGACTCGCCCCGCTCGGCCTCGCCCATCGGCCCCGCTCCGACCCGACTTCCTCGGATCGCGTTGCCACTTGCCACGGTCGTAACTCCCTGCGTAACAGTGCTGCACAGCGTCTAACCGGCGGCTGCGCCGCGGGTGCCCCAGTCTACGTAAGGCCCAACGCGCGTCCAGTGATTGGAGTTACACCCCCACCTCGAAGACGCACGGCCATGATAAGCCGCGCATAAAAGCCGTGCGGCAAGAGTTACGTCAAAGCCGGACAGCGATAACGCGTCAGCTGTCCAGCTTCATCAGCAGACCGAGCACGACAATGCAGGCGAACCAGAGCAGACCGACCACGACGGTGATCCGGTCGAGGTTGCGCTCGGCCACCGAGGAGCCGCCCACGGAGGACTGCATACCGCCACCGAACATGTCGGAGAGGCCACCGCCCTTGCCCTTGTGCATCAGCACGAGCAGCATGAGCAGCCCGCTGAAGACGATCAGGGCAATCGAGAACCCCATAACCACGGCTGAACCAACTTCCTCGGACGTGTACGGACGACGGGGGCCCGGGCTCGGAATTGAGCCTCAGGCCCCCGCAAGGGTACGACGGATCCGCTCTACCGCATACTCACTGGTCGCGGAAGCGGACGATCTTGACGAACTCGTCGGCGTCCAGGGCCGCGCCACCGATCAGGGCGCCGTCCACATCGGCCTGCGCCATGATCGCGGCGACATTGCCGGACTTCACGGAGCCGCCGTACTGGATGCGCACCTTGTCGGCGAGCTCCTGGTCGTACAGCTCGGCGAGCCGGCCACGGATGGCGCCGCAGACCTCCTGGGCGTCCTCGGGGGTGGCGACCTCGCCGGTGCCGATGGCCCACACCGGCTCGTACGCGATCACGATGGACTCGGCCTGCTCGGCCGGGACCTCCTTGAGGGCGCCGTCGAGCTGGTTCAGCGTGTACTGGACCTGCTGCCCGGCCTTGCGGATGTCCAGGCCCTCACCGACGCACAGGATCGGGGTCAGGCCGTGCTTGAAGGCGGCCTTCACCTTGGCGTTGCAGAGCTCGTCGGTCTCGTTGTGGTACTGACGGCGCTCGCTGTGGCCGATGGCCACGTACGTGCACTTCAGCTTGGACAGCATCGGGCCCGAGATCTCGCCGGTGTACGCGCCGGAGTCGTGCGCCGAGATGTCCTGGGCGCCGTACTTGATCTTGAGCTTGTCGCCGTCGACCAGGGTCTGCACGGAGCGCAGGTCGGTGAAGGGCGGCAGAACGGCGACCTCGACGGCCTCGTAGTCCTTGTCGGCGAGCGCGAAGGCGAGCTTCTGGACGTGCGCGATGGCCTCGAGGTGGTTGAGGTTCATCTTCCAGTTGCCCGCCATCAGGGGCGTACGCGTGCTCATTAAGGGTCAGTCCTCCAGTGCGGCGAGGCCGGGCAGGGTCTTGCCCTCGAGGTATTCGAGGGAGGCACCGCCACCGGTCGAAATATGGCCGAACTTCGTCTCGTCGAAGCCCAGGTTGCGGACGGCGGCGGCGGAGTCGCCACCGCCGACCACCGTGAAGCCCTTGCTGTCGAGCAGGGCCTGTGCGACTGCGGTCGTGCCGCCAGCGTAGTCGGGGTGCTCGGCGACGCCGACGGGGCCGTTCCAGAACACCGTCTCGGCGTCGGTGATCTTCGAGGCGAACAGCTCACGGGACTTGGGGCCGATGTCCAGGCCCTCCTTGTCCGCGGGGATCTTGTCCGCGTCGACGGTGTCGAAGTCCGCCGGGGCCTTCGTCTTCAGGTCGGGGAACTCGGTGGAGACCAGGACGTCCACCGGGAGCACGAGCTCAACGCCGTTCTTCTCGGCGCGGTCCATGTACTCCTTGACCGTCGGGACCTGGTCCTCCTGCAGCAGCGAGATGCCGACCTCGTAGCCCTTGGCCTTGAGGAAGGTGTACGCCATGCCGCCGCCGATGAGGAGGCGGTCGGCCTTGCCGAGCAGCTCGTCGATGACGGCGAGCTTGTCGGAGACCTTGGCGCCGCCGAGCACCACGGTGTAGGGGCGCTTGACCTCCTCGGTCAGCTTCTTGAGGACGCTGACCTCCTTGGCGATCAAGTAGCCGGCGGCGTGCGGCAGTCGGGCCGGCAGGTCGAACACCGAGGCGTGCTTGCGGTGCACGGCGCCGAAGCCGTCGCCCACGTACACGTCGGCGAGCTCGGCGAGCTGGTCGGCGAAGGCGCCGCGCTCGGCGTCGTCCTTGGCGGTCTCACCGGCGTTGAAGCGCAGGTTCTCGATGACGGCGACCTGGCCGTCGGTGAGACCCGCGACCACGGACTTGGCGGACTCGCCGACCGTGTCGGTCGCGAACGCCACGTCGGCGCCGAGGAGTTCGCCGAGCCGCTTGGCGGCGGGGGCGAGCGAGGAGGCCGGGTCCGGGGCGCCCTTGGGGCGACCCAGGTGCGAGGCGACGATCACGCGTGCGCCCGCTTCGGCCAGGGCCTGCACGGTGGGCTGTACGGCGCGGATACGGCCGTCGTCGGTGATGGTGGTGCCGTCCAGCGGCACGTTGAGGTCGGCGCGGACGAAGACCCGCTTGCCGGCGACCCCTTCGGTGAGAAGTTCGTCGATCGTCTTCATGACTCAAGGACTCCTTGGAAGCTACAAGCAACAGCTACGGGGCCCGGACGGCGCTGAGTTGCGCTGCCCGAGCCCCGTAGCTCACATCGAGGTGCCTGTCCGTATCAGCGACGGATCAGAGCTGGCCACCGACGAAGGTGGTGAGGTCGACGAGTCGGTTGGAGTAGCCCCACTCGTTGTCGTACCAGCCGAGGATCTTCACCGTCTTGCCCTCCTGGACCATGGTCATGGAGGAGTCGAAGGTGCAGGAGGCCGGGTCGCTGACGATGTCCGAGGACACGATCGGGTCCTCGGTGTAGTACAGGTAGCCCTTGAGCTCGCCGTCGGCGGCCTTCTTGAACGCGGCGTTGACCTCGTCCTTGGTGACCTCACGGCCGAGCTCGACGACCAGGTCGGTGGCCGAGCCGGTCGGGACCGGAACGCGCATGGCGATGCCGTCCAGCTTGCCCTTCAGCTGCGGGAGCACCAGGGCGGTGGCCTTCGCGGCACCGGTGGTGGTCGGAATGATGTTCTCCGCGGCGGCACGGGCGCGGCGCAGGTCCTTGTGCGGGAAGTCCAGGATGCGCTGGTCGTTCGTGTACGCGTGCACGGTCGTCATCAGGCCCTTGACGATGCCGAAGTTCTCGTCGAGAACCTTGGCCATCGGCGCCACGCAGTTGGTGGTGCAGGAGGCGTTGGAGATGACGTGGTGGTTCGCCACGTCGTACTTGTCCTGGTTGACGCCCATCACGATGGTGATGTCCTCGTCCTTGGCCGGAGCCGAGATGAGGACCTTCTTCGCGCCGCCGGCGATGTGCTTCGCGGCGTCTTCCTTCTTGGTGAAGATGCCGGTGGACTCGATCACGATGTCGACGCCCAGCTGACCCCACGGGATGTCGGCCGGGTTGCGCTCGGACAGCACCTTGATGGTGTGACCGTCGACGGTGATGGTGTCCTCGGTGTGGGTCACCTCGGCCTTGAGCCGGCCCAGGATGGTGTCGTACTTCAGCAGGTGCGCCGTGGTCGCGGTGTCACCCAGGTCGTTGACCGCTACGACCTCGATATCCGCACCCTGCTCCAGAAGCGCCCGGAAGTAGTTGCGGCCGATGCGACCGAAGCCATTAATGCCTACGCGGATCGTCACGAACCGATCTCCTCGTTGGTACGCCGGTCTGTCCGCCGGCGAGCTGTATGGGATGTCCCCGACCGCCTCCGACCCTACCTCTCCCGAGACGTTCGGGTGACATCGAGCGGGTCCGTCCGGGTCGCGGCGGCCCATGCTCATCTGAGCAGCACGGGCCGCCGGGACCTAGGTCCTCGTCACACAGCGTCAGCGGCGCAGCGAGGTCAGCGCCTTGCCCAGAAGACGGGCCCGGTCGGCGCTGCCGGGGACGTGTTCGAGACCGAATCCGAGCAGCACACTGTCACGCGCAGTGACCGCGGCGAAGGGCCGGTAAAGCTCTCCGGTCCTGGACCAATCGCCTGTGATCTGAGGACTTCCGGCCGGAGCGCCGGCGGCGGTCCACAGACCGAGGGAGCTCTCGAAGCCCTCGGTCTCACGGGCGGCCCCGCCGGCCACAAAGGAGACGTCGTCGGCGAAGACACCGCGGCCGCCGCTGCCCGGGTCGGTGATCGAGCTCAAGGACAGCTCGACCTTCTTTCCGGCGTAGGCGCTCAGGTCGAAGGCGACCTGCTTCCAGCCGCCGGACGAGCCGGTGAAGCTGTTCCAGGCGCCGCTCGTTCCGGAGGCGGTGCAGCCGCCCGCGGTCTGCGTCAGATAGTGGCGCAGGAAGGGATGGCCCGCGATGAAGTACCCGGCCTCGCACTCCTCGGGCACGGTCATCGAGGTGCTGCCGCCCTTGTCGGGCAGCGTCGTCCAGTCCTCGGCGCCCACGGTGTGCGCTTCGAGCACCGCGTGGTCGTAGCCGGGTTCGGTGTTCCAGTTGAGGGCGAGACGCAGTTCGGGCGCGTCGGCCGCGGTGACCCCGGTCAGGTCGAGGGTGCGGGTCAGCCGCTTCCAGTCGCGGTCGTTGTGGGTGGCGGAGGCCATTCCGGTGCCCGTGCGGGGGGCGTACGGATTGACCGTGCCGGGGTACGAGCCCGCGGCCGCGCTCTTGAACTGCGGGAACTGCGCGGGCGGCAGCGAGTCGGAGGTGACGGTGTAACGGCCCGCGCTGTCCAGCGGGTTGCCCTCGGCTCCGGCGAGCGGCGTGCCGGTGTCCGCGAGGGGGCCGCTGCCCGTGAAGGACGTGGCGCCCGGCGTGGCGAGGCGCTCGTAGGCACCGAGGTAGTACTGCGCGAAGTCATTGGACACCGCGCGGCCGATGCGGGTGTTGCCGCCCGCCCGCTCACCGGCCTCGATCAGCTTGCCGCCCTCGTTGAGGTAGGCGCGCAGGGCGAGTTGGGTGGGGCCGCCGGGTGCGGGGTCGCCGGTGTAGTGCACGACGGCGGAGAAGTGGCTCAGGATGCCGAGGGGGTGCGGGGCGCCCTGTGTGGCTACGTCCCAGACCACCGCGTTGCGCCCGGTCGACTTGAGGGCGTCGACGTACTTCTGGGCGTGCTTGGCCTCGGCGCCCTCTTCGGCGACCACGAGGACCGCGCCCTTGCCGCGTTCGGCGACGGTGTACGTGAAGTGCTCGCTGGCGGTGGGCTTGCCCTGCTTCGTCCGGCCGGTGAACCAGACCTCGACCTTGTCACCCGGATCGACTTCTTCCACCTCGGCCCGGTACTCGTCGAAGTAGAGGTTGTCCTCGCCGCCGTAGGTCTCGCCGCCCTCCCAGGGCTCCAGCTTCTGGTCCCAGGTACGGCCGCCGTTGATCCGGTAGTTGAGCTCCTTGTCGCGCACCGACTTGCGCGCGGTGACCGCCACTTCCTGCTCGCTTCCGCGGGCGTACGAAGTGGTGAAGGCGTCAGGTGTGAAGTCCGGGGCGTCGATGCCGACCGGCGACGACGGCTGGTCGGGGTGCGTCGCGGACTCGGCGACGGCGAGCGCGAAGGGCACGTTCTTCGCGAACTCGTCCTGGATCAGCTTCTCGTCGTCCGGGAACGTGAAGATCGACGCGCAGTCCTCGGCCTTCCAGGCGTCGTTCGGGTCGAGGTTCGACACGGTCTGGCAGGTGGACAGCTCCGGGGTGAACATGGCGATGCCGTTGACATTGCCGGCGTGGCCGTCGGCCTCGCCGTTGGTGGTGTAGAGCTCCGAGGCGACCTGCGGCCGGTAGCCGGGGATCGCGGGGTTCTCGGGCGTGCCGGCGAGCGCCTTGTAGAGCACGTCGTCAGGGGTCGGCATGGCGACCTGCCAGCCGACGCCGTAGAGGATCAGCTCGGCCGCGGAGTGGTAGTTGATGCCGTACGCGAAACCGATGCGCTTCTGGAAGCGGTCGAGGGCGACGGTCTCGGGCTCGGACAGCGCGGCCGTGCCGCGGTAGGTCTCGGAGGAGAAGTCGGGGGACGAACCCTCGTTGTCGTAACCCCACTTGTAGGCGAAGTTGCGGTTGAGGTCGACGCCGTCGGCGGCGGTGTGGGTGCCGTCCTTGTCGTTGTCGCGCATGTTCTTGCGCCACTGCCGGCCGTCGGGCGTGAAGGTGTAGTCGTAGCCGTCGGGGTTGGCGGAGAGCACGAACCACAGCTCGGTCGAGTCGACGAGCTTCGTGATCCGCTCGTCCTTGCCGTAGCCGTCGAGGTAGTGGTGCATCAGGCGCCGGGTCATCTCCGGCGTGATCCACTCACGGGCGTGCTGGTTGGAGAGGTACAGGACGCTCGGCTTGGAGCCGTCCTTCACCTTCTTGGCGCCCTTGGTGAGCTTGAGCGCGAGGATGTCCTCGCCCTTGAGCGACTTGCCGATGGAGACGACCTTGGTGAGGCCGGGGTGGGCCTGCCCGGTCCTGACGATCTCCTCCTTGAGTCCGCCCTTTCCGCCGTACGGCCTGAAGACGCCGTCCCCCGCGGCCTTCAGCCGGTCCTCGGCCCTGGCGGAGATCTTGTGCTCGGCGAGGTCGACGCCCTGTTTCCGCAGCTTCCCCGCCTGGGTGTCGGTCAGGTACACCTCGACGGTGGCGGTGCCCTTCTCCGGCGCCTGCTCGGACAGTTCGTGGGCGTCCTGCCCGGCCTTGAGGAGCAGCGGCACCTGCTCCTTGGTGACCTCGGCGCGGAAGACCTTCACGGCGTCGGCCGCGGGATCGTCCGCCGACGGCGCCTCGGCCTGGGCCAGTGGTGCCGAGAGCAGGCCTCCGACCAGCAGCGCGGCTGCGGCGATGACTGCTCTCGCGCCGGCTCTCCGGCCGGGTTTCCGGCCTTCGTTTCGTCTCATGAGCCCCCCTTGCGGTTGTCCGCACATTTGTGCGCGGACGCCCAGGCTCGTGAGGCAGCATGATCATGTCAATATGGCGGATGGGCCATGACCGTACAGAAAAGCCGTCGGTGTCCGGAGAGATCCGGACACCGACGGCTTCTGTGCTGGGATGCGTGCGGGTGCGGCGCTGCGGTCCGCCCCGGGGAGGGTCAGCCGACCATGTTGTCGGCCATCTCCTCCGTGATGTTGGACTCCGTACCCGGAATCCCCAGGTCCTGCGCCCGCTTGTCGGCCATCGCCAGGAGACGGCGGATCCGGCCCGCGACCGCGTCCTTGGTCAGCGGCGGGTCGGCGAGCGCGCCCAGCTCCTCGAGCGAGGCCTGCTTGTGCTCCATACGGAGCCGGCCCGCGGCCGCGAGGTGCTCGGGCACCTCGTCACCGAGGATCTCCAGGGCGCGCTGCACCCGGGCGCCCGCGGCGACCGCGGCCCGCGCGGAGCGGCGCAGATTGGCGTCGTCGAAGTTGGCCAGGCGGTTGGCGGTGGCCCGCACCTCCCGGCGCATCCGGCGCTCTTCCCAGGCCAGCACCGACTCGTGGGCGCCGAGCCGGGTCAGCAGGGCACCGATCGCGTCACCGTCACGGACGACCACACGGTCCACGCCGCGCACCTCACGGGCCTTGCCCGCGATGGAGAGCCGGCGGGCCGCGCCGACCAGGGCGAGCGCCGCCTCCGGGCCCGGGCAGGTCACCTCGAGCGAGGAGGAGCGGCCCGGCTCCGTCAGCGAGCCGTGGGCCAGGAACGCGCCCCGCCACGCGGCCTCCGCGTCACAGGTGGCGCCGGAGACGACCTGTGGCGGCAGCCCGCGGATGGGGCGGCCGCGGCCGTCCACCAGGCCGGTCTGGCGCGCCAGTTGATCACCGCCCGCGACGACGCGTACGACATAACGCGAGCCGCGCCGCAGTCCGCCCGCGGCCATCACCATCAGCTCCGAGCTGTGCCCGAAGATCTCCAGAATGTCCTTCTTGAGCCTGCGGGCCGCCATGGCCGTGTCCAGCTCCGCCTCGATCACAATGCGGCCGCTGACCAGGTGGAGGCCTCCCGCGAACCGAAGAATCGCCGAGACCTCCGCCTTCCTGCAGCAGGTCCGGGTGACGGGAAGCCGGGAGATTTCGTCCTTCACCGCTGCCGTCATCGCCATGGGCCGATCCTTCCATGCATCCGAAAAATACGGTCGTACGCGGCGGCCAACAGCTCCGGGTCGTGCGTCGGAGAACCGTCGGTCCTGGCCACAGGGGCCAGCTCGACCGCGGCTCCGAGACGCTTGGCTGCATCGGTCAGACTGTCGCGGTCGGGCACGGCGGCCTCATCGGCCAGCACCACGTCCAGGGCGAGTTTAGGGGCGTGTCGTCCCAAAACCTCCAAATGACGCTGCGGTGAGAAGCCATCGGTTTCTCCGGGTTGCGGCGCGAGGTTGAGCGAGAGGACTTTGCGGGCCTTGGTCTCGGTGAGCGCGTCGAGCAGTTCCGGCACCAGAAGATGCGGGATCACCGAGGAGAACCAGGACCCGGGACCGAGCACCACCCAGTCCGCGTCGAGCACCGCGGCGACGGCCTCGGGCACGGCGGGCGGGTCGTGCGGGACGAGGTGCACGGACTGCACCTCGCCCGGGGTGAGCGCCACGGTGGCCTGGCCGCGCACCGTGTCGACGTCGTCCGGCCGGTCCGGGTGGTGGCCGCGGACCAGGGCCTGCAGTTCGAGCGGCACCGCCGACATGGGCAGCACCCGGCCGTGCGCGCCCAGGAGCTTGCCGACCAGGTCGAGGGCCTGGACGTGGTCGCCGAGCTGCTCCCACAGGGCGACGATCAGCAGATTGCCGACCGCGTGTTCGTGCAGATCGCCCTTGGACTGGAAGCGGTGCTGGATGACGCGGGACCAGGTCTGGCCCCAGTCGTCGTCGCCGCACAGCGCGGCGAGGGCCTTGCGCAGATCGCCGGGGGGCAGCACACCGAGCTCGTCGCGCAGCCGGCCGCTGGAGCCGCCGTCGTCGGCGACGGTCACCACAGCGGTGAGGTCACCGGTGATCCGGCGCAGCGCGGTGAGCGAGGCCGACAGGCCCATACCGCCACCGAGCGCGACGACCTTGGGCTGGGCGGACCGCCTGCGGCTGATGCGGGCGATCCGGACCCGTCGGGCTCGGGGACTCACTCGCGCCCCATGTCCCGGTGGACGACGACGGTCTCCACGCCCTCGGTGGCGAGGCGGGCGGCGAGCTTCTCCGACATGGCGACGGAGCGGTGCTTGCCGCCGGTGCAGCCGACAGCGATGGTCACATAGCGCTTGCCCTCGCGGCGGTAGCCCGTCGCGATCAGCTGGAGCAGCTCGGAGTACTGGTTGAGGAACTCCTTGGCGCCCGGCTGGTTGAAGACATAGCCCGAGACCTCCTCATTGAGGCCGGTGTACGGGCGCAGCTCCGGGACCCAGTGCGGGTTGGGCAGGAAGCGGCAGTCGACAACCAGGTCGGCGTCGACCGGCAGGCCGTACTTGTAGCCGAACGACATCACCGTGGCGCGCAGTTCGGGCTCTTCGTCGCCCGCGAACTGGGCGTCCATCTTGGCGCGCAGCTCGTGCACGTTGAGGCTCGAGGTGTCGATCACCAGGTCGGCGTCGCCGCGCAGCTCGCGCAGCAGGTCGCGCTCGGCCTCGATGCCGTCGGTGATCCGGCCGTCGCCCTGCAGCGGGTGCGGGCGGCGCACCGACTCGAAGCGGCGCACCAGGGCCTCGTCGGAGGACTCCAGGAAGACGATCCGCCGCGTGACGTTCTTGGACTCCAGGTCCGCGAGGGACTCCCGGAGGTTGTCGAAGAAGCGCCGGCCGCGGACGTCCACGACGACCGCGATACGCGCCACATTGCCCTGCGAGCGGGCGCCGAGCTCCACCATGGTGGGGATCAGCGCGGGCGGCAGGTTGTCGACCACGAACCAGCCGAGGTCCTCCAGGCACTTGGCCGCCGTGGAGCGGCCCGCGCCGGACATACCGGAAATGATCACCAGCTCGGGGATCGCCGCCTCGGCTGCTTCGCCGGGCTCGATGGTGGTGCCCGTACTCACCTGTGCTCCGTCTTCGTCGTGCTCGGTCATGTTTCCTGCCCCCGTCTCTCCGAGGCTCCCGTGGGCACGGGGGCCTCCGGGGCGTCCGCCGTCGCGGCTGCCCCGTCCTGCGAGGTCTCCGCCGGTGCGGCTGCCCCGTCCTGCGGGGTCTCCGCTGTCGCGGGTACCCCGTCCGGCGAGGGATCCGCCGATGCGGGTCCCTCACCCTGCGAAGCTTCCGCCGGTGCGGGCGCCTCGTTCTGCGAGGCGTCCGCGTGTGCGGGTGCCTCGTCTTCAATGATCTCTCCGGTCGCGGTGTTCACCGCGGGAGCGGCCGGGGCCGCCCCGGCGAAGGCCGCGGCGATCGTCTCGGCCGTCTTGCGACCTATCCCGGGCACCTCGCAGATCTGCTCAATTGTGGCGGATCGCAGCTTTTTCACCGAACCGAAGTGCTTGATGAGCGCTTGCTTACGGGTTTCGCCCAGGCCGGGCACGGCATCGAGGGGACTCGCGCGGAAGCGCTTCGTCCGCTTGGTGCGCTGATACCTGATGGCGAAACGGTGCGCCTCGTCCCGTACACGCTGGAGCAGATACAGGCCTTCGCTGGAGCGCGGCAGGACCACCGGATCCTCCTCGTCCGGCAGCCAGACCTCCTCCAGACGCTTGGCGAGACCGCACACCGCGACGTCGTCGACACCCAGCTCGTCCATGGCCCGCTTGGCGGCCGCCACCTGCGGCTGGCCGCCGTCGACGACGATGAGCTGGGGCGGGTACGCGAACTTCTTGGGGCGGCCGTCCTCCTCGGTGAGCCCCCCTTCCGAGGACTCCTCGGCCCACTCCCCCGTCTTCTCCTTCTCGGCGAGATAGCGCCGGAAGCGGCGGGTGATCACCTCGTGCATCGAGCGGACGTCGTCCTGGCCCTCGAAGCTCTTGATCTGGAAGCGCCGGTACTCGCTCTTGCGGGCCAGGCCGTCCTCGAAGACCACCATGGACGCCACCACGTCGTCGCCCTGCAGGTGCGAGATGTCGAAGCACTCGATACGCAGCGGCGCGCCGTCCAGGTCGAGGGCCGCGGCGATCTCCTCGAGGGCGCGGGAGCGGGTGGTCAGGTCGGAGGCGCGCTTGGTCTTGTGCAGGACGAGCGCCTGCTGGGCATTGCGCTGCACCGTCTCCATGAGGGCACGCTTGTCACCGCGCTGCGGCACCCGCAGATCGACACCGCTGCCGCGGCGCTCGGCGAGCCACTCCTGTACGGGGGCCACCGGGTCGGGCAGCGCGGGCACCAGGACCTCCCTGGGCACGGCGTCGCCGCTCTCCTCGCCGTAGAGCTGCTGCACCGCGTGCTCGACCAGGTCGGCCGTGGTGACGGCCTCGACCTTGTCCGTGACCCAGCCGCGCTGACCGCGCACCCTGCCGCCGCGGACGTGGAAGATCTGCACGGCCGCCTCCAGCTCGTCCTCGGCGAGGGCGATCAGGTCGGCGTCCGTGTCATCCGCGAGGACTACGGCGCTCTTCTCCATGGCGCGCTTGAGCGCCTCTATGTCGTCGCGCAGCCGGGCCGCCCGCTCGTACTCCATCTCCTCCGCGGCCGCCGTCATGTCCTTCTCGAGGCGGCGCAGATACGCACCCGTGCGGCCGGCCATGAAGTCGCAGAAGTCCTCGGCCAGTTCACGGTGGTCCTCGGCGCTGACGCGGCCCACGCAGGGGGCCGCGCACTTGCCGATGTAACCGAGCAGGCAGGGGCGGCCGGTGCGGGCGGCGTTCTTGAACACTCCCGCGGAGCAGGTGCGTACGGGGAAGACGCGCAGCATCAGGTCGACGGTCTCGCGGATCGCCCACGCATGGCCGTACGGACCGAAGTAGCGGACGCCCTTCTTCTTGGCGCCGCGCATGACCTGGACCCTCGGGAACTCCTCATTGAGGGTGACAGCGAGGTAGGGATAGCTCTTGTCGTCGCGGTACTTGACGTTGAACCGCGGGTCGAACTCCTTGATCCAGGTGTACTCCAGCTGCAGCGCCTCGACCTCGGTGGAGACCACGGTCCACTCGACGGACGCGGCGGTCGTCACCATCGAGCGGGTGCGCGGGTGCAGATTCGCCAGGTCCTGGAAGTAGTTGGCGAGGCGCTGGCGCAGACTCTTGGCCTTCCCGACGTAGATCACCCGGCGGTGCTCGTCGCGGAATTTGTAGACCCCGGGAGAGTCGGGGATCTGTCCCGGCTTGGGGCGGTAGGTGGAGGGGTCTGCCATGCCCCTCACCCTACTGGCGGGGACCGACAGGCGGGGCGGGGCACCGCGATGCCGCCGCGGGGAGGCGGGCGGCATCGCGGGGCTCGAAGGGCCGTCAGCCGGCCGTGTTCCTGCGGCGTACGCGGACGGCCCGGGCGGCGCCGAGCGCGAGGGCACAGGCCGCGCCGAGACCGGCCGCCGCAGAGGCCACCGTCAGCGCCGGGTCGACGCCGGTGCCGCCCTGGGCGCGGGTGGCGACGGCCTGCGCGCGCGTGGCGGCGGCCGGAGCGTCGCCCTGCGCAGCGGGCGGAGCGTCGTCCCGGGCTTCGGGCGGCGGAGCGGCGGGCCGCGGCGCGTAGCCGCCCGCCTTGCCGGACTCGGCGTACGCGGAGCCGGGCAGCTTGTCGCCGTAGGCCCGCTCAACTCGCTTCTGGTAGGCGGACAGTGAGGTACCCGCGGAGCCGATGGCCTGGGCCGCGTCCTTGTCGATGGGGAGCACGCGCGCGTGGCGCTCGACGTACCAGGCGTCGATCTGCGGCTCGTGGAAGACCCTGCCGCCGGGCAGCTTGTCGGCGCCCACGCGCGCGTAGTGCGTCTCGTCGTCCCCGGTCGCGATATTGACCACCTGCCACTCACCGCCCTGTTTCACGGTCCACAGCGAGGCCTCCTGGCCGTCGGACGAGACCGCCTTGCTGGCGAGGAACTCCAGGCGTGCCACAGGGGCGCCCTTCTCGCCGGCGACGAACTCCGGCGACAGGTAGTACACGGGCACGGCGGCCCGGCCCTGGACGCGCGGGTCGGCGGCCGCCTTCGTGACGGCACCCTCGCGCGAGAAGAAGCGGGACAGGGTGTCCAGCGTGGCGGGCGCCCCGGCGGCCTCGTGCGCGGCGGCCCGGGCGGCGGTGCTCGGGGCGTCGTCCCCGGCGGGTGTGGCACTCGGTGCGGTGCTGTCCGGGGCGATGGTGTCCGGCGTGGCGGCGGCGTTCGGCGCGGCGAGGCCGAGCAGCAGGACGGCGGCGGAACCGGCGAGGACCGCTCGCGCGGGAGCGTGTCGGGTCATCATCGCGCTCACGCCCCGATCCGGTAGAGCGAGTGGGTCCAGGAGAAGGTGCTGTTGTTCACGTACCAGGAGTGCGAGGCCCAGTTGTAGCGGTCGCTCGAGGGCCAGGGGTCGCCCCAGTACACCCAGCTGCGGGCGTCGTCGTAGCCGTAGATCACATGCATGTGGCCACCGCCGTTGGACCACTGGATACGGGTCTCCACGGGCCGGTTGGCGTTCACTTCCGTCTGCACGGTCGAGTAGCGCAGCCAGCCGCTGACGTACGAGCCCTGGTTCACGCCCATCCATCGCAGGGCGGTCTGCACATTGCCCAAGGTGGCCTGGTTGTTGGGGCATTCGGTGCCCTGCTGGCGGTTGAAGGCGGCGTTGCAGAACTGGTTCTGCGAGTAGTTCTTGCCGAGGTAGGCGGCGATGGTGTTCCCGGCCGCCGCCCAGCACCAGTTGGACTTCTGCTGCGCCTGCATCGTGATGTTCAGACGCTTCGCGGCGACTACGGAGGAGGAGAGGGAGGAGGAGTCGGCCGAGGCCGGTTCCTCCTGGGCCGTGGGTACGGCGGGGTTCGTCATGGGTGCGGCGGAGTCCGCCTGGGCCGTGGGTGCGGCGAAGACCGCCGCTGTGGCGATCGCGGCCGCGGCGAGCAGCCGTCTCTTTCGGTTGCGCATCGCGTTCCTCCCGAAGGCGGGGGGTGTGGGGTGGAGGAGCGCGTCCGGACGCTGGGAGGAGCATCGGGTGTTGTCGAGTGCAGGTCAACACGCTTCAATGCGGGGTGGCGCGGACCGTGAACAGGGGTGTACGCAAGTGAACGCGGCAACGCGCCGACCAGGCCACAGCGCCCTTGAGCAGCCACCGGCGATGAGGCAGCCGTGAATGTTCACAGGAGCGCCGAGGTCCGGGACGCACGGCACGCGGCACGCAGTATGCGACACGCGGTACGCGGTATGCGGCACGAAGTGCAGGGGCACAGGGAGGGGCGGCGGGCATGCGGAGCATCCAGTACACCCAGGACGGCGCCGAGCTGGCGTCGGCACTGCGCAGCGGACCGTTCCATGTCGCTCTGCGCGCAGCCATCAGCGTACGCGGCCTTCCGCTGCACCGCGTCCAGCACCATCTCGCCAACCGCGGCGTCAAGGTCGGTGTGACCAGCCTGAGTTACTGGCAGCAGGGGGCGCGCAAGCCGCAGCGCCCCGAGTCGCTGCGAGCCGTGCGCGTGCTGGAGCAGGTGCTGCAGCTGCCGGAGGAGTCACTGCTTCGTCTCCTTGAGCGCGGCGGCCCGGAGACGGAACGGCCGCCGACCCGTTCGTACCGCTCCCTGCTCGATGTGTCCGGTGTCCTGGAGACGCTCTTGGGGGAACTGGAGTCACCCCTCGACGGCGGACTGCACACCGTCGGCCACCATGAGCGGGTCCGCATCGGCGCGGCGCGTGAACTGCTCGGCCGGGACTCCCAGCACATCGTGCGCGCACACCGTGACGGCGTGGACCGCTATGTGGCCATCTACCACGGCGACCCGGGCTGCGCGCCGGACCGGGTGACGGTGCGCGCCCTGGAGAACTGCCGTACGGGGCGGGTGCGTTGGCACCACGAGTCCGGGATGCTGATCACCGAACTGCTCTTCGACGCCCGTCTCCGCGCCGGCGACACCCATCTGTTCCGCTACGGCTTCGAGGACGGCACGGCGGGCCCGAGCAGCGAGTACGTCCGTGGCTTCAGCTTCACGGGCGGCCAGTACGCGCTGCAGGTGCGCTTCGACGCCGACGCGCTGCCGGTGCGCTGCCACCGCTTCGCCCAGCACTCGGCGACAGCGCCGCGCTCGGCCCGCCATGACCTCACCCTGAACGGCCAGCACCGCTCCGTACATCTGGTGGAGCCGCAGGTGCGGGGCGGGATTCTGGGGATCGGATGGGACTGGGAGTGAGGCCTGCTCCCTCGTGAGCCGGGAGCCGGACCTCAGGCGTCCGGGCCCGCGATCAGCTTGCCGTCCTTGGTCGTACGCACCGGCACCTTCGGCAGCGGCACCGTGGCCGGGCCCTTGAGTACCTCACCGGTGCGCACATCGAAACGGCTGCCGTGGCAGGGGCAGTTGCCCTCGTCCTTCTCGATCTTGTCGAGGACGCACCCGGCGTGTGTGCACTGGGCGCTGAACGCCTTGTACTCACCGTCGGCGGAGCGGCTGACGACCAGGCGCTCCTCGCGGTACAGCTTCACTCCGTCGGCCGGGACGGCCTCGGCGTCACCGAGGTCGACGGGCGCGGTGGGCGTGGGGGTCTTGGCGTGCCCCACCTTCGACTCGGTCGAGCAGGCCGCGACTCCGAGTCCCGCCGTTCCCGCGAGGGCGGCCCCTTTCAGGACGGTGCGACGGGCTGCGGCCTTGCCGGACATGGAGTCTCCACTGGTCAGAGGTGGTCAGAGGTGCTCAGGGGCGTCGGTGACGCACCCGACGATACCGGCACAGATCGCTGCGTCCGACGGTGGGACGGGTGGAACCGGTGGGACGGGTAGAACCGGTGGGGCCGGTAGGACTGGTGGGGCCGATAGGGCCGGTGAGGCCGGTGGGCGCCGTGCACATGACCGGTACAGCGCCGTCCGGAGCGTCAGTACGGCGTCTTGCGTCCCGCGATGAACTCCCGCAGCCGCTCGGTGTCCCGGTCCGTCCAGCCCTCGGGGGGCAGCACGGCGGCCCAGCCGTCCACCGAGCCGGCGCCGTAGCGGTGGCCGTGCGGTGCGTCGACCCCGTACGAGACCGCCATGTCCACCGTGGTCTGCCAGAAGCCCACGAACGGGAACCAGTTGATCTCCGGGGTGATGTCGGGGCCGAGCGGCTTGTTCAGCCACTGGGGGCGCTTGAACAGCAGGTCGGGCGACCACCAGACGATGGGATCCGAGGCGTTCTGCAGATACACCACGCGCGGGTGGCCCCACGCGGCGGGCGGCCGCTTCAGATCCTTCTCGGGGAACTGCGCGAACCGCACGTTCCGGCCGTCCTCGAACTGCGGCCGCCACACCGGGCTGCCCTCGTCGCGCCGGGCGCGGAGCTCTTCGGACACGGGCGAGAAGTTCGGTACGCCGAGGAGCAGCGCGCCGTCGGTGCCCCGCAGGAGTGCGTCGACGCTGCCGAAGGAGTCCTCGATCGCATAGCCGCCGAGGCTCTCACCGGTGACGGCCAGCTTGGGGCGGCGGTCGGCGGGCAGCGCGGCGAGTTCCTCGCGTACCGCCGAAACCAGCTCACGGGTGGCCTCCCCCGCCTTCTCCTTGTCGACCAGGAAGGAGACCCAGCTCGGCAGATACGAGTACTGGACGGCGACCATCGCGGTGTCACCGCCGTACATGTACTCCAGTGACTCGGCGACATTGGCGTCGATCCAGCCGGAACCTGTGGTTCCGGCGATGGCCAGAACCTTGCGGTCGAACGCCCCGGTCCGCTTCAACTCCCTTACGGCGAGCTGCGCCTGTGCCTTGAAGGGTTCGTCCTCGCTGAAGGCCTCGGGCGCGGACGAGCTGATGTAGACGCGCACGGGATCCTTGGCGGGCCGTCCGGTGTGGTCGGTGATCTTCTCGCTCGTCAGGGCGGAGCCCGTGAAGTTACGCCCCTGAAGGCCCAGGTCCTGCCAGCGGATCAGGGAGTCGGGGCCGCCCGACACAAAGCGGGAGGTGGGCTTGCCGATGCCTTCCTTGGTACCGAAGTTGGTGGCTTTCGCGATCCGGTCGGCCACGTCGATGACGCCCCGGTCGAAGACCACATCGCGCAGTCCGACGGTGACGATCATCGCGCTGAGCAGCAGTCCGATGCCGACGGCGACGGGGCGCGGAAGCAGCTTGTCGAGCCCGTGGATCAGCTTGCTCGAACCGAGCCTGATGGCGCGAGCGGCCAGGAGGATCAGCAGCCAGATCGCCACGGCGATGAGCGCGATCATCGGGGTGTGCCAGGTCAGGGAGGGCGGCAGCCCCTGCAGGGCACGCAGTTGCCGCTGCATGTGTGCGCTCTCCGAGATCAGCCAGACCGCCATGACGGGGCTGAGCACCCAGTACACCTGCCAGCAGCGCATACGGGTGCGCTCGCTCGGACGTCTGTGGACGACGGCGCGGAAGAGGGAGCTCAGCACCGAGCCGACGGCGTATCCGATCGCGGCGGTGATACCGCCGATGACGCCCTGCAGCAGCCAGGGCCTGGGCACGAGGGACGGTGTCAGCGACAGCCAGAAGAAGACGGTGGCGACACAGGTGGCGGTCAGATCCGGCCAGCGACGGACGAGAAAGCTCTCGTCGGGGCGGTCCTTGACGGGGTGCCGGGCGAAGGCCACGACCTTGCCTGCCGCGTTTTCGACATGCCGCCCCAGGTTGTACATGGGTCCACGCTAGGCCGGGCGGGGTGCGGGTGCGCGTGAAGCGGGACCGATCGACGGTCCCCCCGGGTCCCGGGGAGGGGTGGGCCCCCCGCCCCGGTCCCGGGAAGGGACACTCACGGTCAGGCCTTACGCGCCCGGGCCCCCTTCTTCGCAGGGGCCTTGGCCGTCTTCTTCGCGGCCGCGCCGGTCTTCGCCGAGGTCTTCGCCGAGGTCTTCGCCGAGACCGTCTTCTTCGCGGCGGCGGTACCCGTCTTCGCCGCCACTGTCTTCTTGGCCTGGGCCTTCGCCCTGCTCCGCGCCGCGGGCACACTCGCGTCGCTGATCCGGTCTGCCGCGATGATGTCGCGCAGGAACTTGCCGGTGTGGCTCGCCGGGATCCCGGCGACCTGCTCCGGTGTGCCCTCGGCGATGACGAGACCGCCGCCGCTGCCGCCCTCGGGGCCCATGTCGACGACCCAGTCGGCGGTCTTGATGACGTCGAGGTTGTGCTCGATGACGATGACGGTGTTGCCCTTGTCGACCAGGCCGGACAGGACGTTGATCAGCTTGCTGATGTCCTCGAAGTGCAGACCGGTGGTCGGCTCGTCCAGGACGTACACGGTGCGGCCTGTGGAGCGCTTCTGCAGCTCGCTGGCGAGCTTGACGCGCTGGGCCTCACCGCCGGAGAGCGTGGGCGCGGACTGGCCCAGTCTGACGTA
This sequence comes from Streptomyces monticola, assembly GCF_042665355.1. Classification (NCBI taxonomy): domain Bacteria; kingdom Bacillati; phylum Actinomycetota; class Actinomycetes; order Kitasatosporales; family Streptomycetaceae; genus Streptomyces; species Streptomyces monticola. Next base: position 174,391 of record NZ_JBHTCF010000008.1, on the reverse strand, counting down.
CCCCAGGCCGACTTCGTTGAGCGTCTTGAGGTGGCGCGCGATGGTGGGCACCGCCTCGAAGAAGTCGAGGGCCTGCTCGATGGGCATGTCCAGGACCTCGGCGATGGACTTGCCCTTGTAGTGCACTTCCAGGGTCTCGCGGTTGTAGCGCGCGCCGTGGCACACCTCGCACGGCACGTACACATCCGGCAGGAAGTTCATCTCGATCTTGATGGTGCCGTCGCCCGAGCAGTTCTCGCAGCGGCCGCCCTTCACGTTGAAGGAGAAGCGTCCGGGCATATAGCCGCGGACCTTCGCCTCGGTGGTCTCGGCGAAGAGCTTGCGGACGTGGTCGAAGACTCCGGTGTACGTCGCCGGGTTGGAGCGGGGCGTACGGCCGATGGGCGACTGGTCGACGTGCACGACCTTGTCGACCAGGTCGTCGCCGTCCACGCGCGTGTGCCGCCCCGGCACATTGCGGGCGCCGTTCAGCTCGCGCGCCAGGTGGGTGTACAGGATGTCGTTGACCAGCGTCGACTTACCGGATCCGGAGACTCCGGTGACGGCGGTGAGCACACCGAGGGGGAAGGCGACGTCGATGTCCTGGAGGTTGTTCTCCCGGGCGCCGTGCACGGTGAGGCGGCGGGCCGGGTCGGCGGGCCGCCGGATGTCGGGCACGGGGATGGACTTCTTGCCCGCGAGGTACTGCCCGGTCATCGACTCGGCGTTCTTCAGGAGCTCCTTCAAGGGGCCGCTGTGGACGACCTTGCCGCCGTGCTCACCGGCGCCGGGGCCGATGTCGACGACCCAGTCGGCGACCTTGATGGTGTCCTCGTCGTGCTCGACGACGATCAGGGTGTTGCCCATGTCGCGCAGGCGGACCAGCGTCTCGATGAGGCGGTGGTTGTCGCGCTGGTGCAGGCCGATGGAGGGCTCGTCCAGGACATAGAGCACGCCGACGAGACCGGAGCCGATCTGGGTGGCGAGCCGGATGCGCTGGGCCTCGCCGCCGGAGAGGGTGCCCGCGGCGCGGTTCAGGGAGAGATAGTCCAGGCCTACGTCGACCAGGAAGCGCAGCCGTTCGTTGACCTCCTTGAGGACTCGCTCGGCGATCTTCTTGTCGCGGGCGTTGAGCGTCAGCTCGGCCAGGAACTCCGCGCAGTCGGCGATGGACATGGCGGAGACCTCGGCGATGGACTTCCCCATCACGGTGACCGCGAGCACGATCGGCTTGAGGCGCGTGCCCTCACAGGTGGGGCAGGGCACTTCGCGCATATAGCCCTCGAAGCGCTCACGGCTGGCGTCGCTCTCGGCCTCGCTGTGCCGGCGCTTCACGAAGGGGACGGCGCCTTCGAAGGGCGTGGTGTAGACCCGCTCCCTTCCGTACCGGTTGCGGTAGCGGACCTCGATCTGGGTCTTGTGGCCATGCAGCAGGGCCTTCTTGGCGCGCTGCGGGAGCGCCGCCCAAGGAGTGTCGGTGCTGAAGCTCAGGGCGTCGGCGAGGGCGCCGGTGAGACGGCCGAAGTACTCCTTGGTGTGGCCGTGCGACCAGGGGTGGATGGCGCCTTCGTCGAGGGACTTGTCCTCGTCGGGCACGATCAGCTCGGGGTCGACCTCCATGCGCGTGCCGATGCCGGTGCAGTCGGGGCAGGCGCCGAAGGGCGAGTTGAACGAGAAGGAGCGGGGCTCGAGCTCTTCGAAGGAGAGGTCGTCGTACGTGCAGTAGAGGTGCTCCGAGTACATCCGCTCGCGCTCCGGGTCGCCCTCGGGGAGGTCGACGAAGTCGAGCACGACCATGCCGCCGGAGAGCCCGAGCGCGGTCTCCACGGAGTCGGTGAGGCGGCGCTTGGCGGAGTCCTTCACAGTGAGGCGGTCGACGACCACCTCGATGGTGTGCTTCTCCTGCTTCTTGAGCTTCGGCGGCTCGGAGAGCTGGATGGTCTGTCCGTCCACCCGCGCGCGGCTGTAGCCCTTGGTCTGCAGGTCCGAGAAGAGGTCGACGAACTCGCCCTTGCGCTCGCGCACCAGCGGCGAGAGGACCTGGAAACGGCTGCCCTCGGGGAGCTCCAGGACCTTGTCGACGATGGCCTGCGGGGACTGGCGCGCGATGGGGCGGCCGCACTCGGGACAGTGCGGCTTGCCGATGCGGGCGAACAGCAGGCGCAGATAGTCGTAGACCTCGGTGATGGTGCCGACTGTGGAGCGCGGGTTGCGCGAGGTGGACTTCTGGTCGATGGAGACGGCCGGAGAGAGGCCCTCGATGAAGTCGACGTCGGGCTTGTCCATCTGGCCGAGGAACTGCCGGGCGTACGAGGAGAGCGACTCCACGTACCGGCGCTGGCCCTCGGCGAAGATCGTGTCGAACGCGAGCGAGGACTTCCCCGAACCGGACAGACCGGTGAAGACGATGAGCGAGTCGCGCGGAAGGTCGAGCGAGACATTCTTGAGGTTGTGCTCGCGCGCGCCACGGACGATGAGACGGTCGGCCACGCCGGTCCGCACCTTTCACTAGAGAAGCGGGGGCGGGGCCCCCGTCCCACAAGACTATGGGGGGCCGCCACAGCGATGGACTGCATGGACTGCACTGATTGAAACTGCTCGGCACCGCTTCGAATTCCGACGGCCAAGGATGCCTCGACCGAGCCTATAGCACGCGCATTCGATTTAAGGGGGCGGTCCGGCACCTTCACCCGATTGAGTGGCAGGACTATCGTCGGGCCCATGAATGATCATGTGCGCGACCTGGTCTCAGTACGTGAAGCGACGGACCGACTGCTCACCGCAGCGGCCAAACTGGACAACGCGGCAACCGGCGAGGCGTCACGCCTGCCCGGCTGGAGCCGCGGCCATGTCCTCGCCCATCTCGCCCGCAACGCCGACGCCCTCGTCAACGTGCTCGCCGGGCGGCCGATGTACGTCAGCGCCGAGGCCCGCGACGGCGACATCGAGCGCGACGCGCCCCGCCCGCCGGCCGAGCAGCTTGCCGACGTACGCGAGAGCGCGGAGCGGTTCCAGGAGGCGGCCGCCGCGGTCACCGACTGGTCGCGCACCGTGGAGCTGCGCAACGGCGTCACGGACAGCGCCTCCCGGCTGCCCTTCCGCCGTCTCATCGAGGTCGAGCTGCATCACGTGGACCTCAATATCGGCTACGAGCTCGAAGACCTGCCGGCGGACTTCACCCGCCGCGAGATCTCCTTCCTCGCGGACCGGTTCGCCGGCCACGCGGCCGTCCCCCGGATCCTGATCACCTCGACGGACGGCGGGCAGTGGAGCACCGGCCGCACGGACGGCGAACCGGTCTCGGTCATCGGCCCCGCGCCCGCGCTTCTGGGCTGGCTCGCGGGCCGCCGCGAGGGCGGCGGCCTTGAATGCGACGGCGGGCTCCTGCCCGTACTGCCCGCTCTGTAGGGTGAATCCATGACGTACAGCGGAGTGGTGAAGGTCGGCGGACCCGCGGATGTCCATGAACTCGCGGACCTGATGATCTCCAAGGTCGCCGTCGGCCCCATGAACAACAACGCGTATCTGCTGCGCTGCCGGGCCACCGGCGAGCAGCTCCTCATCGACGCGGCCGCGGAGCCGGACACCTTGCTCAACCTCGTCGGTGAGAGCGGTCTCGCGTCCGTGGTCACCACGCACCAGCACGGGGACCACTGGGGTGCCCTGGCCGAGGTCGTGGACGCCACCGGCGCCCGCACTTATGCGGGGCGGTACGACGCGGAGGGCATCCCCGTGTCCACCGACGTCCTCGTCGAGGACGGGGACACGATCCAGGTGGGCCGCGTGGAGCTGACCGCCCGCCACCTCGTGGGCCACACCCCGGGCTCCATCGCCCTGGTCTACGACGACCCGCACGGCCACCCGCACGTCTTCACCGGTGACTGCCTGTTCCCCGGCGGCGTGGGCAACACCTGGGGCGACCCGAAGGCGTTCGCGAGCCTCGTCGACGACGTCGAGACGAAGATCTTCGGGCAGCTGCCGGACGAGACGTGGGTGTACCCGGGCCACGGCAACGACACCTCGGTCGGCACCGAGCGCCCGCACCTCGCGGAGTGGCGCGAGCGCGGCTGGTAGGGGCGGGCCGCGGCGGAGGCGCCGCGGCCACGCCAAGTCCTGGCTGCTCTTCCCGCACGCCAACGACCTTGCTGCACGCGCGCGTTGTGCCGCTGCTGCACGCGCGCCCGTAGCGCCATTGCTGCACGCGTGCGTTGTTGTGCCGATGCGGCACGCGCGCGTAGTGCCGCCTTCGGCGTTCCTGGGGGGGGCGTCCGCCTTCCGGTGACGGCCGCTGACCGCACTCCCGGAGTGGGGCGCCGCCCGGCGGTTTCGCGGGGACCGTGGCCGGTCGGTGCCTGGACAATGGGCGGGTGACTGTGGACTACCGCGTGCTCGGAACCACGCGGGCGCTGCGCCCGCGCTGTTCGTCGGCATTCTCGCCGGGCTACGCGGCTGGCTCGACTGCCGGGACGGCGAGTTCGAGCGGGCCGCCGGGCACGTCAAGGACGCGGTGCGACACCTTGAGACCTTCGCGCATCTGGTCGCACCGTGGCTCGTCGTCGACCAGTTCCTCACCGCCGCCCGGGCCAAGGCGCGGCTCGGTGCGTGCGCGGACGGGGCGCGGCTCCTCGGCGCGTACGACCGGCACGCGGTGAGCGGGAGTTTCGGCTTCCGCCCGTTCCCTGACCCCGCGGAGCTGCGGGCGGTCACGGAGGCCGAGCTGCGCGCGGCTCTCGGCACGGCGGAGTACGAGCGTGCGTACGCGCAGGGCGGCGGCCTGCCGGTGCGGGAGGCCGCCGCCCTGGTGTGAACGGGGTGAGGGCCCCGGACTCAGGCCTCGCGTCCCAGGAGTTCCTGTGCGTCGGCGAGGTCCTCGGCGGTGGGGGCGTCGTCCCGGGTGAGCCGACGGCGCCAGTAACCGGCGAAGTCGATGGCCGACTTGTCGATACCGCGCTCGTCCACCAGGTGCCGGCGCAGCCCGCGCACCGCCCCTGACTCCCCCGCCAGCCAGGCGTACACCGATCCGGCGGGGAACTCGGCGGCGCGTACGGCGTCGAGCAGGAGACTGCCGTGTCCCGCCGGACCGGCGGCACGGTGCAGCCAGTGCACGGTCACGTCGCCCTCCGTCGTGAACGCCTGCTCCTCGTCCGCGTCGGCGATCTCGACGTACGCCGTCGCGCGTGCGCCTTCGGGCAGGGCTTCGATGATCGTGCCGAGGGCCGGGAGCGCCGACTCGTCTCCGGCCAGCAGCGTCCAGTCGGTGGTGCCGAGCGGAACCGGCTTGGTGAAGTAGGCCGAGGGGCCGAACATGCCGAGTACATCGCCGGGTTGAGCTGCGGCGGCCCAGCGGGTGGCCGGGCCGTCCGCACTCGCGGCGTCCTGCGCGCTGTCGCCGTGCAGCACGAAGTCGATGTCGACGGCGGCTTCCTGAGGATGGTGGGCGCGCACGGTGTAGCTGCGCATCCAGGGGCGTTCGGCTTCGGGCAGGGCGGTGTACGCCTCGTACCAGCGGATCAGATCGCCGTGAGCGCCGTCGGTGTCGCCGGTGCCGTCGCCCCCGCGCTCAGGGAGGCGGGGCCGGGCCTGGCCCGGCTTGGGGAAGTAGAGCTTGACCTGCTGATCGGGCCCGGCGATGCGGAAGTCGGCGAGGTCGGCGCCGCCGAAGGTGATCCGGGCCATGCGCGGGGTGATCCGCCGGACCCCGGTGACCTCGATGAAACGGATGGGCAGCTGCTGGGCTTCGTACGTCATGGCGCCGACGCTCCCAGGCGCCGTCGACAGGACGTCGACAGCCCGCCTACACCCCCTGTGTGCGGGTGCGGGCGGGCTGCCGGTTGTTCGGTGGCCGGGCAGGCCGGGGCCGTCAGGCCTCTATGTCGTTCTTGCTGCGCTGTGCGGCGCTGCTCTCGGCAGTCTTGCCCGTCCCGTCGGGCGAGCCGCTCTCGCTGCCCTTGCCGGTCTCCCCGGCGTCGTCCCCGCCGGTCGCACCGGCCGCGGCCGCCGCCTCGTTCTGCTTCTTGGAGGCGATCAGGCTGGTGATCGTCGTGATGATCAGCACCGCGCAGATGACACCCAGAGAGAACGGAATGGAGATCTCCGGGACGTGCACGCCGCTCTCGTGCAAGGCGTGCAGCACCAGCTTCACACCGATGAAGCCGAGGATGACCGACAGGCCGTAGCTCAGGTGGACCAGCTTCTTGAGCAGGCCGCCGATGAGGAAGTACAGCTGCCGCAGGCCCATCAGAGCGAAGGCGTTGGCGGTGAAGACGATGTACGGGTCCTGGGTCAGGCCGAAGATCGCGGGGATGGAGTCCAGGGCGAAGAGGATGTCGGTGGTGCCGATCGCCAGCATGACGACCAGCATCGGCGTCATGACCTTCTTGCCGTTCTGCTCGATCCACAGCTTGGTGCCGTGGTAGCGGTCGGCCACGCCGAAGCGCTTCTCGGCCGCCTTGAGCAGCTTGTTCTCCTCCCAGTCCTCGTCGTCCTCCTCGGCCCTGGCCTCCTGGATCAGCTTCCAGGCGGTCCAGATCAGGAAGGCACCGAAGATGTAGAAGATCCACGAGAAGCTCGCGATGATCGCGGCGCCGGCGGCGATGAAGATCGTGCGCAGTACGAGGGCGATCACCACGCCGACGAGCAGCACCCGCTGCTGGTACTGCGTGGGCACCGCGAACTTGGCCATGATCAGAACGAAGACGAAGAGGTTGTCGACGCTCAACGACTTCTCTGTGATGTAGCCCGCGAAGAACTCACCGGCGGGCTGGCCGCCGCCCCAGAGCAACAGCCCGAGGCCGAACAAGGCCGCCAGAACGATCCAGACGATCGTCCAGATCCCGGCTTCCTTGATGGATACGTCATGGGGCTTGCGCCCGATGAAGAAGTCGACTGCGATCAGGGCGGTCAGGCCCACGATCGTCAAGACCCACAGGGTCAGGGAAACATCCACTGCGCCTCCGGCAGTACGTAACGGCACAATTCCAGCGTCGTCGCTGCCGGAGGTCTCTTCCACCCGAGGCGCACGTGAACGGCGCTTAGCGGGCCGACGCCCCGGGACCTGGCCAGGTCCGTATTGACGGGAACGCCGCAGTCAGGAGTACTCCCCTCCGCGTAAAGAACAGTACTTGAAACACCAAGGAAAGGTAAAGGGTGAGGTAAAGCACATACCAAAAGCCCAGGTCAAGAGGCTTTTGCTCAGGAGACTTCAGCAAAAGGTCCTTCCCCGCCCGTGAGGCGGGCCCTCCGGGGAGGTCAGCGGCCCCAGGCCCTGCGGGCGTCCGCGACCTGCCCGAGCACCTGCTGCAGCACCTCGCTGCCGGGCGGCGTGAGCGCCGGTTCATAGGTCCACGCGTGGCCCACCCACGGATCGGCGAGGTGGTCGTCCGGGACCGGGGTGAGCCGAAGCAGCGCGCGCCACAGCGGGTCGAGGACCGGGCCGAACTCCGCGGCGTCCTCACGGTCGGCGACCATCATCAGGTGGACGCCGACGGACGGCCCCTCGTCCGCGATATAGCGCAGCTGGGTCACCGCGCGGTCGTCGAAACCGTGCGGGAAGTCACTGACGATCAGCAGCTGCTCGGCGGTGTCCAGATCGGGCGGCAGCGAATCGGCCGCTCCCGCGCGCACCGCCATCTGCACCAGATCGACCCGCTGGGTCAGCTTCGCCAGCGTCTCGGAGACCGCGGCGGCGCCTGCGGCGGGCGGCCCGGCGAGCACGCCGGCCTCCTTGAGCGGCGCCAGGGACGGTGCGGCGGCACCCGCGGGGTCGATGACATGCACGGCGAAATCGCCCGGCGGGTATACGGCGAGGAGCCGGGCGGCGTGTGCCACCGCGGTGTCCATCGCGAGGCGGCGCATCTCGTCGCTGTCGGCGAGTGACGCGGTCGCAGAGGACGCCGTGCGCCCGCTGTCGATCCACAGACCGCGCTCGAGCGGCAGCCTGACCAGCAGCGGGATCCGCAGATCGGTCCGCTCGGGCAGATGCAGATCGCCGAGGCGCAGGGCCATGGGGATCTCCATCGGGACGCGGTAGGCGTGCCAGACCGGGTTGTCCCAGGCGGCGAAGGACGGCGGCAGCGCGGGCTCGACCACATCCGACTCGGCGGCGAGCTGGGCCAGATCACGCTCAAGGGCCGCCCTGGCCTGCTCGACCAGCTTGGTGTGCTTGGTGCGGGCCTCTTCGCGGGCGGCGTCGCCCTGGCCGCCGATACGGCTGCGCGGATCGGACAGAACCTTGTCGAGCTCCTGCTCCATACGGGACTCGGCGAAGTCGACTGCGCTGCGGTACGCCGCCGCGGTGCGGGCCAGGTCCTCGAACATCCCCCACACCTGGTTGTAGAGCCGCTCCTCCATGGACCAGCCGGTCGCGTCGCCCGCGATGGGCTGCGCGGGCTGACCCGGCTGTGCGGCTTGGGCGGGCTGCTGCGGCGGCACGGGCGGGGCGGTCGTCGCGGGGGCGGGAGGCGGGGTGGGGCGACGGGCGGGGTGGGTGTAGTCGACGGGGCCGCCGGTGGCCGGGGCGGGGTGCGGTACGCCGCCGGGGTGCTCGGGGTGGGGGTGCCCTGGCTGGGGGTGCTCGGGACGGGGGTGCGCGGTCTGCTCGGGCCGGCTCTGCGGGGCGGTGCCGGGCGGCGGATTCTGGCCGTCCGCCGGGTGGCCGGGGCCGGTGGCGTTCGCGGTGCGGCGGACGCGGTCGCCCTCCGCTGTGCGGGGCGGCGGTGCGGCCACGGAACGCGCCATGCCGCCGGCCACGGCGTCGAGGATCTCGGTGGCGATCTCCTGGGCGCCGGGCAGGCCCTGGTCGGTGAGCATCTCCGCGAGGCCGCCCGCGTAGCCCTGGCCCACCGCGCGTACCTTCCAGAGGTCCTGCCTGCGGTAGAGCTCGAGTGCGACGACGGCGGACTCGGCGTCGAGGTCGGTGATCGTGTAGCTGGCGACCTCGGAGCCGTCCAGGCCGGTGACCGCGACGAAGGGCGCGGCCAGGGCGCCGAACCTGACCGGGCCGCCGACGCCGACGGGCAGCGCGAGCAGCACATTGACCCGCTCGACGCCCTCCGGCAGGGCGCCGAGGTCCACAGCGAGGCGATGGTCGGCGGCGGCCTGCTTGGAGACCTCGAGGCCGGGCAGCTGGTGCGAGCCGGGGTGGGCCACCCAGTCGGTGCCGCGCACCTTGCCCTGCTCGTCGCTGAGCGTCGCTCCCGCCACGATCGGCTTGCCGGCCGACACCCTGATCTCGAGCCGGGTCTGCGGCAGAACGTGGTTCTGCCCCCTGACCAGTTCGGCCGTCATCGCCTTCGTCCCCCTCGTCACTTCTTTTCAGGTGTGGCCGGCGCTCACAGAACGACTGACAAGACCGGCGTCCCGCAGCGGCGGCTCGCGGCTTACAGGTGCGGCAGGACCGAGGGCATCAGGTCCTGGAACGTACGGCCGTTGGCCGGGGTGCCCAGGGCCGTCATCGACCAGCCGGCGCCCACGCGGTGCACCTTGGCCATGATCTGGGCGGTGTACTGGCCGCCGCCGTCGAGGGTGTAGCGGGCCATCTCCTGGCCGTTGGTCTCGTCGACGATGCGGCAGAACGCGTTCTGCACTTCCTGGAAGGTCTGGCCGGTGAAGGAGTTCACCGTGAAGACGATCTGGTCGATGTGGACCGGTACGCGCTGCAGGTCGACGAGGATCGCCTCGTCGTCGCCGCCCTGGCCGACGCCGCCGACCAGATTGTCACCGGTGTGCCGGACCGAGCCGTCGTCGCTGACCAGGTGGCGGAAGAACACCACGTCCACCGGCTGCTTGTCGGCGAAGAGCACCGCCGAGGCGTCGAGGTCGATCTCCTTGGTCCGGGAACCGAAGAGGCCGCGGCGCTGTGCCGCCTGCCAGCCGAGCCCCATGCGCACCGCGGTCAGGGTGCCCCCGTCGTTCTTCTGCAGGCTGATGGCCTGACCCTTGGTCATGTTGACCGTCACGCGCAGTCCCCTCTCGAGCAATCCCCACAACCGCCTGTGTTTGCGGTTGCCCAGCACCCTACGCAGTGGTCGTGACCCCACCGCACCCTGGTCCGCGATTTGTGGCGTTCTTGCAACACACTTCCGGGGTGCGCCCGCATCTGCGTCACGGGCGGGCGGCCGGGCCCTGGAACCGGCCGTCCGCACCGTGCTTCCGGCCCTTGTGTCAGGCCAGCCCCGCCTCCCTCATCTGCCGCAGTTCCTTCTTCATTTCGGAGACCTCGTCACGCAGCCTGGCGGCGATCTCGAACTGCAGGTCGGCGGCCGCGGCGCGCATGCGCTCCGTCATCTCCTCGATCTGCTCGGCCAGTTCGGCGGCGGGGCGGTCGGTGGGCGTCTGCTCGGCCTTGCCCTTGGCGGACTTGCCGCCCTTGGCCGCCGTGCCTGCGCCGGCCTTCGCCGAGCCGAGCGCGGGCACCGGAGCCTTGGCGCTCTTGCCGTCCTTGCTCTTGCGGTATCCGGAGCCGAGCAGCTCCTCCGTGTCGACCTCTTCGCGCGCGATGGTCGCCACGATGTCGTTGATCTTCTTGCGGAGCGGCTGCGGGTCGATACCCCGCTCCTTGTTGTACGCGATCTGCTTCTCCCGGCGCCTGTTGGTCTCGTCGATGGCTTTCTCCATCGCCGGGGTGATCTTGTCCGCGTACATATGGACCTGGCCGGAGACATTGCGCGCCGCGCGGCCGATGGTCTGGATCAGGGAGGTGCCCGAGCGCAGGAAGCCCTCCTTGTCGGCGTCGAGGATGGCGACCAGGGACACCTCGGGCAGGTCGAGTCCCTCGCGCAGGAGGTTGATGCCGACCAGGACGTCGTACTCACCGGCGCGCAGTTCGCGCAGGAGCTCGACGCGGCGCAGGGTGTCGACGTCGCTGTGCAAGTAGCGGACCTGGATGCCCAGTTCGAGGAAGTAGTCGGTCAGGTCCTCGGCCATCTTCTTGGTGAGGGTGGTGACGAGGACGCGCTCGTCCTTCTCCGCGCGGGTGCGGATTTCGTGCACCAGGTCGTCGATCTGTCCCTCGGTGGGCTTGACCACGACCTCCGGGTCGACCAGGCCGGTGGGGCGGATGATCTGCTCCACGTGCCCGTCGCCGCGGGAGAGTTCATACGCGCCCGGGGTCGCCGACAGATACACGGTCTGGCCGATGCGCTCCTGGAACTCCTCCCACCTGAGAGGGCGGTTGTCGAGAGCGGAGGGCAGCCGGAAACCGTGGTCGACGAGGGTGCGCTTACGGGAGGCGTCGCCTTCGTACATGGCGCCGATCTGCGGCACGGTGACATGCGACTCGTCGAGGACGAGCAGGAAGTCGTCCGGGAAGTAGTCGAGGAGGGTGTGCGGGGGCGTGCCGGGGTCGCGGTCGTCGAAATGCATCGAGTAGTTCTCGATGCCGGAGCAGGAGCCGATCTGGCGGAGCATCTCCAGGTCGTACGTGGTGCGCATGCGCAGGCGCTGGGCCTCCAGCATCTTGCCCTGCTTCTCCAGCTCGGCCAGGCGCTCGTCGAGCTCCTTCTCGATGCCGTTGATCGCCTTCTCCATGCGCTCCGGGCCCGCGACGTAGTGGGTGGCCGGGAAGACGTACAGCTGCTCGTCGTCGCTGATCACCTCGCCGGTGAGCGGGTGCAGGGTGGAGAGGGCCTCGATCTCGTCGCCGAACATCTCGATACGGACGGCGAGTTCCTCATATACCGGGAAGATCTCGATGGTGTCACCGCGGACGCGGAAGGTGCCGCGGGTGAACGCCAGGTCATTGCGCGTGTACTGGATGTCGACGAAGCGGCGCAGGAGCTGGTCGCGGTCGATCTCGTCGCCGACCTTGAGCTGCACCATGCGGTCGACGTACTCCTGCGGCGTACCGAGGCCGTAGATGCACGAGACGGAGGCGACCACCACGACGTCACGGCGGGTGAGCAGGGAATTGGTCGCGGAGTGGCGCAGGCGCTCCACTTCCTCGTTGATCGAGGAGTCTTTTTCGATGTAGGTGTCCGACTGCGGGACGTATGCCTCGGGCTGGTAGTAGTCGTAGTACGAGACGAAGTACTCGACCGCGTTGTTCGGCAGGAGCTCGCGGAATTCGTTCGCCAGCTGGGCCGCGAGGGTTTTGTTCGGCGCCATGACGAGGGTGGGGCGCTGCAGCTTCTCGATCATCCACGCGGTGGTGGCCGACTTGCCGGTGCCGGTCGCGCCGAGCAGGACGACATCCTTCTCACCTGCGCGGATACGCCGGTCGAGGTCGGCGATGGCGGTCGGCTGGTCGCCGCTTGGCTGGTACGGGCTGACGACCTCGAAAGGTGCCACCGTGCGTTCGATCTTGGATACGGGCCGCATGGAATCCACCGTACGACCCCCCACTGACAACCGGCTGCGGAATCCCCTGCCACGAGGCTCAGCGGCCTGGTCACCCGGCGCTCAGCGACCTGGCCGGAGGGCTCCGCGACCTGGCCGCCGAGGGCTCAGCGGCCTGGTCACCGGCCCTGGCGGGAGCGGGGGCCGCGCGGTGGTGCGGGGGCGGTGCCTCGGCGCTGCCGGGGCAGCCGGCCGCGGGAACTGACGCCTCGCGGTACCGGGGTGCCGACGTGCTGCCCCAGGGGGCTGCCGCTGACGGCGCCCGGGCGCGCGACGCGCTGCTCGCGCTGCCAGTCGGGCTTGCCCATCACCATCAGCGGGTCGAACATCACGACCACTCCGGCCAGGAGCAGGAAGGCGAGCGGGCCGATCATCATCGGCGCGAGCAGTTCCGCCGGTGAGTCACCGGGCGGCCTGCTGACCGCGCCGTGCAGATGCACCTTCATGGCGGACATGCCCATGTAGTGCATGCCGCTCACCGCGAGGCCCATGACAAGGCTCGCACCCAGGCTCCACAGGAATCCCCTGACCTGGACCGCCGCCCAGAGAGCGGCGGTCGCCGCGACCATGGCGATCACCACGGAGACGGAAACGGTGAACGTGTCGTACTTGAGCGTCCCGCGAAGACGCATTCCGGCCATTCCCAGATAGTGCATGGAGGCGACACCCAGGCCCGTGATGGTGCCTCCGGTGAACAGCGCCATGACGGTCGCGCCGCGGTAGCCGACGATGAAGATGCCGATGCCCACCATGACGATGGCGACGCCCAGGCTGGCGAAGGTGGTCGGGGCGTCGTAGCGGATCGGCGCCTCCTTCACCTTGAAGCCCATCATCGCGATGAAGTGCATCGTCCAGATGCCGGAGCCGATGGCGGCCGACCCCAGGGCGAGCCAGCCGGGCCGCCAGGAGTTGGCGACAAGCAGCGACCTGGTCGTGCAGCGCAGACCGAGCGCACCGCCGAGACAGGCCATGAGGTACGCGACCACGGGCGTGACAAGCCCGTAACTGAATCCGTCGATCGTCCCCTGCATGCGCGGTAGCCCTTCCGCCTTGAGATTCCAGCAATGCTCTCCGAGCCCCCGTGCAACCACCGCCGCAGTGGATGTGGTTGAGCAGAGATTAGAGCGCACCGAGGAACGTACGAGCGATTTTTCGGCAAAGAATCAGGCGTGATGGGCGTGTTCGGGCGGCTTCGGGGCAACTCCGTTCAACCCGTGGCCATCCTGCGCCTGTTTTCCGTTGGTCCACGGCTGTAACCCTCGAACCGGTCCGCGACCTCTCGACCTGAGGAGTTTCACGTGTACGCACGCCCTGCCGCAGCAACCACCGCAGCGCTCCTGGGAGTCGGCGCGCTCTTCCTCCCCGCCGCCACGGCCCAGGCGGCCGCACCCCAGAACGCCGCCTCACTCGCCCAGGCCACCACCGAGACCGACAGACCACTGGTGGTGGCGCACCGCGGCGCCTCGGCCTACGCGCCCGAGAACACTCTCGCGGCCATAGACAAGGCCCGCGACATGGGCTTCCGTTGGGTCGAGAACGACGTGCAGCGCACCAAGGACGGCGAGCTCGTCATCGTGCACGACGACAACCTGAAGCGGACGACGAACGTCGAGGAGGTCTTCCCCGACCGCGCGCCGTGGAAGGTGGCGGACTTCACCTCCGCGGAGATAGCCAAGCTGGACGCCGGCAGCTGGTTTGACGCGAAGTACGCCGGCGCGCGCGTGCCGACGCTCAAGCAGTACATGAACCGGGTGTCGCACAACCACCAGAAGCTCGTCCTGGAGATCAAGAAGCCGGAGCTCTACCCCGGCATAGAGCTGGACACCCTGCGCGTCCTGCGGCAGGAGGGCTGGCTGGACAAGAGCCACGTCAAGAGCAAGCTCGTCGTGCAGAGCTTCAGCGCCGACAGCGTGAAGGCCGTGCACGCCATGCGGCCCGACATAAAGATCGGCTTCCTGGGTACGCCCGCCGTCGCGGATCTGCCCAAGTACGCGGAGTTCGCGGACCAGGTCAACTCCAGCCACACGACGATCTCGGCCGACTACGTCAAGGCGATCCACGCGCTGAAGGGCGCGCACGGCAAGCCGCTCGAGATCTTCACCTGGACCGTGAACACCGCGGCCGCCGCCCAGCGCGTCGCCGGCTTCGGGGTGGACGGCATCATCACGAACACTCCCGATGTGGTGCGGGACGCGGTGGGCGACGACGACTGAGTCCGAGCTCACGCCCTCTTGGGCGAAGCCGGGCCGGTTGTCAGTGCCCGGCCGTACGGTGGTCTGCGTGAACACGAACCGTGATCCGCAGACCGCCGGCCGGCCCTTCGATGTCGAGTGGACCGTTGTCGGCAGCGACATCGGCCCGCTGCTCCTGGCCGCGACCGGCCAGGGCCTGGTCAAGGTCGCCTTCCACGCCGATGCGACGGTGCGCGACAAGGCCGTGGCGCGGCTCGCCGACCGCTTCGGCGGAGAGCCCGCCGAGGCGCCCGGATCCCCGCGCCTGGCCGAGCCGATACGCCAGCTCGCGGCCTACTTCGCGGGCGAACTGCACGAGTTCACGCTCGACCTGGACTGGACCCTGATCTCGGGCTTCAACCGCGCGGTGCTGCGCGAACTGGCCACGGGCGTGCCGTACGGCTCGGTGGTCGGCTACGGCGACCTGGCAAGCCGCGTCGGGCAGCCCGGCGCGGCCCAGGCCGTCGGCATGGCCATGGGGGCCAACCCGCTGCCGGTCGTCGTGCCCTGCCACCGCGTGGTCGAAAGCGACGGCGGGATCGGCGGATTCGGCGGCGGCCTGGAGACGAAGCGCCGGCTGCTGGCACTGGAGGGGGTGCTTCCGGAGCCGCTGTTCTGAGCGGATCCGGGGAACTTGGCCGGGATCCTGAAGTCGGGGCCGTGACGTCGGAGCCGTGAAATGACGTGTTCACGAGGGTGTGGCTGCTGGCACACTGCGCCGGTGACCTCATCCTCCGACAAGGCGCCCGCGCGGTGACCGCGACCGAACGCCCTCTCATATCCGTCGAGCCCGCACAGCTGCCCCGGCTCAGAAGGCGCACCTCGGCGGTGCTCATCGCCAGTCAGATCCTGGGCGGACTCGGGGTCGCCACGGGCATTGCCCTCGCCGCCGTCCTCGCACAGCAGGTGAGCGGCACCGAGGCACTGTCCGGTCTCGCGCCGACCGCGACGGTTGCCGGGACGGCCCTTCTGTCGATGCCGCTGGCCGCGCTGATGACGGCGCGCGGACGCCGGCCCGGACTCGTACTGGCGTATTTGATCGGCGCGTTGGGGGCCGGGGTCGTCGTCCTCGCCGCGGCGATCGGCAGCTTCCCGCTGCTCCTGGCCGGAATGGCCGCCTTCGGCGCCGCCTCGTCCGCGAATCTGCAGGCCCGGTTCGCCGCCGCCGATCTGGCCGAGCCGAAACACCGCGCCCGCGCGATCTCGAACGTCGTCTGGGCCACGACGATCGGCGCAGTCCTCGGGCCCAACATCGCGGCACCCGCGGGCCGTAGCGTCTCAGGGCTCGGCATCCCCGAGGCCGCCGGACCGTTCCTGTGGGCCGCCGGTGTCTTCGTGATCTCGGCCGCCCTGGTCTCGGTGCTGCTGCGGCCCGACCCGCTGCTGACCGCGCGTGCGCTCGCTCCGGCCGCCGATCAGTCCCCCGAAGGGCGCTCGCTGCGTGCCGGTCTCGCCGCGGTGGCGGCGTCGCCGCGCGCCCGGCTCGCACTCGCCACGGTGGCCGTCTCGCACACCGCGATGGTCTCGATCATGTCGATGACGCCGGTCGACCTCGGCCACCACGGAGCGAGCATCGATCTGATCGGTCTGGTCATCAGCGGCCACATCGCGGGCATGTACGCCTTCTCGCCGGTGATGGGCCGACTGTCCGACCGGCTCGGCAGGCTCTCCGTCATCGGCCTGTCCGTCGGGCTTCTGGGCTTGGCCGCGCTGCTGGCGGGTACGGCGGGTCCGCACCACGCGCAGACGGCCGCGGGGCTCTTCGTCCTCGGCCTCGGCTGGTCGGCGGGGCTCGTCTCCGGGTCCGCGCTGCTCACGGACTCCATACCGGGCCCGGCCCGGGCCGCGGCGCAGGGCCTGTCGGACCTGACGATGAACACCGCGGCCGGGATCGGCGGCATCGCGGCGGGCCTTGTGGTCGCGCAGGCCGGCTATGGCTGGCTGAACCTGTTCGCCGCCCTTCTGCTCCTGCCGCTCGCCGCACTCGCACTGTTCTCGATGAGCCGCGGCAGTGATGGCGGGGTGCCCGCGAAGAACGACGAGAGCGACGAAGGCGAGGGAGGCGGCGCGTCCGGCACTGCCTGAGGCCGTGCGCCGGTGAGCCGGGCAGTCGGCCGGGAGCCAGGGGCGGCGGAACGCAACCGGCTCTCTAGAGGCTGATGTGGTACGCCTTGCGCAGGGTCTCGTGGACGGTCCAGGTCGTGCGGTCGCCCTCGCGCAGCACCGCCGCGTCGCCCGGCCCCACCTCCAGGACGTCGCCGCCCTCCACCGCGACCGTGGCGCGGCCGCTGACGACCACGAAGAGTTCGTTCGCCTCGGTGTCGGTCACCACGCCGGGCGTGATCTGCCAGATGCCGCGCACCTGCCGGCCGTCCGCCGACTCCCACAGGACCTTGCCCGTCACCACCGGGTCGCCCGAGACGATCTGGTCCGGGTCGAGCGGCTCCGGCTCGAGTTCGGCGTCCGGGATGTGCACGACGAAGGAGGCGGGGGCAGTCGGGGCGGCGGCGTCAGGAGCGGGAGCAGAGGCGGCGGCATGATCAGTTGTCATGGCCGGTCACTCTAGGCCGCACGGCCCGTCCTCCCGACGGCGGCTCCGAACTCCGCCTTCGCCACTGCGTCGAGGGCGGCGCCCTGGCGGGTGGCGCTCCTCCCCCAGTCCTCGTAGATCAGGTGGTAGTCGGCGGCGAGTTCGTCGTAGAAGGACCGCGTGGTGGGCTCGCGCATGGGTCCACGCCAGCGCTCCGCGGCAAGTCCGGTACGGCACCCGCGGGTGCGTCGTAGCCGGTCGCTCCCCCGAGCCGCTTCGTACGTGTTCTTGCCTCTTTGCGCAGGTGGCGGTCTTGAAGTCGCGCCACCCCATGCACTATCCAAGTACCCTCTGGCACAGGGGAGTTGACGGGGGACGCTCATGACCGCACGTACCACGGCCAACACCGGTTCGCGCCGCACATTGGCGCTGGTGACCGCCGTCCTGCTGCTCGCGGTGTCCGGCTGCGGGGGCTCAGGAGAGGGCGGTGAGAACAGTGAGGGCGGCTCGGGCAAAGGGCTCGAGAGAGCCGCGGTGACAGTGGCTGCCACGCCCTTGGTGGATAGCGCCGCTCTCTATATCGCCCAGGAACGCGGCTACTTCAAGGCCGAGGGCCTGCAGGTGCGGGTACGCCCGGTACAGCAGAGCGTGCAGGCCATCCCCGCCCTGGCCAACGGGCAGGTCGACATCGTGGCGGGCGGCAACTACGTGACGATGCTGCAGGCCCAGGAAAAGGGCACGTTGAGCCTGCGTGTCCTTGCCGACGGCGTGGTGCTCGCGCCGCACTCGATGGACGTCGTCGTGCTGCCCGGCTCCCCGATCCGTACGGCGAAGGATCTCCAGGGCCGCAAGGTCGCCGAGAACGTCCTGCACAGCATCCAGTCGCTTCGCCTGGACGCCATCCTCGAAGAGCAGGG
Organism: Streptomyces monticola; assembly: GCF_042665355.1. Taxonomy (NCBI): domain Bacteria; kingdom Bacillati; phylum Actinomycetota; class Actinomycetes; order Kitasatosporales; family Streptomycetaceae; genus Streptomyces; species Streptomyces monticola. The sequence goes on along the minus strand of NZ_JBHTCF010000008.1, from coordinate 156,401 downwards.
CCACGGCGCCGAGCCGGTGGACTACCGGCAGGTGCCCTTCCCGCAGATGGCCGCGGCGCTGGAGAAGGGACAGGTCGAGGCGGCCGACATCACCGAGCCGTTTCTGACGGACGCCAAACGCAGGCTGCACGCGCGCGTGGTGGTGAATGGCGCGAGCCGCCCCGCACAGAGCCTTCCGCTCTCCGGGTACGAGACGACGAAGGGCTTCGTCGAGAAGAACCCGAAGACGGCCGCGGCGTTCCAGCGGGCGATCCAGAGGGCGCAGCGGGACGCGGGTGAGGACCGCCGGGCGGTCGAACAGGTGCTGCCGGACTACACGAAGCTGGACGCCGGGACGGCCCGGGCCATCACGCTGCCGGGCTACCCCGCGTCCAACAGCCCTGAGCGCATGGGGAAGTTGATCAAGATGATGGCCGAAGGGGGTCTGCTCAAGAAGCGGCCGGACCCGGCAGAGCTGCTGTTCCGGGCCGAGCCCGCATGACCTCTCCCGCGGCACGGGAGCCGGCCCGCCCCGAGGCGGCGGGCGTGCGGGCCCCTGCACGGCGCAGGAAGCGCCCTGTCGCGCTCTCCCGGCCGCGCCGTCGGCTGCTCGGCGCCGCGGGCGTTCTGGGCGTCCTGGCGGCGGGGGAGGCGGCCGGGCGGGCGGGAATCGTGCAGCGCGCCTATCTGCCGCCGTCGTCCGAAGTCGTGGAGCGCGCGGCCCGGCTCGCCGGTGACGGGCTCTTCCTCGACGGGCTCGCGGCGACGCTCAGCGTGTGGGCGTACGGACTGCTGCTCGGCTGTGCCGTCGCCGTCCCCCTCGGCGTCCTCTTCGGCAGCGTCCCCAAGGTCGACGCGGCGGCCCGCGCGGTGGTCGAGTTTCTGCGGCCGATCCCTTCGGTGGCGCTGATTCCGCTGGTGGCGCTGCTGCTCGGGACCGGCGCCCGGATGCAGATCACGGTCATCGCGTACGCCTCCGTCTGGCCGGTGCTGTTCAACACGGTGTACGGCCTCGGCGATGTCGATCCCGTCGCCAGGGACACGCTGCGGGCCTTCGGCTTCGGACGGCTGCAGGTCCTGTGGCGGGTGTCGCTGCCCGCGACGGCGCCGTTCATCGCCGCGGGCATCCGCATATCCGCCTCTGTAGCGCTGATTCTCGCGGTGGCCTCGGAAATCCTCTCCGGCTTCGGCGAAGGGCTCGGCACCTTCATCGCGCAGGCTTCCCAGGTGCCCGACGGCACCACTGACGTCCTTGCGGGCACGCTGTGGGCGGGCCTGCTCGGCCTCGCGGTCAACACACTGCTCACTGCGGCGGAAAGGCGCCTCATGCCATGGGCGCGTGCGCACCGTCCGTAGCCCTTCCCGGCCCGCCGTCTTCGGCCGTTGCCCCTGCGCGGCACAGGGCCGGATCCGTACTCCGGCAGCAGACTCCGCCCTGCGCACGGCCGAACATCCGCACATCCGCAGCCGAGAACCGAAGGGACGGCGAACTCCTCGCTCTCAGGACCGGGCGCTGTGCGGCGTCTCAGGCCGTGTCGTAGTGCCTGCCCTCGAAGATGTTGCCGTCCGGGTCACGGAAGTAGAAGCTGCGCTGCGCGTTGCCCAGGGCGCCGAACGCGTCGTGCGAGATCTCCGACATCGGCACTCCGTGCTCCTCCAGACGGGCGTGCAGCGCGTCGAACCCGACCGCCGTCAGGGCGATGCAGATGTGGTTGACGGGGTGCCCTGAGCTGGCGGCGGCTTCCGGGACCATGGCCATGCGCGGCGCCTTCTCCCGCGCCATCAGGTCGAAGATGGTCTCGTCGTTCAGGCGTACCGAGGGGAAGGGTGCCTTGCCCTCCGCGTACGCGTCGGCCCGTACCGGTGTGAAGCCGAGCGTCTTCTCATAGAACTCCACGGCGGCGAGCGGGTCGTTCACCCACAGGACGACATGGTCGAGGCGTGCGGTGTTGTCCTTCATGGGGCCAGACTCCGTCTCCCACCCCGCCCGCTGCAAGAGCCAGTCGTGCGGTGCTGGTTTGGCGGGGTGCCGCAGCCGCCAGGGATGAGGAAAGCCGCAGCGATGGGAGGCGACAGGTGCTGAGCGTGTCGGAAGAGGTCCGGGAAGCGGTGGAGCGGCGGCGTCCGGTCGTGGCTCTGGAGTCCACGATCATCGCGCACGGGCTGCCACGCCCGCAGAACCTCCAGGTGGCCCTGGAACTGGAGGAGTTGGTACGCCGTGAAGGCGCCGTACCAGCGACGATCGCCGTCGTCGACGGGCAGGCGAGAGCCGGTCTCGACAAGGAGCAGCTGGAGCGGATCGCGGCGGGAGAGGGCATCCGGAAGCTGGGCCACCGCGACCTCGCGCTCGCTGTCGCGGCCGGCGCGAGCGGGGCCACCACGGTGTCCGCGACGGCGTTGCTCGCGGCCCGCGCGGGTATCCGGATCTTCGCGACCGGCGGCCTCGGCGGCGTGCACCGGCAGTGGACCGCCGACCAGGACGAATCCGCCGACCTGCGGCTGCTCGCCCGCACCTCGATCGCGGTCGTGTGCGCAGGCGTGAAGTCGATCCTGGACGTGCCCGCGACACTGCAGCGCCTGGAGACCCTCGGGGTGGCCGTCGCCGGGTACGGCACGGACCGGTTTCCCGGCTTCTACCTCACGGACTCGGGCCACCCGGTGGACTGGACCCTGCGCTCCCCCGACGACGTCGCCGCGGTGCTGCGCGCCCAGGACCTGCTCGGCGGCCCGGACTCGGCGCTGGTGGTGGCCAATCCGGTCGATGTGTCGCAGCAACTCGACCCCGGGCTGCACGCGCGCGTGCTCGCCGAAGCGCTGCGGGAGTGCGACAAGCGCGGCATCAGCGGCCAGGCGGTCACGCCCTTCCTCCTCGACTATCTGGTGCGACGCACCGACGGTGCGTCGCTCAGCGCGAATCTGGCGGCTGTACGCGGCAATGTGCGCCTGGCCGCGCGGATCGCGGTTTCCTGGTCGGCGCCGTGACATCCCGGCCTGAGGAACCGGCTGACAGCGCACCCTCCCGGCCCGACGGACCGGCCGGCCCCGCGGCCTCCGGGCCCGGTGCGCTCCTCGTCGTCGGTGACGTCGTCACGGACGTGGTGGCACGCCATCGTGCGCCGCTCAGGAAGGGCACCGACACGGCCGCGGCCATCCGACTGGTGCCGGGCGGAGCAGGCGCCAACGTCGCTTCTTGGGCGGCCTATTGGGGCTGTGCGGACGTGCGACTTCTGGGACGGGTCGGCGCCGAGTCGGCCGACTGGCATGCAAAGGCCCTGCGTGACGCGGGAGTACGCCCCCTGCTCGCCGTCGACGACGAGGCGCCGACCGGTACCGTGATCTGTCTGGTGGACGCCGCGGCGGAGCGGACGTTCCTCACTGACAGCGGCGCCGTCCTGCGTCTGGATCCCGCCGACTGGTCGCCCGGGCTCCTCGACGGGGTGGCCCATCTGCATCTGTCCGGCTATCTCTTCTTCGCGGAGCCCGGCAGGACGACGGCGACGACCGCTCTGGCGGCGGCACGCGCGCGTGGTGTGTCCGTGAGCGTGGATCCGGCATCGGCCGGTTTCCTCGCCGAGACGGGCGTGGACCGGTTTCTCGCCGCGACCGCCGGGGTGGACGTACTGCTGCCCAGCCACGACGAGGCCGAGCTGCTGACCGGGCTGCCCGATCCCCTGGACGCGGCGGCGAAGTTGAGCCACCAGTTCCCGCTCGTGGTGGCCAAGCAGGGGGCGGAAGGCGCGGTGGTGTCGAGCGCCGGCTCGACGCCCGTCAGGATTCCCCCCGTGCCCGCGACGGCGAGCGACACGACGGGCGCGGGCGACGCGTTCACCGGGGCCTTCCTCTGCGCCCGGCTCAACAGGGCCCCCGCCACGGAGGCGGCCGCCGAGGGGTGCAGGGCGGGAGCCCTGGCGGTCGAGCGAGTGGGCGGGCGGCCGGAGTGAGGACGACCGGGCCGCCCCCCCGTCACCGAACCGGGTGGCCCGCCACCGACGACGCCCGCCGCCGAAGGTGACACTGTCGGGGCGGGCGCCGTCGGGCCCGGCATGGCTGGGCGTGACCGGGCGTGACCGGGCGTGACCGGGAGGGGCATCGCGGGGAGGGCGAGAGGTGCCCTCCGGGCAGGTGCACCCGTACGTACAGCAACGGTCTGCACGGGCCACTACGCGGCCAGTACGGGCCGGCGCGGGCCAGTACGCGTACGTACGGTTATGCCTTGCGGCCCCACGCGGAGATCATCGGCGCGGTGGCGAGGTCCATCGAGCCGCCGGCGACATGCGCGAGGTGGCGGTCGATGTCCGCGTCGGAGGCGAAACCACCGGCGACGAGACGGTCGCGGACCTGATTGACCGTGGCGGTCTCCAGTTCGGCGCACGCCGATGAGGTCAGCGGGAAATGAGCGTCGGCCTCGACCTGGACCAGGCCGGCCTCGCGCAGAATGCGCGGCAGCTTGCGGCCGTAGGCGAGGTCGGCGCCGCGCTCGGCGAGCAGTGCGCGGAAGCCGTGGCGCAGCCGGTTGGCGAGGCGCTGTGCCGGACCGTGCTCGTCGGGGCAGATCAGCGGCTGCAGAGCGGTGTCGGCGTCCTCGATGAGCAGTCGGCCACCGGGCCGCAGCGCCTTGATCATGGAGCGCAACGCCCGGTCCCTGTCGGCCACATGGACCAGGACGAGCCGGGCGTGGACCAAGTCGAAACTGTCGCCGGGCGGCTCCTCCGCGCCCACGTCGTGGCGCAGCACCTCGACAGGCGGGCGGGCCGCGACATCGGCCCGTGCGGTGTCGATGTCGGTACCGATCACCTTGCCGGTGGGGCCGACACGCTTGGCGAGCCAGCTGAGCACCGATGTGCCGCCGGCGCCGACCTCCCAACAACGCCAGCCGGGGCCGACCCCGAGCCGTTCGAAGTGCCGGAAGGTGGTCGCGTCGAAGAGGGCCGCGAGAGCGTCGTAACGCTGCTCGGCCTCGGCCTGACGAGGGTCCAGGAGATAACCGTCGGTTCGCGTCATACCGAGATCATCCCAGTTGACCCCTTTTGTTACGGGTCATTGGGCTGTACGTCGGCGAAGCCCGTCGGCTCGAGGGGTGGGGCGGGGGCGGACGCGAATTCGTTCCGGGGAAGTGGGAACCTCCGCGGTCCGAGCGGTGTACACAAGACATGAACACCAACTCGCTGCCCGCTCAGCCCACTCGACGCCCCCGGCCCACTCGACGCTCCTGGTCCTCTCGTCGCTCCCGGTCGGCACACCGCTTCGCCTCCCGCAGGGCCCATCGCCCGGCGAGCGCCACGACCGGTTCAGCCCTTCGCGTAGACGCGCTCCGCCCAGCCCGCGATCTGCTCCTCGGAAAGATGCTTGGCCAGATCGGCCTCGCTGATCATTCCGACGAGCCGCTTGTTCTCGATCACCGGCAGCCGCCGGATCTGGTGCCCCTTCATCTCATGGAGCACCTCGTCGACATCCGCCTCGGCATCGACCCACCGGGGCGTGCCCTTGGCCATCTCGCCGGCGGTGACCTTCGCCGGGTCATGCCCCATGGCCACACACCCCACGACGATGTCCCGGTCGGTGAGGATGCCGCAGAGCCGCTCGTTCTCATCGCTGATCGGCAGCGCACCGACATTCAGCTGACGCATCAGCTGTGCGGCGCGGTCCAGCGTTTCGTGCCTGGGGATCCACTGAGCGCCGCGGTGCATGATGTCTCCGGCAGTGGTCATGATGTGCCTCCCATGGGCCCGGCGGCCGGCACGGCGCGGAGGGCGCCGCTGGTACCGGCGGAATCATTCTCATCCGGCTGCCCGCGGACCGCACTCGCGGACGGCCCGGCGCCACGCTCCGTGAAACCGTCACGGTCGGTGATCCCGCGCCGCTCAGTGAAAGCGCTACGGTGCGTAACCCTTCGAAGGGCCTTACGCGGACCCTCGCACCGGCGCCAACACCCGAACACGGCCCCTCACCCGAACACAGACCCGCGCCCGGATCGGTCACGCGCCGCCGTTCCACGCCGGATGCCGCGGATCGTCGGCGCGGACGAGCACATCCGCCGCGTCGGCCGGCGCCACCTCGTCGTCGTAGCGGGCGAAGGCCGGCAGGGTCCACTGCTCGTCATCCACGGTGCGCCGCCGCAGTGCCGCCGGACCGAGCCTGAGATGCACGGTCAGATCGAAGGGAAACCACTTCCCCAGGAGCAGCGGCCCGTGCAGCAGCAGCACGCCGCCGGGCGGGAGTTCCGCATAGGCGCTGCGGGTAGCCCGGTCGGCCGCGGCGTCCCAGAGGTCGGGCAGCACCCGGCCCGTGCCACCGGGGTCGAGCGGGCCGAACACTTCACGCCACAGCGCGCCCGTGTCGAACCACCCGTCGTAATACGAGTCGGCGTCCCTGTGTCCGTACTCGAACCGCAGCGACGCGGGCCGCAGAAATCCCTGGGTGCCGACCACCAGGGGCGAGCGCCCCCGGACCCGCAGAGCGTCGGCCAGGCGCCCGGCCAGGTCGGCGGTCCCGGCGGCAGGAGCGCCGTCGACGGCCACCCGCAGCCAAGCGCTGCCGTCCTCGGCCTTCAGGCCGTCGATGCGGTCGGCGAGGGTGTCGGTGAGTCGTTCCCAGCTGATCGGTTCGAGTCGCACGGGGCCATGATGCACATGCCGGGCGCAGGGGCGGGAGCCGAGGCCGGGGAGCGGAGACGTTCGCGTATGGGGCTGCGCGGTTCGGCCATGGCCATGCGCCTTGTTCAGGATTTGACTTGTGAGGGATAGGGGCTGCCGTGCAGGATCTTCCGCTCCGGGAAGATGACCTTCTGCGCTGAAGCGGCTGGCCCATCACCCCGCACAAAACCGGGAGTTGCCATGATCGAGGGACCCTATTTCGTGCTGGCTCTGCTGGCGGCGCTCGGCAGCGGCCTGATGGCCGGCGTCTTCTTCGCCTTCTCCACATCCGTGATGAAGACGCTCGCGGCGCTGCCCCACCCGCAGGGCCTGGCGGCCATGCAGAAGCTGAATGTGCTGATCATCAACCCTTTGTTCATAGGGGTGTTCATCGGTACCGCGGGGCTGTGCGCGGTGGTGGCCGTGGTGACGTTCGTACTGTGGCCCGACAAGGGGACGATCGAGCTGCTGGTCGGCTGTGGCCTGTACCTGTTCGGCACGCTGGGAGTGAGTGTCGCGGCCAACATCCCGCGCAATGACGCAATGGCGAAGCTCGACCCGGAAGCGCCGGAGAGCGCCGACCAGTGGCGGGAGTACGTGACGGAGTGGACGGCCTGGAACCATGTGCGGGGCGGCGCGTCCCTGGCGGCCTGCGCCTCGCTGATACTCGCCCTGGCCGCCTGAGAGGGCGGTGGCGCGGGTACGTTCCGGGCATGCCGAGCCGAGCCAGCCGACCGGGTTCGCCGGCCCCGGCCGACGGGGTCGGCGGGGTCGGCGGGGTCGACGGGGTCGGCGGGGTCGGCGAGACCAGCCGGGCCGAACGGGTCGAACGGGCCGAACCGCCAAGTGGGCTGTCGCGGAACGACCTTGTGGCGGTCGAACCGCGGGGGCGGCGGCACTGCGCGGAGTGTCATACCGGGCCGCTGGATCTGCTGGTGATGTCGGACGGTGAGCCGCACTGCCTGGATTGCGCCGACCTCGGCCACCTGGTGTATCTGCCGCGCGGCAACACGGCGCTCACCCGCCGTGCGAGGGAAGGCAGTTCGCTCTCCGTCGTCGTGGTGCGCCGCAACCGCCGCCGCCAGCGGTACGAACGCCAGGGCGTACTTGTGGAGGAGGTGGCTCTTGCGCTCGCCGAGGAGCGCTGCCTGGCGGACGCGGAGGCGCGGGCACGGCGCAGGGAACGGGACGCGGTGCGCAGGGCGGCCGAGGATGTGCGGTTCACCGCGGAGTTCGCGCGGGAGATACAGCGGCTCCATCCGGGCTGTCCCACTGAGCGTGCGCAGCGGATCGCGGCGCATGCCTCACAGCGGGGCAGCGGCCGGGTGGGGCGCAGCGCGGCGGGGCGTGCGCTGGACACGGGGGCGGTCACCGCGGCGGTGCGGGCCGCGGTGCGGCACGACGACACCGACTACGACTCGCTGCTGATGGGAGGAGTACCAAGGGGCAGGGCGCGACGGCAGGTGGCGGCCGCCGTGGAGCAGATCCTGGCGGGCTGGCGCACCGACACCGCATGAGCTCGCCAGCCGCGGGCGCGGGCGCCGACAGGACCAGAGACCGCACCCGGCGGCGCGGGCGGCCCCTCTCCCTGATGGTTGCCCGGCGGGAGAGCCTCCCCCCAGATCCTCGGCCCCCACCTCGCCTCCGGACTCCCGAACCCCGCTCTCCAGTCCCCAGCCTTCGCCTCCGGACTCCCGAACCCCGGCTCTCCGGCCCCCAATTCCCCGGTTCCCGGGCCCCGGCCTCCTGCCCCCGACTCCCGACTCACGGGCCCCAACCCCCGGCCTCCTGCCCGACTCCCGACTCCCCGCCCCAAGTCCCCAGCTCCGGCTTCCGGGCCCCAGGCCTCCTGCTCACGAGCCCTCGGCTCCGGCTCTTGAGCCCCCAGTTCCCCCGCCCCCGGCCCCGGCCCCGGCCCCCGGGCCCGGCTCCCGACTCCCGCCCCCAAGTCCCGGGCTCCCGAGCCCCCCAACCTCGGCTCCCGCTCCCTCCCCTCCCTCTCCCTCTCCCTCTCCCTCTCCCTCAGCCTCCCCCTCCCTCTCCCTCTCCCTCTCCCTCTCCCTCAGCCTCCCCCTCCCTCTCCCTGTCAGGAGAGGACGCGGGTCGGTGTGTTGGTCAGGTAGGACGTGATGTTTTCTACCGCGCTCTGGAAGTAGCCCTCGTAGTTGCGGCGGGTGACATAGCCGAGGTGGGGGAGGCCGAGGAAGTTGGGGGCGGTGCGCAAGGGGTGCGCCGGGGGCAGGGGCTCCGTGTCGAAGACATCGGCGCCGGCGCCGGCGATCCAGCCCTGGTGCAAGGCCTGGACGAGGGCGTCCTGGTCGACGACGGCGGAACGGGAGGTGTTCACCAAATAGGAGGTGGGGCGCATGCGTTGGAGCTCGGCGGCGCCGATGAGACCGCGGGTGCGGTCGCCCAGCTGGACATGGATGGAGACGAAGTCGCTGGTGGAGAGGAGGTGGTCGAGGGAGTCGGCGAGCTGGGCGTCGGCATCCGCGGCGCGCTCGGCGGTGAGGTTCTGGCTCCAGGCGAGGACATCCATGCCGAAGGCCCGGCCGACCCGGGCGACCTTGGCTCCGATACGGCCGAGCCCGATCAGGCCGAGGCGCCGGCCGTACAGATCGGCGCCGAGGGTGCTCTGCCAGGGGCCGTTGTCGCGTAGCGCTGCACCTTCCGGCAGTACCTGGCGGGCGAGGCCGAGGATCAGCGCCCAGGTGAGTTCGGCGGGCGGTTCGGAGTTGCTGGGCGTACCGCACACGGTCACGCCGTGGCGGGCGGCGGCGGCCAGGTCGATGGAGGCGTTGCGCATCCCGGAGGTGATCAGCAGGCGAAGGCGGGGCAGGCGCTCGAAGAGGGAGGCGGGGAAGGGGGTGCGTTCACGCATGGCGACGACGATCTCGTAGTCGGCGAGGGCCGCGGCGACGGCCGCTTCGTCGCCCAAGTGGTGGCGTATGACGTGGACTTCGACGTCATCGGCGAGGGGCGACCAGTCGGCCATGGACAGGGCCACGCCCTGATAGTCGTCAAGGACGGCACACCGCAGCCTGCCCGAGCCCGAGCCCAGGCCCGAGCCCGCACCCCCGGCGGCGGCACCCGCCTCCGCACCTGCGCCGGCTCCCGCTCCCGCTCCCGCCACCGAGCCCGACCCCGCGTCCGGTCCCGATCCCGCCACCGCGTCCCGGCCCGCATCCGACCCCGCTCCCGCGTGCACATTCATGGCTCGCCACTCCTTGATCGTTCCCGTTTTCGGCGGCCAGCGTAGACCGCGGCGGGGGCGCGGTGGAGGGACGTCGGCAACGGTCGCCGGGTGCGGGGAGGCGACGTATGGTGACGAGAAGGGCGAGCCGAAGACCGTAGGGACTAGGACCGCTAGGGAACCGTGGCAAGGGAGACGGCCATGGGCGACCCCAAGGGTTTTCTCACGACCTCCCGTGCGGACTGGCCGCGCCGTTCCGTGCAGGAGCGGGTCCGGGACTGGGACGAGGTATATGTCCACGGGGCGCTGCTCCCGATCATCGGCGACCAGGCGGATCGGTGCATGGACTGCGGCGTTCCGTTCTGTCACGAGGCGTGTCCGCTGGGGAATCTGATCCCCGAGTGGAATGACCTGGTGGCGCGGGACGACTGGCGGGCGGCGAGCGACCGGCTGCATGCGACGAACAACTTCCCGGAGTTCACCGGGCGGTTGTGCCCGGCGCCCTGCGAGTCGGGGTGCGTCCTGGCGATCAACCAGCCGGCGGTCACCATCAAGAACGTCGAGGTGGCCATCGCCGACCGGGCCTGGGAGCGGGGTTACGCACCACCGCAGCCACCGGACCGGCTCACCGGCAGCACCGTGGCGGTGGTCGGTTCAGGACCGGCCGGGCTCTCCGCCGCCCAGCAGCTGACCCGTGTGGGGCACACGGTCGTGGTGTATGAGCGTGACGACCGGATCGGCGGACTGATGCGGTACGGCATCCCCGCGTTCAAGATGGAGAAGCGCCATCTGGACCGCCGGATCGAGCAGATGGCGGCGGAGGGGACGAAGTTCCGTACGTCCGTGACGGTCGGGCGGGACATCTCGGCGGATGAGCTGCGGGGGCGGTATGACGCGGTGGTGCTTGCGACGGGCGCCACGGCCTGGCGGGAACTGGCGGTGCCGGGGCGGGAGTTGGCCGGTATCCATCAGGCGATGGAGTATCTGCCGCACGCCAACCGGATGTGCGAGAAGGAGCGGGGAGGCGAGAAGGAGCGGGGAGGCGAGAGGGAGCGGGGAGGCGAGAGGGGCGAGGAGCCGGGCGGTTTCGACGAGTTGAGTGCGGCCGGGCGGCATGTCGTGATCGTCGGCGGGGGTGACACCGGTGCGGACTGCCTGGGGACGGCGGTACGGCAGGGCGCGGCCTCCGTGACGCAGTTGGACATCTACCCGCTGCCCGCCAGGGAGCGCGACGAGGATACCGAGCCGTGGCCGACGTATCCGAAGGTCTACCGGCTCTCCGCGGCGCACGAGGAGGCCCGGGATCTGGGCACGGCGCAGACGGCGGATGCGGACGCCCGGTTGTTCGCGGCGTCGACGCTGAGGTTCGGCGGTGACGGCGCGGGGCGGGTGCGGGAGCTGCACCTGGTCGAGGTGACGGCCGGGGCAAGGCGGCCACGCCCGGGGACCGAGCGGGTGCTGCGCGCGGATCTGGTACTGCTCGCCCTGGGCTTCTCCGGCCCCGGCCGGCAGGACGGTCTGATCGACCAGTTGGGGCTCGACCTCTGCGGACCCGACGGCTCTGCCGGGGCACCTGACGGCTCTGCCGGGGGGCGCGGGGTCATTCGCCGTGACGGCGGGTTCGCGACCAATGTGCCCGGGGTGTTCGCCGCGGGGGACGCGGCACGCGGGCAGTCGCTGATCGTCTGGGCGATCGCGGAGGGGCGTTCGGTGGCGGCGGCGGTGGACCGGTATCTGACGGGGAGCAGCAGGCTGCCCGCATCGATCACGGCGAAGGACCGCCCCATGTCCGTTTAGCCGGGCGCCCGTTCAGCCGGGGTGCCCGTTCAGCCGGGGCGTGCGGGGAGTCGGCCGTTCGGCGAGGCCCACCCCCGCGGGGCCTCGCCGACGGTGCACCTCCGCCGCACTCCCCCGGCTCGCCGGCCCGCCGACTCCACCGGCTCCACCGGCTCCACCGGCTCCCCCTGATCCCCGGCTCCTCCCGCACCTCCTCACGCCGCGGCGAGGACCGGGACGGAGACGGGGATGCGGGTGCCGGACGCCTCCAGGGCCGGCAGGGCCGGCAGGAGCGGGCTCAGCGGGGCGATCACGCTGCCGTCGGGCAACAGTTCGCCGGAGTCGTCGAAGACGATCGCGCCGTTGCACAGCAGGTTCCAGCCCTGCTCGGGGTGGGAGGCCACGATGCGCGCGGCGTCGCGGTCGGGTCGGTGGGCTGACGGGCACGAAGGCTTGTGCTGGCACATGGTGCACCTCCTGGTGGAAGGGTCGGAGCCGTGGACTTCTGGTACGAGGGCCAAGGGCTTCTGGTACCTGATACGACTCCGACGGCCTCCTGGACTCATCGCTCCCGCACCGGATTTCGCCAACTCTTTCGCGAACTCCTTCGCGAGCGGATTCGCGGGGCGGGAGCGGAGATCACCGGCCCGCCCGCTCGTCCCTGCCCGCGATCTTGGCGCCGGCCAGGGCGAGACGGTTCCAGGTGTTGATGGCGCAGATGAGGGCGATCAGATGGGCCAGGCCCTCCTCGTCGAAGTGGGCGGCGGCACGGGCGTAGACCTCATCCGGTACGCCGTTCTCCGCGACGAGCGTGATGGTCTCGGTGAGCGCGAGGGCGGCCTGCTCCTGCGCGGTGAAGAAGTGCGGGGCCTCCCGCCATACGCCGACCATGTGCATACGCTCGTCGCTCTCTCCGGCCTTGCGGGCGTCCGAGATGTGCATGTGGAGGCAGTACGCGCAGTGGTTGAGCTGCGAGGAGCGGATCAGGACCAGTTCGACCAGGGCCGGATCGAGGCCCGCTCGGGCGGCGGCGTCAAAACCGATCAGCGCCTTGAAGGCCTTGGGGGCGGCCGCCGCGACGTTCACGCGGGGCAGGCCTGCGGGTGCGGAGCCCGTGCCGTTCGCCGAGCCGTTCGTCGCGTTGACCGCCGTGGTGTTCATTGCGTTGACCTCCATGGTGTTGTCCGTGGTGTTGTCCGTTGTGGTCGCCGTGGTGTTCATCGTGTTGTTCGTCATGACCATGAATCTACGGGCCGGAAAGACCACCTGTAGGGTTCAATTTCATGGCAGATTTTGAGGTCAATTCCGATTCCGGGGTCGATCTGCATCTTGACCTCGCACCGTCCGGAAGCCGTCGTGCCGCGCTCATCCGCGCACTGCGCGACTCCGTGCGCACCGGACGCCTCTCGCCCGGCACCCGGCTGCCGCCCTACCGTGCGCTCGCCGCGGACCTCGGCGTCGCCCGCAACACAGTCGCCGAGGCCTACGCCGAACTCGTCGCCGAGGGGTGGCTGACCGCCCGCCAGGGCTCGGGCACCCGGGTCGCCGAGCGTGCCTCCCCCGGCAAGCCCGTGCGCGTACCGAAGAAGGCACCGGCACGCGCGCGTGGGCCCCGTTTCGATCTGCGGCAGGGACAGCCCGACGCCATGTCGTTCCCCCGTACCGCCTGGCTGGCGTCGGCGCGGCGGGCGCTCAACGCGGCGCCGCACGAGGCGTTCGGGCCCGGTGGCCCGCAGGGGCGTATCGAGCTGCGCACGGCGCTCGCCGGGTATCTGGCGCGCACGCGCGGTGTGCGGACCGAGCCCGGACGGATCGTGGTCTGCTCGGGGTTCGCGCATGCGCTGCGGCTGCTGTTCGGCGGCGCGGGCGGCTCCGGGCGCGGAGCGCTGTCCGGTCCTCTCGCGGTGGAGGAGTACGGCCTGGGCTTCCACCGTCAGCTGCTCACCGCCGCGGGAGTGCGCACCGTGCCGCTGCCGCTGGACGAAGACGGCGCGCGCGTAGACGGGTTGGGGACGCAGCGGGCGGTCCTGCTCACGCCGGCCCACCAGTTCCCGACCGGCGGTCCGCTGCACCCGGAGCGGCGGGCGGCGGTGGTCGACTGGGCACGCGCGCGTGGCGGTCTGGTTCTGGAGGACGACTACGACGGGGAGTTCCGTTACGACCGCCGTCCTGTGGGCGCCGTGCAGGGCCTCGATCCGGAGCGGGTGGTGTACATCGGCTCGGTCAGCAAGAGCCTCTCCCCCGCCCTGCGGCTCGGCTGGATGGTGCTGCCCGAGCACCTGGTGGACGAGGTGCTGCGGGTCAAGGGCGAGCGGGAGGCGTGGGCGGGGGTGACGGATCAGCTGACGCTCGCGGACTTCCTGGACTCGGGGGCGTACGACCGTCATCTGCGGCAGATGCGGCAGCGCTACCGGCGGCGCCGCGATCTGCTCGCGCAGGTACTCGATGAGCGGGCCCCGTACATCCGGGCCACCGGTGTCGCGGCAGGTCTGCACGCGGTCCTGCGGCTGCCGCCCGGCACCGAGCAGTCGGCGCTCAAGGCGGCCCACTGGCAGGGGGTCGCCCTGGACGGCCTGGCGGATTTCCGTCACCCGGACGCGACAGGTCCGGTGTGGGACGGCCTGGTCGTGGGGTATACGACGCCGCCGGAAAGCGTCTACCCGGCGGCTCTCGACGCGCTGTGCGCGGCTCTGCCACCGGACGGCACCCCGCCCTGAGCCGACAAGTCCACGGCCACCCCGCGCCGGCAGTCCACAGTCACCTGCACCCTGGCCCTCCCTCGGCCACCGCACCCACCCAAGACCGGACACAGTCACGCACGTCTCTGGACGTCAGCGTCCCCAGCCGCCACTGTGGTGCGCCCACAGCGGTGCGCGACCGGTGGAGGGCGTGAAGTGGCCATGGACAAGCGGCGGTTGAGCCGTAGCGGCAGCGGCAGCAGCAGCGGGCGGCTCGGCGCGGTGCTCGTGGTGCTCGGTCTGCTGGCGGTGGGCGCGTTCGCCTGGCGGGTGGTGTTCGCCTCCGACCCGTCCGGCGCGGCGGCCGCACCACCGCCGGGTACGGCTTCACAGCACCAGCAGCCGGCGCCCGCCCAGCGGCCGGACGGCGACACCGCCGACACCGCCGACACCGGCGGCACCGGCGGCACCGGCGGCACCGAGAAGAACGAGAAGGGCGAGAAGCCCGGCCGGTCCGCCGCGGCCCCGTCCCGCTCCCGCGCCGTCTATCTGGGCGACTCCCTCGCCATGGAGAACCAGGACGTCCTCGCGAAGCTGGTCAAGGACTCGGGCCGGGCCACGCTGCGCAGCGCACCGCACTCCGGCACCACGCTCTGCGACTACCTGGAGGGCCGCCGCGAACGTTCCCTCGTGCCGCCGCAGCACAAGGCGGCGGCGCTGGTGCGCGAGGAGCGGCCGCAGGTCGTGGTGCTGCAGTTCTGGGGCAACTCATGGGGCTATACGCCGTGCATGGGCACGGTCGGCTCCGGCACTCCGGCGTACTACGAGCGGTACGCCGCCGATGCCCGCGCCCTGACGGAGCAGATCGCCTCGGCGGCTCGCGAGGCCGGTATCCCGCGGCCGAAGCTGGTGTGGGTCCTGCAGGGCCCGGACGCGATGTCCCCGGACCGGATCCGCCGCGTCAACGGCGTCTACACGGCACAGGCCTCGGCCGCCGGCGACCTGACGGCGGACGCGGGTGCGCGGGTGAGCCGAGCGGGCGACCGCTACACCTACGTGGAGAGCCTCCCGTGCACCGCGTACGAACGCGCCCACCCCGCGTACTGCACCGGAGGCGACACCACGCGCCTGCACCGGGACGACGACTATCTGCACTTCTGTCTGGCCGCGACCACGAAGAACTCCCAGCCCTGTCCGGTGCGTTCGCCCGGCGTCCTGCGCTACTGCCAGGCGATCGCCGCCACGGTCGACCGGCATCTGGCGGCCGTGGCGGCGGCGAAGGAGTCATAGCACCGGCGGCTACGGCTTGCGTCCCACGCCCACGAAGCCCGGAGTCGGCCCCTTCGACGGGTCCACCGCGGGCTCGTCCTCGCCGAGCTCCGGGTGCCATTGGTCGACGATCTCGACGCCGGGCTCGACGAGTTCGAGCCCTTCGAAGAAGCGGGCGACCTCGGTCCGGTCGCGCAGGGCGAGGGTCAGGCCGCGGGCCTTGTACATCTCGGTGGCCGTCCTGCCGGTCTCCGGGGTGAACTCGGCGGTGCCGTGGGACAGCATCAGATAACTCCCGGACGGCAGCTCGGACATGAGCCGGTCGACCAGGGTGTACGCGCCCTGCTCGGCGGAGATGAAGTGCAGCAGCGCGATCAGGGACAGGGCTACGGGCCGCTCGAAGTCCAGGACCTTGCCGGCCTGTTCGAGAATGGTCTCCGGCTGCCGCGCGTCGGCCTGCACATACTCGGTGACGCCTTCGGGCGTGGAGCGCAGCAGGGCTTCCGCGTGCCGCAGGACGATGGGGTCGTTGTCGCAGTAGACGACCCGGGACTCGGGGGCGACCCGCTGGGCGATCTGGTGCAGATTGGGCTCGGTGGGGATGCCGGTGCCTATGTCGAGGAACTGGCGTACGCCGTTCTGCGCGAGCCAGCGGACACCGCGCTCCATGAAGGCGCGGTTGGCGCGGGCCATGGTGAGGGTGCGCGGGTCCATGGCGACGAGCTGCTCGCCCATCTCCACGTCGACCGGGTAGTTGTCCTTGCCGCCGAGGAACCAGTCGTACATCCGCGCGGGGTGCGGCTTGGTGGTGTCGATCCGCGCGGACTCGGCGGCCTCGGTCTCGTACCCGGTCATAGTCGCTCCAGAAGTGGAATTCCAGAAGGGATGAAGGGAGGTGCGGGGGGATGTGTGGCGGCAGGGATCTGTGGATGTGTGGATGCGTGGGGGGAAGGAGCTCAGGAGAGCAGGAAATCCGCCTGCCCGGACTTCGCCCCCTGGATGAACGCATGGAGTTCACCGCGGCTGTAGATCAGCGCGGGCCCGTCGGGGTCGGCGGACTGGCGTACCGCGACGCGGCCGTCGGAGAGCTTCATGGCCTCGACGCAATTGCCGCCGTTGCCACCGCTCCAGGGCTTGTGCCAGCCCTCCGAGCCGAGTTCGCGCGCGGGCATGCCGTTGTAGACGCGGCCGTGCTCGCGGTCCACGCTTATGCGATCCATTCACAGCTCCTTGCGGAGACTCCGGAGAATCTCCTTCGTGCGATGTGCAGTCGCCGCCTGCGCGGCCATGCGGTCCATGACTTCGAGATACGTCACGACCTCGGCCCGGCGGTCCAGATAGACCGCACCGGTCAGATACTCGGCGTAGACCATGTCCTGCAGTTCGGGGACCCCGAAGCGGAAGAGCACGAACGGGCCGTAGGTGCCCGGGTGGTGGCCCTTCGAGAACTCCGCGACCTGCAGGGTCACATTGGGCAGCTTGGTGGCCTTGAGCAGCCGGTCGATCTGGCCGCGCATGACCTCGGGTCCGCCGACGGTGCGGCGCAGGACGGTCTCGTCCACGACGACCCACAGCCGCGGGGCGTCGTCCTCGTCGAGCAGCTCCTGGCGCTGCATACGCAGGGCCACATGCCGTTCGATCTCGTCCTCGCTGGTCTGGCCGATGGCGCCGGAGCGCATCACGGCCCGGGCGTACTCCTCGGTCTGCAGCAGGCCGGGCACGAAGTGGGGTTCGTACGACCTGATCAGGCTGGCGGCGCCCTCCAGGCTGACGTACATGCTGAACCAGGACGGAAGGATGTCGTGGTAACGCTGCCACCAGCCGGGCTGATTGGCCTCTTCGGCGAGCGTGACGAAGGAGTCGGCCTCTTCGTCCTCGACGCCGTACGCCTTCAGGAGCAGCTGCAGATACGGGATTTTGAGGGTGACCTCGGCGGTCTCCATACGGCGGACGGTGGCGGGCGCGACCCGCAGAACGCGGGCGGCCTCCTCGCGCTTGAGCCCGGCGCTCTCGCGCAGTTCCTGCAGACGTCTGCCCAGGACCACCTGGCCCACGGTGGGAGCGGACCGCGGTTCGCTCACTGCTGTCTCCCGTCGCCTGTGGTCGGTGGTGCGTGGGTCTTTGCGTTGGTCGGCCGCCGTGGAGTTCCAGCGTCCGCCCGTGGACCAGTCACTGTCCAGCCACTGCCCGGTCCATATCCGGTCGCCGTCGGGTAACGGTCCGGTCGCTGTTCGCTGGAGTTCGCTGGAGTTCGCTGGAGCAGTCTGCCACGGGCGGCCCGATAGGCACACTGCACTCTGCACTTTTCAGAGTGACGCTTGCCAAGTGTTCGCGGCGGGGAGATAGTGGCATACGTGAACCCGTCCGCCCCGTTAGGAACCGGCCGTGGCACTCGGTAAGACCCAGACTGCGCAGCCCCCTGCCGGGGCGCCCTTCGGCGACCACCGCTGCCGCTTCGAACTGACCGCGCACCCTGACGCGGTGTCCCGGGCACGGCGCCTGACGCGCGAACACCTGTCGGCCAGGGACGTGTGCGCGGACACCTGCGACACGGCGGCCCTGGTCGTCTCCGAACTCGTCACCAACGCGATCGTGCACACGGTGAGCCGCAGGATCGTCTGCGATCTCACCGACGACCCGGCCGGGGACACCGTCCGGATAGCGGTACGCGACGAGGGCCCCGGAGAGGGCCGCCGCCACCCCCACCCGGCACGGGCGGGCGACGAGGACCACGGGCGCGGGCTGCTGCTCGTCTCCGCGGTCAGCAGCGCGTGGGGCACGCAGGAGGAGGAGCTCGGGCTCCTCGTCTGGGCCGTCCTGCCGCGCGCGACGGAAGAAGCAGGCGCTGCCGAGGCGGGCGCCGCGGAGGCGGCGGCATGAGACGACGGAACGGGTCGAGCACGGCGACGGCACACGCGGCGGGGGCGGCGACGGTGACGGATCCTGGATGGCTGTGCACGAACAGTGATGGGATCCCGGCAGGCGAATGCGCACCGTGACGGGGGCCTGGGTGGCGGGATGCGTGTGATGACCTTGACGACGCTCGCCTCGCTGGCGCGCGGCTCCGGCGACGTACCGCTGGAACTGCCCGACGGGATGACGGCGTCGCTCGGCTGCGACGCCGTGGGGATGCCCGAGGAGTACGGCCGGCAGGCCGAGGCACGCCTTCCGCAGATCGGGTGCGTGTTCGCCGACGGTGCCCGCTGGTGGTGGATCGTGCCGTCGGACTCCGCGGTCTCGCTCGACTGGCCGGTGCCCCTGCGGTACGCCGTCGGGGCGGTGGTTCCGGCCGGGACCCGTACGCCCCGGCTGATCCGCCGCCCCGGCGTCGCGGGTGCGGCGCCCTACACCCCGCCGATCCCGCTGTACCTGGCGCTGTGCCGGATCACGGGGACGGTGCCGCTGTGGATGCGTACGACGGCACCGCCACCGTCTTCTCAGTCCGCGAGCCGGTAAGCCTCGCGTACCGCCGTCACCACCGCGCCCGGTGCCTCCATGTGGACCATGTGGCCCGCCCCTTCGGCCTTGTGCAGCGCGCAGCCCGCGGGCAGTGCGGCCGCGCCGGAGTGCGGGATGACGCGGTCGGCGGTGCCCCAGACCGCGACCGCCGGGGTGGCTCCGGGCGGCAGTGCGGTCACGTCCAGGGCGAGGACGGTGTCCAGGAGCGTGTTCAGGGCCGTGGCCACACCGTCCAGGCGCTTGTACCTCAGTACGTCGTCCACCAGCTGCCGGTTGGCCTGCCCCGGGTCGGCGAACAACTGGGCCAGGTACGGCCGCAGTTCACGCCGGGTGGCCGCCGTGGCGAAGCCGCGCAGATAGCCGGGGTCCACCGGGACGCCGAAGCCTGCGGGCGCCACCAGGGTCAACGACCGTACGCGCGAGGGAACTCGGGCCGCGACCGCCGTGGCCACCGCGGCGCCCAGGGAGTGCCCCACGAGGTGCGCGCGCCCGATGCCCAGGGCGTCGAGGAAGCCGGTGACCGTCGCGGCGAGCGTCTCCAGGCCGCCGTCGCCCACGTCCTTGGCCGAGTCGCCGTGTCCTGGCAGGTCGAGGGCGTACACACGATGGCCGGCGGACAGCGGCTCCTGCACGAACAGCCAGGAGTTCTTGTCGCCGCCGTAGCCGTGCACGAGGACGGTCACGCTCATGTCGTCGGCGCCCTGCCCCTCCGGGACCCGCTGGTTCTCTTGGCTCTCCCGGTCCCCCTGCTTCTCCTGGCCCCCCTCCTTCTCCATGACGCAGTACGCGATCCGGCGGCCCGCCACCTCGACCGTGCCCTCGGTGGGGCCGTCCGCCGACTGCGGTGTGCCGTCGGCGAGTTGCTCCTCGGCGACGCGTACCGCCCGCTCGATGTCCGCCTCCGCCACCTCGGCCGGTGCGACCAGGGCGAGAGTGCAGCCGACGGGGGCGTCCGTGCCCGGTCCTGCCACGATCCGGCGCAGGACGCCGCTCTCCGTGGACTCCAGGGTGCCCGCGATCTTGTCGGTGTCGATCTCGACGAGGTCGGCGCCCTTCTCGATCGTGTCGCCCTCGGCCACCAGCCACTCCGTGATGCGCCCGGTCTTCATCGACAGGCCCCACTTGGGCATCACCACATGCTGGATGGCACCACTGCCCGGGTTCGTACTGTCCGCACCGCCCGGCATCTCACGCCTTCCAGTCCATGACACTCTTCACGGCCGCCGTGACGCGCTGCGCGTCCGGGATGTACAGGTCCTCCAGGGGTGCGCTGAAGGGCACCGGCGTATGCGGGGGTGTGACGGTCCCGACGGGTGCGCGCAGGGCGCCGAACGCCTGCCGTGCGGCCAGGGCGGCGATGTCCGCCGCCAGGCCGCAGCGCGGTCCCGCCTCGTCGACGACCACGAGGCGGCCGGTGCGTTCGACGCTCTCCAGGATCGTGTCCTCGTCCAGCGGGCTGGTGGTGCGCGGGTCCACGACCTCGCAGCGCACGCCGCCGCCGGCCAGTTCGGCGGCCGCCTCCAGGGCGACGGACACCATGCGGCCGAGCGCCACTATGGTCACGTCCTCGCCGTCACGGACCACGGCGGCCTCGCCGAAGGGCACGGCGTAGCTCTCCTCGGGCACCTCGCCCACCATGTCGTAGAGCGCCTTGTGCTCACAGAAGATCACCGGGTCGTCCTCGCGGATGGCCTGGATGAGCAGGCCTTTGGCGTCGTACGGCGATGACGGCAGGGCGACCTTCAGGCCCGGTACGGAGGTGAACACCGGGTACAGGGACTGGGAGTGCTGGGCCGCGGCCCGAAGTCCCGCCCCGTACATGGTGCGTACGACGACCGGGGTGATCGCCTTGCCGCCGAACATGTAGCGGAACTTGGCGGCCTGATTGAAGATCTGGTCGAAGCAGACGCCCATGAAGTCGATGAACATCAGCTCCACGACGGGCCGCAGGCCGCGCGTGGCCGCTCCGACCGCGGCTCCGACGAACGCCGACTCCGAGATGGGCGTGTCCAACACCCGCCCCGGAAAGCGGGGTTGGAGTCCTTTGGTGACGCCCAGTACGCCGCCCCAGGCGTCGGACGCGCCGGGTGCGCCCGCACCGCCCGCGTTGTCCTCGCCCATCACGAGCACCGACGGGTCGCGCTCCATCTCCTGGGCCAGCGCTTCGTTGAGTGCCTCGCGGCAGCTGATCCTTCGCGCCATGGTCTCTTCGCCTCCTGGGTTCGTCGGTACGGAATTCCGTACGGGCTTGCGTAGGGGATTCCGTACGCGGTTCAGTGCGGGATTCCGTACGCGGTTCAGTGCGGGATTCCGTACGAGATGTAGACGTCGGTCTCCAGGTCGGCCCGGGTCGGCTCGGGTGCCGCCTTCGCCTCCGCCACGGCCTCGTCGATGAGCCGGGCCACCTCCGCGTCGACGGCGTCGAGCTCCGGTGCGGTGAGCTCGGCCGACTCGGTCACCCTGGCCCGGAACCGCTTCAGGCAGTCGAGATGCGCACGCGCCTCCTGCACCTCGGTGGCGCGGTAGGTCTGCTGGTCGCCCTCGAAGTGGCCGTAATAGCGGGTGAGTTGGACCTCGATGAGGGTGGGGCCCGCCCCGCTCCTGGCACGTTCGACGGCCTCGCCCGCGGCCTCGTGCACGGCGAAGAAGTCGAAGCCGTCGACCGTGACGCCCGGCATGCCGAAGGCGCTCGCGCGGGCCGCGATGGAGCCGCCGCCCACCGACCAGGAGGCGGCGGTGGCCTCGGCGTAGCCGTTGTTCTCGGCGACGAACACGGCGGGCAGCTGCCATACCGTGGCCAGGTTCAGGGACTCCAGAGTGGTGCCCTGGTTGGAGCCGCCGTCGCCGAAGAACGCCACGGCCACACCGCCGTCGCCGCGCTGCTTGGCGGCCAGTGCGGCGCCGCAGATCAGCGGCGGTCCACCGCCGACGATGCCGTTGGCGCCGAGCATGCCCTTGGCGAGGTCGGCGATATGCATCGAGCCACCCTTGCCGTGGCAGGAGCCGGTGGTGCGGCCGTAGATCTCCGCCATCATGGCTTTGACGTCGACGTTCTTCGCGATGCAGTGACCGTGGCCGCGGTGGGTGGAGGCGATGGCGTCACGGTCGTCGTCGAGGTGCATGCACACGCCGGTCGCGGAGGCCTCCTCACCGGCGTAGAGATGTACGAAGCCGGGGATGTCGCCGGTGGCGAACTCGGTGTGGAGGCGTTCCTCGAACGCGCGGATGGTGCGCATGGTGCGGTATGCCCGGAGCAGGACTTTCTCTTCCATGGCAACTCCTTGCCGTGGGGAGCCTGTTGGGGTGCTGTGACCGTCATGTCACCCGCGGTGGCGGGCGGCAAGGGTTGCCCGGGGTTGCGAGCGGGCCGGCCGGCCCGGCAGGTACCGACCGGAGGCACCGCCCGGAGACCTCACTCGGAGGCACCGCTCGGGAGGCGTGTTCCCCCTCGTGCTCCGGGTGCTCCGTGGCGGACTTCCCGCGCGCCCTGGGTTGTTGACTCCGACACCGCGATAGTGAGCGTCCGTTCGCGACCGGCAGGACGGTGCGGCAGGTACGGCCGGCGGGACGAGCGCGATGACCGGAGGGTGCTACGTGAAATTCATACGGGGGGCGCGGACCGCGGACAGTGCAGCGGGCGACGCGGAAGACGCTGCCGATACGCGAGGCGCGGGCGCTGCCCGAGGCGCGGGCGGCGCGGCCGACAACGGCGGCGCGGGCTCCGCGACCGGCGCGCCCCGGGGTTCGGAAGAGCTCCTCTTCGGCGGCCCCCTGCGCTACGACACCGGCTGGGCGCAGCACGAAGAGGCCTTTCTGCAGATGAATCTGCGGGTCATGGTGAAGCGGCTGCCCGCGCTCCTGGCCTCCAGCTTCCGGCTCGCCTGGCAGGCCGACCGGGCCGCCGCGCGCATCGTCATCGCCGCCGAGCTCGGCCGCGGCGTCGCACAGGCGGTGAACCTGCTCGCGGTCAACAGCGTGCTCGCCCGGCTGATGACGCAGGGCTCCATGGAGGCACGACTGCGCGGCGCCGTGCCCGCGCTGGTGACGGTGGCGTGCGTGATGCTGGTGGCGGCGCTCCTGAGGGCCGCGTCGACCTATGCCACAGGGCGCCTGGAGCCGAAGGTGGAGCGGGTGGCGACCGAGCAGTATCTGGAGCGGGCCGCGGCCGTGGAGCTCGCGGCGATCGAGGACGACGCGTTCCACAAGCTCCTGGACACCGCGCAGTACGGCGCCGCGTCGGCCCGGCGCATGATCGCCATCGCCACGCGGGTGGTGAACGCGACGATCTCGCTCGCCGCGGCCGCCGGTGTGCTCACCGTGCTGCATCCGGTGCTGTTACCGCTGCTCGTGACGATGACCCTGCCGAGTGCCTGGGCGGCGCTGACCATCGCGCGCCGCCGCTACCGCTCGTTCCACGCGTGGGTGCAGCACGCCCGCGCGGGCCGTCTGATCAGCAGTCTGCTCACGGAGACCCGGGCGGCCCCCGAGATCCGGGTGCACGGCGTCGGCCCGTTCCTGCTGCGGCACTTCCGGTCCATGTCGGAGTCGGCGGAGGCGGAGCAGGCGCGCCTGGCCCGGCTCGCGGCCCGTACGGGGCTGATCGCGGCGTCCCTGACGGGGCTCGCCGCGACCGCGACGTACGCGACGCTCGGCGGCCTTCTGCTGCTCGGCGCGATGTCCCTGGCCGTCGCGGGCACCGCCGTGATCGCCATCCGTACCGGCTCGTCGAACCTCAACACCCTGGTCCTCGAGGTGAACGAGCTGCACGAGAACGCCCTGTTCGTGGGCGACTTGGAGCGCCTGTACGTGAAGGCCGCCGACTGGGCCGTGCCGAGCGGCGGCAGCGAACTGCCCGCGGAGCCGCGCGAGATCCGCTTCGAGAAGGTGACGTTCTCCTACCCGGGCCGGGACGCGCGCCCGGCGCTCAGCGAGGTCTCCCTGTCCATCCCGACCGGCAAGATCGTCGCTCTGGTCGGGGAGAACGGCTCGGGCAAGACCACCCTGGTCAAGCTGCTCGCCGGGCTCTACTCACCGCAGCAGGGCCGCATTTGGTGGGACGACGTGGACGCGGCGGACGCGGAGCGCACCCGGCTCACGGAGCGGATCGCCATGGTGGCGCAGGACTTCAAGCGCTGGCCGTTCACGGCGCGGGTCAATATCGCCATCGGCAGGCCGGGGGCGGAGATGTCGGACGGGCGCCTGGACGCCTCCGTCGCCGAGGCGGGGGCGGGCGATGTGGTGTCCGGTCTGCCGCGCGGCCTCGACACATTGCTGGCGCGCAGCTTCAGCGGCGGGCACGAGCTGTCGGGCGGTCAGTGGCAGCGGCTCGGGATCGCGCGTGCGGCGTACCGCAAGGGCCGGATCCTGATCGTGGACGAGCCGACGGCGGCGCTCGACGCCCGTGCGGAGCTGGAGGTGTTCGAGAAGATCCGGGCGCTGGCGGGCTCGGGCCAGACGGTCATCCTGATCACGCACCGGCTGGCGTCGGTGCGGCACGCGGACCTGGTCCATGTCCTGGACGCGGGCCGTCTGGTGGAGTCCGGGACGCCGGAGGAGCTGCTCAACTCCGGGGGTGTGTACGCGGAGCTGTACGCGCTGCAGGCGAGCCAGTTCGCGGAGGGGGCGCCGGGACGAGGAGCGCCGGGGCGGGAAGTGCCGGGGCGGGAAGCGCCGGGGCGGGAAGCGCCCGCGAAAGGGGTGCCCGCGAAGGAGATGCCCGCGAAAGGGGTGCCCGCGCAGCCTTCGCGCAACGGGCACCCCACTAAAGGCAGTTGACCGGTCGGCCCGGCCGCCGGCCGTTCAGTCGCCGCCCTCGGACCCCGGCACGACGACCAGGAAGGCATCGGCGAGCAGATCCATCACGACTTCGGCCTGCTGGCCCTCAAGCCGTCTGGCCTGAGCGAACTCCTCCGCGGGCCAGGAGCCTCGCGGCCCGCCCGCCGGGAACTGCTGGAGCACGACACGTCCGCCGCACTTGTTCATGGGGCACCCCCGTTGTCGACCTTGTACCCGGTTATTAAGACGCATTCGGGGGTGGTACGGGTGCGGGATGTGACGCTACTGACACCTCGTCGATTCCGATCCGGGACGCTCGGCGGCGTCGGTACCGGTCTCGGGGGCGGTCTCGGGGGCGGTCTCGGCGGCGGCACACGGCGCGGGCCGCACGGTGACCGTGACGACGGGGGACGCGGCGCCGCCGCCGGTGATGCGCAGCTCGTTCACGCCGGTGCGGCCGAGCTTGACGCGCATGGCGTACGTGCCGTTCGTACGCGTCTTGACGCTCGCGGGCAGTGCGCTCCAGCGGGTGAGCGCGGTCCGGTCCTCGGCGGAAGTCCCCTGGCCATCGGGGGTGACGGTGGTCTTCTGCTCCAGGGCGAGAGGCGTGCCGGGCTTGATGCCGTGGGCCGAGCCGGAGATCTTGAACTCCTGCCACTGGGTGACGTCCGCCCGGTCCGCGGTGGCGGTCAGCGCGGGCTCGGGGGCCCGGAGAGGGGCGGGGTGAGGAGCGGGGTGAGGGGCGGAGTCGGCCCCCGGCGCGGCGGCGCCGAGGCTGCCGAGTCCGGTGAGGAGACAAAGGATGACGGCCGCTGAGCGGTGAGTACGGTTCACAGGGACCAAATTAGCCACTTCAGGCCCGATAGTCCTGAATGCGCCGCCCGTGCGCCCGGCGCGTCAACTCCGGGAGCCGCTCCCCCAGTTCGGCCACGGTCTGCGGCACGTCGAGCGTGAGGAGCCGCCGGTCGCGCATCAGGACCCGGCCGTCGACGATCGTGGTGGTGACATCGGCGGAGCGGGCACTGTGCACAAGGGTGGCGGCCAGATCGTGCACCGGCTGGGTGTGCGGGCCGCTCAGGTCCACCAGGATCAGATCGGCGCGGCGGCCGGGTGCGAGCGCACCGGCACTGTCGCCGAGACCGACCGCGCGGGCGCTCTGCACGGTGGCGTGGTGCAGGGCCTGCCGCGCGGTGAGCCAGGCCGGGTCGCCCTCGGTCTGCTTCTGCACGAGCGCCGTCAGGGCCATGGACTCCCAGACGTCGAGGGTGTTGTTGGAGGCGGCGCCGTCGGTGGCGAGGCCGACGGGGATACCCAGTTCGGCGAGTGCGCGCACGGGTGTGGTGTCCCAGGCGAACTTCAGATAGCCCTTGGGCGCGCTGGCCACGGCGATCCGGGCACGGGCCCGGCGCAGCACCTCCAGATCACGCTCGACGATGCCCGTACCGTGCGCGATCAGCAGCTCGATGCCGTCGTCGAACAGGCCCGCGCGGTCCAGGGTCTCGATGGGGGTACGGCCGGTGCGGGCCAGGCTGCTCTCGGTCTGCTCGCGGTTCTCGGCCGCGTGGATGTGCACCGGCAGACCGTGCTCGCGGGCGAGCCGGGCGGTGGCGGCGAGATCGGTGTCGTCGACGGTGTACGGGGCGTGCGGTGCGAGACACGTGCTGATCCGGCCGTCGGCGGTGCCCCGGTGGCGCAGCGCGAAGTCGAGGGAGCGGGCCCTGCCCTCCTCCCCCTGGCTGGAGAAGTAGGCCGCGCCGAGATTCGCGCGCAGTCCGCACTCGGTGACGACGGCGGCGACCTCGTCCATCGCGAAGTAGTGGTCGGCGAAGCAGGTGACACCGGCGCGGATCATCTCGGCGCAGGCGAGCCGGGCGCCGAGCCGCACGTCGCGGGCGGTCAGATTGGACTCGATGGGCCAGATCCAGTCGTTGAACCACTGCTCGACCGGAAGGTCCTCGGCGATACCGCGCAGCGCCACCATCGGGCTGTGCGTATGGCAGTTGATCAGTCCCGGCATGGCGAGCTGCCCGGCGGCGTCGATGCGCTCGGCCGCGGGCAGTGCCGCGGCGGCGGCGCTGTCCGTCACGGCGGTGATGGCACCCGCGCGCACGACGACGGCACGGTCCTCGGCGAAGCCGATCCGGCCTTGATCGTCGTGCAGGAGGGCGGCGCACCCGGAGATGATGAGATCGGCGGGGCCGTACGCATCAGTCGCGGTCATGCCGCCAAGGTAGCGGGAGTGCGCATCCCGGATCCCTGTCCGGGCCGCCACCGGGCTGGCACTCTGGCGCTCCACACCGTCGCGGAGGACGGAGCCCGCCATGATCATCGGTACTTGGAACCTGGAGAACCTCTATCGCCCGGGCGGCCCCTTCGGCCCCACCGACAAGGCGGCGTACGAAGCGAAGCTGGCCTCCCTGGCCGCCACGATCGACGCGCTCCGGCCGAGCATCCTCGGTGTCCAGGAGGTCGGTGACCCCGAGGCCCTGGACGATCTGGCCGGGATGCTCGACGGCCAGTGGCACACGCTGCTCTCCCGGTTCCCCGACGACCGGGGCATCCGGGTGGGCTTCCTCAGCCGGATCGCTCTCAGCGAGGGCACGGACACGGCCGCCTTCCCCGAGCCGCTCCTGCCGGTGCAGAGCAATGACGCGGGGCGGCGGGCCGACCGGATGGGGCGTGGGGTGCTCCTTGCGAGCTGGCTCACCCGCGGCCACTGGGTCACGGTCGCGGTCTGCCATCTCAAGTCGAAGCTGCTCTCCTACCCGGGCGGGCGGTTCACGCCGCGGGACGAGGGCGAGCGGGCGCGGTACGCGGCGTACGCCCTGAACCGGCGGGCCGCCGAGGCCGCCACGGTGCGCGCCGTGGCCGATGACTTCCTGCGGCACCGCGGCGGGAAGAGCGACCGGCTCGTCGTGCTCGGTGACCTCAACGACGAGGTGACGGCGGCCACGACACAGATCCTGCAGGGCCCGCCGGGCTCCGAGATCGGCACCCCTGGTCACGACAGGCCCGACAAGGGCGACGACCTGCGGCTGTGGAACATCGCGCCCCGCATACCCGCGGACCGGCGCTACTCCCGTATCCACGCGGGCCGCCGTGAGCTGATCGACCACATCCTGGTGAGCCACGAGGCGCTGCGCCTGACGCGCGCGGCGGGCACGGGTCTGCCCGACGCGGCCGGGGCGCCGGAGCTGCCGTCGGTCGGCGAGGACCCGGCCGCGCGCCGGGACGCCCGGGGCTCCGACCACGCGCCGGTCTGGATCGACGCCGACGTGTGAGGGCACCGGCGGCGCGGAGGGCCGACGGTGAGAGGGGGGACCGGCGGCGCGGAGGAGTCGGCGGTGCGTCGGCCCCCGGCGGCGCGTCGGCCACGAGGACGGTCAACGGCAGCGGGTTCCGGCCGGATTCACCGCGTACGGCCGCGGCGGGAGCGGGTCCTTGCGATAGTGAGCGACGCCCGTAGCGCCCCCGCAGCGCCAGGGCACCGCCACCGCCCTCCGACCAAGGGACGGACCCATGCCCCGCACCGCCATCCCGCGCAGCACCCTGTCTCGTACCGCCGTGCGTCGTACCGCCCTCTCCCGCCCCCGACTCGCCGTCGCCGCGGCCGCGTTGACCGTGCTCACGGTGGGCGCGCCGGCCGCGTACGCCTCGCTGGACGGCGAACGCCCGCAGGCGGCGTCGGCGCCTGCCGACAAGTATCTGGAGACCCGGCTGTTCTTCGGCACGGAGCGGCCGGACGGTGGACCGGACGTCACCGACAAGCAGTTCATGCGGTTCATCGACCGCGAGGTGACACCGCGCTTCCCTGACGGCCTCACCGTCCAGGACGGCCGCGGCCAGTGGCGGGACGCGAACGGCCGCATAGAGCGGGAGCGTTCGTACGAGCTGATCCTGCTGTACCCCGCCACGGAGGCCACCGAGCGCGACCCGCAGCTCGAAGCCATCCGCAAGGCCTACGTCCACGCCTACGGCCAGGAGTCGGTCGCCCGCCTCGACGACCATGTGAAGGTCGACTTCTGAACTGCCGCTACCAGATGGACTCGTGGGCGCCGGTTTCCGGTTTCGGGGATGTTCTGCGGATCGCTTCGACCACTGGGGAGTGGCGCAGAGCCCGGGAGACGCGGACGAGGTCGGGGGGCGGTTCGTCCCAGGGCGGGGAGGGGGGCGGGCGTTCGCCGTCCGGGTCGTCCGTGCGGGCCGCGATGGCCGCTGTGAGGACCGCGGCCTCGGCGACCGCGGCCGCCTCCTCGGGATCCGCTCCCGCCTCGGTCGCCGCGTCGTGGGCGAGGGTGCGCACGGAGCGGTCCACATACGGCTTGAGGGTGAGCAGCCCGTCGTGGATATCGGCCTCGCGCTGGGTGAGGCGCAGTCCCACCGGCGCCCACCAGGGCAGCCGGATGGAGCTCGCCGGGTGCGGGGCGACGCGGCGCAGTTCCTTCCACAGCGGGCCGAGCTGGCGGTACGCGGCCCGCTCCCGCAGGTTCTCGGAGAGCCGCTGGCCGGTGAGCGGCAGGATGAACCCGGCGGCCACGAAGATCGCCGCCGCGGCGGCGAACGGCGGCGCCACATAGGTGCTCAGGTAGTCCCAGTCGTGGCCCGCCCAACGCGCGCCCACGGCCGCCATCTTGCACACGTCGTAGCAGAGGTCGAGCAGATAGCCGGTCACGATGGAGGCCAGGCCCGCCCGCAGCCAGCCGTGCACTTCGCGCTGCCAGCGCCAGCACAGCACGGTCACCACGACACCGGCCGCCGAGTGCGCAAGCAGGTAGACCACGATCATTTCGCGGATGAAAGGCGTGTTCGCGTAGTACGTGTCCAGGTCGCGCAGGCGCTCCACGGGGGCGTCGCCGAGGGAGAAGAGCACGGCGATGGCCACGATGACGGTGATGTAGCTGCCGATGCACCAGTGCGAGGCCCGGCGGGTGCGTTCCGGTGGCCCGCCGCGCCAGTTGACGATCAGGAGCACGCAGGACGCGCTGAAGGCGGACAGGACGCAGTACGTGAGCGGAGCCGAGAAGTTGGGGACGCCGGTGATCCGGTTGACCGTCGAGATCGTCGGCGGGGCGGCGAAGAAGAACACCGTGCCGCCGACGAAGAGCAGCCAGCAGGCGGACCGCAGCAGCGGATCGTGCCAGTCCTGCAGCATCGCCGGGAACTTGACGGCGAGCGCGGTGGCGAGCAGCGCCGCCGGCAGATAGAAGCCGAGGCTGTTCACGCCGGCTCAGCTCTGCGGTGCCGGCGGCGGTCCGTGCGGGCCCTGCGGTCCCCGGTAGCCGAGTGAGGCCTCGATCCGGCCGGCGACGGCGTCCCGGCCCGGCGCCCCGCGCCCCACCGCGCCGCCCGCGAGCCAGGGGCGGCACTTGCTGGCGAGCAGCAGCCCGAAGCTCTCGGCGTCGTTCTCGTCGGCCTGGTCGAAGTGGGTGCGCGCGGCCACGCGCTGGACGGTGGCCTGCAGATCGGCGTCGTCGGAAAGGAGCCGAGCGGCGACTCCGGCGCCCGTGACGTGGTGGGTGCAGTGACCGGCTTCCATGTGCCACAACTCGTGGCCCAGGATGACCAGTTGGTGATCGGGCGCGGTCTGCTCCTCGATCACGATCAGATCCTGGTCCGCCATGTCGAGCCAGAGCCCGCTCGCCGTCCTGGGCGGGAACGCGGCCGTGCGGTGCCGGACCGGCCGGCCCCTGCGGCTGCTCATGACGCCGCACAGCGCGTCGTGCAGATCTCTGGGCTCGGCCGGCGCGGGAAGCTCGATCCCGGCGACCAACTCGCCGCAGAGCCGACGCATGTCCCTGCCTATGCCCACCGTTCTCCCTGTGCCTCTGTCGCCGTTGCCGCCGCGTTCCCCGGCCCCCGGTACGGCCGGAGGCCGTCCGTCATGGAAGACCGCGAAACACCGTCCATCACCTGACACCCCGGCACGCCATCACGACTCCGACCGCTTCACGTTCTCGAGCAGCATGTCGAGCCACTCGGTGACCTTGTCCCGGTGTTTGTCCGTGGGCAGTTGGGCGGCCCGCCAGGCGATCCCGCGTACGCCGTGGTCCTGCAGCAGCCGCTCCAGCGGGTCCTCGGGCATCTCGCCCGGACCCTCGGGCACGGCGGCCGGCTCGGGTTCGGCCTCCTCGGAGCGCCTGAGCTGAAGCTCCTGTTCGATGCGCTGGAGGGCGCCGGCGAGCGCGTCGGCGTCCTCCGCGGTGAGGAAGCCGGCGTGCACCTGGAAGAAGCGCTGGATGGCGGCGCAGTGTTCCATGGTCGGCCGCCGGTCGCCGTTGATCAGCGCGCCGGCCTGCTGGCGCGACATCCGCGCCCCGTCGGCGATCTCCTGCTGTGTGAAGCGGCGTCCGTCCGGCTTCAGGCGGGTCTTGCGCAGCAGCGCGAACCGCTGCAGGAAGCGGGCCTGCAGATCGGGCTCGCCGGCCGGCCGCCCTTCGAGCAGGTCCTTGATCACGGCGACGGGGACCCCGGATTCCGCGGACAGGCGCGGCAGGTGGAACGCCTCGTCACGACTCACACCGACCCGGTCGGCGAGTTCGGCGACACGGGCGACGACCGCGGCCAGCGGGCCGGCAGCCGCCCGGCCCGGACCCGTGAAGTCATCAGCCACCGGCGGATCTCCTACATCGAGTGGATCGAATTCGGTCAACTGTCGTTCAGCTACAGCTGTCTGCAGGTGTCGCACCCCGTTTGCTGCCACCGTCTCCCCCGACACCTGCGGCACATGGTGCACCACACCTGGGCACACCCCAGGACGTTCCGGTTCCAGACAACACCTGGGGCTGCCCGGAGGCTAGCCGTTCCGTCGAATCGCAGCCAGACCTTGCCACAGCTGTGGCGCAAAGCGTTCGCTCAGGACCAGGAAATGCCACGATCATTGACACGTACAGTGCGGGGCCAGGAGTATCACCTTCAACAAAACACCGCCGACGGAGCACAGCGGCACGGCAGCGGAGCACTGCTGAACCAGCGCTCTGCAAGCAGCAGTTGAGCACGGTCTCACCACGGGAGGGACAGCGTCTCGATGGCGAATGATCTCGATGACGAATGACCCCGCAGCAGGACTGCCCGGTCCCGCACAGACCCGGCCCGGCAACGCCCTCTCCTCACAACCCGCCTCCCCTGAGCGGGAGTTCGAGAAGCGCTCCTACCTGCGTGACTACGCCGCGATGATGGACGCCACACCGCACCCCTCACTTCTGATCGACCACAGCTGGAACGTGACGGCGGCGAACCGGGGCTACGAGACGCTGTTCCGCGAGGCAGGACCGCACCCCACCGCGATGCCCGGCCAGAACTTCCTGCGCTTCGTGCTCTTCCACCCGGACGCGGCCGATGTCCTGCGGGAGCACGAGACGAGCTGGTGTCTACCGCTGCTCGCACAGTTCTCCGCGGCGCTCGAGACGCATGCGCAGGACGCCACGCTGCAGGACATCCGCCGGCACATCGCGGACGACGCGCTGATGAACGCCGCCTACCAGCAGGGCCTGCCCCGCTGGATGCGCCTGGTCGGCGCGCGCGCCCTCGACCACGACGGGGCGGTACGCCCGCTGCACCACCCCGACCCGCCGTGGGGGCGCACCACGTGCCGGGTGGTGACGGAGACCCCCTCGACCCTGCAGAGCCTCGGACTCACCCGGATGACGCTGGTCCTGCACGCGCAGAGCACGGCTCCGTCGGTCCCGCAGCAGCGCGAGGCCCCGTCCGCGCGCCCGCACGGCACCACCGGGCGGCGCCCCGCCGCGCCCCACCTCAGAGTCGTCCCGGCCGGGCCGTAGGACCCAGGGCCGGGAACAGCGGGGGGCTGCGGAACCCCGGCGCCGGGGTACGGGGGCACGGGGGGTACGGGGGAAACAGGCCCCGGCGCCGGAACCGGAGCAGCACCAGTGAGCCCTGCCGGGTGGTGCCCGGCAGGGCTCACTGGTGTCAGGTCCGGCGCGGTCCGGCGCACCCCAGAGGGGCGCGGGTGACTACGCCGCGCTCAGCCGATGTTCACGTCGATGCAGGCATAGAAGGCGTTCGCCGTGTCGGCGATGTTCCACACCGCGAGCACCTTCTGCTTGCCGCTCGCGCCACCGAAGTCGACCTGGTGCGTGACCGTGGAGCCCGGCTGGGCACCGCCGTCGTCGAACTCCGCGACCTTGTTGCCGCCGACGTAGTACTCCCACGTGCTGGTGGCGTGCGCGGCGGTCAGGGTCCAGGTGAAGGCCTGGGATTTGCCCACCGGAGTGGCGACCCAGCCCTTGCTGTCGTCGTCGAGCTCGGCGAAGCGCGAGATCCCCGCGCTGCAGCTCTTGAGCCCCTTCGGGCCCTCGACGCTCTGCGGTTCATAGGTGATGTCACCGCAGGAGACGGTGCCCTGGGCGCACTGGGCCTGGCGGCTCGCCGGTGAGTTGACGTAGCCGTGTGCGCTGGCCGAGCCGGTGGACAGGGTCAGGGCGATGAGGGGAGCGATGCCCGCGCCGACGGCGACGGCGAGCTTGCGGTTCTTGTGCATGACTACTCCTTCACTGCAAAGAGCCGCCGCTGCTCGTGGGGGTCACGCGACGGCTCCACTCGGTGGGGGGAGGTGAAGGAGCGTGAAAGTGCGCTTCCCCGCACGGCACCAGGGCGCGCCAACCAGGCGGCCGGTACAGGGAGTTCACGCTCATTCCTGGTCTAGACCTTGGGCTAGACCATAGCGGTTGTCTGGCCACGGTCAAGAGGTCAACTACTTTTCTCCGTACTCCCCGCGCCCCCCGCGCGCATTGCTCGGTCACACCCTTTACGCGCCTAACATCCCCTTTGTGCGACTTGTACCGAAGCCCGTCGGCGATCTGACCGTCATGGTGATCCGGCACGGCGAGAAGCCCGATGCCGAACACCCGGGCGTGGACGAGCGGTTGAATCCGGACAAGAAGTCGCTGACCGCCCGCGGCTGGGACCGGGCGCGCAAGCTCCCGGGCCTCTTCGCCCCCGCCGACGACGGCGGTGGCGGCAGCGACGGCGAGAACGGCAGCGACGGCGAGGGCACCGACGACCGGACGCTGCCCCTGCCCGCCGCCGTCTACGCGGCCGGCAGAGGGCCCGCGGGCGGTGCGCGCAGACTCGCGCAGACCGTCACGCCGCTCGCCGAGCAGCTGGGTCTGCCCGTACGCACCGACTGCGGCAAGACGCAGGAGCGCGCACTCGCCGAGGCCGTCCTCGCCGGGGCCGCGTCACCGGTC
The DNA here is from genome assembly GCF_042665355.1 of Streptomyces monticola. Taxonomy (NCBI): domain Bacteria; kingdom Bacillati; phylum Actinomycetota; class Actinomycetes; order Kitasatosporales; family Streptomycetaceae; genus Streptomyces; species Streptomyces monticola. The sequence goes on along the minus strand of NZ_JBHTCF010000008.1, from coordinate 122,434 downwards.
CTCATCTGCTGGCAGCACAGTCATATCCCGTCCCTCGTACGGGCGTTGGGCGCCAGGGACGCCGGTCCCGCAGCGCCGCCGCGACGCTGGCCATCGGACCGCTTCGACCTGGTCTGGCTCTTCCGGTACGACGCCGGGACCGGCCGGTGGACCTTCCGGCAGGCCGACCAGGGGCTCCTGGAAGGCGACCGCTGACGCGCGGCGGCCCCCGCCCCGGCCACCTCGGAGCGCGCGCCTACCTGTCCTCTTCGGACGAGGCGTCCGGCGCCTCCGACGGCGGTGCCTCCAGCGGCGGTGCCGCCACCGCGCAGTGGCTGTGGCACTCGGGTCGGCGGTCCTCGGGCGGCTCCGTCCCGGGGCCGCGCACCGTCAGCCACGCGATCACCGCGCCCAGGGCGAGCAGCCCGGCGCACAGCGGCATGGCGCGCCGGAACGCGGCGCCGAACTCGTCGGCGGAGCGGTACGCCTCGGGGCCCATGCCGACGAGCAGCGGCAGCGCGGCCACCGTGATCAGGCCCGCGGCGCGGGCGGCCGCGTTGTTCACGCCGCTGGCCAGGCCCGCACGTGCGGTGTCGACGGAGGCGAGGACGGTGGCGGTGAGCGGGGCGACCAGAGTCACCATGCCCAGGCCGAGCACCGAGACGGCGGGCAGCACGTCGGCGGCGTACGACGTGTGCGCGCCGTCCACGCGCAGCATCAGGAGCATGCCCGCCGCGCACAGCAACGGGCCGACGGTGAGCGGGAGCCGGGGCCCGATGCGCTGGGCAAGCTCCCCCGAGCGGGCGGACAGGAACAGCATCAGGACGGTGGTGGGCAGCAGCGCGGTGCCCGCGGCGAGCGCCGAGTAGCCCGCCACGACCTGGAGTTGGAGGGCGGAGAGGAAGAAGAAGCCGCCGAACGCGCCGTAGACGCACAGGGTGACGACGTTGACGGCGGTGAACTCGCGGGCCGTGAACAGGGACGGCGGCAGCATCGGGTCGGGACGCCGGCGTTCGACGTGGACGAAGAACACCCCGAGGGCCAGGCCCGCGGCCGCGGCGCCGATGACCGCGGGCGACGAGGCGCCGTCGGGCGCGGCGATCAGGGCGTAGGTCAGCAGGGCGAGGGTGAGCGCGCCGAGCACCGCGCCGAGGACGTCGAAGGGCTTGCGCTCATGGCCCGCCGCGCCGACCGTCCCATCGGCACCCTCATGGCCCACCGCGCCGACCGTCCCATCGGCACCGTCATGGCCCACCGCGCCCACCGCGGCCCCGGAGGATGCCGAGGATTCCGGTACGTGCCGCAGGGCCACGGGTACGCACACCGCGGCGAGCGGCACGTTGAGCAGGAACACCCAGCGCCAGCCGGGCCCGTCCACGAGCCAGCCGCCGAGGAAGGGGCCGACGGCGGCGCCGACGCCGCCGAGGCCCGACCACACGCCGACCGCCTTGGCCCGGTCGTCGGGGTGGAAGGAGGCCTGGATCAGGGCGAGGGAGCCGGGTGTGAGCAGCGCGCCGCCGACTCCCTGCAGGGCGCGGGCGGCGATGAGGACCCCGGCGTTCGGGGCGAGTCCGCACAGCAGCGAGGCGGCCGCGAACCAGACGACGCCGGTCACGAAGACCTTGCGGCGGCCGAACCGGTCGCCCAGCGCACCGCCGAGCAGGATCAGGCCCGCGAGCGTGAGCATGTACGCGTTGACGGTCCACTGCAGGGCCGCGAGGTCGGCGTCGAGATCCGCGCCGATACGGCGCAGGGCCACGTTCACGACCGTCGAGTCGAGCAGCGCCATGCCGGATCCGAGCACGGTGGTCAGGAGCACCCAGCGGCCCGCGGCGCTCTTGGTCCGCAGGGTGCCGGGCAGGGGCTCGCCTTCGCTCATGTCCGGATCATCCTCCGCGGGGCGTCCATGGGCCCGTCACTGACGGCTGATCGTCCGGGTGACACCCGCGGCGATGGCCGTGGCGAGTACCCAGCCGGTGACGATGAGTCCGTACGCGAGCCACTGCGCGGCGCCGTCCGGTGTGTACGCCTTCTCCTGCCCGAAGTCGATGATCGGCAGCAGCAGGTCGAGGGTGTACGCGAGCGCGTTGAACGCCGGGGCCTCGTCCGGCTTGAGGGCCCGCGGCTCGTGCAGCCCGAACGTGACCGAGCCGATGAGGAGCAGCGACACGAGCCAGGCGGCGGCCCGCACCGGCCGGAATCCGTAGCCCACGGTCGCGTCCTGCAGATGCCCCCAGGCCCTGGCGTACGCGGGCAGGGTGCCGCGGTGCCGGCGCTGTTTGGCGAGCTGCACGGTACGGGCCGCGGCGTCGTCGCCCATGCGCCGGTAGGCGGCGGTGAGTTGTTCGTAGGCGTGCGGGACGTAGCCGTGCTTCTCGCGTTCCAGGAGGGGGAGGCGGCGCTCGGCGGGTTCGTGCGGGGCGAGCGTGGTGTATGTGAGGCCTTCGAGCCAGACCGTCGGCGGCGCGGCCTCGGGGGCGAGGTAGATGAAGTCGATCTGGCTGCGGCGCAGCGTCACTTCGCCGCGGATGGGTTCGGCGCCGCGCAGCAGGAGTTCGCCCACGACCGCACCGCTCAGGCGCAGCGCCATGTGGCCGGGGTTGGAGAGGCGGGCACGGCCGAGGTTGAGGTGGCCCGGGATACGGACGCCGCGCAGATTGACCCGGCCATGGGCGGTCAGGCGCATGGCGTTGAAGTCGGAGCCGACGCTGAGGGTGGGGGCCTGCAGGGCGGTGTCGCCGGGGTTGTGGAGCTCGGCGTCGTCGAGGTTGAGGCTCGCGCCCACCACGGCCGCGTCGAGGCGGACCTTGCCGTGGACCGTCATCCGGCGCGCGGACAGGCTGTCCTCGACGGTGATCCGGTTGAGCTGCAGGACCGACTCGTCCGCACGCGCCGGCTCGTCCGCGGGATCCGCCGCGTCCCCGAGGCGGGCGTCGTCCAGGAAGACGGCGCCGGCGATCCGGGCGGCGGCGAGCCGGACGGGTCCGGTGACCCGGCAGCGGGTCATGCGCAGCGTGCCGTCGACCCGCAGACCGATCGCGTGCAGGCCCGGCAGTCGCGACTCCCCCAGGCTCAGCTGGCGCGTCTGGGCGCCGTACAGGTCGAGCACGTTGTCGAAGACGCAGGCCCACAGGTGCACGGGGCTGTCGACGGTGGCGTACTGCAGATCGAGGCGCCCGGTGACGCGGGCGGCGGTGACCCGCAGCGCGGCCACCTCCCCCTGGCGCCGGTGGTCGCCGAGCAGCAGTTCCCGCAGCACCTCGCCACGTACCGCGTCGCCGCCCAGGTCAACCGTCTCGCCCCGTGCGAACGCCTCCCACACCCGCACCTCCGCAGCCGTCAGATCACCGATCTCCACCGCTCCCCCAACTGTCCGATAGCCGCGCCCTGTTGTCCGCACACACTCCACCCCATAAGAATGCGCATGACAAAGCCGGGGGCAGCCAGGCCCCCGGCGGCAGAGGGGACCCCCACATGAAGCAACCTCTCATCGGCGCGTTCGCGGCCGGGCTCCTGCTCGCGGCGGCGGGAGCCGCGCCCGCCGTGGCCCACGACACGGACGCGGCACCGGGCAAGAGCGCCACTGCCGAGGCGGACCTCAAGGCGGACACCGGGACCGGCCTCATGACCGGCCTCACGAAGGGCCTCGACAGCGCGCTCAACGGCAGGGCGAAGCCCAAGGCCGTCGACTTCGCCGGCACCGTGGCGCTCAGCAACTGTTCCGGGTCGGTCGTCCGGATGCCCGACTCGCAGCCGCAGGACCCGGCGCTCGTGATGTCGAACGGGCACTGCCTGGAGGGCGGTTTCCCCGGCCCCGGCGAAGTGATCGTCGACCAGCCGTCCAGCCGCACCTTCGACCTCCTGGACGCCTCCGGCAACGAGGCCGCCACCCTCAAGGCGAGCAAGGTCGCCTACGGCACGATGACCGACACCGACGTGTCACTGTACGAACTCACCAGCACCTACGAGCAGATAGAGAGCTCGTACGGCATCAAGGCCCTGGAGCTCGACGCCGCCCGCCCCACTCAGGGCAAGGCCATCACCGTGGTCTCCGGCTACTGGAAGAAGACGTACAGCTGCAGCATCGACGGCTTCGCGTACCGCCTCAAGGAGGGCGACTGGACCTGGAAGGACTCGGTCCGCTACACCGACGCCTGCAAGACCATCGGCGGCACCTCGGGTTCACCCGTCGTGGACGACGCCACCGGCAAGGTCGTCGCCGTGAACAACACCGGCAACGAGAGCGGCGAGGAGTGCACGGTCAACAACCCCTGCGAGGTCGACGAGAGCGGCAAGGTGACCGTGCGCCAGGGCATCAACTACGCGCAGCAGACGTATCAGATCGTGCCCTGCGTGGGCGTCGGCAACAAGATCGACCTGAGCGCTCCGGGATGTGAACTCCCCAAGCCCGCAAAGGAGTAGCGGCGCGGAGCGGCCGCAGGAGTATCCGCGTCGGGCCGTAGCGGCCAAGGGTACGGAACCGGCCCGCGCAGGTACGTTGGAGGGGCGCTTCGTTGTCGGCTGCCGATCCCGACCGAGGAGACCCGTCATGACGGACGACGACCGCCCCTCCAACCCCTACCTCACCGGTCTCTTCGCCCCCGTGCGCGACGAGGTCACCGCCTTCGGCCTGCCGGTGACGGGACGTATCCCGGACGGCCTGAACGGCCGCTATCTGCGCAACGGCCCCAATCCGCTGGGCGTCGACGACCCCGCGGCGTACCACTGGTTCACGGGCCCCGGCATGGTGCACGGGGTGCGCCTGCGCGACGGCCGGGCCGAGTGGTACCGCAACCGCTGGGTGCGCAGCGACTCCGTGGCCGGGCAGCTCGGCGAGAAGCAGCTGCGCGGCCCGCGCCACCAGGACATGGACTTCGCGCCCAACACTCACGTCCTGCGCTTCGGCGGCCGCATCCTCGCCACGGTCGAGGGCGGCGCCCTCCCGTACGAACTCGACGAGGAACTCGGCACCCTGGGCCCCTACGACTTCCAGGGCACCCTGCCGGGCGGCTTCGCCGCGCACACCCTCGTCGACCCGGCGAGCGGCGATCTGCACGCGGTCGCGTACTGCTGGGCGTACCCCTACGTCGAGTATCTGGTCGCCGGGACCGACGGACGCATCAAGCGGCGGGTGGACGTGCCGGTCGAGGGCAGCCCGATGATGCACGACTTCTCGCTCACCGAGTCCTATGTCGTCCTCTACGACCTGCCGGTGGGCTTCAGCATGGACGCCGCGATCGCGGGCGCGGGCCTGCCGTACGCCTGGCAGCCGGAGAAGCAGGCCAGGATCGGCCTGCTCCCGCGCGCGACGGACACCGGTGCCGGCGGCATCCGCTGGATCGACATCGACCCCTGCTTCGTCTTCCACCCGATGAGCGCGTTCGAGGAGCGGACACCGGACGGCGGTCTGCGCCTGGTCATCCATCTCGTGCGCTACGACCGGATGTTCGCCGACGGCCGGCACGGTCCTGACGAGTGCCCGCCGCGCCTGGAGCGCTGGACGGTGGATGTGAACGCGGGCCGGGTGCGCCAAGAGGGCCTGGACGAGCGGCCGGTGGAGTTCCCCCGCATCGATCCGCGGCGCACCACGGCCAGGCACCGCTACGGCTACGGCGTGCAGCAGCCGACGGACGGCTACGGCGACACCCGCGCGGCGCGGCATGTCACCGAGGCGACGGCGGGCGGCCCGCCCGTGGGCCAAATGGGCCTGGGCATCGTCAAGTTCGACCTGGAGCGGGGCACCAGCGAAGTGCACCGCGTGCACCCGGACGGCGATGTCGGCGAGGCCGCCTTCGTACCGGCGGAGCCGGGCGGGCCGGACGCCGCCGAGGACGACGGCTGGCTGTTCGCGTACTCCTTCGACCCGGTGCGCGGTGCCACGGACCTGCTGATCCTTTCCGCCCAGGACATCTCGGGCGAGCCGGTGGCCGCGGTGCATCTGCCGGCCCGGGTCCCGGTCGGCTTCCACGGCAACTGGATGCCGGACGAGTAGGCCGCACACCGGGCCATCCGTACCGGACGGTCCGGTGATTGGCCCAATCCCAAGCCCTTGGATTGTCACTTCTGCCGGCCCATTCCCGCGGTTTGAATGGGCCCATGCCCCGTATCCTCCCGGCCCCAGGGCCGCCCCGCGTCCTGGCTCTCGCGCAGCTCGCCAACTCCCTTGGTGACGGCGCCTTCTACGCCACTTCGGCGCTGTTCTTCACTCAGGTCGTCGGCCTGTCCCCGACCCGGGTCGGGCTCGCCCTCACCCTGGGCTGGGGACTCGGCATGCTGGCCGGGGTGCCGCTCGGGTATGCCGCCGACCGCTGGGGCCCTCGGCGCACCGCCGTGCTGCTCGCGGTGGTGACCGCCACCGCGCTCGCCGCGTTTCTCGTCGTCCGGTCCTTCCCGCTGTTCCTCCTGGTCGTGTGCGTCTACACCTGCTGCCAGAGCGGACTGACCTCGGCCAGGCAGGCGCTCCTCGCCGGTCTGGTGCCCGCCGGTGAGCGCACCCGGGTGCGGGCCCAGCTGCAGTCCACGCTCAACGCCGGCCTCGCCGTCGGTGCCGGACTCGGGGCGGTGGCTCTCGGCCTGGACAGCGAGGCGGCCTATCTGACGGTGTTCGCCCTGGACGCGGCGAGCTTCGCCGCGGCCGCGCTCGTCCTGTGCCGGGTGCCGGAAGTGGCGCCGTCCCCCGTGGTGCGGACGGCGGGCGAGCCCCGGCTCGCGGTGCTCCGCGACCGGCCCTACGCCCTGGTCACCCTGCTCAACGCGGTCCTCTACCTGAACATGCCGCTGCTCAGCCTCGGCCTGCCGCTGTGGATCGTGGAGCGCACCGACGCACCCAAGCCGATGGCCGCGACGCTGCTCGTCGTCAACATGCTGAGCGTGGTGGTGTTCCAGGTGCGGGTCGCCCGCGAGGTCACCGATATCCGGGGCGCGTCCCGGGCGATCGGCCGCGCGGGCCTGCTGATGCTCGCCGCGTGCGTCCTGTACGCGACGACCGGCGGCCGGATCGGGGCGGTCGCGGCGGTGGCGGTGCTGCTCGTGGCGGCCGGGGTGCAGGTGTACGGCGAGATGGCCCAGGGCGCGGGCGCCTGGGAACTCGGCTTCGGGCTCGCCCCCGAGCACCAACAGGGCCAGTACCAGGGCTTCTTCGGGATGGGCCCGCAGATCGCCCGGATGCTCGGACCGCTCCTGCTGACCACGCTGCTGCTCGGCCTCGGTACCGCGGGCTGGCTGATCCTCGGCGGCCTGTTCCTGGCGGCGGGGCTCGCGGTGGCCCCGGCGGTGCGATGGGCGGAACGCGAGCGGCTCCGCGCCTGCCCGGGGACGGCCGGAGGGCGGGCCGACGGTGCGAGAGCCACCTAAGTGCTCCGCGGGAAGTCCGGTATGACACCTGCGGGTGCGTCGTGGCCGGTCGCGCAGTTCCCCGCGCCCCTTTGGGGCACGAAGAACCGCACCGGACTTCCCCCAAGCCGTTTAGACCGTCAGCACGATCTTTCCGCGGGTACGCCCCTCCTGGTTCAGGCGCCAGGCCTCGGCCGCCTGGTCGAGCGGGAGCGCACGGTCCACATGCACGGTCAGCTTCCCGGCGTCGGCGAGCGCGGTCAGCTCGGTCAGGCCCTGTGCGTCCGGCCTGACCCACACGAAGTGACCGCCGCGGTCCGCGACCTCGCCGTCGGCGACGGACGCGATCCGCAGCAGCCCGCCGGGCCCGGTGGCCTGCTTGAGCAGCGGAAGCGATACGTCGACGATGCCGCCGCCGACGTAGTCGAGCACGGCGTCGACGCCCTCAGGGGCCAGCTCCCGCACCCGCTCGGCGAGCCCGTCGCCGTACGTCACGGGCTCCGCGCCCAGGGACCGCAGGAACTCGTGGTTGCGCTCGCTCGCGGTGCCGATGACCCGGGCGCCCGCGGCGACGGCGATCTGCACACCGAACGAGCCGACACCGCCGGCGGCCGCGTGGATCAGGACCGTGTCGCCGCGGCCCACCCCGATCCGGCGCAGCGACTGCAGGGCGGTGAGCCCCGCGAGCGGCACACCCGCGGCCTGCTCCCAGCTCAGGGACGCGGGCTTCTTCGCGAGCATCCGTACGCTCGCCGAGACCTGCTCCGCGTAAGTGCCGTTCTGCGCCCAGTCCTTGCGCAGATATCCGTAGACCTCGTCGCCCGGGGCGAACTCCGAGGCGTCGAAGCCGCCGCGCTCCACGACACCCGCGACGTCCCAGCCGGGGATCAGCGGGAAGCCGCTCCCCACGATCGCGTCGAGACCTCCGGCGGCGAGCTTCCAGTCGACGGGGTTCACTCCGGCCGCCTTCACCCGGATCAGCACCTCATCGGGTGCGACCTTGGGTTCGGGGAGGTCGGTGACACGCAGATCGTCGGCGGATCCGTACTTGTCCAATGCAATGGCCTTCATGCTCTGCGCAACCTTCCGGCGGAGTGGAACATTCCTGGCGGGTGTTCCCCGGGAACCGACGGGCATTCCCGGGAAATTCAGGTGCGGACGGCCCGCGCCCACGTCCATGATCCCTGCGGAGTCCCCTGCCGGCACCCCCAGGAAGCGAGCCCCCCCCCGTGATCAAGCGCACCGTCGTCCCCACCCTCTTCGCGCCGCCCACTTACACCCACGCCTCGGTCGTCGAGGCCGGGACCCGGCTCGCCTTCCTCGCCGGTTCGGTACCGCTCGACGCCGAGGGGAACCTCGTGGGCGACGGCGACCACGTACGCCAGGCCGAGCAGGTCGTGGCGAACCTGGAGGAGCAGCTGAAGAGCATCGGCAGCGACCTGGCGCACGTCGTCTACACGGATGTGTACGTGGTCGCCGACGAGCCGGGCCCGCTCTCCGAGGTATGGGACGTGGTGGAGGCCTCGGGCCTCGCCACCGGCTCCTCCGGCCCGCACTCCTCCACCCTGCTCGGGGTGCCGACGCTCGGCTATCAAGGGCAGTTGGTGGAGATCACGGCGACGGCCGTGGTGCCGTAGCGGACCCGGTCCGCCCCCGTCGTCAGCGCAGGCCCGCCGCCGCGGCCGCCTCGGTGAGCACGTCACGGAGCATCGCGGGGGTCAGCCGGCCCGTGAACGTGTTGCGCTGGCTGACGTGATAGCAGCCGAAGAGATCGAGCCGCCCCGGCTCGCCGTGCAGGGTGGTGCGGGCGCCGTGCCCGAAGGCGGGGCGCGGCCTCGGCACCTCCCAGCCGGCCGCGGCGAAGGCGGGCAGGGCGGCCTGCCAGCCGAAGGCGCCGAGCACGACGGCCGAGCGCACGGTGGGGCTCAGCAGCCGCAGCTCCTCCACCAGCCAGGGACGGCAGTTGTCCCGTTCCTGCGGCGTCGGCTTGTTGGCGGGAGGCGCGCAGTGCACCGGTGCGGTGACGCGCACACCGTGCAGCGCGAGACCGTCGCCTGGCCCGGTGGCGGTGGGCTGCGAGGCGAGCCCGACGTCGTACAGCGCGGCGTAGAGCACATCGCCCGAGCGGTCACCGGTGAACATCCGCCCGGTCCGGTTGCCGCCGTGCGCGGCCGGCGCGAGTCCGATCACCAGCATCGCGGCGTCGGCGGGCCCGAACCCCGGCACGGGCCTGCCCCAGTACGTCTCCTCGGCGAACGCGGCCCGCTTCGTCCGCGCGACCTCCTCCCGCCAGGAGACGAGACGCGGGCAGGCCCGGCACTCGGAGAGAGCGGCGTCGAGCGCACCGAGGTCACAGGCCGCACTCACCACGGCGCTCCGCCCCCAGCCGGCCCTCCCCCGCACTCACCACTCCACCCGCACCCCGTCGCGGAAGAACCCCCCGGTGGGACCGCCGCCGGGCAGGGTGGCCGCCCAGACGACACCCGCCGCGCCCTCGGCGACGGGGCGGCCGCCCGCGCCGCCCATGTCCGTGGCCACCCAGCCAGGGCAGACGGAGTTGACCAGGATGCCGTCGGCCCGCAGCTCGGCGGCGAGCATCCGCGTCAGGGCGTTGAGCGCGACCTTCGTGGTCGCGTAGGCCGGGGGTGCGGTGCCCATGTCCGCGAGGGACGCGACCCCGCTGGACACATTGACCACGCGGCCCCGCGGGCTGGCCCGCAGCAGCGGCAGCAGCGTCTGGGTGAGCCGCCACGGCCCGTACAGATTGGTCTCGGCGGCCTCACGCACGACCGACAGATCCGCGTCGGCGGCGCGCTGCCAGGTGTCGTAGGTGATGGCCGCGTTGTTGACGAGCGCGTCGAGCCGCCCGAACCTGCGCTTCACCTCGTCCGCGACCCGCTCCATGTCCTGCGCGGACGTCACGTCGAGCTGAACCGGGTAGGTGTCGGGGCCGATGTCGGCGGCGGCCTTCTCGGCGGCCTCCGCGGAACGGGCGGCGAGCAGCACGGTGTGGCCGAGGCCCGCCAGCTGACGGCAGACCTCGTGGCCGATGCCGCGGTTGCCGCCGGTGACGAGGGCGACGGTGCGCCGGGAATCACTCATACGTCCACCGTACGTATCGCTTCGTCTCATCGCTTTCTGCGGTGTGCGGCGGCGCATTAAGGTCGGGGCATGACTTCGGACGCCTCGGAAACCGCCGCCGTACGGGTCGACAGCTGGATCTGGTCCGTACGCCTGACCAAAACGCGTTCCGCCGCCGCCACGGCCTGCCGTGGCGGCCATGTCCGGGTCAACGGCGACCGGGTCAAGCCCGCGCACACCGTGAAGGCCGGCGACGAGGTGCGGCTTCGGCAGGCGGGCCGGGACCGGGTGGTCGTGGTGAAGCGTGTGATCCGCAAGCGGGTCGGGGCTCCGGTGGCCGTGGAGTGCTACGTCGACAACAGCCCCCCGCCGCCGCCCCGCGAGGCGGTCGCGCCCGCCGGCATCCGTGACCGCGGCACGGGCCGTCCCACGAAGCGCGACCGCCGCGAAATGGAGCGCCTCCGCGGCCTGGCGACCCCGCCGCCCGCCGAGCCCTCCCGGTGACGGCGCCCGGGCGGACTCCGCCACCGGACCTCACATCCGCGCCGCCGCAGCCTTGATCGCCTCGCGGATACGGACATACGTGCCGCACCGGCAGACATTCGCAATGGCGTCGATCTCCGCGTCCGACGGCTCACGCGTCCGCTTCAGGAGGGCCACCGCCGCCATGATCTGGCCGGGCTGGCAGTAGCCACACTGGGCGACGTCCTGCTCAAGCCAGGCCTCCTGCACGGGGTGGAGCGTGTCGCCGTCGGCGAGGCCCTCGATCGTCGTGACCTCGCGGCCCGCCGCCTCGGCGACCGGCACGACACACGGGTTGACGGCCTCGCCGTCGAGATGGCTGGTGCAGGCCTTGCAGACGTCGATGCCACAGCCGTACTTGGGGCCGCGGATGCCGAGCAGGTCACGCAGGACCCACAGCAGCGGCAGATCGTCGGGGGCGTCGACGGTGACCTTCTCGCCGTTCACGGTGAAGCTTTGTGCGGGCACGGAGAACTCCTCGGATGCGTGCGCGGAGGGCGCAGCGGGACGCAGGGGGGGCGCGCCTCAGCGCGGGAACGGCTCGAAGTCGATGTCGAAGTTGACGGGGAAGCTGCGCGGTCGCGTACCGGTCGCCCGCGCATAGGCGTTGCCGATCGCGGCGACCGCGGCGGGCACCCCGAGCTCGCCCACACCGCCCGGGTCGCCACCGGACTCGATGACATGGATACGTACGTCCGTCGGGGAGTTCTTCTGCCGGGCGTAGTGGAACTGGGAGTAACTGCCTTCCAGCGGCAGGCCCTTGTCGAAGTGCAGCCCCGCGCGCAGGGCGGTGGAGATCGCGTCCGTGAGCCCGCCGAGCATCTGGGCCTCGATACCGCGCGGGTTCACCGCCCGGCCCACATCGACCGCGATCACCGCTCGCGTCACGCGCGGCGCCTTCGGGTCGCGGGCGTCGAGCTCGACCAGGCAGGCCGTGCGTGACTTGTACTCCTCGTGGAAGCCGACGCCCTGCGCCCAGCCGGCGGGCAGCGCCCTGCCCCAGTCGGCCACGGCCCTGTCCAGGACGGCCCGCTGTGCGGCGTTCTTCAGACGGGTACGCCGGAACTCCACCGGGTCCGCGCCGAGCCGCCCGGCCACCTCGTCGAGGAACATCTCCTCGGCGGCGCGCGCGGTGCCCGAGTACACACTGCGCCAGGAGCCGGTGTGCATCTTCAGGGGCAGCTCGGTGAGGGTCTGCGCGGTGGTCCCGAGGTCGTAGGGCGAATGGACGGAAAGGCGGAACATGGTCTGCGCGAACGTCTCGTTGCCCACCGGGAGTTCGGTGAGCCCGGCGGTCAGGGCATCGCCGATGCCATGGCGTACGTCGGTCTCGACGGACGCCATCCGGTGCTGCAGGGAGAGCGGCTTGCCCCGCGCATAGGTCACGCGCAGCTTGTGGTGCGTGGGCGGGCGCATCCGGCCGTGCCGCATGTCGTCGATGCGCGACCACATCAGGCGCACCGGCCGCCCGGCGCCCTTCGAGATCCGGGCCGCCTCAAGGGCCGCGTCGAAGAACAGCCGCCGCCCGAAGGAGCCGCCGGCCTGCACCACACGGAACTCGACCTTGGACGACGGCAGGCCGACCGCCTTGGCCACCGCGTGCCGGGCGGCGATCGGGGACTGGGCACCCGTCCAGATCGTGGCGCGGTCCGAACGCACGTCGGCGACCGCGCAGTTGGTCTCCAGGGGCGCGTGGCTGACCGGCGCGAAGTCGAACTCCGCCTTGATCTCCTCGACGAGGAGCGGCGGCAGGAAGCCGGGCACCGCCTTGCGCAGCTTGGCCTTGATGTCGTCCCCCGACAGCTCGTCGACGGTGCCGGGACCCCAGTCGACGCGCAGCGCCTCCTTGCCGGCCAGGGCCTGCCCGAAGGTCTCGGCGACTACGGCCACCCCGGTGGGGACGACCACGAGGTCGAGTACGCCGGGCATGGCCCGTACGTCGTCTGCGTTGAGGACCTTCTCGACGGTGCCGTTGACCGTGGGGGCGCGCCGCACCATGGCCGGCTTCGCACCGGGGACGTCCAGGTCGAGGGTGTACTCCTGGCGGCCGGTGACGATGGCGCGGGCGTCGATCCGGTTCGTGGGCCGGCCGACGACACGCTGCTCGGCGGCGGGTTTGAGGGGGGCCTCGGGGGCTTCGGCCGTACGGGGCGCCGCGGCCTGAACGGTCAGCTCGCCGTATCCGGCACTGCGGCCGTCGGGGGCGTGCACGGCGCCGTCACGGGTGGTCAGGTCCTGGGCGGCGACGCCCCAGCGGCGGGCGGCGGTGGCGACGAGCCGGAGCCGGGCGGCGGCGGCAGCGGTGCGGATGGGGCGGTGCAGCGAGCGGATCGAGTTGGAACTGCCGGTGAGCTGGTTGAAGAGCAGCTCGGGCCGGGCATCGTCGAGCCGGACCCGGACCTTGTCCAGGGGCAGCTCCAGTTCGTCGGCGATCAGCATCGCCACCGCCGTGGTCAGGCCCTGTCCGACCTCGGCGCGCGGCAGTCCGAAGTGCGCGCTGCCGTCGTCCTTGATCTCCAGGGTGAGCAGATGCGCGGTGGGCAGCCCGGCGAGGATGAGGACCTCACCGAGGTCGGGCAGAAGCTCGGGCAGCGCCCCGGCCGGCTGTGCCGGGGACCGTGCCGGGGTCTGCGCCGCGGCCTCGGCGGGGGCGGACACGTCGGCGCCCACGCGGACGGCGACCGTCAGCGTGGGCGCGGCGACCAGATAGGCGAGGAGGGTGCGGCGCTCGACTCCGGGGCGCTCGCCCTCCGCGTGCTCGCCTCCTGCGTGCTCTCCTCCTGCGTGCTCGCCTTGTGCGTGCTCGGCCATGGCGGATGGACTCCCGGGGGTCGGCGGCGCGGTGCGCGCCGTAGTGCTCAGCGGGCTGTAACAGCTACTCGACGAGCCGTTGTTGACGACACGTCAAGTAGCTATCACACCCCGGGCACCCCGGCTACGCCCGCCGGACCGCCTGCCGCAGGAGCTTCACGAACTTGGCGGTTTCCCTACGCTGCGCCCTGGCGATACCGGCGAGCGGCACGATCAGGAGCAGCGGCATCAGCGCCGCGGCTCCGCCCATCGTGGTCAGCACCGAGAGGGAGGCGCCGACCATCAGGGCACTGAAGGCGAGGGCCGAGATCCCGGACAGCAGCGGGATCAGCAGAGCGATGGCGCCGAGCACTTCGAGACCGCCGATGACATGCATCGACCAGTCCGCGAACCCCATCTCGCGGAAGCCCTGCCGCGAGGCGGCGTCACCGATGACCTTGGGCACGCCCGCCCAGCCGTAGAAGAGCGCGAACAGGACCCGCAGAACGCGCAGCCCGATCGTGACACCCCGGCCACGCACCGGGGCGCCGGCGTCGACGCGGTCGGCGGCGGAGGCGGTGGTGGTGGAAGGGGCGGCGGCAGTGGCGAAGATGGCCTCGGACATGGCGGTCTCCTCAAGTGGACGGTGCGTGTGCTGTCACAGAGGTAGACCGGGCGCGGTGCCCGAACTCATCGGCGTGCGCGCGGAATTGCACGGAGAATCTCGCGCCGCCCCGCAGCGGTCAGGCGTTGGGCCGGGCCCGCAAAGGTCATGTGACGGGCCTGGCCCGCACCCAGATTCCGTCATCGGTCAGATAGCGGTCCACCGCGAGGCCCGCCCGCGTGAGATGCCCCTCGAACTCCTCCTTGCTCAGCACCCGTGCGAGGAAGGTCTGGGTCCAGGTCGCGTCCGGCCAGATGTACCGCGCGTGCACCGAGTTCACCCCGTCGCCGACCGGGGTGGCCGACTCGATGCGCACCGTGTACCCGGCCGGGTCGACGCGCTCGCGGGGCAGGTTCGTGTGGTAGTCGGCGCCCTCGCGCTGGATCAGGACACAGCCGTCGTCCTTCACATGGCTGCGGCAGGCCCGCAGCATGCCGTCACGCACGCTGTGCTCGGGGCTGTGCACGAGGAAGGAGGCGAGCAGGACGACGTCGAAGGTCTCGCCGAGGTCGAGGCTCTCGATGGGGCTGCGGACCGTACGCACCGTCGCGCCCATGGCCTCGACATGCGCGAGCATCTCCGCTGATTCGTCGACGGCGGTCACCGTGAAGCCGCGCTCGACGAGAGGTCGCGTCAGCCGCCCCGCCCCGCTGCCCAGCTCGAGTATGTGCGCTCCCGGCGGCACCGCGCCTGCGATCACCTCCGGCTCGTCACCGGGCCTCAGGCGTGCGTACAGATCGACCGCGCAGCCGTCCGGGGTGATGGCTCCCGGTCCCGTGCCCGCGTACCCCTCACGCATCCCTTTTCCACCCCTCACGCATCGCTTCGCCCGTGCAGCACCAACGAACCGCCCCCGCAGGGGAGTTCCCCTGCAGGGGCGGTTCAAAGGGCCGATCAGCTCGCCTGCGCCTTGTCGTACAGGTTCTTCGCGTCGTTCCCGAAGTAGGGCCCGAACATATAGCCCGGCAGGAAGGTGTAGCCGAAGCTGTTCACCGAGGTCTGCAGGCCGGTGCCGGTGGACTCGTTGAAGTCCTGGAACCAGGGGCCGCCACTGGAGCCGCCGGTCATGTCGCAGGACAGGCCGTGGTCCGTGGAGAGCAGGAAGTCACGGATGGAGTTCCCGCTGCAGTAGATCTGCTTCGTGCCGTCGTACGGGTCGGCGGCCGGCCAGCCGAAGGCGTACATCTTCTTGTTGTAGCCGGAGTTGAAGGCCACGCCCTGGGCGCCCACGGCGTCCGTGAGCTTCTTGCCGTCCAGCGGGTTCACGACCGCGGCGCCGACGTCGTAGTTGATGTCCTCGCTGGCCGTCCACTGCGGCGTGGACAGGGTCTTGGCCGCGGTCCACTTGCCGTGCGGGGCCTGCCCGTCCTTGTAGCCGGGCACGAACACCCAGTTGGTGTGCCAGGCGCCGTCCATCTTCACGCAGTGCCCGGCCGTGAGGACCGTGGACTTGTTGGCGCTGGTGACGGCGTTGCCGGAACAGGAGGCCTGGCGGCCCTGATAGGTGAAGAAGACCCGGCCGGCCGTGCTTGCGACCTTGCCGCCACCGGTCCACGCGCCGCCCTTCTGCGGGAACGCCTTGGTGCCCGGCGCCCCGGTCGGCGGCACGAGCAGCTCGGCGCCCTTCTTGACGTCGGCCAGGTCGTCCGGCTGCACGGGCAGGACGTCGAGCGGCTCGGCCGCGCGCATCCGCTCGGGCGTCCAGAAGTCCTCCACCGAAGGGGCCGCGGATGCGGACCCGGTCTGCAGCAGCATCCCGGCGACCAGAGCGCCGGTCGCGGCCAGCGCGCCCAGGGCGCGGTGGGGTATTCGAAGGCCGTGTCTCACGCTGCGTTCTCCTTATACGACGGCCGCGCGGGACCCGCGCGGAACTACGAGGTGCGGAGGTACGAAGGTGCGGAGCTGATGCCTGCACCGGCAGCGTGGCACGGATTCGACACTCTGTCAGGAGCATGCCGCGCCAACGCTGTTGGGGCCGCATCCCCCGGGTTCACGTGGTCGAATCCGGCCTCCGCAAATCCTTCACAGCGGGAACCAGCCATGGCGCACATACCAGTGCCCGCCGCCCCGCAGATGGTCACCGACGGCCCGCTCCAGGGAGGTGCGCCGCGGCAGCCCCGCGACCGGAAGGCCCGGGTCGCCGAAGACGAAGTCCACCGGCACGGCGTCCTCGGGTTCGGCGTGACCGTGGCTTATGGGCCTGAACCGGTCCTGGAAGCGGACGATATGGGCGTCCTTCCGCAGATACGCGGCCAACTGGCCGTCCAGGAGCCAGGAGCGGCACTCCGCGACGGCGTAGGTCTCCTCGGGATAGTGCCGGGCGAAGAACTCCCGGGCGAGGGCGAGGGAGCGGTCACAGGCCTCGGGCGACAGGGGTCCGCTGAAGTCGGCGATATGCAGATTGAGGACGCCGTCGCCGGGCCCGGCGGGATATCCGGCGGCCGCGACCGCCGCGCCGGTGGGCTCGTCGAGCCGGGCGCGCTGGAACTGCAGCCGCCCCAGCTGGTAGAGCTCACCGCGGAAGTGCAGGGACAGCCAGCGCGGCCCGAGCAGCCCGCCGTGCCCGTGACGCCTGCGGTGCACGGCCATCTGCCGGCCGAGGTCGGCCAGGGTGCGGCGCGCGACGTCGTCGGGCACTCCCCGGGCCCGGTGGTACGCGCGGATGTGCGGCAGCGCCGCGACGAAGACGTACACGGGAAAGCGCCAGTCCTGCCGTGCCGCCTCCGGGGCCGGGACACCCGATACACCCGGCACACCTGTCTCCTCGCCCAGGAAGCCGCGTTCGGGCCCCTTGCCGATCTCGCCGATGTCCCGCGTCAGCTCCCGCAGGCGGCGCCCGAGCAGTGCGCGCCGCGCCGGGTCGTCGAGCAGCTGGTCGCGCCCCGCCACCAGCGCGTTGACGTCCTCGTGCGGCACGGCCAGGTCGAGCAGTACGCCGGCCAGCTCGTCGGCCTCCACAAACCCCGCCTCAAGATCCATCTGTCTCCCTTCCCTCCCCGGATGAACGCCCGGCCCCCGCTGAACGCGCTGCGCCCGCCGCCGTGCCTACCGCTGCGCCCGCCGCTGTGCCCGCTGAACGCCCGGCCAGGGCCCGGCGTGCCACCAGCGCCGCCCCGATGTGCTGCAGGTCCGGCGGACGCGAGGGCGACAGACCGGTGAGCCGCGTGATGCGGCGGATCCGGTAGTCGACCGTATTGGGGTGCAGGTGCAGCGCCGCGGCAGTGGCGCGCCGGTCGAGTCCGTACGCGAGGAACGTCTCCAGCGTGCGCAGCAGATCCGGCTTGGCCGCCAACGGGCCGAGCAGACCGGCGAGTTGGCCGAGGGCCGCACTGGGGCGGCTGAGCTGGTAGTCGAGGAGTACGTCGGCGAGCCGGTACAGGCCGGGCGCGCGCCCCGTACACCGCACCAGGTCGACGATCTCCGCGTTGCGCGCGACCGCCTCCGGCACCTCACCGGGCGGGACCACGGCCGCCGCCGCGAGGACCGGCACACCCGCCGACTCCTGGGCGGCCCCGACCAGTGCGCACAGCTCGGGCCACGCGGGCTCCGCGGTGACGGGCAGCAGCACGGTGCCGCCGGAGCTGTCGAGCGCGGTCAGGGCCGGTTCGCCGGTGTGGCGGTCGAGCACGGACCGCACCCGGCGGATCTTGCGCCGCGCGGCGATGGACGCGCCGGGCCCGGTCATCGTCTCGTCCGGGTGCGGCCCGAGCTCCAGGGTCATCGCGACATACAGCGCGGCCGGCAGCGGGCCCGCCGGTCTGAGCTCGGCGGGCTCCCCGGCGAGAAGCGCGGCGAGCAGTGCGTGCCGGCCGCCGTGCTCCTGGCTGTCGAGAATCTGCCGGGCCTCCAGATAGGCGCCGCTGACGGCGGAGGTCAACTGCCGCTGCAGTTCCATGATGTGCCTGACGGCCTCCTGCACATCGGCCAGCTCCTCGGGGCGGGCCCCGGACGCCATCTCCTGCCAGCACAGGGCCGTACCGATCTGGTACGCGGTGAGAATGGCGTCCAACGGCACGCCCTCCTCGGCGCGTTGGGCCGCCGAGTCGCGCTGCCGGTCGAGTTCACGGTCGGTGGCGGGCCTGCGGTGCTCGATGACATCGGCGAAGAGGCGCAGGTTGTGCTGCACGATGTCGGCGATGTCACCGGTGAGTTCCTCGACGGGAAGCTCGGCGTAGACCGGGAGTTCGGCGCGGAGCCGGGTCAGGACACGGCGGGCGAGGCCGGGCACGCGGGCCCGCAGATACGCGGCGGCGGGCCGCCCGCCGATCCGGATCTCCCCGTCTCCCCGCACTTTGTCATGCGTCACAACGCTCCCCCGGTAAGTCTGCGTTACCCACCAGTTAAAGAGCGGCGCGGGAATCTGCATAGTGACCGGCGGACATTCCACGACGTCGGGAGCCACCGTGAACTCCTCGAACCGCACCGGGAAATGCCGCTCAGCCAGAAGTCCGTACGCCTCGGCCGGAAGGCGCTCCGCGAGGGCCGGACGGTCGTACGTCGCCGGGGGCGCCGCCCTCGCGGCCCTGGCCCTCACCTTCGCCACCGCCCCCGCACCCGCCTCGGCCGCGCCCCCCTCCGCCTCGACCGCCACCGCCACCGCCGGCGAGGCGTATGTCGCTCTCGGCGACTCCATGGCGTCGGGCCCGCTCATCCCGCTGCCGACCGGCCCCCTGGCCTGCGGCCGCTCCACCAACAACTACCCGCATGAACTCGCCGGCCGCCTCGACGTCGCCGCCCTGCGCGACGTGACCTGCTCCGGCGCCGACACCAAGGACATGTTCGAGCCGCAGAAGCTGTCGCTCGGCGGTATCCCCATGGGCGAGGCGCCCCCGCAGCTGAACGCCCTGAGCGCAGGCACCACCCTGGTCACCCTCACCATCGGCGGCAACGACGCCGGGCTCGTCGGGATCGCGCAGAGCTGTATGACGGTCGACCCGAACGCCACACCCTGCAAGGAGAAGTACACCGAGGGCGGCGTCGACCAGGTCGCGCAGCGCGTCGACGCGGTCGCCCCCAAGGTGGCCGCCGTCCTGGACGCGATCCGCGCCAAGGCGCCCAAGGCCCGGATCCTCGTGGCGGGTTACGGCCTCTACATCAAGCCCGGCGGCTGCTTCCCGTACCAGCCGGTCCTCAATGTCGACGCGGACTATCTGCAGGCCAACGTGAACCGCCTCAACGGCGTGCTCGCCGCCCAGTCGGCCGCACACGGCGCCGAGTACATCGATCTCGCCGGGCCGAGCAAGGGCCACGACGCCTGCCAGGCCCCGTCGGCGAAGTGGGTCGAAGGCTACGTCCCGACCGCCCCCGCCGCACCCCTGCACCCCAACCAGGCGGGCGAGGAGAACTACGCGCGGATCATCGCCGCGCATCTCACCGGCGGCTGAGCCCGCAGCTGAACCGGCGGCTGGACCGGCAGCACACGCCAGGGGGCGGGCCCGGCCCCGGACCCGCCCCGACCACCCCGCACCCCTCTCCCCGAACAGGCCCATGAGCAAGCCCATGAGCAGGCCCATGAACAAGCCCATGAACAGGAGTAGTTCATGCCCCTGCACCGCCGCACCTTCCTCCGCTCGGTCACCGCGGGCGCCTCGGCGGTCGCCTTCTCCGGCGCGCTGTGGCACGAAGCCGCCGCCGCCCTGCCCGCCGCCACCGCGGCCGAGAGCCCTTACGGCCCGCTGCTCGCCGCCGACGCCAACGGGGTGGCCCTGCCGTCCGGTTTCAGCAGCCGGGTGGTCGCCCGGTCCCTGCGGTCCGTCGGCGGCTCGCTCTGGCACTCGGCGCCCGACGGCGGCGCCTGCTACCCGGACGGCGCCGGCTGGATCTACGTATCGAACTCCGAACTCCCCCTGGTCGGCGGCGCGTCCTCGATCCGGTTCCGCGCGGACGGCTCCGTCGACCGCGCGTACCGCATCCTGTCCGGCACCAACCTCAACTGCGCGGGCGGCGCCACCCCTTGGCACACCTGGCTGTCCTGCGAGGAGATCTACCGCGGCCGGGTCTTCGAGACCGACCCCTACGGCAACAGGTCCGCCGTCGCCCGTCACGCGATGGGCCGCTTCAAGCACGAGGCCGCCGCCTGCGACCCGGACCACCGCGTCGTCTATCTCACCGAGGACGAGGAGGACGGCTGCTTCTACCGCTTCACGCCCGACGTGTGGGGCGATCTCTCCCGCGGCCGGCTCGACGTGCTGTGCGCGAAGGGCGGCGACGCGGTGGAGTGGCGCCCCGTCCCGAACCCCTCGGCGCCGCTCACCCAGACCCGCCACCAGGTCGATGCCGCCCGCCACTTCGACGGCGGCGAGGGCTGCCATTACGCGGGCGGCGTGTGCTACTTCACCGCGAAGGGCGACAAGAAGGTGTGGGCTTACCACACGGCCTCGCAGACGGTGACGGCGCTCTACGGCGGTGGCGGCACCCTCGACGGCGTGGACAACATCACGGGCACCACCGCCGGGGACCTCTACGTCGCCGAGGACGGCGGCAACATGGAGATCAACATCATCACCCGTGACGGCGCCGTGGCCCCGGTGCTGCGGATCGAGGGCCACCCGGAGTCGGAGATCACCGGCCCGGCCTTCTCCCCCGACGGCAGCCGTCTGTACTTCTCGTCGCAGCGCGGCAGCAGCGGCGAGACAACGGGCTCGGGCGGGGTGACGTACGAAGTGAGGGGGCCGTTCCGGCACTGACGGGTGCATCCTGGAGGTGCATCCCGGTATCCGGGAGGTGAGCGGTGATGCGCACGGGCAGTGAACCGGTGACAGCGCGCAGTCCCCTCCGGATGCGGTTCTGGCTCAGCCTGTGGGGCCTGGTCTGGGCGGCGGTCGGCACCATCGCCTTCGCCCTGGCGGGCCGCCCGGGGTGGGCGGCCGCGTGTGGCGTGCTGTGGCTGATCGTGACCGTCGACCTGGTGATGATCCTGCGCCACATCCGCCAGGGCCCGCACTACCAGCCGGGCCGCGACATCCCGCCGTACGAACCGGACCGCGGCGGACCGCGCCGCGGCGCACCGGACCGCGGCGGACCGGGGCGCGGCGCGGGGGCGGAATAGCGGCGCTGGTGGCCGCGTTGAAGGCGGGCAGTAAGGGAAGGAAGCAGTCGTGCCCGAAAGCAATGGCCGAACCAGCGGCGGACGTAATCCGGAAACCCATGTCATCGACTTCCGGGCGGCCGAGCAGCTGCTCGCCGCCCGCGACCCGCGCGGTGCGGTGAAGCTGCTCGACGAGGTGATCGCCGCCCACCCGGAGAACACTGCGGCCCGCCTCCTGCGCGCCCGCGCCTTCTTCGCCGCGGCCCAACTGCGCCCCGCCGAGCTGGAGTTCTCCATCGTCCTGGAGCGCGAACCCGACAACGCCTTCGCCCACTTCGCCCTGGCGCGCACCTACGAACGCGCCAACCGGCCGGACCAGGCCCGCCGGCACTTCCGGCTCGCCGCCGCACTCGACCCGAACCCCGAGTACCTCGCGGCGGCCCGCTTCGACGACGCGAGCTGAGCTGTTCCCCAAGGCTGAGTGCGCCCCATAGGGGCGCGCGGAACTGCGCGACGGCACGTGAGCCGACCGCATGGCGACAAGTGACCGCTACGGCAACACAATCCCAAGCACCGCGCCGAGCAGCACGAGCGCCGCGCCCGCCACCATGAAGCCCTGGTCGAGGCGGATCCGTTCGCTGCCGAGCAGCACGACTTCGCGCGGGTCGTCGGCGTCGTACGCGAGCAGCACCTCACGGCCGTCGGCCAGCGGCCTGCGCCGGGTGCGCGGCACCGGTGAGACCACCTCTATGACGCGTCCGTCGGCCGTCTCGAACTGCAGCAGCGGCCGGTCGGAGCCCGGCTGCGGGGGTTTGACCAGGGCCAGTACGGCCTGCCCCGACGCGGTGATACGCCGGGTCCTGGTCAGGCCGTAGCCGCCGGCGAGCACCGCGACCAGGCCGCCGAAGGCGGTGACCGCCGCGAGGACGACCACGCCCCGCCCCCTCAGGCGCCCGCCGCCGCTGCCCGCTGCGCGAGGTCCTCCCATACGGCGCGCACCTGCGGGGCGAGCGCGTCGAGCGGGCCGTCGTTGTCGATCACGATGTCGGCGATCTCCAGGCGCTTCTCGCGGGTGGCCTGCGCCGCCATCCTGGCCCGCGCGTCCTCTTCGGTCATCCCGCGCAGCCGCACCAGGCGGTCCAGCTGGGTGGCGGGGGCGGCGTCGACGACGATCACCAGGTCGTACAGCGGCGCCAGGCTGTTCTCCGCGAGCAGCGGCACGTCGTGCACGACGACGGCGTCCTGCCCGGCGGCGGCCTCGAGCTCGGCGGAACGCGCGCCCACCAGGGGGTGCACGATGCCGTTGAGCACGGCGAGCCTGTCCGGGTCGGCGAAGACGATGGAACCGAGCCGGGGCCGGTCCAGCGTGCCGTCCGGGGCCAGGATCTCCTCGCCGAAGGCCTCAACGACCGCCGCCAGACCCGGAGTTCCGGGCTCCACGACCTCCCGTGCGATCCGGTCGGCATCGACCACGACCGCGCCGTAGGAGTCCAGGAGCCGCGACACTTCGCTCTTGCCGGAGCCGATTCCGCCGGTCAGTCCCACCTTCAGCATGCGGGCAGCATATAGATCGGGACAGGTGCGCCGTACAGAGGTATGGGCAGAACCATGGGCAGAGAGTGAGCAGAGACACGGAAGGTGCTGTGCCCGCCCGCCCCGCTCGGGCGTCGCTCTCCCACTCCGCTCAGATGTCGCCCTCGCGCTCCGCGAGGAACCGCTCGAACTCCCGGCCGATCTCGTCCGCGGACGGGATCTCGACGGGTTCGGCGAGCATGTTGCCCCGGGTCTCCGAGCCGGCCGCCGCGTCGTACTGGTGCTCAAGTCCCTGGACCATGGAGACCAGTTCCTCGTCGCCCTCGCGGATCTGCCGGTCGATCTCGGTCTGGGTGCGGTGTGCCTCGGTGCGCAGCGAGTGCGCGACGGACGGCAGCACCAGGCCGGTGGCCGAGGTGACCGACTCGAGGACGGTCAGGGCCGCGTCCGGGTAGGCGGAGCGCGCGATGTAGTGCGGCACGTGCGCGGCGACGCCGAGGACGTCATGGCCGTTCTGCATCAGGCGGTACTCGACGAGCGCCTCGGCGCTGCCGGGGACCTGTGCCTCGTCGAAGGGGCTGCGGTGTCCGGGCACCAGGTCGCTGCGGTTGCCGTGCGGCGTCAGGCCCACGGGCCTGGTGTGGGGCACGCCCATGGGGATGCCGTGGAAGTTCACCGCGAGGCGGACGCCGAGCCGCTCGACGATCTGCTGCACGGCGGCGGCGAAGCGCTCCCACTCCACGTCGGGCTCGGGCCCGGAGAGCACCAGGAAGGGCGCTCCGGTGGTGTCCTGCAGGAGGCGGACCTCCAGTGCGGGTACTTCGTAGTCGGTCCAGCGGTCGCGCTCGAAGGTGAGCAGCGGGCGCCGGGCCCGGTAGTCGATCAGACGGTCGTGGTCGAAGCGCGCGACGACCTGTCCGGGGAGCGTGTCGAGCAGCTTCTCGACGATCTGGTCGCCGGTCTCGCCCGCGTCGATGTACCCGTCGAAGTGGTAAAGCATGACGAGTCCCGCCGACTCCTGCGCGAGCGCCATGTCGACGACCGCGAGGCCCTTCGGCTCCCATGTGTACAAACCCTGGGGATCAAGCACAGTGACCGCTCCTCCTCGTGTTCGTACTCCAGAACGCGCCACAGGGCGCGGGCATTCCCGCCCGCGCCCGCTGTCAGCACCTTGCCAGTGTCGACTCAAGCGCTCCTAAAGCGGTCTCCACATGCGCGTGCAGGGTCACTGGAGACTCATGGGGCGCTCTCACCCCGCCAGAACGCGCGCGTGCAGGGCCGTGACGGCCTTGCGCGCGGAGGTGAACGCCCCGTGCTGCCAGGCGTCGGTGTGGCTGAGATGGTCGCCCGCGAAGTAGACCCGGCCCGCGGCCTTGTTGAGCGGCGCGAACACGGCGGCGTCGGGCCCGCCCTCCATGGAGTGCCAGGCGGCCTCCAGATAGGGCGTCTGGCGCCAGTGGTGGGAGAAGGAGGAGGCGAGCTCGCTGCGGTACTTCTCGCCGTTGATCTTCACGCCTTGGGCAACGGCCCGCGCCTCGCGCTCGCGCGGGGTGAGCTTCGCGTACGCGTCGGCCTGCCGGTCGTAGTTGTAGTAGCCGATGACAAGGCCGCGCTCGCCGTGGAAGCCGTAGGACGGATACCAGATGTGGGCGAGGTCCATATCGGTCTCGGTGATGCCGCCGTAGATCCGGTGGTCGCGCTCCCACCAGCGGCTCCGGTACTCCAGGCCGATCTTCCCGGCCGAGGACGGCTTGCACGCCTCCAGGGCGCTCTGCACGGCGGGGCCGAGGTTGTGGGGGGTCTTGGCGAGGATGTTGGGCGGCAGCGCCGCGACGCAGTAGTCGGCGTCCAGGGTGCGGGTGCGGCCGCCGTGCGTGTAGGTGACGGAGACCCCGTCCGCCCGGTCGGTGATCTCGGTGACGGCGGCGCCCGTACGTATCCGCTGTCCGCCCACGGCCTTGGTGAGGGCCACCGGTATCCGGTCCATGCCGCCGACGGGCTGGAACATCAGCATGGCCTGGTCGTAGCCGAACTCGAAGGAGAAGTAGCGCCCGACGCCGCTCGCGAACACCTCGGAGGCAGTGGGCACCGCGCCGAGAGGGACACCCGGCGTACCGGCGGCGGCCGGGTCGACGGTGAAGCCGCGGCGCTCGCTGCCGTCGTAGGAGAGCTTGTCCCCCAGGTCGCCGAAGTCCTTGAGGAACTCCATCAGACGGTCCTGGTCCTCGCCGGTCAGCGCCTTGTCGAGGGCGCCCGAGTCGGTTGCCTTGGCGAGGAGTTCGGAGACATAGCCGTAGACGTCGGCCTTGGCGGTGCGGTAGCGGACGGGGGCCTTCATGCCCGCCTTCTCGTTGAAGACATAGGCGTTGGCGTTCGTATTCGTGAACACCTCCAGGGGGACGCCGAGTTCGCGGCAGTAGTCCATCGTGACCATCCACTGCGGGATCCGGCCAGGACCGGCGTTCATGTACTGCCCGTCGCTGAAGCGCGCGGTCTGCCGGTTGCCGTAGCTGTCGACGGTCGAATCCCCGGACCGCACCGTGAAGTTACGGCCACCGGTGCGCCCTCTGGCCTCCAGGACCGTGCAGTCGTAGCCGGCCTTGCCGAGTTCGTACGCCGTGGCGAGCCCGGCGATGCCACCGCCGACGATCACCACCTTGGCGGCCCCGCGCCCCGTCAGCGTGAAATCGCTCCCCTGCGGCGCCCTGAAGGCGGCTTCGCGGCTCGTGGCCTGCGCGGTGGGGGCGAGCCCGAGGGCGCCCATGGTGGCGAACATCGCGCCCGCGCCACCGGTGATCCCTACGTTGCGCAGAAACGCGCGGCGGCTCGTGGTGTGGTGGGCCATACCCGGATCCCCTCCTGATCTTGGACGATCCGGGGATCCTCACAACTGCCTGTTACGGCCCGTGAGTTACTCGTGTATCTGCCACGTTTCCCTCTCCGCACGCCTCGCGTCCTGGTCCAGACCTTGACGCGCACATGCCCCTTTCCTGCGTTCCCCCAAGCAGTGCACGTTCATGAACACACTCACCATTCAGATAGGAGAACTCCACATGCGCCCCCGGCCCCTGCTTCTGCCGCTCCTCCCTCTCCTCCCCCTGCTCGCCTTATCCGCCGCGACGGCCGCCCCCGCCCTGGCCGCTCCGTCCGCCGCCGCCGAAGCCGTCATCGACGTCTCCACCGCCGCACAGCTCAAGTCGGCCCTCACCGCGGCCCGCGCCGGCGATACGATCCGCCTCGCCGACGGCACGTACACGGGGAACTTCAAGACCACGACAGCGGCCCGCTCCGACGCCCGGATCACCCTCACCGGCACCTCGAAGGCGGTCCTCACGGCAGGCGGCGGCTACGGTCTGCACCTCGACGGAGCCGCGTACTGGACCGTGCAGGGCATCACGGTGACCGGCGGCCAGAAGGGCATCATGATCGACGCGGCGCGGGGCGTCGTCGTCGACGGGGTCACGGTCCACGGCCTGGACATGGAGGGCGTCCACTTCCGCAAGTCGTCGGCCGACGGGATCATCAAGAACTCACGGATCCACGACACCGGCAACGACGGCCGCGGCATGGGCGAGGGCGTCTACGTCGGCAGTGCCAACACCCTTACCGACAAGAGCGACCGGGTCCAGATCACCGGCAACACCATCGGCCCCGGCGTCGGCGGCGAGAACATCGACATCAAGGAAGGCACGACCGGAGCCCGCATCGTCGGCAACACCTTCGACGGGAGCGGCCTGACCGGAGCGAACTACGACGACTCCTGGGTCGACATCAAAGGCAACGACGTCCTCGTGGAGAACAACAAGGGCACCCGCACCACCAACAACGGCTACGAGACCCGCACTCAGCAGCCCGGCTGGGGCTGCGGCACGGTCTTCCGCGGCAACACCTCGGATCTGACCGGCGCCACGGGCCCCAAGCAGCTGGCCATCAACGCGACCAACCACACCCCCACTTGCCCCACGACGGTCTACGCGAGCAACACAGTGACAGCGGGCAAGGGCCTGACCAACATCCCGGTCACGCCGTAGCCGCCTGCCCTCTTCTCGCAGGGGCGTGGCGCCCACAGGCAAACGCAAAGGCGGGCCCGCACCCCACAAGGGGTACGGGCCCGCCTGTCAGCCAGCGAACGAAGCTAGCCAGCGGCTAGAGCTTCAGCTCTGGCCACCCGCGAGCTTCTCGCGCAGCGCGGCAAGCGCCTCGTCCGAGGCAAGCGCGCCGGAGTTGTCGGCCGTCTCCGAGGAGTACGAACCGCCGCCGCCACCCTGGCCACCGCTGCCGCCGGCCGGGGCGCCGGTCGCCGCGGGAGCCGCAGCACCCTCGGCCTCGGCCTGGGCGTCGGCCTCGCGGGACTTGATGACCTGAGCCTGGTGCTGCTCGAAGCGCGTCTGCGCCTCGGCGTACTGGGTCTCCCAGGCCTCGCGCTGGGTCTCGTAGCCCTCGAGCCAGTCGTTGGTCTCGGGGTCGAAGCCCTCGGGGTAGATGTAGTTGCCCTGGTCGTCGTAGGACGCGGCCATGCCGTACAGGGTCGGGTCGAACTCGACCGTGGACGGGTCGGCACCGAAGGCCTCGTTGGCCTGCTTCAGCGAGAGGCTGATGCGACGGCGCTCGAGGTCGATGTCGATGACCTTGACGAAGATCTCGTCGTTGACCTGGACGACCTGCTCCGGGATCTCCACGTGGCGCTCGGCCAGCTCGGAGATGTGGACCAGGCCCTCGATGCCCTCGTCGACGCGGACGAACGCACCGAACGGAACGAGCTTGGTGACCTTACCCGGGACGACCTGACCGATCTGGTGGGTCCGGGCGAACTGCTGCCACGGGTCTTCCTGGGTCGCCTTGAGCGACAGGGAGACGCGCTCGCGGTCCATGTCCACGTCGAGAACCTCGACGGTGACTTCCTGACCGACCTCGACAACCTCGGACGGGTGGTCGATGTGCTTCCAGGACAGCTCGGAGACGTGGACGAGACCGTCGACGCCACCCAGGTCCACGAACGCACCGAAGTTGACGATCGAGGAGACGACGCCGGAGCGGACCTGGCCCTTCTGCAGGGTGGTGAGGAACGTCTGGCGGACCTCGGACTGGGTCTGCTCGAGCCAGGCGCGGCGGGACAGGACCACGTTGTTGCGGTTCTTG
Source organism: Streptomyces monticola (assembly GCF_042665355.1). NCBI lineage: Bacteria > Bacillati > Actinomycetota > Actinomycetes > Kitasatosporales > Streptomycetaceae > Streptomyces > Streptomyces monticola. The sequence continues at coordinate 94,367 of NZ_JBHTCF010000008.1, read as the reverse complement.
TCCAGCTCGATGATCTTCGCCTCGAGCTCCTTGCCGACGTACGGCTGGAGGTCGCGGACGCGGCGCATCTCGACGAGGGAAGCCGGCAGGAAGCCACGGAGGCCGATGTCGAGGATGAGTCCACCCTTGACGACCTCGATGACGGTACCGGTGACGATGCCGTCCTCTTCCTTGATCTTCTCGATGGTGCCCCAGGCACGCTCGTACTGAGCGCGCTTCTTCGAGAGGATCAGGCGGCCTTCCTTGTCCTCCTTCTGGAGAACCAGGGCCTCGATCTCGTCGCCGACGGCCACGACCTCGTTCGGGTCGACGTCGTGCTTGATCGAGAGCTCGCGGCTCGGGATGACACCTTCGGTCTTGTAACCGATGTCGAGCAGGACCTCGTCCCGGTCGACCTTCACGATGACGCCGTCGACGATGTCGCCGTCGTTGAAGTACTTGATCGTCTCGTCGATCGCGGCGAGGAAGGCTTCCTCGTTACCGATGTCGTTGACCGCTACCTGCGGCGTGGTGGCGGTGGTCTCGGTGCTGCTCGTCATGTGGGAAAGGGCTCCGGTACGGACATTGAAGTCGTAGGTACTGCTACGCCGAGAGCCCATTTCGCCCTGAAGAAGCCGGACAGTCAGGAGGCGCGCTTTTCCCACCAGAGATTTCCCAGAGGAAAAACGGAATCGCCTCGACAACCGAGGGGACATACAACAGATGCGAGCGCACCCTGCTCTGTCTGAGGAGCGCAGGCCGCCAGCGCAACTTGTAGCATACGGGGGCTGCCGGGCAGGGTCAATGCGCGAAGGCGCACACCCGGGGCGGATCGCCGCATACCCGGCACAAGAACTGTCGCACGAGGCCAACGCGGCCCCATTGGCGCTCCGCGGCGGCAAGTTCGACGGAAGAGTACGACGAGGGAGCGGATCATCCAAGAGCAAGAGCCGCCCGGAGCCCCCGAGCCCGAGGCCACCCGGCGTGACGCCGATGTCACCGAGAGCAGTCGCGCCAACCGCGGCTGGTGGGACCGGAATGCCGACGAGTACCAGGGCGAGCACGGCACGTTCCTCGGCGACGACCGCTTCGTATGGGGTCCCGAGGGCCTGGACGAGGTCGAGGCGGAGCTGCTCGGCCCCGCCGACGAGCTGAAGGGCCTGAGCGTCCTGGAGATCGGCGCCGGCGCCGCACAGTGCTCACGCTGGCTGGCCGCCCAGGGCGCGCAGCCCGTCGCCCTCGACCTCTCGCACCGCCAGCTCCAGCACGCCCTGCGGATCGACGAACTGCGCGCGGCCGCGCCGCCGCCCCTCGTGCAGGCCGACGCCGGCGCACTGCCCTTCGCCGACGGCTCCTTCGACCTGGCCTGCTCCGCCTATGGGGCGCTGCCCTTCGTCGCCGACCCGGTGCTCGTGCTGCGCGAGGTGCGCCGCGTGCTGCGCCCCGGCGGCCGTTTCGTCTTCTCCGTCACGCACCCGATCCGCTGGGCCTTCCCGGACGAACCGGGACCCGAGGGACTGTCGGTGTCCGCCTCGTACTTCGACCGCACTCCTTATGTGGAGCAGGACGACGAGGGGAACGCGGTCTACGTCGAGCACCACAGGACGGTCGGTGACCGGGTCCGTGACGTGGTGGCCGGCGGCTTCCGCCTGGTCGACCTGGTCGAGCCGGAGTGGCCGCAGTGGAACAGCCAGGAGTGGGGCGGCTGGTCGCCGCTGCGCGGGAGCCTGATCCCGGGTACGGCGATCTTCGTGTGCGAACGGGACTGACGCTCACGATCGGCGCGCGAGGTCCAGGGCGTACTCGGGCCACCAGTGCCCTGCCTGGGGCCCGCCGCGGCACTCTCCGTCGGAGTCGCCCGGGTGCTTGACCCACAGGTAGGCGTCGGCGAGGGGATGGCCCGTGCTGCGGGTGGGGGCCGCGCCCAGGGTGCGGCCCGGCGGGTTGCACCAGGCCAGGGCCTCGCGGAAGTCGGGCGGGCCGCTGCCGTTGCGGCTGGTGTCGAGCACGAAGTGCTTGCCGCCGAGGAGTTCGCCCAGGCGGGCGCCGTAGGCGAGGACGTCCTTGGTGGTGTGGAAGTTGGAGACGTTCTGCGCGAAGCCGTCCGCCTTCGCGATGCCCGCCCGCATCAGGGGCGGCACCAGGCGCCAGGGCTCGGTCACGAAGGCGGGGTGCCCGGCGTCCAGGTAGACCGTGGTGCGCGGCTGCTTCTTGAGGCGTGCGATCGCCTCTGAGAGGAGTCGGTAGCGCTCCGCGTGGTGCTCGGGCGGTGTGCAGCCGTCGAGGATGTGCGGCACCGCGTCCGGCTCCAGGACGACCAGGGCGGGGGCGTCGCCGATCGCGTCCGCGAACCGGTCGATCCAGCGCCGGTAGTCCGCCGCGTCGCGCGCCCCGCCCGCCGAGTACAGACCGCAGTCGCGGTGCGGGACGCGGTACGCGACGAGGACGACGGTCTGGCCGCGTGCGGCGGCGCCCCGCACCGCGCGGCGGATGGGCGCCACCGGGTCGGGGTCGGCGAGCCAGGTCGCGGTCGGGTGCCGCGCGATCCGCTCGGCGAGCAGCTCGGCATCGGCCGCCCTCCCCTCGGCCCGCCAGGCGGCGACCTGACGCGCGGCGTCGGCCTGCGGATCCGCCCAGAAGGGCGGGGGCTGCGGGGCGGTGTCCGTGCGGGACGCCAGGTCCTGCGGGGCGGTGCCCGACCGGGGCGGCGGGGGCTGCGGGCCGGTGTCCGTCCGCGACGCCCGATCCTGCGCGGCGGTGTCCGTGCGGGACGCCAGATCCTGCGCGGCGGTGTCCGTGCGGGACGCCAGATCCTGCGCGGCGGTGTCCGTGCGGGACGGCAAGGCCTGCGGGGCGGCGGGGGCCGGAGTGCTGGTGCCGAGCAGGCACAGGAGGGTGGCGGCGAGGGCGAGCATGAGGGGCGTCGGTCTGCGGCCTGGCATGCACCCACAGTTGCCGACGCCGCGGCGGGTGCCCACCGGGCGGGGCCGACCGGGGGACGTGGGCCGGGGGTCCGGGAGACTGGGGGTGTGATCCGTAGCGACGTCCTGGAGCAGCTGCCCGTACGCGGCGCCGTGCCCGCCCTTCGTACCGCCCTGGAAGGCCACGGCGCGGCCGTGCTGTGCGCGCCGCCCGGCACCGGCAAGACGACGCTGGTGCCGCTGGTGCTCGCGGGCCTCGTCGGCGACGGCCCGGCACGCCGCGTCGTCGTCGCCGAGCCGCGGCGGATCGCGGCCCGTGCGGCGGCCCGGCGGATGGCGTGGCTGCTCGGTGAGAAGGCCGGCGGGAGCGTGGGGTTCACGGTGCGCGGGGAGCGCGTCGTCGGGCCGCACACGCGCGTGGAGGTGGTCACCACAGGGGTGCTGCTTCAACGGCTGCAGCGGGACCAGGAGTTGGCCGGCGTCGACGTGGTCGTACTCGACGAGTGTCATGAGCGTCATCTCGACGCGGACACCGTGGCCGCCTTCCTCCTGGACGTGCGGGCCGCGCTCCGCCCCGAGCTGCAGCTGGTGGCCGCCTCCGCGACGACCGACGCCGAAGGGTGGGCGCGGCTCCTCGGCGACGCGCCCGTCGTCGAGGCGCAGGGCGTCGCGCACCCGGTCGAGGTGGTGTGGGCGCCGCCCGCGCGTCCGGTGCGGCCGCCGCACGGCATGCGCGTGGATCCGGCGCTGCTGTCCCATGTGGCGTCGGTGGTGCGCAGGGCCCTGTCCGAGCATGACGGGGACGTGCTGTGCTTCCTGCCGGGCGTCGGGGAAATCGCCCGCGTGGCAGGGCAGTTGGGCGATCTGGGCGGCGTGGACGTACTGCAGGTGCACGGACGGGCCCCGGCGGCGGTGCAGGACGCGGTGCTCGCGCCCGGGCAGCGGCGGCGCGTCGTGCTCGCCACGTCGGTGGCCGAGTCGTCCCTGACGGTGCCGGGGGTGCGGGTGGTGGTGGACTCCGGCCTCGCGCGGGAGCCGCGTACGGACCATGCGCGCGGGCTCAGCGCCCTGACCACGGTGCGGGCCTCGCAGGCCGCGGGGCGCCAGCGGGCCGGGCGCGCGGGACGCGAGGCGCCGGGCGCCGTCTACCGCTGCTGGGCGGAGGCGGAGGACGGCCGCCTCCCCCGGTTCCCCGCGCCGGAGATCAAGGTGGCCGACCTGGCGGCGTTCGCCCTGCAGGCCGCCTGCTGGGGCGATCCGGACGCTGCCGGGCTCGCTCTCCTGGACGCCCCGCCCGCCGGGGCGCTGGCCGCCGCGCGGGAAGTGCTCGCCGCCCTGGGAGCCGTGGACGCGGACACCGGCCGGGTCACCGCACGTGGCAAGCGGATGGCCGGTGCCGGGGTGCACCCGCGGCTCGCGCGGGCCCTGCTCGACGGCGCCGCGGAGGCCGGTGCGCGGCCCGCGGCCGAGGTCGTGGCCCTCCTGAGCGAGGAGCCGCCGCGCGACTACGGCGACGACCTGACGGCGGCGCTACGGGCCGCGCGGCGCGGGAACGACGCGTACGGGGCGCGGTGGCGCCAGGAAGTACGGCGGCTGACGTCGGCCGTGGACGCGGGCGACTCGGGCCGCAAGAGCGGCACCTCCCCGGGGAAGGCCACGGGCAAGAGGGACGATCACGTGGCGGGGCTCATCGCCTCCCTCGCCTTCCCGGAACGGGTCGCACGCACGCGTGGCGCGGGCGCGTTCCTCATGGTGTCCGGCACGGCCGCCGAAGTCTCCGCCGGATCGCCCTTGCACAACGCGCCCTGGCTCGCGGTGGCGGTGGCGGACCGTCCCGTGGGCGCGGCCCACGCGCGCGTGCGGCTCGGTGCGGTCATCGACGAGGACACGGCGCTGCGCGCGGCCCGCCCCCTGCACCGCTCCGGCGACGAGGTCGGCTGGGCCGACGGCGATGTGGTCGCGCGGCGCGTGGAGCGCCTGGGGGCGGTGGAGTTGGCGGTACGTCCGCTCAAGGATCCCGGTCCACGACTGGTGCGCGAGGCGTTGCTCACCGGGTTGCGGCAGGAGGGCACGGGGCTGCTCAAGTGGTCCCGTGACGCGGTGGAGTTGCGGCAGCGGCTTGCGTTTCTGCATCTGCGGCTGGGGGCGCCCTGGCCCGACGTATCGGAAAGCGCGCTGCACGCGCGCGTGGACGAATGGCTGGAGCCGGAGCTGTCGAAGGCGCGGCGGCGCTCGGCGCTCGCCGGGATCGACGCGGGCCAGTGCCTCAACCGGCTGCTGCCCTGGGCGGGCGGCGAGGCGGCCCGGCTCGACGAGCTGGCGCCCGAGCGGCTTGCGGTGCCCAGCGGTTCCCGTATCCGGGTCGACTACTCCGACCCCGAACAGCCGGTGCTCGCCGTGAAGTTGCAGGAGATGTTCGGCCTCGCCCGGACCCCGGAGATCGCCGGGGTGCCGGTCGTGGTGCATCTGCTGTCCCCCGCCGGGCGCCCCGCCGCGGTCACCGCCGACCTGGAGTCGTTCTGGCGGGACGGCTACCGCGGCGTGCGCGCCGAGTTGCGCGGCCGCTACCCCAGGCATCCGTGGCCTGAGGACCCGGCGACGGCGGCGCCGACCCGGCACACCAACGCGCGGCTGAAGCGCTGACCGTACGCGCGGCTCAGGCGTTGACCGGTTCCGGGTCGGGTGCGGGCTCGGTGTCGGTGTCGTCGTCCGGGCCGCCGGGCCTGCGGCTGCGGGCCTCCAGGATCAGGGACAGGGTCAGCAGGGCAGCGCCCAGGCCGAGGAAGCCCCACGGGAGATACGAGGTCATGAGCAGGACGAGGGTGCGCTGGGACGAGACGAGGTCGACGGTCGACTTGATGAAGTCCTCGCGCATCTTGACGTGCCCGTCGAAGACGGTGACCTTCTCCTTGCCCTCGGGCACGAGATTGCCGCCGCGCATCTCCTCCTTGTGGATCTCCTCACCGTAGACGGGTGCGCCGGTGACCGGCTCGACCCAGAACTTGCGGACGGTCGTGTACCACATCTCCGTGCCGCTCTGCGCGGCCGTCTTCGCGGTGATGCCCTTGATCGGCATATTGGAGGGGTAGTCGACCTTCACCCAGGGGATGGTCTGCTCGAAGTAGTAGACCTCGACGCCGCGGAAGTCCTGCGTGCCCTTGTAGTGGATGGGCGCGGAGGTGCGCGAGCGGGCGTCGAAGTAGGTGTAGTCCCGCTTCTCGGTCAGGAAGGGCCACTTGAACTCGATGCCCTCACGCTTGACCTTGTGGCCGTCGGCGTGCTCCCCGGGCACGTTCACCGGCTCCTGGGAGTGTGCGTCGAAGACATAGCGCTCGGGAATCTTGGTGACCATCTTGCCGTCGGGGCCCTCCGCGTACGACAGGGCGTCCCAGACGACGACATCGCGGCCCGTGCGCTCCTTGATCTTCTTGGCCTCCTCGACGTTGCCCTTGAGGGTCTGCACGATGGAGAGCTTGGAGACCTTCTTGGGCGACATCGTGCCGTAGTCGACGAGCGTCAGCGGCTTGGCCTCAAGGACCATGTTCTGGTACTGGCTCGGCGGGATCTTCGCCAGGCGCGGGAAGGCGTAGAAGCGCATGAGCGGGGAGAGTGCCGTGAAGAACACGGCGAAGGCGAGAAGGATCAGGCTGGCCTTGCGGCGCATCGGCGCGGCCCTCCCTTACGGGTGCTCGGGGATTTGGGTGAGCAGCGGCTTGGGCGAGGTCTCGCCCGGTGGGGCACCCACCGCCGTGATGGCGAAGACCAGGGCGAGTGCGGCGACAAGGCCGATGCCGGCGGAGATCAGGGCACGCACGCTCGGCCTCCCAGGGGTCAACAGGCCTGCCGTCACGGCGACCTGATATGGCGTCAGGGCTGGGGCACCGTAGCAACGCGAAGGCGAGATGAGAACACGTTGCACCGCCCCTGGATCCGGTGGGATTCAGGGGCGGTGCGGGCAACTCCCGTACGGGTACGGCCGTCAGGCGACCTTGAGCTCCAGGGTCAGGGTGCCGCCGCCGATGGCGTTCAGACGCAGCAGATAGGTGCCCTTGGCGTCGTCGGCGTAGATCTTCGGGAGCTTCAGGACGCCGTTCGCATCGGTCTTGAGGCCCTTGAGCGTACGGATCGTCCTGCCGTCCGCGTCCTTGAAGTGGGGGCCCTTGTCGTTGACGGCCGGGTCGTCCGCCGCCTTGATCATGGTGGCGGTGAGCTCCACACCGGCCGCGGCCGCGCCCTTGTAGGTGGCCTTGACCTCGACGGGTTCGGCGAACTCGGCGCCGGGCGCGCAGGTCAGCTCCTTGTCGCCGACCCGGGCGAGGGCGTCGGCCTGGCGGGCGGTGACCGTCGCCGTGTAGTCGAGGCCCGGCAGAGTGCGGCTCTCGACCTTGGCGCGGACCGTGAACTCGCCGGTCCGCTCGCCCGCCTTGAGTTTCGGGGAGAGCGCCTTGCCGGTGCTGTCCGTGGTGACCGTGACCGTCTTGGCGCCGCCGTCGAAGCGCGCATCCGTGTCGCCCACGACCTCGAAGCGCACCTTCACCTTGGCGACGCCCGCACCATTCGCGCCGTACGCCTTCACAGCGGGGCGCGTGGTGAAGGCGGTGCCCGCGGTGGCGGTCAGCTTGCCGGTGCCCGCGTCCGCGAGGCGCGCGACCCGGTCGGCCGGGGACGGCGACGGGCCGGGGCTCGGGCTGCCGGATCCGCCTTGCGACGGTCCGCCCGGGTCGCTGGGTCCTGGGCTCGGGCTGCCGGGGGTCTCGGAGGGCCCGGAGGGCTTGTCGCTGCTGCCGCCGCTGCCGGACTGGGACGGCGACGGGGACGGCTTCGGACGGCTGGTGGAGTTGTCGGTCGGCGACGGGCCGGGACCCGGGCTGCCGTCGTCGCTGCGTCCGCCCGGCAGCACGCCGGTGCCGTCGGGAACCTCGTGGGTGCCCTCGCGGTAGAACTCCAGCCACGACAGGACGGTGCGCAGATAGTCCTGGGAGTGGTTGTAGCTGAGGATCGCGCGGTGCAGCCCGGACGTGGTGGACAGATCGCGGTCGCCGGCGCACAGATAGCGGCCCGCGGCGAGCGCGGCGTCGTAGATGTTGTTGGGGTCCTTCTTGCCGTCGCCGTTGCCGTCCTGCGCCCAGTTCTTCCATGTGGAGGGGATGAACTGCATCGGGCCGACCGCCCGGTCGTGCGTGGTGTCGCCGTCGTAGGCGCCGCCGTCGGTGTCGCTGATGTCGGCGAAGCCGTTGCCGTTGAGCTGCGGACCGAGGATCGGCGACAGCGTGGTACCGGCGCTGTCGACGCGGCCGCCGCGGGCCTGCCCCGACTCCACCTTGCCTATCGCGGCCAGGAGTTCCCAGGGCAGCCGGCAGCCGGGCTTGCTGTCGCCCAGGGCCGCTTCGGCCTTCTTGTACGCGTCGAGGACCGTGGCCGGGATGCCCGCTTCGGCTGCGCCGGTGGCGTCGGGGCCGCCCGCGTCGCCCGTCGGCTGCGGGCTCTTCAAGGGCGGCAGGTCGGTGTAGTACGGGGAGTTGCCGGTCGCGGAGTCCTCCGCGGGCGGCGGCGTGGCGTCGGTGGCCTTGCGGCCCTGCGGGGTGTCGGTGATCCCCGGGGCCTGCGAGGCGGAGAGCGCCGCCACCGCGGCCGCGGCCACCGCCGCGGTCACCGCTGTCTTGCGCAGCCGTCGGCCGTAGAGCGCTGCCATACGTCTGATCCCCTCCGGTCGAGACCGCGCACACTCCCCAGCGCGCTGACCCAGGCGACACTACGACAACTTCCTGGGTGCAGACACCCGTTCCTGACCGCTTTTTACCGGTTGGCCATGGGGCTGTGCCGGGCTCCTTCACAGAGCCGCGCGAACACTTACGTACAGCGACCGGGGCGTGACGGAGCGGAAGAGCCGCATGTGGTGCGGGAGTTGGCACGCCGAGGTGCGGGAGGCGGCTTCCCGGGGCGTACGGGCGCGCGGCAGGGCAGGCTGCCGCTACGCGCCGTCGTCGTGCGAGGGCTCTTCAGGGAGCTCGAAATCGTCCGGAAGACCCTCCGGAACCGATCCGTCCGACTGCTCGCTGATCTCGCTCTCCGGCGTGTAGTCCGTGCCCGCGGCGCGGCCCTTGTTGAGGCCGCGGTGCACGGCGTGCGCGATCCGCTCGATGGTGCGCACCCCGTACGCCATCGTCGGGTTGTCGTGCGACAGGGCCACGATGCGGTAGTTGCGCCCGGCGCCGGTGAACACGCCGACGCTGTGCACCCGCCAGCCGTGTGTGGCGCGCGGGAGCCAGCCGTTCTTGAGGTGGGCGACCACACCGCGCGGCCGCCCCGCGGGCACGCCCCAGCGCTGGCCGGGCCGTACCTGGCTCATCAGCTTCAGGCCCCGGGCCCGTTCGCGCAGGATCGACGGCGCCTTGCTCAGCACGCCGAGCAGCCGCATCTGGTCGGCCGCGGTGGTCCGGGTCAGGCCCCAAAGCCCGTAGGGGCCGGGGGTGGTGGAGCGTGCTCCCGCCTTCCGCAGATAGCTCTGCAGGCGCTGGTGGCCGAGGTCCTGCCAGAGCCGCAGGGCCGCGCCGTTGTCCGAACTCGTGATCATGGGGCGTACGTTGCGTGCCTCGAAGCGGGTCAGATGCCGGCGCAGCTCCTGTGCGCGCCGTAGCACCGTCTCCATGATCAGCACCTTGGCGACGCTGGCGGAGTCATAGCGCCGGGCGCCGTCGAGGGCGCACCACAGGTCGCTGTTGTCGTCGTGCACGGCGAGGGAGACGGTGCCGCGCCGGGACGACAGCGCCGCCCGGAGGTCCTTGGACATCCGGGCGGCGAGTTCGGGATCACGGGCGGAGCGGCAGGTCGCGGCGCGCCGGCCGGAGCGGTCGTCGGAGACGGCCGCTGCCGCGGATATCGGCACGAGGAGGGTGGAGGCGGCGACGGCTGCTACGAGGGCCGTGCGGCGCGTGTGAGGTGCCATGTCTGCCACGGTGCCGCTTGTGGCTGGGGGTGGCATGAGAACGGGGGCCATCCGGGTTGGGGCACCCTGCGTGTGCGGTGCGCGGGCCTCGGCACCCTGCGTGTGCGGTGCGGGCTGCGTGTGCGGTGCGCGGGCCTCGGCACCCTGCGTGTGCGGTGCGGGCTGCGTGTGCGGTGCGCGGGCCTCGGCACCCTGCGTGTGCGGTGCGAGCTGCGTGTGCGGTGCGCGGGCCTCGGCACCCTGCGTGTGCGGTGCGAGCTGCGTGTGCGGTGCGCGGGTCTCGGCACCCTGCGTGTGCGGTGCTGCTACATCGCCCTGCGGGCTCGTCCTCAAACGCCGGACGGGCTGATTGGGCAAGCGCACGCCAGCCTGCTGGTGCGGGTTCCCCGTGCCCCCAAAGGGGCGCGGGGAACTGCGCGACCAGCCACGACGCACCCGCAGGTGCTGTCATACCGGACGCTGAGGCTCAACAGACTCAGTGTGCGGCCGACTCCCAGTCGCGGCCCACGCCCACCGATACGTCCAGAGGGGCCCGCAGGGACACCGCGCCCGCCATTTCCCGGCGGACCAGGTCCTCCACCTGCTCGCGCTCGCCCGGGGCGATTTCCAGGACGATTTCGTCGTGGACCTGGAGCAGCATCCGCGAGGTCAGCTCCGCCTTCTCCAGGGCCTGGCCGACCCGCAGCATCGCGATCTTCACGATGTCCGCGGCGGTGCCCTGGATCGGGGCGTTCAGCGCCATCCGCTCGGCCATTTCGCGGCGCTGGCGGTTGTCGCTGTTGAGGTCCGGGAGATAGCGGCGGCGGCCGAGGATCGTCTCGGTGTATCCCGTGGCGCGGGCCTCGTCGACGACGCGGCGCAGATAGTCGCGGACGCCGCCGAAGCGCTCGAAGTAGGTGTCCATCAGGGCGCGGGCCTCGGCCGCCTCGATGTTCAGCTGCTGGGAGAGGCCGAAGGCGGACAGGCCGTACGCCAGGCCGTACGACATCGCCTTGATCTTGCGGCGCATCTCGGCGTCGACATCGGACCCGGCCACGCCGAACACCTGCGAGGCGACCGTGGTGTGCAGGTCCTCGCCGGTGGAGAACGCCTCGATGAGGCCCTCGTCCTCCGAGAGGTGGGCCATCACGCGCAGCTCGATCTGGCTGTAGTCGGCGGTCATCAGGGACTCATAGCCCTCGCCGACGACGAAGCCGCGGCGGATGGCGCGGCCCTCGTCGGTGCGCACCGGGACGTTCTGCAGGTTGGGGTCCGTGGAGGACAGCCGGCCGGTGGCGGCGACGATCTGGCTGAACGAGGTGTGGATCCGGCCGTCCGCCGCGATCGTCTTGATCAGGCCCTCGACGGTGACGCGGAGCTTGGCCTGCTCACGGTGGCGGAGCATGATCACCGGGAGTTCGTTGTCCGTCTGGGCCGCGAGCCAGGCCAGGGCGTCGGCGTCCGTGGTGTACCCGGTCTTCGTCTTCTTCGTCTTGGGCAGGCCCAGCTCGCCGAAGAGGACTTCCTGCAGCTGCTTGGGCGAGCCGAGGTTGAACTCATGGCCCGCGGCGGCGTGCGCCTCCTTCACGGCCTGCTGCACCGCGCCCGCGAACTGCTCCTCCATGGACTCCAGGTGGGGCCGGTCGGCGGCGATGCCGTGCCGCTCCATGCGGGCCAGGAGCGCGGAGACGGGCAGCTCCATGTCGGTGAGGAGCTCGGCGGCGCCGACCTCCTCGAGCCGCTCGCCGAAGGCCTCGCCCAGGTCGAGGATGGTGCGGGCCTGGTGCATCAGGGCGTCGGCCTCGGCCGTGTCGTCCGCACCGAAGGCCAGCTGGCCGTCCGCCTCTGCCGTGGGGGCGAGCTCGCGGCCCAGATACTCCAGGGACAGCGCGTCCAGGGCGAAGGAGCGGCGGCCCGGCTTGACCAGATAGGCGGCCAGGGCGCTGTCCATGGTGACGCCCTCGATCACCCAGCCGTGCTCGGCGAAGACCCGCATGGTGCTCTTGGCGTCGTGCAGGACCTTGGGCTTGTCGGGGTCGGCCAGCCAGGCCGCGAAGGCGTTCTCGTCGGCCTCGTCCAGCTGGGACGGGTCGAACCAGGCGGCCGCTCCCCCGGCCGCGGCCAGGGCGACCTCGGCGACCGCGCCGGTGCCGAGCTTCCAGGAGTCGACGGTGGCCATGCCGAGGACGGCCTTGCCGTGCTCGGCCAGCCACGGGGCGAGCTCACCCGAGCCGAGGACCGTGCCGTCGATCTCCACGCCCTCGGCGGCCGGCGCCTCGTCCGTCTCTTCGGCGCCCGGGTCGACGGCGAGCAGCCGCTCGCGCAGCGAGGGGTTACGGATCTCCAGGGTGTCCAGGACGACGGCGACGGCCTTGCGGTCGTACGCCGCGCGCTCCAGGTCCTCGACCGTCTTCGGCAGCTCCACGTCCCGCACCATCTCGGTCAGGCGGCGGTTCAGCTTCACCGCCTCCAGGTGGTCGCGGAAGTTCTGCCCGGCCTTGCCCTTGACCTCGTCGGCGCGCTCCACGAGGTCGGCGAACGAACCGAACTGGTTGATCCACTTCGCGGCGGTCTTCTCACCGACGCCGGGAATGCCCGGGAGATTGTCCGACGGGTCGCCGCGCAGGGCCGCGAAGTCGGGGTACTGGGCGGGCGTCAGGCCGTACTTCTCCTCGACCTTCTCCGGGGTGAACCGGGTCAGCTCGGAGACGCCCTTGGTGGGGTACAGCACCGTCACGTGCTCGCTGACCAGCTGGAAGGAGTCACGGTCACCGGTGACGATGAGGACCTCGAAGCCGGCGGCCTCGGCCTGGGTGGCGAGCGTGGCGATGACGTCGTCCGCCTCGAAGCCGTCCACCGCGAACCGCTCCGCGTGCATCGCGTCGAGCAGCTCGCCGATCAGCTCGACCTGGCCCTTGAACTCGTCCGGGGTCTTCGAACGGTTCGCCTTGTACTCCGCGAACTCCTTGGAACGCCAGGTCTTGCGCGAGACGTCGAAGGCCACCGCGAAGTGCGTGGGCTCCTCGTCGCGCAGCGTGTTCGCCAGCATCGACGCGAAGCCGTAGATCGCGTTCGTCGGCTGGCCCGTCGCCGTCGTGAAATTCTCCGCGGGCAGCGCGAAGAACGCCCTGTACGCAAGGGAATGCCCGTCCATGAGCATCAGGCGCGGGCGCTTGGCCGCGGCGGGCTTCGTCTTGGGGGCGGGGGTCTTCTTCGATGCTGTCTCTGCCACGCCCCCGATCCTGCCACGCCCCACTGACATTTCTTACTGGGCGAGATGCGCACCGCCGTCCGCGGCACCCCTTCCGCTGCGTGGGAGGATCAAACCGTACGCAGACAGTGACTGTTCGAAGGAGTCCGGTCATGGCAGGCAAGCCCCCCGCCGGCGATCCCGTCCAGGACGCGCCCCAGGTCGACGGCCCCAAGCACGCGGCCGCCGGACTGCCGGCCATCGGTCATACGCTGCGCATGGCGCAGGAGCAGATGGGGGTGCGGCGCACCGCCCTCACCCTGCTCCGGGTCAACCAGAAGGACGGCTTCGACTGTCCCGGCTGCGCCTGGCCCGAGCCCGAGCACCGGCACAAGGCGGAGTTCTGCGAGAACGGCGCGAAGGCCGTCGCCGAAGAGGCCACGCTGCGCCGGGTCACACCCGACTTCTTCGTCGCGCACCCCGTCGGCGATCTGGCCCGCCGCAGCGGGTACTGGCTGGGCCAGCAGGGCCGCCTCACCCAGCCCATGTATCTCGCGGAGGGCGCCGAGCGCTACGAACCGGTGACCTGGGAGCGGGCCTTCGACATCGTCGCCGAGGAACTGGCCGCCCTCGGCTCCCCCGACGAGTCCGTGTTCTACACCTCGGGCCGTACCAGCAACGAAGCGGCGTTCCTCTACCAGCTGTTCGCCCGCGAGTTCGGCACGAACAACCTGCCGGACTGCTCCAACATGTGCCACGAGTCGTCCGGTTCGGCGCTGACGGAGACCATCGGCGTCGGCAAGGGCAGCGTCCTGCTCGAAGACCTCTACCGCTCGGACCTGATCATCGTGGCCGGGCAGAACCCGGGCACCAACCACCCGCGCATGCTCTCCGCCCTGGAGAAGGCCAAGGCCGGCGGCGCGAAGATCATCACCGTGAACCCGCTGCCCGAGGCGGGCATGGAGCGCTTCAAGAACCCCCAGACCCCGCGGGGCCTGCTCAAGGGCACCGCCCTGACCGATCTGTTCCTGCAGATCCGGCTCGGCGGCGACCAGGCGCTCTTCCGCCTCCTCAACAAGCTGATCCTCGACACCGAGGGCGCCGTGGACGAAGAGTTCGTACGCGAACACACCCACGGATTCGAGGAGTTCACGGCCGCCGCACGCGCCGCCGACTGGGACGAGACCCTCGCCGCCACCGGCCTCGACCGGGCCCGCATCGAAGAGGCACTCGCCATGGTGCTCGCCTCGAAGCGCACCGTGGTGTGCTGGGCGATGGGCCTGACCCAGCACAAGCACGCGGTGCCCACCATCCGCGAGGTCGTCAACTTCCTTCTGCTGCGCGGGAACATCGGCCGCCCCGGCGCCGGGGTGTGCCCGGTGCGCGGCCACTCCAATGTGCAGGGCGACCGCACCATGGGGATCTTCGAGCGGCCCGCGCCGGCGTTCCTCGACGCCCTGGAGAAGGAGTTCGGTTTCGCCCCTCCGCGCGAGCACGGCCTGGACGTGGTGCGCGCCATCCGTGCCCTGCGCGACGGGCAGGCGAAGGTCTTCTTCGCCATGGGCGGCAACTTCGTCTCCGCCTCGCCCGACACCGAGGTGACGGAGGCCGCGATGCGCCGTGCCCGGCTCACCGTGCACGTGTCGACGAAGCTGAACCGCTCGCACACCGTCACCGGCGCCCGCGCCCTGATCCTGCCCACGCTCGGACGCACCGAGCGTGATCTGCAGGGCAGCGGCGAGCAGGTCGTGACCGTCGAGGACTCCATGGGCATGGTGCACGCCTCACGCGGCCGCCTGGAGCCCGCGAGCCCGCATCTGCTGTCCGAGCCGGCCATCGTGTGCCGTCTCGCCCGCCGCGTCCTGGGCGAGCGCAGCAGCACTCCCTGGGAGGAGTTCGAGAAGGACTACGCCACCGTGCGCGACCGCATCGCGCGCGTGGTGCCGGGTTTCGAGGACTTCAACGCCCGTGTGGCCAAGCCGGGCGGCTTCGCCCTGCCGCACGCCCCGCGCGACGAACGCCGCTTCCCCACCGCCACCGGCAAGGCCAACTTCACCGCCGCCCCCGTGGAGTACCCCGAACTGCCCGAGGGGCGGCTGCTGTTGCAGACCCTGCGCTCCCACGACCAGTACAACACCACCATCTACGGCCTGGACGACCGCTACCGCGGCATCAAGAACGGCCGCCGGGTCGTCCTGGTCCACCCCGCCGACGCCCGCGAGCTCGGCGGCCTGGCCGAGGGCTCGTACGTCGACCTGGTCAGCGAATGGGCCGACGGCGTGGAGCGGCGCGCGCCCGGCTTCCGCGTCGTGCACTACCCCACCGCACGCGGCTGCGCCGCCGCCTACTACCCGGAGACGAACGTCCTGGTGCCCCTGGACGCCACCGCGGACACCAGCAATACGCCCGCCAGCAAGTCCGTCGTCGTACGTCTGGAACAATCGGCAACCGTCTAAGCGTTTGCTCAGGCGGCGGGGCGGTCGCAGGCCGAACCGGTCCGCCGCCGATACGACGACGAAACTGGAGCCGAGGCCCATGGGCGAGAAGCACACCGTCAAGTTCCCGCAGGAAGTCATCGACGAGTACGCCACGCTCGGTGTCGACCTGCCCGCCCTGTTCTCCGCCGGGCACCTCGGCACCCGGATGGGCATCGAGATCCTCGAGGCCGCCGCCGACCGCGTCGTCGGCACCATGCCCGTCGAGGGCAACACCCAGCCCTACGGCCTGCTGCACGGCGGCGCCTCCGCGGTGCTCGCCGAGACCCTCGGCTCCGTCGGGTCCATGCTGCACGGCGGCATCGGCAAGCTCGCGGTCGGCGTCGACCTCAACTGCACCCACCACCGCGGCGCCCGCTCCGGCCTGGTCACCGGTGTCGCCACCCCCGTCCACCGGGGCCGCTCCACCGCGACGTACGAGATCGTGATCACCGACGAGCAGGACAAGCGGGTCTGCACCGCCCGCCTGACCTGCCTGCTGCGCGACGCGGACCCGGGCGCCATCGGTTAGGACCCGCGCACCCGACCCCGGACGGGGCGCACCACCAGGGACATCCCAAGTGGTGCGCCCCGTCCGCCTGTTGAGACCGTTGCCGCCCGCACCCGGCCCCGCTACCGTCGCCCCATGAGGCGCCACGGGCCGCACCGTACGGCCACTTTCGCCCTGTTCGCCGCACTGCTCGCCCCCGCCGTCCTGAGCGGCTGCACGGACGCCGGCGGCGCGGCCGGATCCAGCCCTTCGCCGCGGGCCACATCCGACACGGAGATCTGCGTGAACCTGGTGTCGTACTGGGCGAAGCAAGTCCTGGACGACCGTGCGGACTCCGGCCGCGACTTCATGCAAAAGGGCCTGTCCAACGGGCAGAACAACATCCTGATCGCCGCCGTGGCCGCGGCGGAGGCCGAGAAGAAGCGCCACGGGACGGCCGCCGCCCACAAGGTGATAGACCGTCAGGTCAAGCGGAAGTGCGCCGAGCGCTACCGCCACGGCAAGCCGAGCGAGGGGATCTGGCGCGATCCCACCCCCTCGTCGACATCACGCTGAGTAACCGGCGCGGGCTCCGTAGACACAATCCGTTCACAAAGAGGGACTCCGGCGAAATCCGGCATTCACACTTCAGGATTCGCCCCGCCTGTCAGCAGCAAGATCACCTCAAGCCCCTTAGCGGAACTGCCAATTCTCAGTATGTGAGCAATCGGAGGCCAGGCAAGAAGTCCGTTTGGCCCGCCCTGCACCGTCGCCGTTTCACCTCGCATAACAAGAGAGTCACATCCTGCCCTTCCCTGCTCCCGCACTCCTTCACCTGCGCTTAGAGTCACCGCCAGTCACCGCGCCGCCGGGCGCGAACTGAATTGCACGGCCCTGTACCACTTCCAGTACGGCCCGGCGATCACACGGCACCTCGCAAGTGAGGAGGCCGCGCCAGGGAAAGGACCAATCGTGCGAAACCGTTCCTTGCTCATACTCACCACGGTGTTGACCACTGGGGCACTCACGCTCACCGCCTGCGGATCGCGCGACGAAGACAAAGGCGGCGACAGCGGGGGCAAAACCACGGTCGTGATCGGCGTTGACGCGCCCCTGACCGGTGACCTTTCCGCCCTCGGCCTCGGAATCAAGAATTCCGCCGACCTGGCCGTGAAGACCGCCAACAAGGAAAAGACCGTCGACGGCGTCGAGTTCAAGCTCGAGGCCAAGGACGACCAGGCCCAGCCCTCCGTCGGCCAGCAGAACGCCCAGACGTTCATCAGCAACAAGGAAGTTCTCGGCGTCGTCGGCCCGCTGAACTCCAACGTCTCGCAGTCGATGCAGAAGCCGTTCAACGACGCGGGCCTCGTCCAGGTCTCCCCCGCCAACACGGGTACCGAACTCACCCAGGGCGACGGCTGGAAGACCGGCGATCTCAAGCGCCCCTTCAAGACCTTCTTCCGCACCGCCACGACGGACCAGGTCCAGGGCGACTTCGCCGCCAAGTACCTCTACAACAAGGCGAAGATCAAGCAGGTCTATCTGATCGACGACCAGAAGACCTACGGCGCCGGCCTCGCCGCCTCCTTCAAGGACACCTTCACCAAGCTCGGCGGAAAGATCGTCGCGAGCGACCACGTCAACCCCGAGGACCGCGACTTCAACTCCGTCGTGGCCAAGGTGAAGAACTCCGGCGCCAAGGCCGTCTACTACGGCGGTGAATACCCCGCCGCAGGACCGCTCAGCCAGCAGCTCAAGGACAGCGGCGCCAAGATCCCGCTCATGGGCGGCGACGGCATCTACTCCGCCGACTTCATCAAGCTCAACAAGAAGTCCCAGGGCGACCTCGCCACCTCCGTCGGCAAGCCCGTCGAAGAACTCGACTCGGCCAAGAAGTTCATCGCCGACTACAAGGAAGCCGGATACGAGGACGCCTACGAGGCCTACGGCGGCAGCACCTACGACGCCGCCTGGTCCATCATCGAGGCGGTCAAGCTCGTCGTCGACGAGAACGACGGCAAGCTCCCCGACGACGCCCGCGCCAAGGTCCTCGAAGCCATGGCCAAGGTCAAGTTCGACGGTGTCACAGGCCCGGTCTCCTTCGACAAGTACGGCGACACCACCAACACCATGATGACCGCCTACGAGGTCGACGATAAGACGTGGAAGTCCAAGTTCAGCGGGGCCTACAAGCCCGAATAAGGCATCGGCCCTCCCGGCCCCGGCATTGACCCAGACCGCGCGGGAGCGCTACCAGCGCTCCCGCGCGGCGCCATATCCGAACCACTCCACGGAGGCCCTGCGGTGCACGAACTGCCGCAACAGCTGGCCAATGGACTCATCCTCGGCGCGATGTACGGACTCATCGCGATCGGCTACACGATGGTCTACGGCATCGTCCAGCTCATCAACTTCGCCCACGGCGAGATATTCATGATCGGAGGATTCGGCGCACTCACCGTCTACCTCCTGCTCCCCGAGGGCTTCTCCCTCATGGCCGCCATCCCACTCATGATCATCGGCGGCATGATCTGCTCCGTAGCCGTCGGCACCGCAGCCGAACGCTTCGCCTACCGGCCCCTGCGCGGCGCCCCACGCCTGGCCCCGCTCATCACCGCCATCGGCCTGTCCATCCTGCTCCAGCAAGCCGTCTGGAAGTGGTACCCCGACGCCAAGAAGGACCGCTCCTTCCCGCAGTTCGACGGAGACCCCTTCGACATCTTCGGCGCCAACATCCAGCGCGGCAGCCTCTTCGTCCTCATCGCCGCCCCCATCTGCATGATCGCCCTCGGGTTCTTCGTCAACAAAACCCGCGCAGGACGCGGCATGCAGGCCACCGCCCAAGACCCCGACACCGCCAAGCTGATGGGCATCAACACCGACCGCATCATCGTCATGGCCTTCGCCATCGGCGCCGCGTTCGCCGCCATCGCAGCCGTCGGATACGGCCTCCACAACGGCCAGGTCGGCTTCAAAATGGGCTTCATCCTCGGCCTCAAAGCCTTCACCGCCGCCGTACTCGGAGGCATCGGCAACATCTACGGAGCCATGCTCGGCGGCCTCGTCCTCGGCATCGCCGAATCCCTCGCCACCGGCTACATAGGCGACATCCCCGGCATGGAACTCTTCGGCGGCGGCGCCTGGAAGGACGTATGGGCATTCAGCCTCCTCATCCTCGTACTGCTGTTGAGACCACAAGGACTCCTCGGCGAACGCGTCGCGGATCGGGCGTGATACCCATGACCACCCACACCACCACCAAGGCCCACGCCCCGCTCATCCCCCTGCCCACAGGCGCAGCCCGCACCGGCGTCCTCGCCGGCGCCGCACTCGCCCTCATCGGCACCTTCCTCGCCTGGACCTGGACCGAGGAATTCCCCGGCGACCTCACCGTCACCGGCTACCCCGGCGGCCTCCAGGTCGTCACCCTCGTCGGCGCCCTGCTCACCCTGCTCTTCACCCTCTCCGGCATGGGCATCCGCGGCCTCACCTGGCTCACCCCCGGCGGCAAGAACAGCCCCGTACTGCTCACCGCCCTCGGCGTACTCGGCACCACCGGCTACGCCCTGGCCGCCATCTCCGCCCAGCTCGGCGGCATCGTCAACCTCGAACCCGGCGCCTGGGTCTCCGGCATCGGCGCACTCATCGCCGTCATCGCCGCCCTCGGTCTGCCCGCCGACGTGCCACGAGCCGAAACCGACACCACCGGCACCTGGGGACGCTTCAAGAACGCGCTCAAAGCACCCCCCGCGAGCCGCGCCAAGGAACTCCCCGCAAGCGTCGAAATCCTCATCATCACCGCCGCGTTCGGCACCGGGCTCTACATCTTCGCCTACGGCATCGACGCCTACTCCGAGCTCTTCGTCGGCTTCCTCATCACCACCGCACTCGGCGCCACCGCGCTCTTCCGCGCCGGCCTCGTCGACCGCCTCAACCGGCTCACCGCCAAACACCGCACCATCACCCTCACCGCGGCACTCATCGCCGCGGCCTGCTTCCCCTTCACCCAGACCGACGAGTCCTACGCCCTCATCGGCGCCAACATCCTGATCTTCGCCACCGTCGCCCTCGGCCTCAACGTCGTCGTCGGCCTCGCCGGACTCCTCGACCTCGGATACGTCGCCTTCCTCGGCGTCGGCGCCTACACCGCGGCCCTGGTCTCCGGCTCCCCGCAGTCCACCTTCGGCGTCCAGTTCCCCTTCTGGGCCGCCGTCCTCACCGGAGCCGCCGCCTCCCTCGTCTTCGGCGTCGTCATCGGCGCCCCCACCCTGCGGCTGCGCGGCGACTACCTCGCCATCGTCACCCTCGGCTTCGGCGAGATCTTCCGCATCACCATGAACAACCTCAACGGAAGCGCGGGACCCGACGTCACCAACGGCTCCCAGGGCATCCCCAACATTCCCGACCTCGAACTCTTCGGATTCAACTTCGGGACACCGCACGACATCGCCGGCTTCACCCTCGGCAGATCAGGCAACTACTACCTGCTGATGCTGCTCTTCACGGCCGTCGTCGTCATGGTCTTCCGCCGCTCCGGCGAATCCCGTATCGGCCGCGCCTGGGTCGCCGTCCGCGAGGACGAGACCGCCGCAACCGCCATGGGAATCAACGGATTCCGCGTGAAGCTCATCGCCTTCGCCCTGGGCGCCACCCTCGCCGGATTCGCCGGCACGGTCCAGGCCCACGTGTCCTACAGCATCACCCCCGAGCAGTACCTCTTCGCCAACACCGTCCCGCCCAACTCCGCCTTCCTCCTGGCGGCGGTCATCCTCGGCGGCATGGGCACCATCAGCGGCCCCCTCCTCGGCGCCGCACTGCTCTACCTCATCCCGGCCAAGCTCCAGTTCCTCGAGGACTTCCAGCTGATCCTCTTCGGACTCGCCCTCATCCTCCTGATGCGGTTCCGCCCCGAAGGACTCGTCGCCAACAAGCGCGCCCAGCTCGAATACCACGAAACCGGCCAACTCGACGTGCCAGAACAACGACTGCCCGACAGCACAGACGTCGGCACCGCCAAGGCGGGGGCGTGACCACCATGACCACCACAGCCACCACCGTCCTCGAAGCCAGCGGCGTCACCATGCGCTTCGGCGGCCTCACCGCCGTACGCTCCGTCGACCTCGCCGTCAACAGCGGCGAGATCGTCGGCCTCATCGGCCCCAACGGCGCAGGAAAGACCACCTTCTTCAACTGCCTCACCGGCCTCTACGTCCCCACCGAGGGCAAGGTCTCCTACAAAGGCACCGTCCTGCCGCCCAAGCCCCACCTCGTCACCAACGCCGGCATCGCCCGCACCTTCCAGAACATCCGGCTCTTCGCCAACATGACCGTCCTGGAAAACGTCCTCGTCGGCCGCCACACCCGCACCAAAGAAGGCCTCTGGTCGGCACTCCTGCGCGGACCCGGCTTCAAGAAAGCCGAAGCCGCATCCCACGAAAGGGCCATGGAACTCCTGGAGTTCATCGGCCTCGCCCACAAAGCCGACCACCTCGCCCGCAACCTCCCGTACGGCGAACAACGCAAACTCGAAATCGCCCGCGCCATGGCCAGCGAACCGGGACTCCTCCTCCTGGACGAGCCCACCGCCGGCATGAACCCCCAGGAAACCCGCGCCACCGAAGAACTCGTCCTCGCCATCCGCGACCAGGGCATCGCCGTCCTCGTCATCGAGCACGACATGCGGTTCATCTTCAACCTCTGCGACCGCGTCGCCGTCCTCGTACAGGGCGAGAAACTCGTCGAAGGAACCTCCGCGGTCGTCCAGGCCGACGAACGCGTCATCGCCGCCTACCTCGGCACCCCCTTCGAAGGCGCACCCGGCGACGAAGAAGTAGCCGAAGTCGAAGCCGCCGAGGCATCGGCCGGAACATCGGCCGCGGAAGAAGCACCCAGCACCAACTCCCGCACGGAGGAAGCCCAGTGACCGCACTGCTCGAGGTCGAGGACCTCAAGGTCGCCTACGGCAAGATCGAAGCCGTCAAGGGCATCTCCTTCAGCGTGGAAGCCGGCCAGGTCGTCACCCTCATCGGGACCAACGGCGCAGGCAAGACCACCACCCTGCGCACCCTCTCAGGCCTGCTCAAGCCACTCGCCGGGAAGATCACCTTCGAGGGGAAGCCACTCGCCGGCGTCCCCGCCCACAAGATCGTCGCCATGGGGCTCGCCCACTCCCCCGAAGGCCGGCACATCTTCCCCCGCCTCACCATCACCGACAACCTCCGCCTCGGCGCCTACCTCCGCGACGACAAGGACGGCATCGAGAAGGACATCCAGCGCGCCTACGACCTCTTCCCCATCCTCGGAGAACGAAGGAAACAAGCCGCAGGAACCCTCTCGGGCGGCGAGCAGCAAATGCTCGCCATGGGCCGCGCCCTCATGTCCCAGCCCAAGCTCCTCATGCTCGACGAACCCTCCATGGGCCTCTCCCCGATCATGATGCAGAAGATCATGGAGACCATCGCCGCACTCAAGGCCCAGGGCACCACCATCCTGCTCGTCGAACAGAACGCCCAAGCCGCGCTCTCCCTCGCCGACCACGGCCACGTCATGGAAATCGGCAGGATCGTCCTCTCCGGAACAGGACAGGACCTCCTGCACGACGAGTCCGTACGCAAGGCGTACCTCGGCGAGGACTAGGTCCTCTCTTTCGGATCAGCCCGGCTCTGTGGGGGCGGTGCCCTTTCGGGTGGCCCGAGCGGGGCCTGGTGCGTGCAGCTGCAAGGCGGAGGAGGGCGACAACGCGGAGCGTTGGCAACCGACGACAACGCCGCAGATGTGCGTCCAGGCCCCGCGACGCCGGGATGATCCGCAAGAGAGGGCCTAGGGCCGCGCCGCACACAGGAAGAGGCCCGTACCCCGCGCGTGAGCCGGGGTACGGGCCTCGCCCGTGCGTCTACAACTGCCGCGTACTCCTACGTGGCCTCTACTTGGCTACTTGGCCTTCTTCTCCTCGGAATCCTCGATCACAGCCTCCGCCACCTGCTGCATCGACATCCGACGGTCCATCGACGTCTTCTGGATCCACCGGAACGCGGCAGGCTCGCTCAAGCCGTACTCCGTCTGCAGAATCGACTTCGCCCGGTCCACCAGCTTCCGCGTCTCAAGGCGCTGCGAAAGGTCCGCGACCTCCTGCTCGAGCGCCTTCAACTCCGTGTACCGCGACACCGCCATCTCGATCGCCGGCACCACATCACCCTTGCTGAACGGCTTCACGAGATACGCCATCGCACCCGCGTCCCGCGCCCGCTCCACGAGGTCGCGCTGCGAGAACGCGGTGAGCATCAGCACGGGGGCGATCGACTCCTCCGTGATCTTCTCGGCCGCCGAGATGCCGTCGAGCACCGGCATCTTCACATCCAGGATCACCAGATCCGGACGGTGCTCACGGGCGAGCTCGATGGCCTTCTCACCGTCACCCGCCTCACCGACGACGGAGTAGCCCTCTTCCTCGAGCATCTCCTTCAGATCGAGGCGGATCAGCGCCTCGTCCTCGGCGATGACGACACGGGTCGTCAGCGGAGGCACGTGCGACTTGTCGTCATCGGGCTGGGGGGACTCGGGGGCGGTCACGGGGGCTCCTTGTTACGGGGCAGGAACTGCTTTCCAAGAGCCTACCTAGCTGCGGTAAGGTGGGGATGCGGCGGGTGACCAATAACCTTCGTTTCGCAGGAAGCCCCGGTAGCCCAGTGGCAGAGGCAATGGTCTCAAACACCATCAAGCGTGGGTTCGAATCCCACCCGGGGCACTTTTCGTTTAATTCTAAGGTCGCCAGCGAAACGTCTTGGATTCACCGGTTTACGTGAGTCAAGCCCCCACTTCCGGCACATCGACGCGCAGCCGACAAGGCTCGTGCACATGTACGACATCGGCACTCGCAGACGCGCCCTCGCCCTGGTCGCCCAGGGCCGCAGCCTGAACTCCGTCAGCAAAGAGACCGGGATATCGCGCGCTGCGATCAGCTCGTGGCTGGCACGCATCGAGCCGCTGCCCCGGATGCGGTCGGCGGACCCCGGGCCGCCTGTGGACGATGCGGCGTACTCGTACCTGCTGGGCCTGTATCTCGGCGACGGCTGCATCAGCCCGCACCCGCGCAAGGGCTACTACCTCCGTATCGCCTGCGCGGACGCATGGCCCGGCCTGATCGAGCTGTGCCGCGAAGCCATCACCGCTGTCCGGCCCGAGGTCGGCGTCCACCTGCTCCAGAGACAGGGCTACGTAGCGGTGACCAGCTACTACCGCCACTGGCCGCAAGTCTTCCCCCAGCACGCCCCCGGCAAGAAGCACGAGCGCAGGATCACCCTGGAGCCCTGGCAGCAGGCCATCGTCGACGCCCATCCGTGGGAGTTCATCCGCGGCCTCATCCACTCCGACGGCTGCCGGATCACGAACTGGACGACCCGACTCGTCGCCGGCGAGGTGAAGCGCTATGAGTACCCCCGGTACTTCTTCACCAACAAGTCGGCCGACATCATCGGCCTCTGCACCAAGACCCTGGACTCACTCGGAGTGCGGTGGAAGCGGTCCAACTCCGTGAACATCTCCGTCGCCCGCAAAGCCTCAGTAGCCCTCATGGACACCCACGTAGGCCCCAAGTACTGATCCCCCACGCGCCCCCGCCGATGTGACCCGTCACAGTCCACGGTCACCCCGCCAGGGACCCCTCCCAATTCGTGGCGGACTCGTTGACCGGGGTGTCGGGCCAGGGCGAGATTCGGGCGCATGAGTCCGATCAATCGCCGAGCATTCGTGACCGCCGCCGCGGCCGCCGTCAGCCTCAATCCCTGGACCGCCGCCGCGCATACGCATACCGGCAAGGAGAGCGCCGTGCCCACTGGCAGTGATTTCGCCGACGCCGAGCGCGGGTTCATCGGGAAGCTGGAGCCCGGGGTCGTGAAGGACGCCAAGGGGCGGGTCGTGTGGGACAACGACGCCTACGACTTCCTCAAGGGCGAGGCCCCCGATACGGCGAACGCGAGCCTGTGGCGGCAAGGCCGGCTCGCGGCCAAGCAGGGCCTTTTCAAGGTGACCGACCGGATCTATCAGGTGCGCGGGCTCGACCTGTCGAATATGACTCTGGTCGAGGGGGACGAAGGGGTCATCGTCATCGATCCGCTGATCTCCGCCGAGACCGCTGCCGCCGCCCTCGGGCTTTACCGCAAGCACCGGGGGGATCGAAAGGTCACCGCGCTTATTTACACCCACCCGCACGTGGATCACTTCGGGGGCTGCCGGGGCGTACTCCCCGATGCCGACGGGGCCGACGGGGCCGACGGGGCCGGCAACGGCGTTCCCGTGCTCGCGCCCGAGGGATTCATGGAGCATGCCGTTTCCGAGAATGTGTATGCCGGTACGGCGATGTCACGGCGGTCCGTCTACATGTACGGGGCGCAGCTGCCCAAAGGGCCGGAGGGGCAGATCGGTTGTGGGCTCGGGCAGCTGATTTCGACCGGCACCATCGGGCTCATTCCGCCCACCCGGTATGTCACCAGGACCGGGCAGGTCGAGACGTTGGACGGGGTGCGGATCGAGTTCCAGATGACGCCGGGTACCGAGGCCGCGGCGGAGATGAACTTTCTGTTCCCGGAGCTGCGGGCGGTGTGCATGGCGGAGAACGCGACGCACACGATGCACAACATCATCACGTTGCGGGGTGCGCAGGTGCGTGATGCGCGGCAGTGGGCGCGGTATCTGGGTGAGTCGATCGAGCTGTTCGGGGACGACAAGGCCGATGTGGCGTTCGCGTCGCATCACTGGCCGACCTGGGGGTCCGAGAACATCACCGGACTCCTCGGTGCGCAGCGGGATCTGTATGCCTACATGCATGACCAGACGTTGCGGCTGATCAATCAGGGACTTACGGGGCGGGAGATCGCCGAGGAGCTGGAGTTGCCGCCCGCGTTGGCGGATGTGTGGGCGAACAAGGGGTATTACGGGTCGCTGAGTCATAACGTGAAGGGGATCTATCAGCGGTACATGGGGTGGTTCGACGGGAATCCCGCGCATTTGTGGGAGCATCCGCCGGTCGCGGAGGCGAAGCGTTATGTATCGGCGATGGGCGGTCTGCGGGCGACCATCGGCAAAGCGCGGAGGTTCAGCGCCGAGGGTGATGTGCGGTTCGCGGCGACGTTGCTGAATCACTGTGTGTTCGCGAGGCCCGACAGCAGGCAGGCTCGTTCAGAACTGGCCCGGGTGTACGAGAAGTTGGCGTACGGCTGTGAGAACGCGGTGTGGCGGAATTTCTATCTCACGGGGGCGCAGGAGCTGCGTGTGGGGGTTGCGCAGCCGGATTCTTCGACCACGGGTGGCGACATGCTGATGGCGTTGTCGGTGGATCAGCTGATCGATTCGGTGGCGGTGCGGGTGAATGGCCCGAAGGCGTGGGATGTCGAGCTGTCGATGGACTGGGTGTTGCCTTCGCTCGGCAAGGTGTGGCATCTGCGGTTGGCGCATGGGGTGTTGACGTATCGCAGTGGTGCGGAGCGTGATCCGGGTGCGGGGGTGACGCTGACCATGACGAAGCCCCAGCTCCTTGGCCTGTTGGGCGGCAAGGGGCTGGGGGACATCGAGGTCGAGGGTGATGCGTCGTTGCTGCAGCGGCTGCTGGGTGTGGTGGACAAGCCGGATCCGGTGTTCGCGATCGTCACGCCGTAGCGACCGCGCCGTTGCGACGGCTCCGTAGCGCCCGTGGCGAGCCGTGGCGCCCCGTGGACGCTCAGGTCTGCTTGGGGCTGTCGTCCTCGCCGATGTGGTGGACGCGGACCAGGTTGGTGGAGCCGGGGACGCCGGGGGGTGAGCCGGCGGTGATGACGACGATGTCGCCCCGCTGGCAGCGGCCGATCTTCAGGAGTTGTTCGTCGACCTGGGCGACCATGGCGTCGGTGGATTCGACGTGGGGGCCGAGGAAGGTTTCCACGCCCCAGGTGAGGTTGAGCTGGGAGCGGGTGGCGGGGTCGGGGGTGAAGGCCAGGAGCGGGATCGGCGAGCGGTACCTGGAGAGCCGCTTCACCGTGTCTCCTGACTGGGTGAAGGCGACGAGGAACTTCGCGCCGAGGAAGTCGCCCATCTCGGCTGCGGCCCTGGCGACCGCTCCGCCCTGGGTGCGGGGCTTGCTGCGCTCGGTGATCGGGGGCAGGCCCTTGGCGAGGATGTCTTCCTCGGCGGCGGCGACGATGCGGGACATGGTCCTGACCGTCTCGATGGGGTATTTGCCGACGCTGGTTTCGCCGGAGAGCATCACGGCGTCGGTGCCGTCGATGACGGCGTTGGCGACGTCGGATGCCTCGGCGCGGGTGGGGCGG
Organism: Streptomyces monticola; assembly: GCF_042665355.1. Lineage (NCBI taxonomy): Bacteria > Bacillati > Actinomycetota > Actinomycetes > Kitasatosporales > Streptomycetaceae > Streptomyces > Streptomyces monticola. The sequence continues at coordinate 67,091 of NZ_JBHTCF010000008.1, read as the reverse complement.
GAGTTGTCGATCATCGAGTCGAGCATCTGGGTGGCGACGATGACGGGCTTGGCGTTGCGCTTGGCGAGTTTGATGGCGCGCTTCTGGACGATCGGGACCTGCTCCAGGGGCATTTCGACGCCGAGGTCGCCGCGGGCGACCATGATGCCGTCGAAGGCGGCGACGATGTCTTCGATGTTGTCGACGGCCTGGGGCTTTTCGACCTTGGCGATGACGGGGAGGCGCCGGCCCTCTTCGCGCATGATGCGGTGGACGTCTTCGATGTCGCGTCCGCTGCGGACGAAGGAGAGGGCGATGATGTCGGCGCCGGTGCGCAGGGCCCAGCGGAGGTCTTCGACGTCCTTTTCCGACAGTGCGGGGACGGAGACGGCTACGCCGGGGAGGTTGAGGCCCTTGTGATCGGAGACCATGCCGCCTTCGATGACGGTGGTGTGGACGCGGGGGCCGTCGACCGCGGTGACTTCGAGGCTGACTTTGCCGTCGTCGACGAGGATGCGCTCGCCGGTGGTGACGTCTTCGTGGAGGCCGTCGTAGGTGGTGCCGCAGGTCTGGCGGTCGCCTTGGACGCCGTCTTCGACGGTGATGGTGAAGCTGTCGCCGCGTTCAAGGAATACGGGGCCTTCGCTGAAGCGTCCGAGTCGGATCTTCGGGCCTTGAAGGTCGGCGAGGATGCCGACGCTGCGGCCGGTTTCTTCGGCGGCCTTGCGTACGCGCTGGTAGCGCTCCTCGTGTTCGGCGTAGGTGCCGTGGCTGAGGTTGAAGCGGGCTACGTCCATTCCGGCTTCGACGAGTGCCTTGATCTGGTCGAAGGTGTCGGTGGCGGGGCCCAGGGTACAGACGATCTTTGCTCGGCGCATGGTTCGAGCCTAGGCCTTACCGGCGGGTAGAGAATTGGCCGAGCATGACTACTCAACAACCTTTGTGTGAAGGGTTATTGACAAGTGTTGAATTGTGCACTGGGGTGCTCATAGGAGCACCCCGGTGACTATTTCAGGGACATTCGCGACCGGTTGTCACAGCTGGGGCGGGACCATGGTGAAGCGGGCGTTGACGTGCGCGTGGACGGTCTGGCGTTCGGGTTCGAGGTCGAGGGCGGCGGCGGTCTCGGTGGCGCCGCCGTAGGCCGCGGAGCGCATCATGCCGCCGGGGGCGGGCGGGTAGGGCGGCGGGGCGTTGTCGGCGCCGATGTCGGCGAGTTCCACGAGGGCGTCGAGGCGGGTGCCGAGGGCGTCGGCGTATTCGCGGGCGCGCTGGACGGCTTCGTGGACGGCCTGGCGCCTGGCCTGGGCGTGGGCGGGCGAGTCGGGGCGCAGGGCCCACCAGGGGCCGTCGACGCGGGTGAGTTCGAGGTCGGCGAGGCGGGTGGTGAGTTCGCCGAGTGCGGTGAAGTCGGCGAGTTCGGCGGTGATGTGGACGCGCCCGTGGTAGGCGCGGACGCGTTCGCCGCGGCCCTTCTCGGTGAGCTGAGGGCTGAGGGTGAAGGAGCCGGTCTCGAGTTTCTCGACGGCTTCGCCGTAGGTCTTGATGAGGTCGAGGACGGTGGCGTTGCGGCGGGTGAGGTCGTCGAGTGCGTGGCGGCGGTCGCGGCCGCGGGCGGAGACGGTGATGCCGATGCGGGCGACTTCGGGGTCGACTTCGAGGCGGGCTTCGCCGCGGACGGCGACGCGGGGTGCGTCGGGGGTGCCGTAGGGGGTGTTCGGGGTGGTGGGGGTCGCGTCCATGCGGCCACTGTCGCACTGCGGGTGCGCGCGGGACAGTCACCGGATCGAAACGTGGGAGGTCTGTTGCGGGGGCGGCGGACGGGTCAGAATCTACGCGCGTTACGTCGTGCGCTGTCTACGCGCGTTACCACGGTCTACGGAGGAAGCTCACCCATGCCACTCAACCGCCGGAAGTTCCTGGGTACATCCGCTGTCACCGGTGTCGGCGCGGCCCTCGCGGGTGCGGCCGGCGCACCGTCCGCCGCGGCGGCGCCCGCAATCGGCCCGTCCGGTCATGACTCCGGCCGCGGGCACGGGAAGCGGTACTCCTTCACCGTGCTCGGCACCACCGATCTGCACGGCAATGTCTTCAACTGGGACTACTTCACGGACAAGGAGTTCGACGACAAGGCGCACAACGACGTGGGCCTGGCGAAGATATCGACGCTCGTGAACCAGGTCCGCGAGGAGAAGGGGCGGCGCAATACGCTGCTCATCGACGCGGGTGACACGATCCAGGGCACTCAACTGTCGTACTACTACGCGAAGATCGACCCGATCACGGCGGAGCGCGGTCCGGTGCATCCGATGGCCCAGGCGATGAACGCGATCGGTTATGACGCGGCGGCGCTCGGCAACCACGAGTTCAATTACGGCATTCCGGTGCTGCGGAAGTTCGAGGAGCAGTGCGACTTTCCGCTGCTCGGGGCGAACGCGCTCGACGCGAAGACCCAGCGGCCGGCTTTCCCGCCGTACAGCATGCACCGCCTTCGCACTCCGCACGGGCGTGCTGTGCGGGTCGCGGTCCTCGGTCTCACCAATCCGGGGATCGCGCTGTGGGACAAGGCGAACGTCCAGGGAAAGATGGTGTTTCCTGGGCTTGAGGAGCAGGCCGCGAAGTGGGTGCCGAAGCTGCGGTCGATGGGCGCCGACGTGGTGATCGTGTCGGCGCACAGTGGTTCGTCGGGGACGTCGTCGTACGGCGACCAGCTGCCGTACATCGAGAACGCGGCCGCTCTGGTGGCGGAGCAGGTGCCGGGGATCGACGCGATTCTGGTGGGGCATGCGCATACGGAGATCCCCGAGTATTTCGTGACGAACAAGGAGACCGGGAAGCGGGTGGTGCTTTCCGAGCCGTTGAAGTGGGGGCAGCGCCTTACGCTCTTCGATTTCGATCTGGTGTGGGCGAAGGGCCGCTGGACGGTCGAGAAGGTCGCGGCGAAGGTGCTCAACTCCAATGTGGTGGCGGAGGATCCGCGGATCACGGGGCTGCTCGGGGATGAGCACGAGAAGGTCGTGGCGTATGTGAACCAGGTGATCGGTACGTCGAAGGCGGCGATGTCGACGGCCGAGGGCCCGGTCAAGGATGTGCCGATCATCGATCTGATCAGCCATGTGCAGGCGGAGACGGTGAAGGCGGCGCTTGCGGGCGGTGAGTGGGCGAAGCTGCCGGTGCTTTCGCAGGCCTCGTGCTTCTCGCGTACGGCGGGTATTCCGGCGGGCGAGGTGACGATCAGGGACGCGGCGGGTCTCTATCCGTTCGAGAACACGCTGGAGGCGCGGCTGATCACGGGTGCGCAGCTGAAGGAGTATCTGGAGTATTCGGCACGCTATTACGTGCGGACGCCGGCGGGCGGTCCGGTGGATCCGGCGAAGCTGACGAACGCGGAGGGCATTCCGGACTACAACTACGACGCGGTGTACGGGGTTTCGTACGAGATCGATATCGCGAAGCCGGTGGGTTCGCGGATCGCGGGGCTGTCGTTCGACGGGAAGCCGGTGGCGGCTGACGCGCAGTTCGTGCTCGCCGTGAACAACTACCGGGCGAGCGGCGGCGGCAATTTCCCGCACGTGCCGGGGGCGAAGCAGTTGTGGGCGGACTCGGACGAGATCCGCAACACCATCATCACGTGGGTGCAGGAGAAGGGCACGATCGATCCGGCCGCGTTCGCGTCGGTGGAATGGAAGCTGACACGGGACGGGACGCCGGTGTTCACTGACTGAATGGACAGTGCGGAGGTCGAGTCGGCGCTGCAGCCGGTGCTGCGGGATCTGAAGGCGACGTGTGCGGTACGGCCGGTGGTGCGTACGGCTGAAGCGGACGGCTTGCCGGGGGTGTTCCTGTACGAACCGGACGGCTCGGGCCTGATGGTGACACCGGTCGAGTGGCTGCGTGACGGCGCCGAGCAGCTGGCCCATCTCGCCGAGCAGGCGCAGGAGTGGGCGGTGGAGGCGCTGTGGGGTGCGGGGCGCCCCGCGGTGTGGCCGCAGTGTCCCGCGCATCCGGACTCGCATCCGCTGGAAGCGGGAGTGCGTGGGGGCACGGCCGTGTGGTCGTGCCCCCGTGGCCGCGGGGTGTTCGCCGGGATCGGAGAGCTGGGGGACGCTGCGGGCCTTTGAGGCCGGGCGCCGTCAGCCCTTGAGGCGGACGAGGGTGCCGCGCTGCTGCCGGGCGTCGGCCTTGTGGGGGTCGTTGGCGTCCTGGGCGCCGATGCCGAAAGTGGTGAAGGCGGTGCGGGCCGGCAAGGGGTAAGGATTCTTCTCCGTGAGGGAGTTGAGGATTTGGGCCGCGCGCCAGGCGGCGAGGCCCAGGTCGGGGGCGCCGACGCCGTGGGTGTGGCGTTCGGCGTTCTGTACGTAGACGTTGCTGCCGGCGCCGGTCACGGACGGGTCGAGGACCAGGCGGTGCTGTGCGTCGATGCGGGGCCGTTCGCTCGCGTCGCGGCGGATGTAGGGGTCGAGCCCGGCGAGCATCTGGCCGAGGGGGCGTTCGCGGTAGCCGGTGGCGAGGACGACGGCGTCGGTGGTGAGCCGTGAGCGGGTGCCCTGCTGGAGGTGTTCCAGGTGGAGTTCGACCTTGGTGGTGGCGACGCGCCCGGCGGTGCGGACGCTGACGCCGGGGGTGAGGGTGGCGTCGGGCCAGCCGCCGTGCAGGGTGCGCTGGTAGAGCTCGTCGTGGATGGCGGCGATGGTGTCGGCGTCGATGCCCTTGTGGAGCTGCCACTGCTGGGGGACGAGCCGGTCGCGTACGGATTCGGGCAGGCCGTGGAAGTAGCGGGTGTAGTCGGGTGTGAAGTGTTCGAGGCCCAGCTTGGAGTACTCCATGGGCGCGAAGGCCTCGGTGCGGGCGAGCCAGTGCAGCTTCTCGCGGCCGGCGGGACGGGCCTTGAGCAGATCGAGGAAGACTTCGGCGCCGGACTGTCCCGAGCCGATGACGGTGATGTGCTCGGCGGCGAGCAGGCGTTCGCGTTCCTTGAGGTAGTCGGCGGAGTGGACGACGGGCACGGTGGGTGCTTCGGCGAGCGGCTTGAGGGGCTCGGGCACGTAGGGGGTGGTGCCCACGCCGAGGACGACGTTCTTGGCGTAGGTACGGCCGAGGGCGTCGGCTTCCCCCTCGGCGTCGAGCTGGGTGAAGTCGACCTCGAACAGGGCGCGTTCGCCGTTCCAGCGCACGGCGTCGACCTGGTGGCCGAAGTGCAGTCCGGGCAGGTTTTCGCTGACCCAGCGGCAGTAGGCGTCGTATTCGGCGCGCCGGATGTGGAAGCGCTCGGCGAAGTAGAACGGGAAGAGCCGGTCGATGGAGCGCAGATAGCTGAGGAACGACCAGGGGCTCGCGGGGTCGGCGAGGGTCACCAGGTCGGCGAGGAAGGGCACTTGGAGGGTGGCGCCGTCGATGAGGAGCCCGGGGTGCCAGTGGAAGGCGGGCCGCTGGTCGTAGAAGGCGGTGCTGAGGGGCTCGGGCAGGCCGTGGGCGAGGGCGGCGAGCGACAGGTTGAACGGGCCGATGCCGACGCCCACCAGATCGCGGGGCTCTTCGGTGGCGGGGGGCGGGGCGCTTGGGGGCGTGGCGCTCATCGGGGGGTGTGTCCTTCCACCAGTTTCAGGAGCCCGGCGAGGTCGGCGGGCTGTGTGTACGGATTGAGCAGGGTGGCTTTGAGCCAGAGCCGCCCGTCGAGGCGGGCCCGGCCGAGTACGGCGTGTCCTTCGGTGAGCAGCTGTCTGCGGATATGGGCCACGGCGGTGTCGTCGCTGTGCCGTGGCCGGAACAGGACGGTGCTGATGGTGGGTGCGGCGTGCAGCTCGAAGTGCGGGTGCGCGTCGATGAGCGCGGCGAACTCCGCGGCGGTCGCGCAGACTTGGTCGACGAGGGTGCCGATGCCGGTGCGGCCGAGTGCGCGCAGGGTGACGGCGACCTTGAGGATGTCGGGGCGGCGGGTGGTGCGCAGGGAGCGGCCGAGGAGGTCGGGCAGGCCGGCTTCGGTGTCGTCGTCGGCGTTGAGGTAGTCGGCACGGTGGGCGAGGGCCTCGCTCTCGTCGGGGTCGCGTACGGCGAGCAGTCCGGCGGCGACGGGTTGCCAGCCGAGCTTGTGCAGGTCGAGGGCGACGGTGTGGGCGCGGTCGAGGCCGTCGACGAGCGGGCGGTGACGGTCGCTGAACAGCAGCGGGCCGCCGTATGCGGCGTCGATGTGCAGCCGGGCGCCGTGCAGGTCGCAGAGGTCGGCGATCTGCGCGAGCGGGTCGATGAGTCCGGCGTCGGTGGTGCCCGCGGTGGCGGCGACGAGCAGCGGCTGGTGCAGCTGTGTCAGGGCTTCGTCGAGGGCGGCCGGGTCGAGGGTGCCCGCGGGTGCGGGCAGGGTGACGGGTTCGGGCAGGCCTAGCAGCCAGGCGGCGCGGTGCAGGGAGTGGTGGGCGTTCTCGCCGGCCAGCAGTTGTACGGGGCCGTGGTGTTCGCGGGCCAGGAGCAGGGCGAGCTGGTTGGCTTCGGTGGCGCCGGTGGTGACGAGTCCGGTGGCGCCCGGGTGTACGTGGGCGGCGAGTGCGGTGGTGACCAGCTCTTCGAGGGCGGAGGCCGCGGGTGCCTGGTCCCAGGAGTCCATCGAGGGGTTGAGTGCGGACGCGGCGAGGTCGGCGGCGGTGGCCACGGCGAGGGGCGGGCAGTGCAGGTGGGCGGCGCACAGCGGGTCGGCCGGGTCGGCGGCGCCGTGTGCGAGGAGGGTGGTCAGGGCGCGCAGGGCCTCCTCGGCGCCGGTGCCGTCCTCGGGCAGCGCGTCGCCGATGGTGTGGTGGACCTGGGCGGTGACGGCCGCGGGGCCGCCGGGCGGCAGGGGGCCGGGGCGGCTGCGGGCGCCTTCTTGCAGGGCGTCGAGGACGGTGGCGAGCAGAGGGCGCAGGTGGGTGGGGCCTGCGGGGCCGCCGGACAGGGGTGGGGTGGGCATCGGCGGTGGGTCCTTCGGGGGTGTGCGATGGTGCGGGCACCAGCCTGGACGTCGTGGTGGCGTGGTGTCCGTCAGCTCAACGAGCTGAACCCGAAAGTGGTACTGCCGTGCGGGGAGGGGGAGTTGGGCCACTCCCCTGGCCCGCCCCTTCCCTGCGGCGGCCCCGCCCCTTCCCTGCGGCGGCCCCGCCGCTTGCCTGCGGCTGCCGCGTAGGCGCTCCGCGGGAAGTCCGGTGTGACATCTGCGGGTGCGTCGTGGCTGGTCGCTCCCCCAAGCTCTCGGCTCCGCTCGAGCAGGGGGGACCCCCATCGCGGCGGAGCCGCATATCGATACAGCCCCGCGCCCCTTACGGGGCACGATGAACCGCGCCGGACCCCCCCGAAGCCGCCTAGGCGTTTCTGACCCTCAGTGCGCGTTCCAGGTCGTCGAGTTGGTCGGCGAGCTTGCGGCGCAGGCTCGGGGACGGGGCGCCGGTGGTGAGGCAGTCGCGGCCCAGGCGCAGGGTGTCCTGGGTCACCGCGACGCCGGGGAAGGCCCAGCGGCCTGCGGCGTCGGCGATGGCGGGGCCGCGGCGGGCGCCGACCTCGGTGGCGGCGGTGAAGTAGCGCGGGATGTAGTCGCGTACGAGATCGAGCTGCTCGGGCTGCCAGAATCCCTGGGCGGTGGCGGTGAACAGGTAGTTGGAGAGGGTGTCCCCTTCGAACATGGCCTGCCAGGCGGCGGACTTGGCCTGCGGGTCGGGCAGTGCGGCGCGGCAGCGGGCGGCGCCTTCCTGGCCGGTGGCGCTGGGGTCCTGGGCGAGTTCGGCCTCGATGACGGCGTCGTCGATGGCGCCGAGTACGGCGAGCCGGCCGAGGATGCGCCAGCGCAGTTCGGGGTCGAGTTCGGGGCCGCCCGGAACGCTGCCGGAGTCGAACCAGTCCCGGATGGTGTCGGGCTGGGCGGCGGCGGTGATGAAGTGGCGTACGGCGATCAGGCGCAGTCCCGCGTGGGAGCCGTCCTCGGTGCGGCGGATGAGGTCGCGGCACAGGTCGCTGAGGGTGGCGAGGGCGGCGGGGCGGTCGACGGCCGGCAGATAGCGGTCGGCGACCTGGGTGGCGGCGAAGGTGAGGACGCCCTGGACGAGGGCGAGGTCGGTTTCGGCGGGCAGATGGGCGCGGGCCGTCTCCAGGTAGTCGCCGGGGGCGAGCTGGCCGTCGCGGACCATGTCGCGCAGGGCGTTCCAGATGACGGCGCGGGTCAGGGGGTCGGGGATTCGGGACAGATCACGCAGGGCGGACTCTTCGGAGACCTCGTCGAAGCGCACCTTGGCGTAGGTGAGGTCGCCGTCGTTGAGGACGACGAGGGCCGGGCTCAGGCCGGGGCGGGTGTGCGGCGCGTCCTGGGGCAGGTCGAGTTCGAAGCGTTCGCGCAGGACGAGCCGGGTGCCGTCGACGAGGTCGCGGTCGTAGGCGCCGACGGTGACGCGGTGCGGGCGGCTGCCGTCGCGGGTGACGGTGAGCTGCCAGCCGCCGTCGGTGTCGGCGACGGCGGGGGTGAGGGTGTCGACTCCGGTGGTGCGCAGCCAGGACTCGGCCCAGGCGTGGACGTCGCGGTCGGTGCCGGCGGCGAGGCTGTCCAGGAAGTCGGCGAGGGTGGCGTTGGCGAACTTGTGCCGCTTGAAGTGGGTGTTGATACCGGCGATGAAGTCCTTCTCGCCGAGCCAGGCGACGAGTTGGCGCAGCGCGGAGGCGCCCTTGGCGTAGGAGATGCCGTCGAAGTTGAGCATCGCGGACGCGGTGTCGGGTACGAGTTCGGGGTCGGGGGCGACGGGGTGGGTGGAGGGCCGCTGGTCGGCGTCGTAGCCCCAGGCCTTGCGGGTGATGCCGAAGTCGGTCCAGGTGTCGGTGAAGCGGGTGGCTTCGGCGCAGGTCTGGTAGCCCATGTACTCGGCGAAGGACTCGTTCAGCCAGATGTCGTCCCACCAGGCCAGGGTGACCAGGTTGCCGAACCACATATGGGCCATCTCGTGGGCGATGACCATGGCGCGGGTCTGGCGTTCGGTGTCGGTGACGGCGGAGCGGTAGACGAACTCGTCGCGGAAGGTGACGAGCCCGGGGTTCTCCATGGCGCCGGCGTTGAACTCGGGCACGAAGGCCTGGTCGTAGGAGTCGAAGGGATAGGGCTCTTCGAACTTCTCGTGGTAGCGGTCGTAGCAGGCGCGGGTGATGTCGAGGAGTTCGGCGGCGTCGGCGTCGAGGAACGGGGCGAGGGAGCGGCGGCAGTGCAGGGCGAAGGGCAGGCCGCGGTACTCGGTGCGGATCGAGTGGTAGGGGCCTGCGGCGATCGCGGCGAGGTAGGTGGAGATGGGCGGGGTCTCGGCGATGGTCCAGCGGCCGGGTCCGTCCTGGGTGGCGATGCCGTTGCCGAGGACGGTCCACTCGGGCGGCGCGGTGACGGTGAACGCGAAGACGGCCTTGAGGTCGGGCTGGTCGAAGGCCGCGAAGACGCTCTGCGCGTCGTCCATGCACAGCTGGGTGTAGAGGTAGGTCTCACCGTCGGTGGGGTCGGTGAAGCGGTGCATGCCCTCGCCGGTACGGGAGTAGCTCAGCGCGGCGTCGACGTGCAGTTCGTGCGGGCCCGCGGTGAGGTTCTTCAGGGGCAGGCGGCCGCCGGTGAGGGTCTCGGGGTCGAGGGGGTGTCCGTCGAGGGCGGCGGAGCGCAGCTGGTCGGCCTCGGCCCTGAGCTCGACGAAGGTGTCGCCGTCCGCGAGGGCCGTGAAGTGGATCACGGTGCGGGAGGTGAAGGTTTCGGCGTCGGTGGTGGCGGTGGTGAGGTCCAGATGGACTTCGTACCGCTGTACGTCGATGAGCTTGGCTCGCGTTTGCGCTTCGTCGCGCGAAAGTACGGACATGAACCCCATGCTGCCTGATGGGGTTCTGCCGGCACAGAGCGAGATCCGTTGCCCGCACCGGGGCCCGGCTTTGCGAGCACCGCCGCCGGTGCGATGGCGTTACGAGCGGGCGATCGTCTCGTGGTGGCGGATGACCTCGGCGATGATGAAGTTGAGCAGCTTCTCCGCGAACGCCGGGTCGAGTTTGGCGCTTTCCGCGAGGGTGCGCAGGCGGGCGATCTGCTGGGACTCGCGGGCCGGGTCGGCGGGGGGCAGCTGGTGCTGGGCCTTGAGGTGGCCGACCTGCTGGGTGCACTTGAAGCGCTCGGCGAGCATATGGACGACGGCGGCGTCGATGTTGTCGATGCTGTCGCGCAGCCGGGCCAGCTCGGCGCGTACGGAGTCGGTGACGTCATCGTCGGGCTGACCGTTGTCGCTGTTCGTGATGCTCATGCGGATGAGCCTACGTGGCCGAGCGGAGCATGGGCGGATCGTCCGGGTCGGGTATCTGCTGGGACCAGCCGCCGGGCACGGCGCGGCCCTGCTGTTCGCGGAAGCGGACGGGGGCGACGCCGACACGGCGGGTGAACAGGCGGGAGAAGTAGGCGGGGTCGTCGTAGCCGACGCGGCGGGCGACGGCGGCGACGGGCAGTTCGGTGGCGGCGAGGAGTTCCTTGGCGCGGCCCAGGCGGATGCCGAGGAGGTAGTCCTTGGGGCTGCAGCCGGCGCCTCTGCGGACGGCGGTGCGCAGTTCGGCGGGGGTCATGCCGTGCCGGGCGGCGTGCTCGGCGACGGACAGGGGCTGGAAGGCGTCGCGGGCCAGGGCCTGCAGGACGGGGTCGCCGTCGGGGGCGATGTCGGCGCGGGCGCGGCGCAGGGCGACGAGGAGTTCATGGACGGCGGCGCCGGTCTCGACTTCGAGGAGTGGGTTGCCGCGGCGGGCGGCGCGGGCGATGCGGCCCACGCAGGCGCGCGGGCCCGCGGCGTCGGAGAGGGGGATGACGGGGCGGTCGGGTTCGATGTAGCCGAGTTCGGTGTAGGTGCTGGTGGCGGGTCCTGTGAAGTCGACGAAGGACTCGTCCCAGCCGGTGTCGGGGTCGGCGCCGTAGTGGTGCACGACGCCCGGGATGATCCAGATGAGGGCGGGCGCCGTGACGGTGGTGCGACGGCCGTCGGGGAGGGTGAACCAGCCGCTGCCGGAGTTGATGACGATGGCCACATGGTGGTCGAGCGCGCGGGGCCCGACGGTCGGCAGGGTGCCGTACTGGAGCCCGACGCCGAGGCAGACCAGGCCGAGGCGATGGTGGACGGGGCTGGGCGTGAAGTACCGCATCCACGTGTGATACATGCCTGCATGCCCCTTTCGCGCGGTTTATGAGTTCGAATGTTGTGTCCTTGTGTCCAAACAAGGCTGATCTTTGTCCATGGACCGGCTGCCCGCCAGGGGGTGAAGGTGAGGCGCACTGTGCACAAGGGGAAAGGCAGACCAGGTGGGCGAGTTTCGTGTCGGGGACGAGGAGTTCGAGCTGGACGGGCAGCCGGTGCGGCTGCTCTCCGGCGCTCTGCACTACTTCCGGGTGCACGAGGAGCAGTGGGGGCACCGGCTCGCGATGCTGCGGGCGATGGGCCTCAACTGTGTGGAGACATACGTGCCGTGGAATCTGCACGAGCCGCGCCCCGGTGAGACCCGGGACGTGGCGGCGCTCGGCCGGTTCCTCGACGCGGCGCACGCGGCGGGCCTGTGGGCGATCGTGCGCCCCGGCCCGTACATCTGCGCCGAGTGGGAGAACGGCGGTCTGCCGCACTGGCTGACGGGGGCGCTCGGCAGCCGGGTGCGCACCCGGGACCCGGAGTATCTCGCGCATGTGGAGCGCTGGTTCGGGGCGCTGCTGCCGCAGGTCGTGGAGCGGCAGACCGACCGCGGCGGCCCCGTGATCATGGTGCAGGTGGAGAACGAGTACGGCTCCTACGGCTCGGACCAGGTGTATCTGCGCCGCCTCACGGACCTGCTGCGCGAACTGGGCGTACGGGTACCGCTGTTCACCTCCGACGGGCCCGAGGACCACATGCTGACCGGCGGCTCGGTGCCGGGAGTCCTCGCCACGGCGAACTTCGGCTCACAGGCACGGTCGGGCTTCGCGACGCTGCGCCGCCATCAGCCCAAGGGCCCGCTGATGTGCATGGAGTTCTGGTGCGGCTGGTTCGATCACTGGGGCGCGGAGCACGTCGTGCGCGATCCCGCCGACGCGGCGGCGGCGCTGCGGGAGATCCTGGAGTGCGGCGCCTCGGTCAATCTGTACATGGCGCACGGCGGCACGAACTTCGCCGGGTGGGCGGGCGCGAACCGTGGCGGCGGCGATCTGCACGACGGCGCGCTGCTCCCGGACGTGACGTCGTACGACTATGACGCGCCGGTCGACGAGTACGGGCGGGCCACGGCGAAGTTCTGGGCGTTCCGTGAGGTGCTCGCGCGCTACGCGGACCGGCCGCTGCCCGAACTGCCGCCCACGCCACCGGCGTTGGAAGCACCGGCGACCGCCGCGATCGATACCTGGGTGCCTCTCGACGAGGTGACCGAGGCGCTGGGTGACGCCGAGCGCGAGTGCGGGGCGCCGCCCACCTTCGAGGACCTCGACGTGGATCGTGGCCTGGTCCGCTACCGCGTCGACGTGCCGGGGCCGCGGCAGCCCCATGCGCTGCGGGTACGAGGGCTTCGTGACCGCGCGGTGGTGTACGTCGACGGCGAGCGGGCCGGCGTGCTGACCGAGGACTCCCCCGCCCTGCCCGAGCCGGTGGCAGGCCCTGCCGCGGTCGAGCTGTGGGTGGAGTCCCTGGGCCGGGTCAACTACGGGCCGCTGCTCGCCGAGCCGAAGGGCATCACCGGCGGCGTACTGCACGAGCGGCAGTATCTGCACGGGGTACGGGCGGCGGGGCTGCGGCTCGACGCGTTCGAGGACACGGAGCGGGTACGGGGCCTGCTGCTCTCGGGGCGGGCCCCTGAAGGTGGCGCGGCCGGTCTCTACGGCGGCTCGGTCGAGGTGCGGGGCGCGGGCGACGCGGGGCTTGAACTCCCGGGTTTCACAAGGGGCTTCGCGTGGGTCAACGGGTTCTGCCTCGGGCGGTACTGGAGTGCCGGGCCACAGGAGTCGCTGTATGTGCCGGGGCCCGTGCTGCGGGAGGGGATGAACGACGTGTGGGTGCTCGAGGTGGAGGGGGCCGGGGCGGGGGCGTCGGTGCGGCTGGCATAGCACCCCCTCTCCCCCCTCGAACGCCGGAGGGGCTGATCGATCAGCCCCTCCGGTGCTGCCCTTACACCTCTCGCACCTCGAACCCGTCGAGGACGAACTCCGCCTTCCCGTCGTCCCCCACCTTCCGCAGCCCCACCCAGGCCTCACCTTCGGCGGGAGCCGTGAACTCGTAGGTGTACGTGGTGGGTTCGACGGCCACCGGCAGCGGCTCGCGTGACAGCTCCCGGGCCCCCGGCGCGTCCACCGCCGTGATCCAGGCGTACTGTCCGGCCTTCTCGTTCTCGTAGCGGAACGACACCCGGTAGCGCTTCCCGGCCGCGAACCGCACCGTGTGCGGGACCGTGCGGTACACAAGGCCGTCGTTCTCGCCACGGGACTTGAGGGACTCCGAGCCGTCGATGACGTCGTCGATCGCCTTGCCGTTCCAGCCGCGCTGGGTGAACGGGGCGTGCCGCTGGGCGATGTGGGTGCGCGGGTCGTTGGCGTCGCCCGCGTCGCCCTTGACGAACGGGCCCCAGCCCTGCGGGACGTTCTCGAAGTCCTCGAAGGCCAGGGTGCCCTCCTTCGCCGTACGCCTGGCCGCGACCACGCGCACGTTGTCGAAGCGGACCCGGGCCCGCCCGGCCTCGGCGCGCAGCGTCAGGTCGACCGGGCCGCCGCCCTCCGGCACGGTGAAGTACGTGAACATGCGCTGGAAGCGGGTGCCGTGCTTGCGGTCGGCCGCGACGTAGTTGCCCGCGGTGGAGGTGTGCGTGAAGTTCGCGGCGCTCACCCCGTCCGCGGTGCGCACCTCCAGGGACGCCTTGCGCCGCTCGCCGGCCTTCTCGCCGACCTCGACCTGCACGGAGGCCGCGTAGCCGCCGGGCGCGAGGCGGGTGAGGCGCTGGCCGACGGCGGCCGCGCCGCCCGCGCCGATCACCAGCTCGTAGTCGCCGAGCGCGCTCGCCTTCACCGACGCCGGGCCCGACACCTTCCAGCCCTGCAGGGAACCGGAGTTGAAGCCGGGGTCGTGCAGGGGGGTGGCCTGGCCCCAGCCGGGTGCGGCGGGCGCCGGAACCTGCTCGCGGTAGAGGACGTACGGCTGTTTCGCCGCGGCCTTCAGGGTGACCTTGCCGCCGCTCGCGACGGGCACCTCACCGGCGTACACCCGTCCCTGGTCGGTGAGCCGGTACAGCGCCACCTTCGACAGGCCGGACCAGCCGCGCGGCAGCTGCCAGGTGCTGGAGCCCGCCTTGGGTGCGTAGTGGTACAGCTTGGGCGGGTTCAGGGCCTTCTTGGGCTCCCAGGGCAGCAGATAGCGGCCGTCGTCGTAGACGACCCTGCCGTCGGTGGTGATGACACGCTTGCCGCCCGCGTCCGACACGGAGGTCTTCGTGTCGCCGAAGAGCGTGATCTCGTGGGCGGTCCAGGTCTTGATGGGGTACGCCTGCAGGTACTTGGCGGGCAGCGACTCCGTCCAGATCTGGTCGTAGAAGACGTTCCAGTCGGTCTTGCCGACCCAGCCCTCGAAGTTGCCGGTGCGCGGAATGCCGAGCAGCGTGGGCCACTTGTCGGCGAAGACGTCCTTGTGGTCGTTGCGGATGAAGCGGATCAGCTGGGAGTTGATGCCGCGCGAGGTGTCGGGGCCGTAGTCCGTCTCCGTGGCCCAGTGCGACCACAGCGCCGAGCGCTCCAGGCCGTGGCCCCACTCGGTGGTCACATGCCAGCCCTGGTCGCGCAGGGCGCGCTGGAGGCGGTCGGAGTTCCAGCCGGACTCGCGGAACACGTCGATGTAGAGGGTGTTGAGCGCCGGGTCGGTCTCGGCCCGCAGGTCCGCGAAGCGCCGGGCGATGTCACCGGAGACCAGATCGCGGCGGGCGTCGATACGGTAGCTCTGGTCGAGCCAGTCCCACTGCTCGTCGGCCTTGTCGACGAGGGTCTCCGAGAAGGCGTTCGCGACCGGGTAGGACTCGGTGGCGTTCACGTGTACGCCGAAGTCACTGCCCCACTTCTTGCCTTCCCTGAGCAGGGTGTTGAGCTCGGCGAGACCGC
The DNA here is from genome assembly GCF_042665355.1 of Streptomyces monticola. Taxonomy (NCBI): domain Bacteria; kingdom Bacillati; phylum Actinomycetota; class Actinomycetes; order Kitasatosporales; family Streptomycetaceae; genus Streptomyces; species Streptomyces monticola. Next base: position 52,024 of record NZ_JBHTCF010000008.1, on the reverse strand, counting down.
CGGCGCGTTTGTTGTGGTTGCCGGCGTAGTCGGGGTGCGCGGAGTCGTGGCCCTCGGACTGGTAGCCCTTGAGGAGGGTGTACTGACGCAGCCCGTCAGTGGCCAGGGAGATCCGCTTGACGTGGTCGAGGGTCAGCAGGAACGGGTTGGTGGCCTGCGAGGCGAAGTTGAACGGGATGTGCGGGACGACCCGCAGATGCTGCTCGGCCGCGCCGAGGGGCATCACCATGATGTCGCGGAAGGCGATGGCGGCGTCCTGCCAGTCGACCTTGCCGTCACCGTTGCGGTCCCCGGTGACGATCACCGTGGCGTAGGGCAGCGGCTCGGTGGCGTCGAGCGGGGACGTGGCGGCGCGATGCGTGAACTGGCCGAGCGCGAGGCGTGCCTCCACGTGGTCGCCGCTCTTCACCGTGCTGCGCCACAGGCGGCCGTTCTCCCAGGTCGTCCCGGCGGCGGAGGCGGGCTTGTCGTAGACGGTGTTGGTCTCGACGGCGCCGCCCAGCTTGTCGTGGGCGACGACGGCGTACGCACAGCCGGTGGCCGCCTCGGCCGCCGTGTCCGCAGTGACCTTGACGAGGGTGTCGCCGCTCTTGGCCTTGTCCAGCTGGATCTTCGCGGCGAGCAGCGCCGCCCCCGGCTGGTCGCTGCGTACGGCGAGAAAGGCAAGCGAGGGGAACTGCAGGGTGCCGACACGCAGCGCCTCGGTATCGGCGATCTTTGTGATCCGCCAGTCCACGCGCCGGCCCTCGACCTTGATCTCGGCGTGGATCTCGGTGCCGCCGTCGAAGGTGAGGACGTAGCCGATGCGGTCGGCGGCGGAGGCGGAGGTGACCTGGGGGGTGCGTTCGGTGCCGTCGACCAGGAGCGTTGCGACCGGTTCGCGCTGGCCGTGCAGGACGGCCCCGGTGGCGCGGTCGGTGTAGGCGGCGATGCGCGGGAAGGCGGTGTCGACGCGGACTTCGAGCTCGGGTGAGCGCAGAACGGTCTCGCCCCGGGGCGCCGCGGCGGCGAGACCCGGCAGGCCGAGCGCCGCCCCGACGCCGGCGGCCGCTCCGGCGGCGACGACACTCCGGCGGCTCGGTCCACTCGCTGCGGTCGGTGCGGTCGGTCCATTGGGCTGTGCTGGCACTGCACCCCTCCTCGGGACGGTTTCCGTGGCCGTCACGATGCGCGAGGCGGAGCAGGTCGGCCCATGGACAAAGGAGGGGCAGGTCTTGGACTTAGCGGTCAGGGCCCGTCTCGTACGGCAGCACCGCCCGCACCTCCCAGCCGCCCTCCGCCGACCGGCCCGCCGTCAGTTCGCCGCCGAGGGCCGTGACGCGCTCGGTGAGCCCGGCGAGGCCGAATCCGCCGCCCCTGGAGGTGTCGCTGAGGGAGGCCGCCCTGCTGCCGTCGTCGGCGACCCGGACTTCGAGGGCGCCGGGCAGGGCGCGCAGACCGATCCGGACGGCGGTGGCGTCGGCGGCGTGCTTACGGGTGTTCGTCAGGGCCTCGCGGACGACGCGGTGGGCCACGGCCGCGAGATCGCCGGGCAGGGTGTCCTCCAGGCCGGGTTCGACGTAGAGGATCGCGGGCGGTCCGGCCTGCGAGAACCGTTCGGCAAGCTCCCGTACCTGGGAAATGCCCGCGACGGGCTCGGTCTCCGCGGCGCCTTCGCGCAACACCTTCACCAGGCGCCGCATCGCGCCGAGCGCCTCGTCGCCGGCGTGCTCGATCCGCTCGAAGGTGGCGGCGGCCCGCTCCCCTTCGACGGCGGTGAACCGGGCGGCGCGGGCCTGTACGACGATGCCGGTGACGTGGTGGGCGACCAAGTCGTGCAGTTCCCTGGCGAGTTCGATGCGTTCGGCCGCGCGTACCGCCTGCAGATCGCGCACCCGCTGCACCGCCTGGGCGCGCAGCAGCAGCGAGAAGGCAGTGACCACGGCGGTGAGGACGGAGAACAGCATGGTGAAGCGGCCAGGGTCGGCGTCCCGCACCGGCGCCGCCACGCAGGCGAGCCCGAGCAGCGGCCCGAGCACCGCGGCGGACCGCGCGGGAGCACGCAGCAGGACGCCGGTGAGCAGTACGAGCAGCGCGACGGCCTCGCCCATGCCCCAGACGATCAGCGGCCGCTCACTGAAGATCAGATAGAGGCTGACCGCCCAGGACACCCCCGCCGCGGCCCAGGCACGTGCCAGCAGCGGCGCCCCGCTCCAGGGCACGGCGCACAGGCAGACGAAGACCCCGGAGAACGCGACGAGGGCGTGCGGCGAGGTGGGCCGGCGGGCGAGGGCGACCCCCTCGAAGGCGACGAGCAGGATCAGGGCGGCGGCGAACAGCAGCTTGGCCGCGGTCCGGCTCGCACGATGCTGTCCGAACCAGGCGATGATCCGGTTCATGGGTGCCGGGCTCCGCTGAGGGGGTGCCGGGCTCCGCTGAGGAGCGGGGCGGCACGATTCAGCCCGTCCGGGTGACCCGCACAAAGACCCTCAGGCACCGGTCGCCTCACCCCTCGCCGGGGGCGAGCCCGCTCTCCCACGCCCAGGCGGCGATCTCGACCCGGTTCCGGGCATCCAGCTTGGCCTGCACATTGGCCAGATGGGTCTTGACCGTGGAGAGGGAGACGAAGAGCGTCGAGGCGATCTCCGCGTTGGTGAGGCCGCGGGCCAGACAGCGGACGACTTCACGTTCACGTTCGGTGAGAGGTTCCGCCGGACGGCGTACCTCGGGCCGGCGCGCGGCGGGCGCCATGTCGCGCAGCAGCCGCACGGTGATGGCCGGTGAGACCAGGGAGTCCCCGACGGCCGCGGCACGTACGGCCTCCACGAGCATGGCGGGGCTCGCGTCCTTGAGCAGAAAGCCGCTGGCTCCGCCGTGCAGGGCCTGGTGGACGTATTCGTCGAGGTCGAAGGTGGTGACGATGACGATACGGGGCCGCTGGGTGCCGCCTGCGGCGAGGCGGCGGGTGACTTCGAGGCCGTCGAGCCTCGGCATCCGGATGTCGAGGAGCAGGACGTCGGGGTCGAGGCGCCGGACCGCGTCGAGTGCGGCCTCGCCGTCGACGACATCGGCGAGCACCTCGATGTCGGACTGGCTCTCCAGGATCATGCGGAAGCCGGTGCGGACCATCTCCTGGTCGTCCGCGATGACCACCGTGATCGCCATGTGCCGCCTGCCCTGTGCCGCCCGCCCGCCGTTGTCCCTCCCCATGGGACCGGGGCTCCGGGCGGCCCGCAACCGCTGGCGCGGACCCCGGGCCGGGCCAAGGAGGAGGCCGCAGGACCGAAGCCGCTCTGATCCGGCCCTGCGAGGCCACTGGCCACGGTACGGGGGCGGACATGCGGCGGCCTCGTACTTCCGGCCCGCTTGCGTTGGGCCGGAAGTACGAGGCGCGATGTGCATGGACGGAACTCAGCCCCTCAGACGCTCAGGTCCGCAGGCTCAGAGCTCCGAGGCCGCCTTGGCTATGTCCGCCGCGAAGTGGGACACCTCGGTGTACACACCGGGCTTGCCCGGACGTGCGCAGCCCTCGCCCCAGCTGACGATGCCGACCTGGATCCACTGGTCGGAGTCGTCCTTGCGGAACATGGGGCCGCCGGAGTCGCCCTGGCAGGTGTCGACGCCGCCGGTGTCGAGGATGCCGGCGCAGAGCTCCTCGCCCTCGATGAGGTTCGAGTACGCCTTCTTGCAGGTGGCGTCGTCGACGAACGGCACGTTGGCCTTGAGCAGATGCTGCTGCTGCTCGCCGCCCTCCTTGTCGGCGCCCCAGCCGGCGACGGTGAACTCGTCCTTGTTGAAGGCGTCGGAGTCGGCCGTCTTGAGGGTGGGCAGGTCGATCGGCTTCTCCAGCTTGATCAGCGCCCAGTCCTTGCCGTTGCCGTCGTAGCCGGGGGCCTGCAGCACCTTGGTGGACTTCACCTTGACCGCGTCGGGGCTCTCCAGGTCCACGACGCCCGCGGTGGCGGTGATGGAGGTGTTGTCACCCGAGCCGTCCACACAGTGGGCGGCGGTCAGGACGATGTCCTTGGCGTACAGGGAGCCGCCGCAGCCCATGGAAAGCCGGACCATGAACGGGAATTCGCCCTGCTCGGCCTTGGTGCCGCCGACGACGCGGGTGGACGGGCTGCCCGAGTCGGAGTAGGCGGAAGCGGCGGAGACGGGCTGCAGGCTCACGGCGGCGAGAGTGATGGCGCCGAAAGCGGCTGCTTTTTTGAATGAACCAAAGGGGTTCTTCAACGGTCTTCCTTTCGTGGGGGGTTGCACGCGCGCGACGGTCCCGCAGCGGACCCCGGAGAAAGGGATACGACATGGGCATGCCAAGCGCGTGTGTCGGATTATGGGGAGCCGAACGGTCGGTAGGCAAGGGCACGTTTCCCGTCAGTGCCCACGCCACTGCCCACAGCAGTGCCCACGGCACCGGTCACCTCCAACCCTCGTACAGTGGAATTCTGTTGACCCACATCCGGCCGGTACGGCCGGGCTCAGGGGGTGCGGGCGTGGCGAAGGACAGTCCGGTCGAGCACGGCTTCCCGCATCTGGACACGGTGCGCTCGGCGATCAACGCCCTTTACAAACGGCTCTCTTACGACACCATCCGCACCTTCGACACCAGCGTGGCCCCCGCCGATGTGGCCTTCTGCGACCAGGACGACCTGTACGGCGGCGTGCAGCGGGTGGCGCGGGCGATGGTGCAGCATCTGCGCCTGCCGGACGCCCGGATGATCGTCGGTTTCCGCGATATGGAGCACGCGGCGAATATCGAACTCGCGGCGGGTCCCGAGTACTTCATCGAGCTGAACGACCGCTTCCGCCGGCACCGCAGGGACATCGGCGCGGCCCTGGCCCACGAGGTCATGCATGTCTATCTGCACCGCCTCGGCCTGAGTTTCCCCGGCACCCGCGCCAACGAAATCCTCACCGACACCGCCACCACCTACCTGGGCGCGGGCTGGCTGCTGCTCGACGCCTACCGCGAGGACGACGCCTCCTCGCAGAAGCTCGGCTATCTCACCCCCGAGGAGTTCGGCTACGTCCTGGCCAAGCGGGCGCTCGTGTTCGGGGAGGACCCGGCGATCTGGTTCACCAGCCCGCAGGCGTACACGGCCTACACCCAGGGCCTGGCGCAGGCCCGCCGCGACAGCCGGCAGCCCCCGCTGACGGCCGCGGGCTGGACGGGCCGCCGCCGCTACGCCAAGGACCGCCGCCAGGCACTCGGCCGCCCCTCGCCGGCCGCACCGGCCGGCGTCCCGTACCGCTTCGAGCACGGCTCCCCGCTGCGCGTCACCTTCCCGTGCCCCACCTGCGAACAACGCATCAGAGTGCCGGTGCGCGGCCGGGTCAGGGCCCGTTGCGGGCTGTGCGGGACGGTGTTGGAGTGCGATACGTAGACATGGACGACATGCACTACGCGCGCGTGCGGGACGCCGTGCACTACGCGCGCGTGCCGAGCCCAGTCATGCACTACGCGCGCGTGCCGGGTGGCTACGGCAGACCCCACCCCTCGTGACATCGCACTCAGTTCCGTACAAAACACTTTGCATCCGCCCCCTTCGCCGGGTGAGGGTCACACCATGACGAACGACTCCCGCGCGCCCGCCACGCTCATCTCGGCCGTGTTCGAAGGCGATGACGCCGTCGCCCGGCTGCTGCGCGCCGGAGCGGACCCCGAAGGCGCCGATCCCGACGGCCAGACCCCGCTGTACCTCGCCGCGGTCCAGGACGAGTCCGGCATCGTCCGCATGCTGCTCGCCGCGGGGGCCGACCCCGACCGCCTCAGTTCCGGCACGGACCTGCCGCTGTGCGGAGCGGCCTGCGGCGGCCATGTCGAGGTGGTACGGGCCCTGCTCGCCGCGGGCGCGCAGCCCGACCGCACCGAGGAGTTCGGCTTCAGGGCGCTGACCTGGGCCGTGCAGCTGGGGCACGCCCGGGTCGCCGAGGCGCTGCTCGAAGCCGGCGCGGACGCCGGCCTGGTCCGCGAAGGGCACCGCCCGCCGCTGGTCGCCGCCGCACAGCGCGGCTCCCTCGACACGGTGCGGGTCCTGCTGCGGCACGGCGCGACCCAGCTGCGGCCCGCGCTCGACGAGGCGCGGCGGATGCTCGGCCGTGACCTCGCCGCCGACCTCGGCCGGGACCTGGCGGCCCCGGGCTGCGAGACAGCGGTACGCCGGGTGCGCGCGGGCGAGGGCATCACGCTCGTCGCCGAGCTGTACCGCGAGGACGGTCTGCTCAGCGGCAAGGAGCAGCAGACGGGGCACGGCGCCATCGCCACGCTGCTCGAACAGGAACTCGGGGTGCGCGCGCCCTTCGGTGAACTCCTGGACCGTGCGCTGCCGTTCGAGGACCCGGAGAACGAGAACTGGACGGAGTCGGTGTCCGAGCTGGCGCGCCGCGGCGACGAGGCCACCTACCAGGCGGCGGCCGCCCTGACCCGCTCCCCCGCCATCTGGCGCCGGATCTTCGCGGTCGACGTCCTGGCCAGGCTCGGCTTCGGGCAGCGCAGCCTGGCGCTCATCCGGCCGCTGTGCGCAGCGGCCGCGCAGGCCGAACCGGGCCCGGGTCAGGCGGAGTTGGCCGGGTCACTGCTGCTCGCCCTCGCCCACCACCGGGACCCGTCGACGGTCGACACCATCGCGGCGTTCGCACGGCATCCGGACGCGGCCGTGCGGCGCCGGGTGGGGTTCGCGCTGCACGGCCTGGTGAGCGCCGCGGACACGGCGGCCCTCGACGCGCTGACCGGCCTGTGCGGCGACAGTGACGCGGAGGTCCGTGAGTGGGCGACGACCGCCCTGGCCTACGCCGACACCGATGTGGCGCCCGTACGCGAAGCGCTGGCCGCGCGCCTGGCGGACAGCGACGAGAACGTGGCGGCGGAGGCGGCCCGTGGCCTGGCGATCCGCGAGGACGAGCGGGCCCGCCGGGCCCTGATCCGTCTGGTGTGCACGGCGGACCGGGACGGATACGCGTTCGCGACGGCTCTGGAGGGCGCGGCGGCCACGGGTGACGCTTCGCTGCGGCGCCTCGCCGCCCGGTACGGCGGCTGAGTACATCCGAAGGACCGCCGTCCGCCTCCCGCTGCGGACGGCGGCCCTCCGGCCCCCGTTGGCCCGTCACCCCCTGGACGGTCGCCCTGTCGCTGTCAGTTGAACATCCTCCAGTCGTAGTCGACCTGGTACTTGCCGCCGAATCCGGCGTACTCAAGGGTGCGCTGCGAACTGATCGGGCTGCCGCCGTGCCAGCGCGCCGTCAAGGAGGGGATGGAAGTGCGGACCGTGACCGGCCGGAACACCTCGTCGCCCCACCAGCCCTTGAGGAAGTCGAAGATGTAGTTGACGGCCACGCCCACCGCGATGCCGATGAGGACTCCGATGGGGCTCCGCGCGATGGGCCACCACCTTGTCGGCGGCCAGCTGGAATTCGCGGACCACGCGGTCGGTCACGGCCTTGACCTTGGCGTGCGGTATCTCGGTGACGACGGCGTCGAGCGCGTCCTTCTTCGGTGCCATGGGCTGTTCCCCCGTTTGATTCCCCTGATTCCCCTGGTCCTCCAGAGGCGGTGCGTCCCCGCAGACGGTTCGCGAGGTGAACTAGACAGTAGGGAGCGCACCCCCCGCCGCACCCCGGGGAGCGCCCCGGGGAAATCCCCGGGGAATCCCGAGGGCCGGGTGCCCGGGGCGCGGGTGCCGGGCCCCGGCCTAGTCCTCTGCCGCCAGCGTCGCCGCGAGGCGGGTACGGGAGTCCACGCCGAGCTTCGCGTAGATCCGCCCCAGGTGGTACTCGACGGTCTTGACGCTGATCACCAGCTCCCTGGCCACCTGCCGGTTGGTGCACCCGGCCGTCACCTGCCGGGCCACGGCCAGCTCCTGCGGTGTGAGCAGGGCCGCGCCGCGTGCCCTGCGCTCCCCCGGCTCCAGGCCGCAGGCCGCCAACTCCCGCTCGCAGCGCCCCAGATCGGGCCGTGCGTCCAGGCGTACGAGCAGCTCCCTGGCCCGGCGCAGCTGCTCGCCCGCGTGGGTGCGCCTTCCCGTGCGGCGCAGGAACCGGCCGTGGGCGAGGTGAAGGAGGGCCAGGTCGTAAGGCGCCTCGGTGTGCGCGGCGTACCGGTGCGCGGCGCGGAAGGCGCGTTCCGCGGCGGTCCGTTCGCCCCGTGCGGCCTCCAGGACGCCACGGCTGCGGGCGGCGAGCAGCAGCGCCCCGTGGTGCCCGCGCTGCGCGGCCCGCACCTCGTAGGGGGCCAGGGCCTCCGCCGCGCGCCGGTCTTCGCCGAGCGCGCTCCAGGCGTCCGCGAGGAGGTCGCGCCACGGCAGGTTGCCCGGTTCTTCGAAGTCACCGCGCCGCTCGACGTCGAGGAGCGGCGTGAGCGCGCGGACCACGTCTTCGTGAGCTCCTTCCGCGCGGGCCACATGGGCCTCGGCGACGGCGGCCCACACGGTGGGGTTGAGATGGCCGAAGGCGGCGTAATCCCGCACCACGCGTGCGTGCGCACGGGCCTTGGTCTGTGCCCCGCGCGCCGCGTGCACCAGGCACGACAGGAGACGGCAGTACAGGGCGACATGCGGCTGGTCGGTGTCGGCGGCCAGGGACATGGCCAGATCGCTGTGCACGGTCGCGTCGTCCCAGCGTCCCGCCCGGTACTCGGCCGAGGCGAGGGCCGTCGCGGCGACCACACGGAAGGACGCGGCGCGGGCGTGACCGTACGCGAAGACACCGCTCAAGTCCCGCACGGCACCGGACAGATCGTCCGCGAACTCCCGCAGGGTGCCGCGGCCGAGCAGTTCCTCCAGCTGGGCGGGCGAGGCCACGGCGGGGTCGGGCAGCGGGCCGAGGCCACGCAGCGCGTCCGGGGCGGCGCCGCTCATCGCCCGGCCGGTGAGCGCCAGATAGCGGATCATGTCGGTGGCCGTGTCGTCGGGGGCGAGCCGCAGCGCGAGATGGGCCCACTCGGCCATCTCGGCGCCGCACGCCATGCTGCCGTACAGGGCCGCGAACTGCCCTGCGATCCTGGCGCCGAGCACCGGTTCGGCCTCGGGGTCGCAGCGCCGCCAGGCATCGCGGAGCAGCACCTCTGCCCGGTCCAGGTCGAACAGGCTGAGCCGGCCGAGGAGATAGCTCCGCCAGCCGCCGGGCGTGAACCCCTCGATCTCCCGGGCGACTTCGGCGAGATCCGGTACGTCACCGGCGAGTACCCGGCACTCGACGGCCTCCAGGGTGCACTGCTCGTAGGCGGCGCGTTCCACGCTGAGCCGGGCGGCCACGGTGAGCTGTTCCGCGGCGTCGGCCCAGGCGCCATCGGCGGCGAACCTCCTTCCCAGGGCGGCCAGTTCACGGGCGAGATCCGGGTCGGGACCGGCCGCGGCCAGGGCGCGGTGGCGCAGCGCCTGTGCCTCGTCGCGGGCGAGCCGGGCGGCGCCGCGGTGCAGGTCGGCGCGGCGGAGCGGGCCGAGCCGGTGGTAGACGGCGGCGTGCACGAGCGGGTGCGGGAAGCGGATGACGGGGTCGGCGGGGCTCTCCGTCAACAGCCTTGCGTGGACGGCCTGTTCGAGGGCACCGAGCTGCTCGTGGGGGTGGCCCAGATCCGCAAGGGCGGCCGCGTCGGCCAGGGCGCAGTGGCCGCCGAGTACGCTCGCCGCGGACACCAGGGCCTCGGTCTCCTCGGTGCAGGCGGCGAGCCTGGCCAGGACCAGGGCGGTGAAGGACTTCGGCGCGGGCGGCGCGACGTCGGTGCGCTCCAGGGCCTCGACGAGCCCGCCGCCCTCCTGCGCGAACAGGGCCTCCGCGTGCAGCGGGTTGCCGCGGGTGTGCTCGTGCAGCCGGGCCGCGGCCCGCGCGGTCAGCCCGCCGACACCCGAGAGTCCGGCCAGCTCCCGCAGCTCGGCGGGGCCGAGCCCGGCGAGCGGGATACGTACGGCCGGGTCCGCGGCGAACAGCCTGCGGACCGTGTCGGGAAGCCGCGGATCGGCCGGGTCGCGTACGACGACGACGGCGAGGACCCGGTCGGCGCGGAACCTGCGGACCGCGAAGGCCAGCGCCTGCAGGGAGGGACGGTCGGCCCACTGCGCGTCGTCGACCACCAGTGCCACCGGGCCGTCGGTGGAGTGCTGTGCCTCGTCGACCGCTTCGAGGAGCGCGGTGCCGGCGGCGGGCGGGTCGGGCCAGGAGCGGCCCGGGGCCCTGCCGCAGAGCTGCTCGACGACGCCGAAGGCGAGGTGCGCCTCGCTCTCCTCGGCTTCGGCGGCCAGCACCCGCACGGCTCCCGGGCCGGTTCCGGTTCCGGTCCCGGTCCCGGTCCCGGTTCCGACTCCGGTCCCGGTTCCCGTTCCGGCGAGGCACCGGCGTACGAACACGGACTTGCCGATCCCTGCGGGTCCTTCGACGAGCACCCGCTGCGGGGTGCCCGCGCGGGCCCGCTCCAGGGCGTCCCTCAATACGCCCAGTGCCTCCGCGCGCCCCACGAACGGTGCGTCCACAGGCCCATACTTTCCCCTCCCCGCCCCTTCCCGTAAGCCCTGCGGACGGCTTCTCCGCAACCGCCGGAGGGGCCGAGTCATACCCCGTCCGCAAGCCCTGCAAGTCCTGTAAGTCCCGCAAGCCCAGCAGACAGCCACTCCTCAACCGCCGGAAGAGCTGATGAATCAGCCACCCCTCGGCTACGTCCCGTACACCGCCCCCGGCTCCTCCGCCGCCGCCAGCAGCTTGCGTACCGTCTCGCCTGCCTCCGCCGGCTCCCAGCGGGCGCCCTTGTCCGCGGTGGGTCCCGGGCGCCAGCCCTCCATGACCGTGATGCGGCCCGCCTCCGTCTCGAAGACCCGCCCCGTGACCCCCTCGCTCGCGGCCGAGCCGAGCCAGACCACCAGCGGGGAGACGTTCTCGGGTGCCATGGCGTCGAACGCACCGGCGCCGGGCGCCGCCATCGTCTCGGCGAAGGTCCGCTCGGTCATCCGGGTGCGGGCGGCCGGGGCGATGGCGTTGACCTGGACGCCGTAGCGGCCCATCTCGGCGGCGGCGACGGCGGTCAGACCGAGGATGCCGGCCTTGGCGGCGCTGTAGTTGCCCTGTCCCACCGAGCCCAACAGGCCCGCCCCGGAACTGGTGTTGACCACCCGCGCCGCCACCGCGCGCCCGGCCTTGGCCTCGGCCCGCCAGTGCGCGGCGGCGTGCTTGAGCGGCAGGAAGTGCCCCTTGAGGTGGACTCGCATGACGGCGTCCCAGTCGTCCTCGTCGAGGTTGACGAGCATCCGGTCGCGCAGGAACCCGGCGTTGTTGACGAGCGTGTCGAGCCGCCCGTATGTCTCCAGAGCGGCGTGGACGAGGGACGCGGCGCCCTCGGACGTCGCGATGTCCCCGCCGTGCGCGACGGCCTCGCCGCCCGACGCGCGGATCTCGGCGGCCACCTGCTCCGCGGGGCTCTCCCCGCCGGAGGCTCCGTCCAGCCCGACCCCGAGGTCGTTGACGACGACCCTGGCGCCCTCGGCGGCGAAGGCCAGGGCGTGCGCCCGGCCGAGGCCTCGGCCCGCGCCGGTGACGATTACCACACGGCCCTTGCAGATTCCGGTCATCTCAACGCTCCTTGTTGACAGTTGCCGCATCCAGAAACGCGGGGCGCTCCCCGCCGCCGTGCAGGTGCAGGCTCGCCCCGGTGATGTACGCGGCCCGCTCCGACGCCAGGAACACGGCCGCCTCGCCCACGTCCGACGGTTCGGCGAGCCGGCCGAGCGGCACCGTGCGGCCGACCGCCGCGATACCGTCCTCGTCGCCGTAGTGCAGATGGGACAGCTCGGTGCGGACCATGCCCAGCACGAGGGTGTTGACCCGCACTTGGGGCGCCCACTCGACGGCCATGGAGGCGGCCAGATTCTCCAGTCCCGCCTTCGCCGCACCGTAGGCGGCGGTGCCGGGCGAGGGCCGCCCGCCGCTCACACTGCCGATCATGACGACCGAGCCGTGGCTCTCCTTGAGGAGCGGATACGCCGCGAGGGACACCGTCAGCGGCGCCACCAGGTTCAACTGCAGCACGCGTGCGTGCCGTTCGGCTCCGTCCTCGTCGAGCAGCCGGTAGGGCGTGCCGCCCGCGTTGTTGACCAGCACGTCCAAGCGGCCGTACCGGGCGCCGAGTTGGGCGAAGAGCTCCTCGACGGCGGTGGCGTCCCGCAGGTCCGCCGGCTGGAACTCGGCCTTTCTGCCCGCCGCTTCGACCGGCTCGTCCGGTGGTCTGCGCGCACAGACGACGACCTGCGCGCCCGCCCGCAGAAAGGCCCGTGCGATCCCGGCACCGACACCGCGGGTGCCCCCGGTGACCACCACGACGCGCCCCGCCGGCTCCGCGCCTGCGCCCGCCGTGCCCGCCGCGACTGCTGCGTCCGCCGCGACCGCCGCGTCCTCGTTCATGCCTGCCGCTCCCCTCCCGTCGGTCCCCATTCGCTGCTACCTTCCCTACCTAACAAATGTTTGGTGGAAAGGTAGCTGATCCTCCCATGGGTGTCTCCACCTCGAGCCCGGACAAGGGCATCGCGCTCGTCACGGTCGACTTCCCGCCCGTCAACGCCCTGCCCGTACAAGGCTGGTACGACCTGGCCGACGTCGTCACCGCAGCGGGCCGTGACCCCGGCACCCGCTGTGTCGTCCTGACCGCCGCGGGCCGCGGCTTCAACGCGGGCGTCGACATCAAGGAGATGCAGCGCGACCCCGGGCACGACGCCCTGGTCGGCGCCAACCGCGGCTGCTACGCGGCGTTCTCGGCGGTGTACGAGTGCGAGGTCCCGGTCGTCGCGGCCGTGCGGGGCTTCTGTCTGGGCGGCGGTATCGGCCTCGTCGGCAACGCGGACGCGATCGTGGCCAGTGAGGACGCCACCTTCGGTCTGCCCGAGCTCGACCGCGGCGCACTCGGCGCCGCCACCCATCTGTCCCGTCTCGTGCCCCAGCACCTGATGCGCGCCCTGTACTACACCTCCCGCACGGCCACGGCGGCCGAGCTGCACGCACACGGCTCGGTGTGGCGGGTCGTACCGGGCGGTGAACTGCACGACGCGGCCCTGGAGCTGGCGCGCGAGATCGCCGCCAAGGACGGCTACCTGCTGCGCCTGGCCAAGGCCGCCATCAACGGCATCGACCCCGTCGACGTACGCCGCAGCTACCGCTTCGAGCAGGGCTTCACCTTCGAGGCGAACCTCAGCGGAGTCGCCGACCGGGTCCGGAACACCTTCGGCGAGGAGAAGCAGTCGTGACCGACAAGACCATGTCCGTGGAGGCCGTCATCGGCCGCCTGGAGAGCGGGATGACCCTCGGCGTCGGCGGCTGGGGCGCCCGCCGTAAACCCATGGCCCTGGTGCGCGCACTGCTCCGCTCCGAGATCACCGACCTCACCGTCGTCTCGTACGGCGGCCCCGACGTCGGCCTGCTCGCCGCCGCGGGGAAGATCCGCAAACTGGTCACGCCCTTCACGACCCTCGACTCGATCCCGCTGGAGCCGCACTTCCGGGCGGCCAGGCAGCGCGGCGACTTCGAGCTGATGGAGATCGACGAGGCGATGTTCATGTGGGGGCTGCACGCGGCCGCCAACCGGCTGCCTTTCCTGCCGGTGCGCGCCGGCCTCGGCTCGGACGTCATGCGGGTCAACCCTCAGCTGCGGACGGTCACTTCGCCCTACGAGGACGGCGAGGAGCTGCTCGCCATGCCGGCCCTGCGCCTCGACGCGGCCTTCGTGCACCTCAACCGCGCCGACCGGCTCGGCAACGGCCAGTACCTGGGCCCCGACCCCTATTTCGACGACCTGTTCTGCGAGGCCGCCGAGACCGCGTATCTCTCCTGCGAGCGGATCGTGGAGACCGGCGAGCTGACCAAGGAGGCCGCGCCGCAGACGCTGCTCGTCAAACGGCACAGCGTCACCGGGGTCGTCGAGACCCCGAACGGCGCGCACTTCACCTCCTGCGCCCCCGACTACGGCCGCGACGAAGCCTTCCAGAAGCACTACGCGAGCACGCCGTACGCCGAGTTCACCGAGCGGTTCCTCGCCGGCGACGAGGCCGCCTACCAGTCGGCCGTCGAGGCCTGGCACGAGGAGCAGAAGTGACACCTCCCACGTCGACGAAGACCGCGACGACGACCGCGACCCGCGCCGAGTACTGCGTCATCGCCTGCGCCGAGGCCTGGCGGGACAACGGGGAGGTGCTCGCCAGCCCGATGGGCCTGATCCCCGGCTTCGGCGCGCGCCTGGCCAAGCGCACCTTCGCACCCGATCTGCTGCTCACCGACGGCGAGGCCATGATCGTCGACCTCGACGGGGCGCCCGAGGGCTGGCTGCCGTACCGCCAGCATCTGGCCCTCGCCACCGGCGGCAAACGGCACGTCATGATGGGCGCCAGCCAGATCGACCGCTTCGGCAACCAGAACATCTCCTGCATCGGCGACTGGCAGCGGCCCGCACGCCAGCTCCTCGGCGTCCGCGGCGCCCCGGTCAACTCCATCAACCACCCCACCAGTTACTGGGTTCCCAAGCACTCCACCCGTGTCTTCGTCGACAAGGTCGACATGGTGTGCGGCGTCGGCTACGACAGCGCCGCCGCGGCCGGGCCCTCGGTCACCCGCTACCACCGCCTCCCCCGGGTCGTCTCCGACCTCGGCGTCTTCGACTTCGCGACGCCCGGCCACACGATGCGCCTCGCGTCCCTGCACCCCGGGGTGACGGTCGAGCAGGTCACGGAGGCCACCGGCTTCGCCCTCACCATCCCCGACGACGCTCCGTACACCCGTGAACCCACGGCCCACGAACTGGAGTTGATCCGCGAGGTGATCGACCCGAAGGGCCTGCGCGAACGCGAGGTGCCCGCACGATGAGGACCGCCCTGACGGAACTGACCGGGGTACGCCACCCGCTGGTGCAGACCGGCATGGGCTGGGTCGCGGGCCCCCGCCTGGTGTCGGCCACCGCGAACGCCGGCGCCCTCGGCGTCCTGGCCTCCGCGACCATGACCGCCGACCAGCTGAAGGCGGCGGTGCGCGAGGTCAAGTCCCGTACGGACCAGCCCTTCGGGGTCAACCTGCGCGCGGACGCGGCGGACGCCCGCGACCGCGTACGGATCATCATCGACGAGGGCGTCCGGGTCGCCTCCTTCGCCCTCGCCCCCTCACGCGAGCTGATCGCGGAGCTCAAGGACGCCGGGGTCGTCGTCATCCCCTCCATCGGCGCCCGGCGGCACGCCGAGAAGGTGGCGGCCTGGGGCGCGGACGCGGTGATCGTGCAGGGCGGCGAGGGCGGCGGCCACACCGGTGACGTGGCGACGACCGTGCTGCTCCCCCAAGTCGTCGACGCGGTCGGCATCCCCGTGATCGCGGCGGGCGGCTTCCACGACGGGCGCGGCCTGGTCGCGGCGCTCGCGTACGGGGCGGCGGGGGTCGCGATGGGCACCCGTTTCCTGCTCACCTCGGACTCGACCGTCCCGGACGCGGTGAAGGCCCGCTATCTCGCGGCGTCCGTGAAGGACGTGACGGTCACGACCGCCGTGGACGGCCTGCCGCACCGCATGCTCCGCACGGACCTGGTCAACTCCCTTGAGAACTCCGGCCGTACGAGAACCCTCGCGCGCGCCGTGCGGCATGCCGCCGCCTTCAAGAAGCTCTCCGGCCTCTCCTGGTCCCAGATGATCCGGGACGGCCTGGCGATGAAACACGGCAAGGAGCTGACCTGGAGCCAGGTCCTCCTGGCCGCCAATACGCCGATGCTGCTCAAGGCATCGATGGTCGAGGGCCGCACCGACCTCGGCGTGATGGCCTCCGGTCAGGTCGCGGGGGTGATCGAGGACCTGCCGTCGTGCGCCGAGCTGGTGGAGCGCGTCATGACGCAGGCAGACGACACCCTGCGCGCCCTGGGCGAAGGCGGTACAGCGCACTCCCTGAACAAGCTCGGCACCCTGCCGACACCAGGGTGACTTCCCTATCCCGCACGGGAGTTCAGCCATGCCCCTCTCCAGACGCGCACTGCTGAGCACCGCCGCACTGTCCGTGGCCGGCGCCGCGCTCACCACCCCGGTGGCCGTGGCCCGCCCCTCGACGCGGGGCGCCGTCCGGCACGTCCCGCTCCACGGCGCGGTCAACGTCCGCGACCTGGGCGGCTGTCGCACCTACGACGGCGAGAGCGTCCGTTACGGCCGGGCGTTCCGCGCCGACGAACTGGGCAAGCTCACCGACGCCGACGTGAGTGTGCTCGCCACGCTGGCCCTGACCCGGGTGGTCGACTTCCGGGTGCCCTTCGAAGTCGAGCGGAACGGCCCCGACCGGCTGCCCGCCGGCCTCACCCCGCTGGCCCGCCCGGTGAGCGACCTGGGCCTGTACGCCCAGCTCCTGCAGATCATCGGCTCCAAGGACCCGGTCAAGCAGGAGGAGTGGCTCGGCGGCGGCCGCGCCGAGGAGCTGATGCGGCGGATCTACCGCACCTTCGTCACCGACCCCGCGAACCGCGGCCAGTTCGCCGCGACGCTGCGCGACCTCGCGGGCGCGAACAGGGGCCCGCTCCTCTACCACTGCACATCCGGCAAGGACCGCACAGGCTGGACGAGTTACCTGGTGCTGCGCGCGGTGGGGGTCCCCGGGACGGTCGCGGAGCAGGACTACCTGCTGTCCAACACCTACCGCGCCGAGGCGGACCGCAAGCTCCGTGAGCAGGTCAAGGCACTGGGCCTCATGCAGAACCCCGATCTCCTGATCCCGGTCCAGGAAGTGCGGCAGAACTACCTGACGGCTGCCCTGGACCAGGCCTCCCAGGACTTCGGAGGCCTCGGCGGCTACCTGAGAAGCGGCCTCGGCCTGGACGCGGCGACTCTGCTGGGCCTGCGATCCCGCCTGGTCGGCTGAGACGCGCTTCTTTCCCTGGCCCCGCCCCTTACGTCAATCGCCGGGCGGGCTGATGAATCAGCCCGCCCGGCGATTGAGGACAGCCGTCCGCTCAGGACCTTCGGGAAGGGGCGGGCAGGGGAAAGATCAAGCCGCCGCGCGCCGCCCCTGCGACCCCGGCCCCGGCCTGCGCCCACGCGAGGAGGACCGCCGCTGCCCGGCGCCCGCGGCGGACCCGGCACCGGACCCCGACCCGGCCCCGGAGCCGGACTTCGACCGCCCCGCACCGGAGCGCGAACCACCGGAACGCGAACCACCGGAACGCGAACCACCGGAACGCGAACCCCCGGACCGCGACCCACCCGAACGCGACCCACCCGAGCGGGCAGGCTGCTGCGGAGCCGGAACCTCAAGGACCACCGGCACACCCGAAGGCTCCCGGGCCCCCGTGATCCGCGCCAGCTCCTCGTCCGTGGACTTGACCCGCGCGGTCGAGGCGGAGATACCCGCGACGGACATCAGCCGGCTCATCTCGCGCTTCTGCTCGGGCAGCACCAGCGTGACCACGCTCCCGGACTCCCCGGCCCGCGCCGTACGCCCGCCGCGGTGCAGATAGTCCTTGTGGTCGACGGGCGGGTCCACGTTCACGACCAGGTCCAGGTCGTCGACGTGGATACCGCGGGCCGCGACGTTGGTGGCGACGAGCGCGGTGACCGTGCCGTTCTTGAACTGCTCCAGGGTGCGGTTGCGCTGCGGCTGCGAACGTCCGCCGTGCAGCGCCGCCGCCCGCACGCCCTGACCGAGCAGCCGCTTGGCGAAGCGGTCCGCGGCCCGCTTGGTGTCCACGAAGAGGATCACCCGCCCGTCACGGGCGGCGATCCGCATGGCCACGGCCTTCTTGTCCGTCTCGTCGGCGACGTGCAGCACATGGTGGTCCATCGTGACGACCGCGCCGGCGGACGGGTCGACGGAGTGCACCACGGGGTCGGTCAGATACCGGCGTACGAGCCGGTCGATGTTCCGGTCGAGGGTCGCCGAGAACAGCATCCGCTGCCCCGTCGCGTCGACCTGCTCCAGGAGGGCCGTGACCTGCGGCATGAAGCCCATGTCGGCCATCTGGTCGGCCTCGTCGAGGACCGTGATCGCCACCTGTCCGAGCTCGCAGTCGCCGCGCTCGATGAGGTCCTTGAGCCGTCCGGGCGTGGCCACCACGACCTCGGCGCCACGGCGCAGGGTGCCGGCCTGCTTGGTGATCGACATTCCGCCCACGACGGTGGCAAGACGTATCTGTACGGAGGTGGCGTACGGCGTCAGGGCGTCGGTGACCTGCTGGGCCAGCTCACGCGTGGGCACGAGCACCAGCGCGAGCGGGGACTTCGGCGCCGCGCGGCGGCCCGCGGTGCGGGCGAGCAGAGCGAGGCCGAAGGCGAGGGTCTTGCCGGAGCCGGTGCGTCCACGGCCCAGGATGTCGCGGCCCGCAAGGGAGTTGGGCAGCGTCGCGGCCTGGATCGGGAAGGGCTCGGTCACGCCCTGGGCGGCGAGCGTCTTCAGGAGGGCGGCGGGCATATCGAGATCGGCGAACGCCTCGACGGCGGGCAGCGCCGGGGACACGGTCTCCGGCATGGCGAACTCGCCCCCCTGCTGGGGAGCGGCGCGACGGGCGGGCGCCTTGCCGCCACGGCCCTGGCCACCACGGCCCTGGGCCTGGCCACCACGGCTCTGGCCGCCGCGGCCACCACGGGCCTGGCTCTGGCCGCCGCGGCTCTGGGACTGGCCGCCTCGCCCTGTACGGCCGGAGTTCTTGTCACCGTTACCGGCGCGGGCAGGACGTGCGGAGCTGGTCATACGGAATGGTCCTCCTGAGGACAGCAGAAGACAGCAGAAACCGGGGCCCGCACCGTGACGGTGCGGGCCCCGGCCTACGGGTTCACGTCGTCCGAGGCGATTAGGCCGGGACGATGTTCTCCGCCTGCGGGCCCTTCTGGCCCTGCACGACGTCGAAGGTCACCTTCTGGCCCTCGAGGAGCTCCCGGAAGCCCTGGGTGGCGATGTTCGAGTAGTGGGCGAAGACGTCGGGACCGCCGCCCTCCTGCTCGATGAAGCCGAAGCCCTTTTCCGAGTTGAACCACTTGACGGTGCCAGCTGCCATTCTTGAATCTCCTGATAGGTGTAAGGGCCCCATCCGGAGAAAGCCGCCGGAAAAACAATAATGCGCCTGAGGAACATTCCCGTCAGGCGCACATAAAGTTCATGGGTACCAAAACTGCAACTCCTGAACCATAGCACGCCCGCGCCGTCGGGGCTCGTCCCACTTGTCCGGGCCCGGAAAATGGGGCCTCAGAGGCGCTCGACGATGGTCACGTTGGCCTGGCCGCCGCCCTCGCACATGGTCTGGAGCCCATATCGTCCGCCGGTCCGCTCCAGCTCGTGCAGCAGTGTCGTCATCAGCTTGGCGCCGGTGGCGCCAAGCGGGTGACCGAGCGCGATGGCGCCGCCGTTCACGTTGACGCGCTCCGGGTCGGCGCCCGTCTCCTTCAGCCAGGCGAGGACGATCGGCGCGAACGCCTCGTTGATCTCGACCAGGTCGATGTCGCCGATCGCCATGCCGGCCTTCTTCAGGGCGTAGGCGGTCGCCGGGATCGGCGCGGACAGCATCCGGATGGGGTCCTCGCCGCGTACGGAGAGATGGTGCACCCGGGCCCGCGGGGTCAGGCCGTGTTCGCGTACGGCCCGCTCGGAGGCGAGGAGCAGGGCCGCGGCGCCGTCGGAGACCTGGGAGGAGACGGCCGCGGTGATGGTGCCGCCGTCGAGGACCGGCTTCAGTCCGGCCATCTTCTCCAGGGTGGTGTCGCGGCGCGGGCCCTCGTCCGTGGTGATGTCGCCGTAGGACACGGTCTCGCGCTCGAAGCGGCCCTCGTCGATGGCGCGGACGGCCCGCTGGTGGGAGCGGAGCGCGAACTCCTCCATGTCGCGCCGCGTGATCCCCCATTTCTCGGCGATCAGCTGGGCGCCGTGGAACTGGTTCACCGGCTGGGTGCCGTACCGGGCGCGCCAGCCCTCGGAGCCGTGGAAGGGGCCGTCGGTCAGGCCGAGGGGCTCGCCGGCCTGCCGGGACGCGAAGGCGATGGGGATCATCGACATGTTCTGCACACCGCCGGCGACCACCAGGTCCTGGGTGCCGGACAGGACGCCCTGGGCGGCGAAGTGCACGGCCTGCTGGGAGGAGCCGCACTGCCGGTCGACGGTGGTGCCGGGCACCTCCTCGGGCAGGCCCGCGGCCAGCCATGCGGTGCGGGCGATATCGCCGGCCTGCGGTCCGACCGTGTCGAGGCAGCCGAAGACGACGTCCTCGACGGCGGCGGCGTCGATGCCCGAGCGCTCGACGAGGGCCTTCAGGACATGCGCCCCGAGGTCGGCGGGGTGGACCTCGGCAAGTGCGCCCTTGCGGCGCCCCACCGGCGTACGGACCGCGTCGACTATGTAGGCCTCGGGCATGACAACTCCTCAACAGGTCGGTTGTATACGGCGGTTGTGGCCGTTCACCCGGTCACGGGCTGCGTACGGCGATGCCGTCCAGGACCATCGACAGGTACTGGCGGGCGATCTCTTCGGGGCTGTGCCGGCCACCCGGTCGGTACCAGGAGGCGGCCACCCACACGGTGTCGCGCACAAAGCGGTAGGTGAGCCGGATGTCCAGGTCGGAGCGGAAGACCTGGGCGTCGACGCCGCGTTCGAGGGTGCCGAGCCAGGCCTTCTCGAACTTCTGCTGGGACTCGGCGAGATATCCGAAGCGGGGCTGCTTGGCGAGGTGTGCGGACTCCTTCTGGTAGATCGCGACGGCGGCGCGATGCCGGTCGATCTCCCGGAAGGACTCGGTGACCAGGGCCTCGATGGTCTCGCGCGGGCCGAGGTCGGCGGCGAGCACGGCGTCGTAGCCCTGCCACAGCTCGTCGAGGAAGGTGGAGAGGATCTCGTCGAGGATCCCCTCCTTGGAGTCGAAGTGGTAGTAGAGGCTGCCCGCGAGCATCCCCGCCTCGTCGGCGATCTTGCGGACGGTGGTGGCGTTGTAGCCGTGCGCGGCGAAGACCTCGGCTGCGGTGGCGAGGAGTTCGCTGCGGCGGGCGGGTGACGCGGGGGTCACCGGTGACTTCTTCTTGCTGTTCGGCACATGCCCATTGTCGTCCGTCGCCCGTCGTCCTAGGAGTGCTGGCTGCTGACGGAGACGACTTCGCCCGTCATGTACGAGGAGTAGTCGGCGGCGAGGAACACGATGGCGTTGGCCACCTCCCAGGGCTCCGCGTACCGCCCGAACGCCTCGCGGGCGGTGAGCTCTTCGAGCAGTTCGGGGGTGGTGACCTTCACCAGGTGCGGGTGCATGGCGAGGCTCGGCGCCACGGCGTTCACGCGTACGCCGTACTCGGCCGCCTCGACCGCGGCACACCGGGTGAGGGCCATCACGCCGGCCTTCGCGGCGGCGTAGTGGGCCTGGCCGCGCTGGGCCCGCCAGCCGACGACCGAGGCGTTGTTGACGATGACGCCGCCGTGCCCGGAGTCCTTGAAGGCGCGCAGGGCGGCGCGGACACAGCGGAAGGTGCCGTTCAGGGTGACGTCGAGCACCCGTGACCACTGCTCGTCGCTCATGTCCACGAGGTCCGAAGTGCCGCCGAGGCCGGCGTTGTTGACGACGAGGTCGAGGCGCCCGTGGGTGTCGGCGGCGTACGAGAAGAGGGCCTGTACCTGCTCTTCGTCGGTGACGTCGCAGGGCAGTGAGGTGATGCGGTCGGCGCCGAACTCCTTGGCGAGCCCGGCCCCGGATTCGGCCAGGCGCCGCTCGTGGGCATCGCTGATGACGACGGACGCGCCCTCTTCCAGGAAGCGGCGCGCGGTGGCCCCGCCGATCCCGGCGCCGGCGGCCGCGGTGATCACTGCGGTGCGCCCGGTGAGGAGTCCGTGCCCGGTTACGTACTGCGGCTTGTTGTCCGTCACGGCAGGAGGCTAACCTACCAAACACTTGTTAGGGAAGGGAGTGGGGCGCCCCGTGGACCTGGACCAGTCACCTGAGGAAGAGGCCTTCCGGCAGGAGGCACGCACCTGGCTCGCGGCCAACGTGCCGCCCGGGCCGCTGACTTCACTGGAGACCGAGGAGGGCTTCGCACAGCACCGCGCCTGGGAGGCCCGGCTGCACGCGGACCGCTGGTCGGTGGTCTCCTGGCCGCGGGAGTACGGCGGCCGGGGCGTGGACATCTTCAAGTGGCTGATCTTCGAGGAGGAGTACTACGCGGCGGGCGCGCCGGGACGCGTCTCGCAGAACGGCATCAACCTGCTCGCGCCCACCCTCCTCGATCACGGCACGGACGAGCAGAAGGCCCGGGTCCTGCCCGCCATGGCGAGCGGCGAGGTGATCTGGGCGCAGGCCTGGTCGGAGCCGGAGTCGGGCTCGGACCTCGCGTCCCTGAAGTCCCGCGCCGAGCGCACCGAAGGGGGCTGGCTGCTCACCGGCCAGAAGACCTGGTCGTCGCGGGCGGCGTTCGCCGACCGGGCGTTCGGGATCTTCCGCAGCGACCCGGAGGGCGCCGCGGCCGGGAAGCCGCACCGGGGCCTGACGTATCTGATGTTCGATCTGCGCGCGCCCGGGGTGACGGTCCGGCCCATCGGGCGCCTCGACGGCCGGCCGGCCTTCGCGGAGCTCTTTCTCGACCGGGTCTTCGTGCCCGACGCGGATGTGATCGGCGAGCCGGGCCAGGGCTGGCGGATCGCCATGTCGACCACCGGCAACGAACGTGGTCTCACCCTGCGCTCCCCCGGCCGCTTCCTGGCGACGGCGGACCGCCTGGTGGAGCTGTGGCGCACGCACGGCGACCCGGGCGACACGGCACTGCGCGACCGGGTGGCGGACGCGGTGATCGGCGCGCGGGCGTACCGGCTGTTCACGGCGGCCAACGCCTCCCGGTTCGCGGCCGGGGAGACGATCGGCGCGGAGTCCAGCCTGAACAAGGTGTTCTGGTCGGAGTACGACATCCGCGTCCACGAGACGGCGCTCGATCTCCTGGGCGTGGACGGCGAGTTGGCGGCCGGGGAGTGGGCGGAAGGGTATGTCTTCTCGCTCGCGGGGCCCATCTACGCGGGCACCAACGAGATCCAGCGCGACATCATCGCCGAGCGGCTGCTCGGCCTGCCGAAGGGACGCCGGGCATGAGGTTCCTCCTCGACACGGAGCAGCGGGAGTTCGGGCGCACGCTCGACGCGATGCTGACGGCCGCGGACACCCCTTCGTCCGTACGGGCCTGGGGCGCGGGCGACTTCGGCCCCGGCCGCGCGCTGTGGTCACGGCTTGCCGAGGCGGGCGTCTTCGCCCTGGCGGTCCCGGAGGAACACGAGGGCGTGGGCCCGCTGCCGGTCGAACTTGCCGTGGCGTTCGTGGAGTTGGGTCGGCATGCGGTGCCGGGTCCCGTGGTGGAGACGGTGGCCGTGGCGGCCCTCCTTGACTCGCTGGCGGCGCAGGGCGATCCGGCCCCGGGGAAGCGGTTCCTGCCGTCGCTCGCCTCGGGGGGCGCGATGGCGACGCTCGCCGTGGACGCCTCGTACGCCGTGGACGCGGATGCGGCCCAGCTGTGCGTGGTGGGCGGGGAGAGAGAAATCCGGCTGGCCCCGGCCTGCGGCGCGACGCATCCCTCCGCCGACCCCGCACGCCGGCTCGCCCGCCCGGAAGGCGGCGGTGAACTCCTCGCCCGCGGAGAAGGAGCCGCCGTCGCGGCACGGGTCGCCGGGGAATGGGCCGCCTTCGCCACCGCCGCTCAGGCGCTCGGCGTGGGCCGCGCACTTCTCGCGCAGACCGTGGAATACGTCAAGCAGCGCACCCAGTTCGGCACCCCCATCGGCTCCTTCCAGGCCGTGCAGCACCGCCTCGCCGACACCTTGGTGGCCCTGGAGTTCGCCGAGCCGCTGCTCTACGGCGCCGCCCTCTCCATGAGCGGGCCCGATATCGCCGCCGCGAAGGCCGCCGCGGGCGAAGCGGCCTACCAGGCCTCGCGCACCGCCCTGCAGCTGCACGGCGCCATCGGCTACACCGAGGAGCTCGATCTGTCCCTGTGGATCCGCAAGGCCCAGGCCCTGCGCACCGCTTGGGGCACGCCCGCGCAGTGCCGGGCGCGGGTGCTCGGGGCCGCTACGCCGTCCTGACGATGCCCTGCGCCCTGGCCGCCGCGAGCCACCCGGGGAACTCTCCCAGGAGCTGGTCGTACAGCACGTCGTCCGGTACGGACCTCGGGTCGCTGCCGGCGTGGAAGAACCCGGCGTTGTCCACCACGCGCCGTGCGGGTACGGGCAGTTCGTCCAGCTTGCGCAGGAAGTCGAACTGCTTGCTCGCCGGGTCGCCGAACCCGATGAACTGCCAGAACAGCGGCAGCTTCGCCGCCTTGCACAGATAGCGCTCGGCGGCGGGCCTGCTGATCGGGCCGCCGTCGGTCTGGAACACCACCAGGGCGGGGTCCTGCGCGCCGCTGTCGAGGTAGTGGTCGATGACCGCGTCCATGGCGAGGTGATAGCTGGTCTTGCCCATGTGCCCGAGCCGGGACACGATCTGCCCGATCCGGCCGGCGTGGTTGTCCAGGGCGATGGAGTCGACGGCGTCGATATCGGTGGAGAAGAGCACGGCGGGCACGGACCCGTCGTCGTCCAGATGCGCGGAGAGCCCAAGCACCCGGTCGGCCAGGGCCTGCACGCTGCCGTCCTTGTAGTAGTCGCGCATGGAGCCCGAGTAGTCCAGGACCAGATAGACCGCGGCACGCTGGCCGCCCAGACCGTGCTTGTCGAGGCAGACGCCCGCGCTCTTGTAGAGGCTGACGAGCGCGGGAGCGGTCTCCTCGACCTTGCGCAGACTGATGGCTGCCGGCATGGCGCTGCTCCTGTCCCGTTTCTCCGCGAAGACCCTCCGGGCGGTTGAGATTACGCCACCCGAAGGTAAGTATGCCGATTAGTCATATACGGCAGTCGAAGGGAAGACGCATGATCTCGCTGGACGGCAAGACGGTGCTCATCACGGGCGCGGCCCGTGGCCAGGGCGCGGCGGAAGCCCAGCTGTGCGCGGAGGCCGGGGCCCGGGTCGTGCTCACGGACCTGCTGGAGGAAGAGGGCCGGCAGGTGGCCAAGTCCCTTGGGGAGCAAGGCCTGTTCGTACGTCATGACGTGACCGACGCGGCGAGCTGGGCGGCTGCCGTGCGCGCCGGGCTCGACCGGTTCGGGCGGCTCGACGCGCTGGTGAACAACGCGGGCGTGTGGAACACGGCGACCGTGGAGGACGAGACGTACGAGAACTTCGAGAGTCTGCTGCGCATCAATCTGCTCGGGCCGTTCCTCGGCATCCAGGCCGTGCTGCCGGCCCTGAAGGACGCGGGCAGCGGCTCGATCGTGAACATCTCCTCGATAGCCGCCCAGAGGGGACTGCCGGGGCACGCGGCCTACGGCGCCTCCAAGTCCGGCCTCAGCAGCCTGACCCGTACGTCCGCGCGGGACCTCGCCCCCTACCGGGTCCGGGTCAACTCCGTGTGCCCGGGGCCGATCCACACCCCGATGGTCGCCGCGGCCGCGGAGGGCCTGGACTGGTCCCATCTGCCGGTCGGCCGGATGGGCCGCCCGGAGGAGGTCGCGAGCCTCGTCGGCTATCTGGTCTCCGACGCGTCCTCGTACATCACGGGCTCGGAGTTCACCGTCGACGGCGGCGAGACGTCCTGCCCGCCCTCGGGCCGCTGACCGCCCCGGACACGGCTGCATCGCCCGGCGCCCCGGAAGGCTCAAGCCCTCCGGGGCGCCGGACACCTGGAAGACAGCGGGCGGGCCCTTACCCCCCGGCCTCCTGAAACGCGGGCAGCTCGAAGATCCGGGTCTTGGCGGCGTCGTCCATCAACTCGACGAGCGGCAGCACCAGTTCCCACAAGTCCTGCTTGTCGACCTCGCGGGCCAGCGCGTCCAGCTCGGTGTCCGACAGTGCGCCCGCCACGTCGGCGACCGTCTTGCGGGACTCCTCCGGCAGCAGCCGCACCAGCGGCAGGAACTCGGCCCACAAGGCGGTGGCGACGACGGCGCGCACCACGCCGGTGAGCACCTCCGCGCCGCGCAGCGAGGGCAGCACGGCCACGGCGCCCCGCTCCTCCTCGTTCAGGACCGCGACCAGCGGCAGCAGTGACTCCCACAGATCCTGCTCGGAGGCCACGGCGACCAGCGAGTCGAGGCGCTCGGGCGGCTGCGCGGCGGCCAACGAGGCGATATGGCCGCGCTGTTGGCCGGTGACCATGCCGGCGATGGCGAGCGCCTCGGGCCACAGTCCGTCCGCGGCCTTCGCGATCACCTTGGCCAGGCGTTCCTCCCCCATCAGGGCGATGATCTGGCCGAGCCGGTCGGCGCGGTCGATGGCGAACCCGGCCTTGAGGACGGTCGCGTCGTCCACCTGCGGCAGGATCCGGGTGAGCGCGGAGTCCCGCAGATAGCCGACGAAGCGGCCCATGGTCAGATGGTCGCCACGCTCGGCGAGCGCGACGGCGATCCGGACGAGCAGATTCTCGTCGAGGCGGTCGACGATGCCGGCGATCTTCCGCGGGTCGAGATACCCGCAGGACTCGGCGGTGAAGGCGACCGGCAGCTTCTCGATGATGTCGGCGGCGCGCCCCGGTTCGAGGCGGCCCGCGACGGCGGCCGCGAGCCGGGGGCCGAGCGCCTTCTGCGAGATGGCGGCGGCCACACCGGCGGGCACCAGCTTGGTGGCGGCGGCGATCCGGTCGAGCATCTCGGGGGCGCGGTCGAAGAGCGCGGCGACGGCTTCCTCGCGAAACGCGCGGACGTCCTCGGCGGGCAGCTCGCGCAGGAACGCGAGCGACTCCGGCTCGACGGCGAGGAGTTGGGCGATCTTCAGGGTCTCGGCGCGGTTGCGGAGCTTGTCCATGGCGGTCGGCTCCTTAGCGGAAGAGGATACGGCGGACGGGTCCACGGGCCAGGGCGGGCACCAGTTTCAGCGCCTCTTCGGCGGCCTCGTTGAGGCCGGCCGCGCGGCTTTCCCGCTCGCGGCGCAGCGCGTCCGCGAGCAGCGTGAGCTGTCCGGGATCGAGCCGCCCGAAGCTCTCCGGGAGCCGCGCCCCCACCTCCGTACTCAACTGGCTTTGCGCATCGGTGCTCACGGGTCCTCCCGGCTGCTGCGAACGACGGCTGCGGGTCTTCCGGGCATGAGCATGCCCCCGTAATTGACTAATAGTCAATAACGGAGGCGAGCCCTCTTACCGGCGGTACGTCCGCTGCCGCCCGGCGTTCAGCCCTTCACCGCGCCGGCCGCGAGCCCGGAGCCGAGCCTGCGGTGGACGATCACGAAGAAGATCATCACGGGCACCGTGACCAGCGTGGAGCTGGCCATCACAGGGCCCCAGGCCGTGGAGTTCTCGCCGAAGAACTGGTAAATGCCCACGGCCGCCGTGTACTTGTCGCTGCCCTTCATGAAGGTGTACGCGAACACGAACTCGTTCCACGCGGTGATGAACGCGAAGATCGAGGTGGCCACGAGCCCCGGCGCCACCAGCGGAAGCAGCACCGACCAGAACATCCGCGGCCAGGACGCCCCGTCGAGATAGGCCGCCTCCTCGACCTCCTTCGGCACCGTGGCGACGAAGCCGCGCAGCGTCCAGATCGCGAACGGCAGGGACAGGGCGATGTAGACGATGGTCAGCCCGAGCAGCGAGTTGAGCAGGTCGTAGTCGCGCATCTGGATGAACAGCGGGATGACCAGGGCCTCGAGCGGCACCATCTGCACGATCAGGATCATGATCAGCACGGAGGTGCGGAAGCGGAACTTGAAGCGGGCCACCGCGATCGCCGCGAACAGCGAGAGCACCGCGGCGGCCACGATCGTCCCGATGCCCACGACC
Source organism: Streptomyces monticola (assembly GCF_042665355.1). Classification (NCBI taxonomy): domain Bacteria; kingdom Bacillati; phylum Actinomycetota; class Actinomycetes; order Kitasatosporales; family Streptomycetaceae; genus Streptomyces; species Streptomyces monticola. The sequence continues at coordinate 24,323 of NZ_JBHTCF010000008.1, read as the reverse complement.
GCCGAGTTCAGCAGATACGTACCGAAGTTGCCCTTCTCGAAGACCAGTTGGAAGTGGTCGAGGGTGATCCCGCTGGGCAGCACGTCGGAGCCGCGGGTGAGCGCCTTCGGGTCGAGGGCGGTGGAGACCATCCAGTAGACGGGGAACAGCGTGAAGACCAGGAGCGCGACGACGGCGCTGCCGAGGCCGATACGGCACAGGGGTCTCCCCTGGTCGAGCGAAGCCGAGAGCTTGGGGAAGGTCACAGCTCCTCCTCCCCCTGCCGGAACAGCGTCCGGATATAGACGATCGTGATCACCAGAAGCAGCAGGGTGAGCAGCACGGCGGCCGCCGCCCCGGTGCCGTAGTCGTTCTTGGCGAACGCCTCGATATAGGAGAAGACCCCGAGGTTGTAGACATCGGGATTGGAGCCGTTGCCGCCCGGCATCACGAAGACCTGGGTGAAGACCTTGAAGTCCCAGATGGTGGAGAGGATCGTCACGACCAGGAACACCGGCTTGATGGTGGGCACGGTGATCTTCCAGAACCGCTGCCAGGCGTTGGCGCCGTCGATCATGCCCGCCTCGTACAGCTCCTTGGGGATGGTGAGCAGCCCCGCGAGCACGGTGATGGCGACGAACGGGAAGCCGTGGTGCACCACGTTCACCGTGGCGATGGCGTAGAACGGCAGCCGCTCGGTGAACCAGTTGGTGGTCTCCGGGTCGATCAGGCCCGCCCCCGCGGCGAGTTGGCTGAACAGCCCGTCCTGCGGCTGGAACAGCCAGATCCATACGTAGGTGCCGGTGACCGCCGGCATTGCCCAGGCCGCGAGGATCGCCACGGAGCAGATCAGCCGCCAGGTCGCGCCGAGCCGGTTGAGCAGCAGTGCCACCAGGGTGCCGAGCGCGATGGTGAGCCCCACACAGGCGAAGGCGAAGAACACGGTGTTGGGCAGGACCGTCTTCCACAGCAGTTCGCTGGTGAGCAGGTCGGTGTAGTGGTCGAGCCCGGTGAACGTGCCGACGCCGCCGCCGAACTTGACCTCGTAGTCCTGCAGCGACAGCTTGCCCACCTGGACGAGCGGCCAGAGCAGCAGTCCGGCGAGGACGACGAGGGCGGGCGCGAGGAGCAGCCAGGGACGGCCGAGTTCGGTGAGCCTTCTGCGGCGGGCCGCGGCGGCGGGGCCCGCCGGGCCGCCGGACACCGGGGTGTCCTGGGTGTCCGGGCCGCCGGTGAGCGTCTCTTTCACGTGCCTACTCGTCCTTGGCGAAGATGGCGTCCATGTCCTTGGCCGCCTTGTCGGCCGCCTCCTGGACGCTCGCCTTGCCGCTGAGAATGGACTGGATCATGCCGGGGACCACCTGCGAGGCCTGGATCTCGCCGTACGACTTGGTCTTCGGCACGGTCGCGCCGGCCTCGAGCATCTGCTTGGCGAACGGCTCGACCAGCGGGTCCTTCTTGGCGGCGACCTTCTCCAGCTCGGAGTTCTGGCCGGGGAAGTAGTTGGTCTGCTCGGCCCACTTGGCGGCGAACTCACCGGTGGTCAGGAGCTTGACGAACTCCCAGGCCAGATCCTGCTTGTCGGTCTTGAAGGTGGAGAGATACGAGCCGCCGAGGAAGGACCGGCTCATGCCGCCGTCCTTGCCGGGGATCGCGACGGCGCCGAGCTTGTCCTTCAGGTCCGGGTTGGCCTCGACGATGGCCTTCGGCGTCCAGTTGCCGCCGACCGACATGGCGATCTGGCCCTTGCCCCAGGCGTCGCCGACCTCCTTCTCGGTCCAGGTGTTCACCTTGGCCGGGGAGACCTTCTCCTTCTTGGCGAGGTCGGTGTAGTACTGGATGCCCTCGACCGCCTTGGTCGAGTTGATCGCGGACTTCCACTTCCCGCCCTGCTGGGTGGCGAGTTCACCGCCGGCGCCCCAGACGAAGGCGGTCGCGAACATCTCGGCGCCGCCCGCGACCGGGAAGGCGATCTTGTCCGGCTCCTTCTCCTTGAGCGTCTTGACGGTGCTGCGCAGCTCGTCCCAGTTGGCCGGGGGCTTCAGCTTGTGCTTCTCGAAGAGGTCCTTGCGGTAGACGATCGAGCGCACACCGGCGTACCAGGGCATGCCGTACTGCTTGCCGTCGAGCGTTCCTGCGTCCTTGAGTCCCTCGACGAGGTCGTCGCCGAGGCCTGACTCCTTCACCTTGTCGGTGACATCGACGAGCCCGCCGGTCTCGGCGAACTGCGGTACCCAGGTGGTGCCCACCTCGGCGACGTCCGGCACCTGTTCCTCGCCGCCCTCGATGGCGGTGGTGAACTTCTTCTGGGCGGTGGCCCATTGCTGGTACTCGACCTTGATGTCGGCGCCGGTCTTCTTCTTGAAGGCCTTGGCGGCCTCCTTGAAGAACGGCCGGGCGTCGGGGTTGGTCCCCTCCATGATCCAGACGGTGAGGGTCTTGCCCTTGCCGTCGGTCGCGGAATCGTCGCCCGAGTCCCCGCCGCATGCCGTCGCGGTGAGTCCGAGCGTCATGGCGATTCCCGCGGCGATGACACGTCGCTTCATACCGGCGCCTCCTGGATGGCGGTCCACTGCGAAGGCCTTGGCAGGCGACCTCCGCTGCTGGCGATTCTGACCACTGCGGATCACAGCGGTCTAGACCCATCCGGATACGCGGCCGAACCGTGACCACCATTGCGGGGTGCGCAACATACGGATCGGCCATTGCGCAGGACGCAACCTGTCACGGCCTTGAAGGGGCGGGAAACGCCGCAGCGCCCGCCACGTCCGGTCGGGGACAGTTGGCAGGCGCCGCGTCAGGTCCGTACGCCGTTGTACGGAGCGTCAGTTGGGGTGGTACGGACTAGACCGTCAGAGCACGGTCCGTGGGCCGGATCGGAGCCGGCAGGTCCGACGCGCCCGTCAGGAACCGGTCCACACCGCGGGCCGCCGAGCGGCCCTCGGCGATGGCCCACACGATGAGCGACTGGCCGCGGCCCGCGTCACCGGCGACGTACACGCCCGGCACGTTGGTCTGGTAGTCCTCGTCACGCGCGATGTTGCCGCGGGCGTCGAGCTCGAGACCGAACTGCGAGACGAGGCCGTTCTCCTGGTCGGTGCCGGTGAAGCCCATGGCCAGGGTGACCAGCTGCGCGGGGATCCTGCGCTCGGTGCCGGGCTTCTGGGTCAGCTTGCCGTCGATGAACTCGACCTCGACCAGGTGCAGGAACTGCACGTTCCCGTCCTCGTCGCCCTCGAAGTGGGTGGTGTTGACGGAGTAGACCCGCTCACCGCCCTCCTCGTGCGCCGAGGTGACCTTGTAGAGCATCGGGAAGGTCGGCCAGGGCTGGTGCGGAGCACGGTCCTCGCCGGGCTTCGGCATGATCTCCAGCTGCGTGACGGAGGCCGCGCCCTGGCGGTGGGCGGTGCCCACGCAGTCGGCGCCGGTGTCGCCGCCGCCGATGACGACGACGTGCTTGTCCTTGGCCGTGATGGGCGGCTGTACGTAGTCGCCCTCCTGCACCTTGTTGGCGAGCGGCAGGTACTCCATCGCGAAGTGGATGCCGTTCAGCTCACGGCCCGGCACCGGCAGATCACGCGAGACCGTCGCGCCGGCGGCGATCACCACGGCGTCGTACCGCTTGCGCAGCTTCGCGGCGTCGATGTCGCGGCCGATCTCGACCTCGGTACGGAACTTGGTGCCCTCCGCGCGCATCTGCTCGATACGCCGGTTGATGTGCACCTTCTCCATCTTGAACTCGGGGATGCCGTAGCGCAGGAGCCCGCCGATCCGGTCCGCGCGCTCATAGACGGCGACGGTGTGCCCGGCCCGGGTCAGCTGCTGGGCGGCGGCGAGACCCGCCGGGCCCGAGCCGATGACGGCGACGGTCTTGCCGGACAGGCGCTCGGGGGCCTGCGGCGCGACGTCGTTGTTGTCCCACGCCTTGTCGATGATCGAGACTTCGACGTTCTTGATGGTCACGGCGGGCTGGTTGATGCCGAGGACACACGCCGACTCACAGGGAGCGGGGCACAGCCGGCCCGTGAACTCCGGGAAGTTGTTGGTGGCGTGCAGCCGCTCGGACGCCGCCGACCAGTCCTCGCGGTAGGCGTAGTCGTTCCACTCGGGGATCAGGTTCCCCAGCGGGCAGCCGTTGTGGCAGAACGGGATGCCGCAGTCCATGCAGCGCGAGGCCTGCTTGGAGATGATCGGAAGCAGCGAGCCGGGAACGTAGACCTCGTTCCAGTCCTGCACGCGCTCGCCGACGGGGCGGGTCTCGGCGACCTCGCGGCCGTGGTTGAGGAAGCCCTTCGGGTCAGCCATTGATCGCCGCCTCCATCATCTTCTCGTGGGTCTCGGACTCGGGGAGTCCGGCCAGCTCGGCGGCGTCCTTGGCGGCGAGCACTGCCTTGTACGTACTGGGGATGATCTTGCTGAAGCGGGTCACGGCGACATCCCACTCGGCGAGCAGCTTGTCGGCGACGGTCGAGCCCGTCTCCTCCTGGTGGCGGCGCACGACCTCGTGCAGCCACTGCTTGTCGCTGTCGTCGAGGGCCTCCACGGCGCCCGCGTTACCGGCGTTGACGTTGTCCTGGTCGAGGTCGATGACGTACGCGACACCGCCCGACATACCGGCCGCGAAGTTACGCCCCGTCTCGCCGAGGACCACCGCCTGGCCGCCGGTCATGTACTCGCAGCCGTGGTCGCCCACGCCCTCGGAGACCACGGTGGCACCGGAGTTGCGGACACAGAACCGCTCGCCGACCCGGCCGCGCAGGAAGATCTGCCCGCCGGTCGCGCCGTACGCGATGGTGTTGCCCGCGATCGTCGAGTACTCGGCGAGGTGGTCGGCGCCCCGGTCCGGGCGGACGACCAGACGGCCGCCGGAGAGGCCCTTGCCGACGTAGTCGTTGGCGTCGCCCTCCAGGCGCAGCGTCACACCGCGCGGCACGAAGGCGCCGAAGGACTGGCCCGCGGAGCCGGTGAACGTGATGTCGATGGTGTCGTCGGGCAGGCCGGCGCCGCCGAACTTCTTGGTCACCTCGTGGCCGAGCATGGTGCCGACCGTGCGGTTGATGTTGCGGATCGCGACCTGTGCGCGGACCGCCTGCGCCTCCTGGGCGGAGTTCGCGGCGAGGGCGTCGGCGGCGAGCTTGATCAGCTCGTTGTCGAGCGCCTTCTCCAGGCCGTGGTCCTGCTCGATGAGCTGGTGGCGCACGGCACCCGCGGGCAGGTCCGGCACGTGGAAGAGCGGCTGCAGGTCGAGACCCTGGGCCTTCCAGTGGTCCACGGCCCGCTCGGTGTCGAGGAGTTCGGCGTGGCCGACGGCCTCCTCGATGGAGCGGAAGCCGAGCTCGGCGAGGAGCTCACGGACCTCTTCGGCGATGAACTCGAAGAAGTTCACGACGTATTCGGCCTTGCCGGAGAACCGCTCGCGCAGCGTCGGGTTCTGGGTGGCGATGCCGACCGGGCAGGTGTCCAGGTGGCAGACGCGCATCATGACGCAGCCGGAGACGACGAGCGGCGCGGTCGCGAAGCCGAACTCCTCGGCGCCGAGGAGCGCGGCGATGACGACATCGCGGCCGGTCTTCAGCTGGCCGTCGGTCTGCACGACGATGCGGTCGCGCAGACCGTTGAGCAGCAGCGTCTGCTGGGTCTCGGCGAGGCCGAGCTCCCAGGGACCGCCGGCGTGCTTGAGCGAGGTGAGCGGGGACGCGCCCGTGCCGCCGTCGTGGCCGGAGATCAGGACCACGTCCGCGTGCGCCTTGGAGACACCCGCGGCGACCGTGCCGACGCCGACCTCGGAGACCAGCTTCACGTGGATGCGGGCCTGCGGGTTGGCGTTCTTCAGGTCGTGGATCAGCTGGGCCAGATCCTCGATGGAGTAGATGTCGTGGTGCGGCGGCGGGGAGATGAGCCCCACGCCCGGCGTCGAGTGCCGGGTCTTCGCCACCCACGGGTAGACCTTGTGCCCCGGCAGCTGGCCGCCCTCGCCGGGCTTGGCGCCCTGGGCCATCTTGATCTGGATGTCGTCGGCGTTGACCAGGTACTCGGAGGTCACACCGAAGCGGCCGGAGGCGACCTGCTTGATGCTGGAGCGGCGCGCCGGGTCGTACAGGCGCTCCGGGTCCTCGCCGCCCTCACCGGTGTTGGACTTGCCGCCCAGCTGGTTCATGGCGATGGCGAGGGTCTCGTGCGCCTCGCGGGAGATGGATCCGTACGACATGGCGCCGGTGGAGAAGCGCTTGACGATCTCGGAGACCGGCTCGACCTCGTCGACGGAGATCGGGTCGCGGCCCGACTTGAAGCCGAAGAGGCCGCGCAGCGTCATCAGGCGCTCGGACTGCTCGTTGACGCGGTCCGTGTACTGCTTGAACACGTCGTAGCGGCGCTGCCGCGTGGAGTGCTGCAGACGGAAGACGGTGTCCGGGTCGAAGAGGTGCGGCTCGCCCTCGCGGCGCCACTGGTACTCGCCGCCGATGTCCAGGGCACGGTGCGCGGAGGGCACACCGGAGGCCGGGTAGGCCTTGGCGTGGCGGGCGGCGACCTCTTCGGCGATGACGTCGATACCGACGCCGCCGATCTTGGTGGTGGTGCCGTTGAAGTACTTCTCGACGAAGGCCTCGTCCAGGCCGACGGCCTCGAAGACCTGCGCGCCGCGGTAGGAGGCGACGGTCGAGATGCCCATCTTCGACATGACCTTGAGGACGCCCTTGCCGAGGGCGTAGATCAGGTTCCGGATGGCCTGCTCGGGCTCGATGCCCGGCAGGAACGTTCCGGCCCGGACGAGGTCCTCGACGGACTCCATCGCGAGGTACGGGTTGACGGCCGCGGCGCCGTAGCCGATGAGGAGGGCCACGTGGTGGACCTCGCGCACATCGCCGGCCTCGACCAGCAGACCCACCTGGGTGCGCTGCTTGGTGCGGATGAGGTGGTGGTGCACGGCGGCGGTGAGCAGCAGCGACGGGATCGGCGCGTGCTCGGCGTCGGAGTGCCGGTCGGAGAGCACGATCAGACGGGCGCCGGCCTCGATGGCGGCGTCGGCCTCGGCGCACATCTCCTCGATCCGGGCGGCGAGCGCGTCGCCGCCGCCGGAGACCCGGTACAGGCCGGACAGGGTCACGGCCTTCATGCCGGGCATGTCGCCGTCGGCGTTGATGTGGATGAGCTTGGCCAGCTCGTCGTTGTCGATCACCGGGAAGGGCAGGGTGACCGAACGGCACGAGGCGGCCGTCGGCTCGAGCAGATTGCCCTGCGGGCCGAGCGAGCTGTGCAGCGAGGTGACGAGCTCCTCGCGGATGGCGTCCAGCGGCGGGTTGGTGACCTGCGCGAACAGCTGCGTGAAGTAGTCGAAGATCAGCCGCGGGCGGGCGGACAGAGCCGCGATCGGGGTGTCCGTGCCCATCGAACCGATCGGCTCCGCACCGGCCTTGGCCATCGGCGTGAGCAGGATGCGCAGCTCTTCCTCGGTGTAGCCGAAGGTCTGCTGACGGCGGGTGACCGAGGCGTGGGTGTGCACGATGTGCTCGCGCTCGGGGAGGTCCTCGAGCTCGATCTCGCCGGCCTCGAGCCACTCGGCGTAGGGCTGCTCGGCGGCCAGGCCCGCCTTGATCTCGTCGTCCTCGACGATGCGGTGCTCCTTGGTGTCGACGAGGAACATCCGCCCGGGCTGCAGCCGGCCCTTGCGGACCACCTTCGCGGGGTCGATGTCGAGCACGCCGACCTCGGAGCCGAGCACGACGAGCCCGTCGTCGGTGACCCAGTAGCGGCCGGGACGCAGGCCGTTGCGGTCGAGAACCGCGCCGACCTGGGTGCCGTCGGTGAAGGTCACACAGGCCGGGCCGTCCCAGGGCTCCATCATCGTGGAGTGGTACTGGTAGAACGCGCGCCGGGCCGGGTCCATCGAGGCGTGGTTCTCCCAGGCCTCGGGGATCATCATCAGGACGGAGTGCGGCAGCGAACGCCCGCCGAGGTGAAGGAGCTCGAGGACCTCGTCGAAGGAGGCGGAGTCGGAGGCGTCCGGCGTGCAGACCGGGAAGATCCGGTCGAGCTGCTTCTCGCCGAAGAGGTCGGAGACCAGCTGCGACTCACGGGCCCGCATCCAGTTCCGGTTGCCCTTGACGGTGTTGATCTCACCGTTGTGCGCGACGAAGCGGTACGGGTGCGCGAGCGGCCACGACGGGAAGGTGTTCGTGGAGAAGCGCGAGTGCACCAGGGCGATCGCGGACGCGAAGCGGCGGTCCGACAGATCGGGGAAGAAGGGCTCCAGCTGGCCGGTGGTCAGCATGCCCTTGTAGACGACGGTGCGGGCGGACAGCGACGGGAAGTACGTCGCGGCCTCGCGCTCGGCCCGCTTGCGCAGGACGAAGGCCTTGCGGTCGAGGGCGATGTCCGTGGAGCTGCCTCCCCCAGACTCCGTCTGGGAGGTGCCCCCACCGACGAAGAGCTGACGGAAGACCGGCATCGTCGAGCGCGCGGTGGCGCCGAGCAGCTCGGGCGCGACCGGCATATCGCGCCAGCCGAGGACGTTCAGGCCCTCTTCGGCGGCGATGGCCTCGATCCGCGTACACGTCTCGTCCGCGGTGTCCTCCGGCAGGAAGGCGATACCGACCGCGTACGCGCCCGCCTCGGGCAGCTCGAAGTCGGTGACCTCGCGCAGGAAGGCGTCGGGAACCTGGAGCAGGATGCCGGCGCCGTCGCCCGAGTCGGGCTCGGAGCCGGTGGCGCCGCGGTGTTCGAGATTGCGCAGTACGGTCAACGCCTGCTCGACCAGCTCATGGCTGGCAACACCGGTGAGGGTGGCCACGAACCCGACGCCACAGGCGTCGTGCTCGTTACGGGGGTCGTACATTCCCTGCTGAGCAGGGCGACCGTCCATGGGCGACCAGGCGTCGGAACGCATCGGCTCTCCCGTCGTCGTCGTGGCAAAGGTGCAAGGTGCCGAGGGACGACGTTGGCCCTCATGGCGTCAAAATTTCGTGCAGGTTACATGATGGAGGGCTTCTCGGAAACCGGATAGCGCGTTCCACCATGCGGACATCGCAGGTGGCGATGTCGGTCGCGATGAAGAGGGACCAATGCGGACAGATCAATGACCGTCGGTCCGGAGCGAAGGGGCCTCATTGCCCACAGCGCTTACGGCTCATGCCCTGCGGTCAAGGAATCGAAACCGCTGAGTAACGACTGTTTATGCAGTCCGATGCATAGACCCACGTACCCTCATCCTAGAGCCGTTCCGAACACGGTGCCCAGGGCGTACGTCACACCGGCCGCCGCGCCACCGAGGGCCAGCTGCCTGAGCCCGCTGAACCACCAGGACCGCGCGGTCACCCGCGCCACCACGGCCCCGCACGCGAAGAGCCCGAGCAGCGCGAGCAGCAGGGCGGGCCACAGGGTGCTCGCACCGAGCAGATACGGCAGTACGGGAAGCACGGCGCCCAGGGCGAAGGACGCGAACGACGAGACCGCGGCGACCGTCGGCGAGGGCAGGTCGCCGGGGTCGATCCCCAGCTCCTCGCGGGCGTGTATCTCCAGGGCCTGCTCGGGGTCCTTCGACAGCTGCCGCGCGACCTCCCGCGCGAGCTCGGGTTCGACTCCGCGCGACGCGTACAGCGCGGCGAGCTCGTTCTCCTCGTCCTTGGGGTGCTTGCGCAGCTCTCGGCGCTCGACATCCAGCTCGGCCTGCACGAGTTCACGCTGCGAGGCCACCGAGGTGTACTCACCGGCCGCCATCGAGAAGGCGCCGGCCGCGAGTCCGGCGAGCCCGGTGATGACGATGGTCTGCTGGGAGACGGCCCCGCCGGCGACACCGGTGATCAGGGCCAGGTTGGAGACGAGCCCGTCCATCGCTCCGAAGACCGCGGGGCGAAGCCAGCCGCCGTTGACGTCGCGGTGCGTGTGGTTGTCGCGATGGGCCTCGTGCAGTGCGGCCTCGTTGTCCATGATCGCCATCGGCGCGTTCACTCCCTTCTCCGTGAGCCGGGTTTCGGATGTCCCCGCTCCCCCTCCGGGGCCCTCCGCGGACCCCTTCACGGAGTCGAAAGTACGCCCGAAAAATCGCTCTCGCCAGCAAGGAAGGCCGTACTTACCAGGGCTTTCGGCCCTCTCGCGGAGACGTCGAAGGGGTGACGTCGACGGCGGCGCGCGCCCGGAACCGGCTCGCGTGGAACGCATCGGAGCATGGTGTCGATTGCATGCGATTCACCGGTCCCCGCACCCGGCGGTACGGCGGAGTTGCGCGCCCGTGCCCGCGGAGCGCTGCTCGGCCTCGCGGTCGGTGACGCGCTCGGTGCCCCGGCGGAGAATATGAAGCCCTCCGAGATCCGCCGCCGCTGGGGCCGTATCGAGGGCTTCGTCGTCGATGACCCGGCGGGCACGGACGACACCGAGTACGCGATCTTCTCGGGCCTGCTGCTCGCCCGGCACGGCTCGGCGCTGACCGTCGCGCACGCGGAGAAGGCCTGGCACCAGTGGATCGCCGACCTGGACGAGGGCCCCTTCCGAGGCGCGGGCTTCAGCGAACGCGGCACCCTGGAGAACCTCCGCCGCGGACTGGCCGCACCCGTGACGGCCCAGCACCGGCACGCCTGGAGCGACGGCCTGGCGATGCGCGCGGCGCCCTTCGGGGTGTTCGCCGCGGGCCGGCCCGCGGAGGCGGCCCGTCTGGTCGCCATCGACGGCTCCGTCAGCCACGAGGGCGAGGGCATCTACGGTGCCCAGGCGGTGGCGGCGGGCGTCGCGGCGGCGATGGCCGGCGAGGGCCCCGCGGCCGTGATCGGCGCCGCGCTCTCGGTGATCCCGATGGACTCCTGGACGGCCCGCTCCCTGCGCCGCGCCGTGGTGGCGGCGCCCGAGGGGGAACGCGCGGTCCGCTCCGCGGTCGTGATCGGCGGCTACCCGTGGACGGATCTGGCCCCCGAGGCGGTGGGCCTCGCCTTCGGCGCCTTCGCCGCGGCCCTCGGCGACTTCCGCGGCTCGGTCCTGACCGCGGTCAACATGGGCCGCGACGCGGATACGACGGCGGCGCTCGCGGGCGCCCTTTCCGGGGCGGTACGCACGGTCACCGCGATCCCCGACGCCTGGGCCACCGCGATCGGCCCGGTACGCGGCAGCTGCCTGCCGTCCATGCGGGGCTACCACGTCCTGGACATCGCGGACTTGCTGACACCGGAAGAGCCGGAAGAGGAAGAGGCACGCGAGTGACCGAGGAATCCGTATCCAGCGGCACGACCACTGGTCCCCCTGATATCGCAGGCACCGCAGGCACCGCAGGCACCGCAGGCACCGCAGGCACCGCAGGCACCGCTGTGCGCGGGTGTTCCGCCGGGCGCGGGTGTTCCGCCGGGCGTCTCCGTCAACAGGAGCCCGGGGCGCCCCCGTTGCGGGGCGACGCGATCCACGGCCTGCTGCTCGGCCTCGCCGCGGGCGACGCCGCGGGGTGGCCCGCGGCCAGGCACAGAGCCGCCCGCATGCCGGAGTGGACCAGAAGACTCACCCGCGAACTGGACACCTTCGCCGAGCAGAACGCCACCACCACCCTGCCGGTACCGATCGCCCTGAACCAGCCCCCCGAGCCACTGCGCCTCGGGCCTTCCGACGACGCCGAGTGGGCCGCGTACACCGCCACCGCCCTGCTCGCCGGAGCCGGGCGTGACGTCCGCGCCGCCCTCGACCACCACTGGCAGATCCTCGCCGCCCAGATCGCCGCGGCGGCGGCCCGCGCTCCCGAGGTGGAGTCCGCCAGGATCCCGTTGCGCGCCCGGATCTCCGTACGCGCGGGCCTCGGCAATCTCGCCACCGGACTGCGCCCGCCCGCCACGGGCCACGACAACCCGCACTACTTCGACGACGCCGCCTGCGTACGCGCCGCCGTGCTCGCGGTCGTTCACCCCGGCGACCCGCAGGCAGCCGCCGATCTCGCCGAGTTCGACGCCCGCTACACCCAGGACGGCGACGGGGTGCACGGCGCCCGCGCGATGGCGGCGGCGATCGCGACGGCCCTCGTCCACGCCGATGTGGACGCGGCCGTCGACGCCGCGCTCGACCAGCTCCCGGAGTCCACGGAGATCGGCCGCAACGCGCGGATCGCCGTGAAGCTCGGCCGCCACACCGCTCAGGACACCGACGGTGCGTTCGCCCTCGTTCCGCTCCTCGAGCACCAGATCGTCGACCACGTCTACAGCTACGGCATCGCCGCCGCCGAGACCGTCCCCGTGGCCCTCGCCGTCGCCACCGCAGCCCGCGGCGTCCTCGCCCGCGCCGTGCCCGCGGCCGCCTGTCTGTCCCGGGTCGCCGACTCGGCCCCCGCCCTCGCGGGCGCCCTGACCGGTGCGCTCGGCGGTGCGGACGCGGTGCCGGAGAGCTGGCGCGAGGCGTGCCGCACCTTGTCGGGCTGCGCCCTGCCCCGGCTCGCGGGCACCGATCTGGTGGAACTCGCCGACCTGCTCGCCAGCCCCCGGAACTGACCGCCCCGGGTGGACAATTCACCCATGACAGGTACAACTCCCCAGACGGAAGGGCCCGGCCTCGACGAGCGCATCACCGCGAGCCTCGTCGGCGCCGCCGTCGGCGACGCGCTCGGCGGGCCGGTCGAGGGCTGGACCCCGGAGCAGATCACCGAGCGCCACGGCGGCCGGATCAACGGCGTCGTCGGCCCGTGGCACGGCACGGACTGGCGCACCGCCCGGCCCATCGCGCCGTACCACAAGGGCGACGGGCACGTCACCGACGACACCTTGATGACGCATGCGCTGATCCGCGTCTACGCGAAGGTCCGCGACCATCTCGACGCGTATGCCGTCGCCGACCACCTCGTACCCGATCTGATGGGCACCCCCCGCTGGATCCCCGAACTCGAGGCCGAGGCACTGCCCCTGCAGCGGATCTTCCTCGCCGAGAAGTGGATCGTGGCCCGGCTGCACTACGGCCATGTCGACCCCCGCGAGGCGGGCTCGGGGAACATCGTCAACTGCGGTGCGGCGATGTACATGGCGCCAGTTGGCCTGGTCAACGCGGCCGATCCACGGGGGGCTTACGCCGAGGCCCTGGACGTCGCGGGCACGCACCAGTCGTCGTACGGCAGGGAGGCGGCCGGGGTGTTCGCGGCGGCGGTCGCGGCGGCCTGCGCACCGGGGGCGAGCCCCGAGTCCGTCGTGGAGACCTGTCTGTCCCTGGCCAAGGACGGCACCCGCGCCGCCATCGACGCGGTCTGCGAAGTGGCCGCGCGCCACCGGGACTTCGAGACCGCGCTGCGTCCGCTGCGCGAGGCGGTGGCGCCGTACGACACCGTCGGACCCGACTACCGCGCCCCCTCACTCGGTGCCCGCCGCCCCTCGCGCCTGCACGCCATCGAGGAGCTCCCGATCGCCCTCGGCATGCTCCTGGTGGGCGCGGGCGACTACCGCCGTACGGTGCTCGGCGCGGTCAACTACGGCCGTGACTGCGACTCCATCGCCACCATGAGCGGCGCCATCGCGGGCGCACTGGGCTCCGCCGCACCGGCCGACTGGGCCAAGCGGGTCGCCGAGGCCAGCCGCCTCGACCTGCACGCCCCCGCGACGACACTCGCCGAGGTGACCCGCGAGGTGTTCGCCCGCGACCAGGAGCGCCACGCCACACACGCGACGGCGTTCACACAGCTCACCGGCGGCACGGCATGACCGGCCGACACGCACAAGGCGACCACCCGGCCCCGCACCCGGCGGCGTTCACACAGCTCACCGGCGGCACCGCATGACCGGGCGCCTCCGGCTGACCTGGGTACAGCCCGAGGACCTCATCGGCCACGAACTGCGCCAGGCGGCCGAGGACGGCCGGGACGCCTCGGCCGTCGCACAGCGCTGGTACACGGCGGGCGGCCGGCCCGCCCCGCACCGGGCCGGTGCGTCACCGGACCCCGTGGACCCGGCCCTGCGCGCCCTGGCCGTCGAACTCCTCGACGAACTGGACGAGTTGGCGTCGCCCCGCGCCCCGTACGAACCCACGGACCTCGGCGCCGTGCGCGCGCTCTGCCCGCACTGGCCGACCCCCTCCGCGCCCGACCCGTCCACGCCTGATCCCTCCGCGCCCGACCCGTCCACGCCTGATCCCTCCGCGCCCGACCCGTCCACGCCTGATCCCTCCGGACCCGGCCCGTCCACCCCTGATCCCTCCGCGCCCGGCCCGTCCACCCCTGATCCCTCCGGCCCCGGCCCGTCCACCCCTCGTCCGTCCGCGCCCGACCCGTCCGGGGCCCGCGCGGACCTGGCGCGGCTGCAGGCCGCCTGGCTCGGCCGGGCCGTCGGCTGTCTGCTCGGCAAGCCCGTCGAGAAGCTGCCCCTCGACGGTATCCGCGCACTCGCCCGCGCCACCGGCAACTGGCCCCTCACCGGCTACTTCACCGCCCGTGGCCTGCCCGCGGAGCTGGCCGCGGCCTACCCCTGGAACCGGCGCAGCGCCCCCACCTCGCTCGCCGAGAACATCGACGGCATGCCGGAGGACGACGACCTCAACTACCCGCTCCTGAACCTGCTGCTGCTCCAGCGGTACGGAGCGGACTTCGGCACCCGCGACGTGGCCGCCCTGTGGCTCGACGAACTGCCCGCGGGCCGCACCTTCACCGCCGAGCGCGTCGCCTACCGCAACCTGCTCGACGGGACCGAGCCCCCGGACACCGCCCGCCGCCACAACCCGTTCCGTGAGTGGATCGGCGCCCTCATCCGCGCCGACGTCCACGGTCTGACCCACCCCGGCGACCCGGCGGCCGCCGCCGCGCAGGCACACCGGGAGGCGACCCTGACGCACACCGCGAACGGCGTGTACGGCGCGATGTTCGCGGCCGCCGCCATCGCGCGGGCCGGCGACGCCTCGGCCGACGTGCACACGGCCCTGCGCGCCGGACTCGCCGTCGTACCGCCGAAGTCCCGGCTCGCGCAGGCCGTCCGGCACGGCATCGAACTCGCCCACGAGGAGCGGGACTTCGACACCGTCGTGGACACCCTGCACGAGGAGTACGGCGCCTACCACTGGGTCCACACCGTGCCGAACGCCGCGCTGCTCGCCGCCGCCCTCACCCACGCCGACGGCGACTTCACCGGCTCCGTCACCCGCGCGGTGTCCGGCGGCTGGGACACCGACTCCAACGGCGCGACCGCCGGTTCGATCGCGGGCCTGCTCGCCGGGCACCCGGACGCGCTCGGCGAACGCTGGACGGCGCCGCTCAAGAACCGCCTCGCCACCTCCGTCGGCGACTTCGACGGCATCGGCTTCGACACCCTGGCCCGGATGACCGCCGACCTGACCCACCCTCCTACGACTACGACTACGACTACGACCACGACCACGACCTCCGAGGAGACCTCCCGCCCATGACCCGGATCGCCGTGCTCGGCAGCACGAACATGGACCTCGTCGCGTACGTCGAGAAGGCCCCCGACCGCGGAGAGACAGTCACGGGACGTGAGTTCCGCACGGTCCCCGGCGGCAAGGGCGCCAACCAGGCCGTGGCGGCGGCCCGCGCGGGCGCCGCGGTGGCGATGATCGGCTCGGTGGGCGCCGACGACTTCGGCGTACAGCTGCGCGCCGCGCTCGCCGAGTCCGGCGTGGACACCGGGCAGTTGCGGACCGCGGAGGTGCCGAGCGGGACCGCGCACATCGTCGTGGACGACGAGGGCGGCAACGCGATCGTCGTCGTCCCCGGCGCGAACGGCACCGTCACCTCGCTCGCGCCCGGCGACGCGGCGGCCATCGAGACCGCGGACGCCCTGCTGCTGCAGCTGGAGATCCCCCTCGACGGTGTGCTCGCGGGCGCACGGCACGCCCGCCTCCACGGCGTCCGCACGGTCCTCACCCCCGCACCCGCCCAGCCCCTGCCGGCCGAACTCCTAGCCGCCATCGATCTGTTGGTGCCCAATGAGCACGAGGCGGCCGCCCTCACCGGCCACACCGACCCGGGCGCGGCCGCCGATGCGCTGCTCGACCGGGTCCCGGAGGTCGTCATCACCCTCGGCTCGGCGGGCAGCCGCTACGCCGACCGCACCGGGCGGCGCCTCACGGTGCCCGCGCCCCGGGTCACCGCGGTGGACTCGACAGCCGCGGGCGACACCTTCGTGGGCGCGCTGACGGTGGCGCTCGCCGAGGGCCGCCCCGTCGAAGAGGCCATGGCCTGGGCCTCGACGGCCGCCTCTCTGTCGGTGCAGCGCCCCGGCGCCTCGGCCTCCATGCCCTACCGCTCCGCGATCGACGCGGCCTGCGCCGCCGCCCCCACCGCCGCCGACTGACCCCGTCCGCCGATTGCCCGCCCGATCAAAGGACCCCAGGACCCGATGGACCCCCTGCACAGTTCACCCGCGACCCCCGCCGCCCTCGGAGGCCTCCGCGTACTGGACCTCGCCACCCTCTTCGCGGGGCCGCTCGCCGCGACCATGCTCGGTGACTTCGGCGCCGAAGTGATCAAGGTCGAGCACCCCCGCAGACCGGACCCGTCCCGCGGCCACGGCCCGTCCAAGGACGGGGTCGGCCTGTGGTGGAAACTGCTCGGCCGCAACAAACGCACCCTCACCCTCGATCTCTCCACAGAGGGCGGCCGCGCCACCCTCCTGCGCCTCGCGGCCACCGCGGACGTGGTGATCGAGAACTTCCGGCCCGGCACCCTGGAGAAGTGGAACCTCGGCTGGGACGAACTCCACGCCGCCAACCAGCGGTTGATCCTGGCCCGTGTCACCGGCTTCGGCCAGTTCGGCCCCTACGCCCACCGCCCCGGCTTCGGCACCCTGGCCGAGGCGATGAGCGGATTCGCGGCCATCACGGGCGAACCGGAAGGCCCGCCGACGCTCCCCCCGTTCGGCCTCGCCGACTCGATCGCGGGCCTGGCGACGGCGTACGCGATCATGACGGCCGTCACCGCCCGCGCCACCACCGGCCAGGGCCAGGTCGTCGACATGGCCATCATCGAACCGATCCTCACGGTCCTCGGCCCGCAGCCCCTCTGGTACGACCAGCTCGGCTACGTACAGCCGCGCACCGGAAACCGCTCCACCAACAACGCGCCCCGCAACACCTACCGCACGGCCGACGGCAAGTGGGTCGCCGTCTCCACCTCCGCGCAGTCCATCGCGGAACGCGTCATGCACCTGGTCGGCCGCCCCGAACTGATCGCCGAGCCCTGGTTCGCGACCGGCGCGGAGCGCGCCGCGCACGCCGATGAACTCGACGAGGCGGTCGGCGACTGGATCGGCCGGCACACCCGCGACGAGGTGACCGCCGCCTTCGAGAAGGCCGAGGCGGCCGTGGCGCCCATCCACGACGTACGGGAAGTGATGGCCGATCCGCAGTACGCGGCCCTCGACACGATCACCGAGGTCCCCGACCCCGAACTCGGCCCGCTCCGGATGCAGAACATCCTCTTCCGGCTCTCCGCCACCCCCGGCGCGATCCGCTGGGCGGGCCGCCCGCACGGCGCGGACACGGATGCCGTCCTCACCGAACTCGGCCTGGCGGAACAGGACATCGCGGCCCTGCGCAAGGCGGGCGCGGCATGACAGCGGCACCCGCCCTGACCTGGTTGTACGCCCCGGGGGACCGCCCCGGCACGGTCGCGAAGGCGCTCACGTCCGGCGCGGACGCGGTGATCGTGGACCTGGAGGACGCGGTGGCCGACGACCGCAAGGACTACGCCCGCGCCGCCACTGCGGAACTCCTCGGCCGGCGCCACCCGGTGCCCGTGCACGTCCGCGTCAACGCCCTGGACGGCCCGCACGCCGAGCCCGACCTCCGCGCCGTCACCGGGCTGCCCGGCCTCGCGGGCCTGCGCCTCCCCAAGGTCACCGACCCGGCGGCCATCGTCCGCCTCGCGGAACTGACCGACTCCACGCCCCTGTTCGCCCTCCTCGAATCCGCGCTCGGCATCGAGCACGCGTACGCCATCGCCACCGCCCATCCGGCCCTGCGGGGTATCGCCCTGGGCGAGGCGGATCTACGGGCCGACCTGGGCGCGGCCGACACGGGCCTGGACTGGGCCCGCGCCCGTGTCGTCTGCGCGGCCCGCGCGGCCGGCCTCGCACCGCCCACGCAGTCGGTGCACGCCGATGTCCTCGACCTCGACGGCCTGGCCACGACCTGCGCCCACGGCCGCACCCTCGGCTTCCTGGGCCGCGCCGCGATCCATCCACGGCAGCTTCCGGTCATCGAGCGCGCGTATCTGCCGACGGTCGAGGAGATCGCGGCGGCGGAGGAGATCGTCAAGGCCGCGGAGTCGAACCAGGGCGCCCAGGCCCTCCCGGACGGCCGCTTCGTGGACGCGGCGGTGGTGGCGGGAGCCCGCCGCACGCTGGCGTTGTCCCGGCGCGGCACAAGGACGTGAAGCACTCAAGCGCCGGACGGGCTGGATTTCCAGCCCGTCCGGCGCTTGAGGACACGAGGTCTGGGGCGGAGCCCCAGTTACGGGAAGGGGCGGGACTGGGGAAATCCACCCCGCCCCCACCTCAACTCTTCTTCGCCGACTCCGACTCCGAAGCCGATTCCGACTCGCTGTCCGCCTCCGCCTTCGCCTCCGCCTTCGACTCGGCCTTGGAGTCAGAGGACTCACCGGCCTCACCGGACTCCTCAGAGCCCGAGTCACCCTCCGAAGAGTCCACCGGCTCGACGATCTCCTCCCGCCCCGGCCGCTTCCGGGCCGAAACCACGATGTACGCCACCGCGAGCAGGAAGACGACGATCGACGTCCACACGTTGAAGCGCAGCCCGAGCACGTCGTTCAGCTGGACGTCGTCCACCCGCATGTACTCGATCCAGCCGCGCCCGGCGCAGTACGCCGCGACGTACAGGGCGAACGCCCGCCCGTGCCCCATCTTGAAGCGCCGGTCGGCCCAGATCACCAGGACCGCGACGCCGATGCACCACAGGGACTCGTAGAGGAAGGTCGGGTGGTACGTGCCGGGGACCCGGCCGCCGTCGGAGCGTGTGATCTCCAGGGCCCACGGCAGATCCGTCGCCCGTCCGTACAGCTCCTGGTTGAACCAGTTGCCCCAGCGGCCGATGGCCTGGGCGAGGGCGATACCGGGCGCGACGGCGTCGGCGTACGCAGGAAGCGGGATGCCGCGGCGGCGGCAGCCGATCCAGGCGCCGAGCGCACCGAGCGCGATGGCGCCCCAGATACCGAGGCCGCCTTCCCAGATCTTGAAGGCGTCGACCCAGTTACGGCCCTCGCTGAAGTACAGCTCGTAGTCCGTGATGACGTGGTAGAGCCGTCCGCCGACGAGGCCGAAGGGCACGGCCCATACGGCGATATCGGCCACGGTGCCGGCGCGGCCGCCGCGGGCGATCCAACGCCGCCCGCCGAGCCAGACGGCCACGAAGACGCCGATGATGATGCAGAACGCGTAGCCGCGCAGGGGCACGCCGAAGGGGTCGATCTCACCCTTGGCCGGGCTGGGAATGAAGGCAAGGAGTTCCATGGCGGGGTCGACGCTACCGTGCCGGGCGGTATGCACGGCAATCCGCCCGGCCTAACGGCTGGATAACGAGGACCGGCCCGGGGCTGCGGGCACCGGGCACCGGGCACCGGCTACTTGTCGGCGTCCTCGACCATCTTCTTCAGCTTCTCCGGCGTCAGCGGGTTGTTCTGGTCGCCGAAGATGTCCTTGCCGTTGAGCCGCACGGTCGGGGTGCCCTTGAAGCCGCCCTTCTCGAAGGCCGCGTTGGACTTCTCCACCCAGCTGTTGTGCTTGCCGTCGTCGACGCATTTCTTGAAGCCGTCGGTGTCGAGTCCGTCGACCTGGCCGGCGAGCTCGATCAGCTTGCTGTTCTTGCCGAAGGCGTCGTCGGTTTCCTCGGGCTGGTTCTTGTAGAGCACGTCGTGGTACGGCGTGAACATTCCGGCGTCCTGGGCGCAGGCCGCGGCGTTGGCGGCGCGCAGGGAGCCCTTGCCGCCCATGTTCTTGTCGATGATCGTGGCGAGGTGGTACTCGACCTTGAGCTGGCCCTTGTCCGCGAGCTCGTGGATCGTCTTGCGGTACATCTCCTCGAACTGGGCGCAGGCCGGGCAGCGGAAGTCCTCCCAGATGGCGAGGGTGGACTTGGCGCTGTCCTTGCCTTCGGGGATGGAGAGGCTGTCCTGGCCACTCGCCCCCTTGGGTACGACGACGGGGCCCGAGCTCTCCTTCTTGCCGCCGGAGTTGGCGGCGATCACGCCGGCGATGGCGGCCAGGCCCAGGACCCCTACCACGGCGGAGGCCACGATCAGGGCGCGACGCCGCCGCTCCCGGGCCTTCTGCTTCTCACGCTCGATGGCCAGCCGCTCGCGTGCGGCGCGCTTTCCCTCACGGTTCTTCTCGCTCACATCCCGCAAACGAACCGGGGAGGCACCAGCGTGCCTCCCCGGTCCCAGGTCCACCCGTACGGACTACCCGCGGATCATCCGCCCCTGCGGACGCCCCGGGCGAGGTCGCCGGTGAGGGTCCGCACTGCCGCGAGGCCCGCGCTCTCGTCGGGGGCGTCGAGCATGGCCTTCACAAAGGCCGAGCCGACGATCACGCCGTCCGCGAAGCGTGCGACCTCCGCCGCCTGCGCGGCGTTGGAGACGCCGAGGCCGACACAGACCGGCAGGTCGGTGGTGGCGCGGGTGCGGGCCACCAGGTTCTCGGCCTGGGCGCCGACCGACTCGCGGGTACCGGTCACGCCCATGAGCGAGGCGGCGTAGACGAAGCCCGAGCCGGCCGCCGTGATGGTGGCGAGACGGGCGTCCTTGCTGCTCGGGGCGACCACGAAGACCGTGCCGAGGCCGTGCTTGTCGGCGTGCTCGCGCCACAGCCCCGACTCCTCGACCGGCAGGTCGGGCAGGATGCAGCCCGCGCCGCCCGCCTCGGCCAGCTCGGCGGTGAAGCGCTCGACGCCGTAGCGGTCGATGGGGTTCCAGTACGTCATCACGAGGATCGGCTTGCCGGTGGCGGCGTGCGCCTCGCGCACCGTGCGCAGCACGTCGGCGATCTTCACGCCGCCGCGCAGGGCGATGTCGTCTGCGGTCTGGATGACCGGTCCGTCGAGCACCGGGTCACTGTGCGGAAGCCCGACCTCCACGACGTCCGCGCCCGAGTCGAGTACCGCCTTGACGGCCTCGATGCCGCCGTCGACGCTCGGGAAGCCGGCCGGCAGATACGCGATGAGGGCAGCCCGGTCCTCGGCCTTGGCCGCGGCGAGCGTGGCGCTCAACAACTCGACGTTCCCGCTCACTTGGACTCCCCCTCGGCGCCGTCACCGTTGTCGTACAGGCCGAAGTAGCGCGCGGCCGTGTCCATGTCCTTGTCGCCGCGCCCGGACAGGTTGACCACGATGAGGCCGTCCTTGCCGAGCTCACGGCCGACTTCGAGGGCACCCGCAAGAGCGTGGGCGCTCTCAATCGCCGGGATGATGCCCTCCGTCTGCGAGAGCAGCCGCAGGGCCTGCATCGCGGCGTCGTCGGTGACGGCGCGGTACTCGCCGCGGCCGCTGTCCTTGAGGTACGCGTGCTCGGGTCCGATGCCCGGGTAGTCGAGCCCGGCCGAGATCGAGTACGGCTCGGTGATCTGGCCTTCCTCGTCCTGCAGGACGTACGACCGCGAACCGTGCAGGATGCCGGGCTCGCCCGCGGTCAGCGTGGCCGCGTGCTCCCCGGTCTCGATGCCGTGCCCGGCGGGCTCGCAGCCGATGAGGCGTACGTCCGCGTCCGGGATGAAGGCGTGGAAGAGGCCGATGGCGTTGGAGCCGCCGCCGACACAGGCGACCGCGGCGTCCGGGAGGCGTCCGGCGCGCTCCAGGATCTGCCTCCTGGCCTCGACGCCGATGACGCGGTGGAAGTCGCGCACCATGGCGGGGAACGGGTGCGGTCCCGCCACGGTCCCGAACAGGTAGTGCGTGCGGTCGACATTGGCGACCCAGTCGCGGAAGGCCTCGTTGATGGCGTCCTTCAGCGTGCGGCTGCCGGACTTCACGGCGATGACCTCGGCGCCGAGCATCCGCATCCGGGCGACGTTGAGGGCCTGGCGCTGGGTGTCGATCTCGCCCATGTAGATGGTGCAGTCGAGCCCGAAGAGCGCGCACGCGGTGGCGGTGGCGACGCCGTGCTGGCCGGCGCCGGTCTCCGCGATGACCCGGGTCTTGCCCATGCGCTTGGTGAGCAGGGCCTGCCCGAGCACGTTGTTGATCTTGTGCGAGCCGGTGTGGTTGAGGTCCTCGCGCTTGAGGAACACCCGGGCGCCACCGGCCTGTTCGGCGAACCGGGGCACCTCGGTGAGGGCGCTCGGCCGGCCGGTGTAGTTCACGAGAAGGTCTTCGAGCTCCCGCGCGAACTCGGGGTCGTTCTTGGCCTTCTCGTACTCGACGGCGACCTCGTCCACGGCGGCGACGAGGGCCTCCGGGATGAACTTGCCGCCGAACGCACCGAAGTAGCCCTGAGGGCTGGGGACTTGACCCTCCGGGTCAGGGATAAAGAATTCGCTGGACATGTCCGACATGCTCCTAGTTGGGGCGCGCGCCCCGGATGCCAGTCTGATGGTGGTCACGGTACGTGGCATGGTGCGGGTCGCGCGGCAGCCGTCTTCCCCACCCCGCCCCTTCCCGAAGTCCTCCGCGGACGGCGGGGCCGATAAATCAGCCCGTCCTGGGGGCACCTCCCAGCGGTAGCTGGGGGAGTTTGAGGACACACGGGTCCGGGGCGGAGCCCCGGTTACGGGAAGGGGCGGGGCTGGGGAAAGGAAGAATCCCAGCTCAGCCGCGCGCGATGACACCCGCCGCGCGTCGCCATCGCATCCCGTTCACCTGGCCCGGCTCGGAGCCGATCACATAGCGGACTCGGCGCCCGTGCACACGCCGCGCCGGCGCCCGGCAGCCGCGTGGGCGGCAGCCGGGTGCGAGGCGGGCGGAGAGAGGCACGAGGGGTCAGCCCCGTCCGTGCCGGAGAGCGGGGTGGGCGCCGGCGGCCACGAGGTCCACCACGGCGGCCTTGGGGTCCTTGCCGGTCACCAGGGACTCGCCGACGAGCACCGCGTCGGCGCCGTCGTTGGCGTACGCGATCAGGTCGTGCGGGCCGCGCACCCCGGACTCGGCGATCTTCACGATGTGCGGCGGGATCTCCGGGGCGACCCGGGTGAAGGTCGAGCGGTCGACCTTCAGGGTCTTCAGGTCGCGTGCGTTGACCCCGATGATCTTCGCGCCGGCGGCCACCGCCCGCTCGGCCTCCTCCTCGTCGTGCACCTCGACGAGCGGCGTGAGCCCGATGGACTCGGCGCGCTCCACGAGGGAGACGAGGGCCTCCTGTTCGAGGGCGGAGACGATCAGCAGGACGAGGTCGGCGCCGTAGGCCCTGGCCTCCCACAGCTGGTACGCGGTGACGATGAAGTCCTTGCGCAGGATGGGGATGTCGACCTTGGCGCGGACGGCCTCCAGGTCGGCGAGCGAGCCGCCGAAGCGGCGCTGCTCGGTGAGGACGGAGATGACGGACGCGCCACCCGCCTCGTAGTCGGCGGCGAGCCCGGCGGGGTCGGCGATCGCGGCGAGCGCGCCCTTGGAAGGGCTGGAGCGCTTGACCTCGCAGATCACCTTGACGCCGTCACCGCGCAGGGCGGCCACACCGTCCTTGGCCTGGGGCGCCTTCGCCGCACGCTCCTTGAGCTCGTCGAGGCTGACGCGCGCCTGCCGTTCGGCGAGGTCCTCGCGCACGCCTTCGATGATCTCGTCGAGCACACTCACGCGAGCGGCCCCCTTCCGTGACGGCGAAACGGGCTTACTGGTCCGGATCCGGTGGATCCGGCCTGGTGCTGCCGCACCGGACGACGGACGCCATGAGCGCGTTCCGGTGGGCACTGCGATGGTATCCGGCCGAGGGCGAAGCCCCTGCATCCGGTTGACGCCGGTCCCACTACCTGGACTTTCCCCGGCGCCCTCGGTTCCGCCCGGCGAGCCCTCACGGCCGCAGCCAGGCCCCGAAGGGCAGATTGCGTACGACGGTGAAGACAAGCAGCAGAGCGCCGATCACCCACATGTGGACCGAGCCGAGATCGACCCGGCGCACCCGGCCGCGGGCCGCCGCGACCGCCCACACGATCCAGCCGGCGGCGAAGAGCACGAAGCCGATGACGGCGAGCGCGTTGGCGCCGAGCGCGGTCGTGAACTCGCCGTGGATGAAGGCGTGGGCGCTGCGCAGACCGCCGCAGCCGGGGCAGAGGATGCCGGTGAAGCGGAGCAGCGGGCAGACCGGGTAGTGGCCGGGTTCGTTGGGGTCGACGGAGCCCACGTAGGCGAACGCGGCGGCGACCGAGCCGAGCACCGCCGCGGGCACGAGCAGCCGCTTGGCGACCGCGCCGGGCGCCATGGACGGGGCGGCGGGCGCCGGGGGCACGCCCGGCGCGGCCACC
>NZ_JBHTCF010000007.1:12554-363946 GCF_042665355.1 Streptomyces monticola | reverse complement strand
GCGGCGCCCCCGTGACCGCCAAGGACGCCCCGATCGCGGGCATCGGTGTCGCGGGCGCCCCCTCCGGCGACCAGGACGAGAAGTTCGCCCAGGCCGGCGTCGCGGCCCTCGGCAAGTAACACCCCCGGGTCGCGTCCCTGAGGGACCTCAGAGCCCTCAGGGACCTCAGAGCCCTCAGGGACCTCAGGGACCTCAGGGACCTCAGAGCCCTCAGGGACCTCAGGGACCTCAGGGACCTCAGAGCCCTCAGAGCCCTCAGAGCCCTCAGGGACTCAGAGACCCCAGGGACTCAGAGACCCCAGGGACTCAGGGACCTCAGGGCGAAGCCCGCCGTACCGCCCCATAAGATCGCCAATGTGATAGCCCGACGTCTCCGTACCGCCCCAGCGGCCCTCGCTCTTGCCGCCGCGTTCGCCCTGACCGCCTGCAGCGGCGGCGGTGTGCACGGCAAGCCGGGGGCCGCCGGGCTGCGGGATCCGTACTTCGCGCATCTGGGCAACTCCGGGTACGACGTCGCGCATTACGGCCTCAAGCTCGGCTACGACCCCGAGGCCGAGCACATCGACGGCGAAGCGGTGATCACCGCCAGGGCCACCCAGGACCTCAGCGCCTTCAACCTCGATCTGAAGGGCCTCGACGTCGAGCGGATCACCGTGGAGGGCAGGCCGGCCCGGTTCAACCGCAACGGTGCCGAGCTGACCGTGCGCCCGCACGACGAGCTGCGCAAGGGCGAGACGTTCCGCACCACCGTCCGCTACGCCGGCGAGCCGCAGACGATCACCGACGAGGACGGCGCGAAGGAGGGCTGGCTGCCCACCGACGAAGGTGCCGTGGCGCTCGGTGAGCCGGCCGGTTCGATGGCCTGGTTCCCCGGTAACCACCACCCGAGCGACAAGGCCGCGTACGACATCGAGGTCACCGTTCCCAAGGGCCTGAAGGCCGTCTCCAACGGGGAGTTGAGCCAGGAGCGCCCCGGTGACGACGGCGACGGCACGACCTTCGTCTGGCACAGCGCCGAGCCGATGGCGAGCTATCTGGCGACGGTCGCGGTCGGTGCGTACGAGACGAAGACCTCGGTGATCGAGGGCGCGAGCCGCAAGGGCGGACTGCCCGTCTACACCGCGGTGGTTCCCTCGCAGGCGGAGGCGAGCAAGAAGCCGCTCGCGCGGATTCCCGAGATCGTCGAGTGGCAGGAGTACAACTTCGGCCCCTACCCGTTCTCCTCGGTCGGCGCGATCGTCGAGGACGAGGACGCCGCGGGCTACGCCCTGGAGACCCAGACCAAGCCGGTCCTGCCCGGCGCACCGGACACGGAACTCCTTGTGCACGAGCTGGCCCACCAGTGGTTCGGCAACTCCGTGACGCCCGAGTCATGGCAGGACATGTGGCTGAACGAGGGCTTCGCGACCTATGCCGAATGGCTGTGGAGCGAGGACCACGAGGGCGAGAGCGCCCAGGAGATCTTCGACCAGGTGTACGCGGGCGAGGGCGACTACGTCGAGGAGAACATCGGCGACGCCGAGGACGCCGAGGCGATCTGGGCCTACCCGCCGGCCAAGCCGAGCGGCGCGGACACCATCTCCGACACCCCCGTCTACTACCGGGGTGCGATGGTCGTCCACAAGATCCGCCAGGCCGTCGGCGACGACAGGTTCTACGACATCGTGCAGGGCTGGACCAAGACCCACCGCCACGGCAACGCCGACACCAAGGACTTCACCGAGTACGTGGAGAAGAAGGCGGGCAAGGACCTGGGCGCGATCTGGGACGTCTGGCTGTACGGCGAGGGCAAGCCCGCGAAGCCCTGAGGCTCGACCGGCGAAGCCCGGAGGCTCAACCAGCTGACGGACTCAACCGGCCGTCGGACTCAACCAACTGACGGACTCAACCGGCCGTCGGACTCAACCAACTGACGGGCTCAACCGGCCGTCGGACTCAACCAACTGACGGGCTCAACCGGCCGTCGGGCTCAACCGGCCGTCGGGCTAACCAACTGACGGACTCAACCGGCCGTCGGGGCGAGCTCCTTGCGCATCAGCACGCACGGCCGCTTCAGCTCCAAGTCCTCGGCGTATCCGATGAGTTCATAGCCGAGATTCGTCCAGAACCAGCCCGCCTGGTCGTTGTTCTCCAGGATCGCCAGGCGCACCGCCGCGTGGCCCGCGTCCCGCAGCCGCTCCTCGATGAGGCGTACCAACTCCCGTCCGATTCCCTGCCGGTGCACCCGGCCGTCCACCAGGAGCAGCCCGATCCACGGGTCGGGGTCGCTGGGGTCCGGGTGCTGCCCGAGCAGGGCCACGAGGCCGAGCAGCTTGCCTTCGTAGCGGGCGAGCAGCACCTCGGCAGAGGGGTGCGCGAGTTCGTCGGCGAGGGCCTTCGCGACCTGTTCCTCGGTGATCTCCGCCGGGTCGGGGAAGTCGCCGCTGAGCGCGAAGAACGCGTGGTTGGAGGCGTAGAGCCGGGTCACCTCGGTGAGTACGGGGCCGGGCAGCGCGCCGTCGTGGACCGGGAGCGGTTCGAGGATCATGCGGGCAGCGTACGACGAAGGGCCCCGGCGCGAACCGGAGCCCTTCGTCGTGAGTGCTCAGCACACCTTCGTACGTCAGATGTTGACGCCGAAGTCCTGCGCGATGCCGGCGAGGCCCGAGGCGTAACCCTGGCCCACGGCGCGGAACTTCCACTCCGCGCCGTTGCGGTAGAGCTCGCCGAAGACCATGGCGGTCTCGGTGGCGGCGTCCTCGCTGAGGTCGTAACGGGCGATCTCGGTGCCGCCGGCCTGGTTCACGATGCGGATGTACGCATTGCGGACCTGGCCGAAGTTCTGCGAGCGGGTCTCCGCGTCGTAGATCGAGACCGGGAAGACGATCTTGTCGACCTCGGCGGGCAGGCCGGCCAGGTTGACGTTGATCGCCTCGTCGTCGCCGGCGCCTTCGCCGGTGCGGTTGTCACCGGTGTGGACGATGGTCTGGTCGGGCGTCTGCTTGTTGTTGAAGAAGACGAAGTGGCCGTCCGAGAAGACCTTGCCGTCCGCCTTCACCGCGATCGCGGAGGCGTCCAGGTCGAAGTCCGTGCCGGTGGTGCTGCGGACGTCCCAGCCGAGGCCGACCGTGACGGCGGTCAGGCCAGGTGCCTCCTTGGTGAGCGAGACGTTGCCGCCCTTGGACAGGCTTACAGCCATGGAAGTCCCTTCCCCTTTTGGTTTCCCGGGTCGCCCCAGGTGCTGCGGTGTGTACGGGCTACGTACCGAAAGACGAAGCTACCGTCACCCGCATTAACGCCGGCGGGGGACCGTCAGGTTCCAGCTCGCTTTACTTTCTTTGCCGAAGCTCCGTTCCCCTCTTCACCCGCGCCCTCCCACACCCACCCGGCACCGCCGATCCGTTGCCGGGGGCGCCCGGGACCAAGGTCCAGGACGGGAAGGGGCGGAAGTGGACTAGACCTTTCGCGGGGCGCGCGCCACACTGTCCCGCGTGAAACATGTCATCGCCCTCGACGTGGGCGGCACCGGAATGAAGGCCGCCCTGGTCGGGGCGGACGGCACTTTGCTCCATGAGGCGCGCCGGGCCACCGCCCGTGAGCGCGGCGCCGAGGCCGTCGTCGAAACGATCCTCGACTTCGCCGCCGAGCTGCGCGCGTACGGGGAGGAGAAGTTCGGGGAGCCCGCCGCTGCCGCCGGTGTGGCCGTGCCCGGCATCGTCGACGCCGAGCGCGGTATCGCCGTCTTCGCCGCCAACCTCGGCTGGCGCGACCTGCCGCTGCGCGATCTGCTCGCCGGGCGCATCGGCGTCCCCGTCGCCCTCGGCCACGACGTCCGCACCGGCGGCCTCGCCGAGGGCCGGATCGGCGCGGGCCGTGGCGCCGACCGCTTCCTGTTCCTGCCGCTCGGGACCGGGATCGCCGGGGCCATCGGCATCGACGGCCGGATCGAGCCCGGCGCGCACGGCTACGCGGGCGAGATCGGCCATATCGTCGTCCGCCCGGACGGGCCGCCCTGCGGCTGCGGCCAGCGCGGCTGTCTGGAGCGGCTCGCCTCCGCCTCCGCCGTCAGCCAGGCCTGGGCCGAGGCGAGCGGCGACCCGGACGCGGACGCCGCGGACTGCGCGAAAGCCGTCGCTTCGGGTGACGAACGGGCCGTCGCGGTCTGGCAGGCAGCCATCGCCGCACTCGCCGACGGCCTGGTCACCGCGCTCACCCTGCTCGACCCGCGGACGCTGATCATCGGTGGCGGACTGGCCGAAGCCGGGGAAACCTTGTTCACACCACTGCGGGCGGCGATCGAGGAGCGCGTCACCTTCCAGAAGCTGCCCGCAGTCGTCCCCGCCGCCCTCGGGGACACCGCCGGCTGTCTCGGTGCGGGCCTGCTCGCCTGGGACCTGCTCGCCGCCGGCGAACCCGGCCCGACCGCCCAGTCGGCCCAGTCCGGCCCGACCGCCCAGTCAGGCCAGTCCGGCCCGACCGACCCGCCCACCCCGTCCACGGAGGTAACCACCTGATGGCCGCACGCAAGGTACTCACCGGCGCCCGGGTGGTGCTGCCCACCGGAACCGTCGCCGACGGCCGGGTCATCGTCGACGAGCGCGGCCGCATCGCCGGGCACGCACACGAGGGCGACGCCACCGTCGACCTGTCCGGCCACTGGGTCGTCCCCGGCTTCGTGGACATGCACAACCACGGCGGCGGCGGCGCCTCCTTCACCTCCGGCTCGGTGGCGGACGTGCTCAAGGGCGTGCAGACGCACCGCGAGCACGGCACCACCACGATCGTCGCCTCCACCGTCACCGGCGACATGGACTTCCTCGCACAGCGCGCGGGCATCCTGTCCGAACTGGCCGAGCAGGGCGACATCGCGGGTATCCACTTCGAGGGCCCCTTCATCTCGCCGTGCCGCAAGGGCGCCCACGACGAGTCCCTGCTGCGCGACCCCGACCCGGCCGATGTGCGCAAGCTGATGGACGCGGCGCGCGGCCAGGCCAGGATGTTCACGCTCGCCACCGAACTGCCCGGCGGCACCGACTCCGTACGCCTGCTCGCCGAGCACGGTGTGATCGCCGCGATCGGCCACACCGACGGCACGTACGAGCAGACCGTCGAGGCCATCGACGCGGGCGCCACCGTCGCCACCCACCTCTACAACGCGATGCCGGCCCTCGGGCACCGCACCCCCGGGCCGATCGCCGCGCTCCTGGAGGACGAGCGGGTCACCGTCGAGCTGATCAACGACGGTACGCATCTGCATCCCGCCGCCTTCCAGCTGGCCTTCCACCACGCGGGCGCGGACCGGACCGCGCTGATCACGGACGCCATGGACGCGGCCGGCTTCGGCGACGGCGAGTACATGCTCGGCACGCTCGCTGTCGAGGTGAAGGACAGTGTCGCGCGGCTCGTCGACGGCGGCTCCATCGCGGGCTCCACGCTGACCCTGGACCGTGCCTTCAAGCGCGCCGCGACCATCGACAGGCTGCCGGTCGAGGACATCGTCCGGGCCATCTCCGCCAACCCGGCGAAGCTGCTCGGCGTCTACGACCGTGTGGGCTCCCTGGAACCCGGCAAGGACGCCGACCTGGTCGTACTCGATGCGACGTTCACGCTGGTCGGCGTGATGCGCAAGGGCGAGTGGGTGATTGCGCCCCAAGAGGCCCAACGTGGGTGATTTGCCCCCGCGTTGACAAGCGGCGCAAGGCGTTGACGAGCAGGCGGTTGGCCCGGACCTCTGGGCCAACCGCCTTCTGTTTGGCATGATCAGGCCCCGGCACGCGCACGCACGTACGTACTACCGGGGGGTGGCACCCGTGATTCTCACGGTCACGCTGAACACCGCCCTCGACCTCACCTATCGCGTCCCGCGGCTGACCCCGCACTCCTCGCACCGCGTCACCGAGGTCACCGAACGCCCCGGCGGCAAAGGCCTCAACGTCGCCCGGGTACTCGCCGCGCTCGGCCACGAGTCGACGGTCACCGGCTTCGCGGGCGGCGCGACCGGACGCGCCCTGCGCGAGCAGCTGGCCACGGCGCCCGGAGTGCGCGACGCGCTGCTCGACGTGGCCGGTGCCACCCGGCGCACGATCGCCGTCGTCGACGCGGAGAGCGGCGACACGACCCAGCTCAACGAGCCGGGCCCGCTCATCACCCCGGACGAATGGTCCGGATTCCTCGCCTCCTACGAGCAGTTGCTGCCCTCCGCCGCCGCGGTGGCGCTGTGCGGCAGCCTGCCGCCGGGTGTTCCCGTGGGGGCGTACGCCCATCTCGTGCGCGCGGCCCGCGCCGCGGGCGTCCCCGTGCTGCTCGACACCAGCGGTGAGCCGCTGCGCCGCGGCATCGCCGCCCGCCCCGACATCGTCAAGCCCAACGCCGACGAACTGGCCGAACTCACCGGCTCCCACGAGCCGTTGCGGGCCACACGGGACGCCCGGCGCCGCGGCGCCCACGCGGTCGTCGCGTCACTCGGCGCGAAGGGGCTGCTCGCGGCCACCCCCGACGGCGCCCTGCGGGCCACACCGCCCGCCCCGGTACGCGGCAATCCCACGGGCGCGGGCGACTCGGCCGTCGCGGCCCTCCTCGCGGGCCTGGTCGAGAACACGCCCTGGCGCCGCCGCCTCGCCAGCGCGGTGGCCCTGTCGGCGGCGACGGTCCTGGCGCCGGTGGCGGGGGAGTTCGACCGCGAGGCGTACGAGGACCTCCTGGACCGCGTGTCCGTGACGGAGCAGGCGAGCGCGGCGTAGTGACACCACGACACAGGGGACTCCATGCCGCTGACCACCACCGGTGAACTCATGGCCGAGGCGCGGGCCGCACGCACGGCCGTCGCCGCCTTCAACGTCATCACCCTGGAGCACGCCGAAGCCATCGCCACCGGCGCCGAACGTGCGGACCGCCCCGCGATCCTCCAGCTCTCCGAGAACGCGGTGAAGTTCCACGGCGGCAGGCTGCAGGCCATCGCCGCGGCCACCTCCGCCGTCGCCCGCGCGTCCGGCGCCCGCCTCGCCCTGCACCTCGACCACGTCACCGACCCGGACCTGCTGCGCTCCGCCCACCCCGAGGGCATCGGCTCGGTGATGTTCGACGCGTCGAGGCTCCCGTACGCGGAGAACGTCAAGGCCACGGCGGAGGCGGTCCGTTGGGGCCACGAGCGCGGCATCTGGATCGAGGCGGAGCTCGGCAAGGTCGGCGGGAAGGAGGGCGAGCCGCCGCTCGACGCCCACGCGCCGGGCGTACGCACCGATCCCGCCGAGGCCGCCGCCTATGTCGCGGACACCGGTGTGGACGCCCTGGCCGTCGCGGTGGGCTCCTCGCACGCGATGACGGAGCGCACGGCCGCCCTGGACCACGAGTTGATCGCCGCGCTCAAGGAAGCCGTTCCGGTGCCTCTGGTGCTGCACGGCTCAAGTGGCGTACCGGATCAGGAGATACGGGCTGCCGTCGCCGCCGGCATGGTGAAGATCAATGTGGGCACGGCCCTCAACACGGCTTTCACGGGCGCGGCCCGTGCGTTCCTGGAGGCACACCCCTCGGCCGTGGACCCCCGCAAATACCTCGTCCCGGCTCGCGAGGCGATGGCCGGGACAGTGGCACACTTCCTGGGCCTGCTCGGCTGAACGCCGGGGGCCCCACTCTCCACGGAGCGCTTAGTACTTCCAGCCCTTCAGGAGCACAACCTGGTCGAGGTTCACATCGCACGTGTCTCCGCTCTCGCAGGAGATCTTGATCGTGTTGGTGCCCTTGTTGAGGGTGATGTTGGCGCCGGTGTTGGTCCAGCCCTTTTCCCAGTCGCCCTCCGGCGCGTTGCCGAAGTTGTCCATGTTCAGCTTGCGGTCCTGCGCCTTGCCGTTGACCGTCAGCGTGGTGGACATCTTCTTGCCCGGTACGCCGTAGAGCACCTTCAGGGTGTACTTGCCGTCCTTCGGGATGCCGTTGACGGTCCAAGTGGCCGAGGCGCCGGGCTGGTTGAGGCCCTGCACATAGGTGCCGGACTCGGAGCCGGGGATCTCCGACGAGGTGGAGGTGCCGCCGGCGAGGGTGAGGGCGCGGGCGTCCTCCTTGGGCAGTTCCACGTCGCTGCCCGCGTCGGACGGCTTGTCGGACGGCTGCTGTCCGGAGCCGGCGTCCGTGCCGCTGTTCGCGGACGAACCGGCGTCGGTGCCACCGGCGTTGGTCTTCTCGTCGCTGTCGGTGAGCAGGGCGACGCTGATGCCGACCACGACCGCGGCGACCACCGCGAGGGCGCCGATCAGCAGACCCTTGGTGTTGGGCCCGCGGCCACGGCCGCCGTGCCCGCCGTCGGAGTGCGACTGCTGCTGACGCGTGGCCTGCCCGCCGGGCAGGGTCTCGGGGGCGGCGTAGTGCGCGTTCTGCGGCGGGACCTGCTGTGCGCCCGCGCCGTGCTGTCCGTACTGGCGCTCACCGACGGTGCGCACCTGGTTGTAGGAGGAGGTGCGTCCGGGGTAGCCGTAACCGCCGCCACCGCTCGGCGGGGTGGCGCCGGCCGCCTGACCGTCGGCGTACAGATAGCCGAACGGGTCGTCTTCCTCGGGCGTGCTCGCGCCGTTGTTGCCGGCCGTCATCCCTCGGTCACTCCTCATGCAGATCGAGTACGGGTGGCCACAGGTGTCCAATTGGGCGAGCCTACACGTGCTCGCTGGGCCCCCCGAGCGACGTAGCTCTCACCAATGCTGTGACCTGGGGCTATCCAGCCCGCCTGTGCTGTTTGGCACGTGATCGTTTCTCGATGTACATGCGTTGGTCGGCCGACTGCAGCACTTCTTCGGCCGACATTCCGCAGTGCGCCCAGCCGATCCCGAAGCTCGCGCCGACCCGCACCGCACGGCCGTCGACCCGGATCGGCGGGATGATCGCGTTCCGCAGGCGTACGGCGAGATCCGCGGCGTCGGCCCGGCCGAGCCCGTCGGCGAGCACCACGAACTCGTCACCGCCGAGCCGGGCGACCGTGTCCCCGTCCCGCACCCCGCTCGTCAGGCGGCGCGCGACCTCGATGAGCACGGCGTCACCGGTGTGGTGCCCGAAGCGGTCGTTGATCGACTTGAAGCCGTCCAGGTCGCAGAAGAGGACGGCGAGGCCCTTGGTGCCGTCGTCCGTGTCGCCCTCGGGGGCCACGGTGTGCACATGGTGGTCGAAGCCCTCGATACCGCCGGTGGCCGGTGCGGTGCCGCCGGCGTAGTCGAAGCCGTGGCCGTTGCTGTCGTACGCGTCATGCGTGCTGTATGTGGGCGCCGCGCCGTAGGCCGCGTCGAGGGAGTCGATCGCGCTGGCCTGGACGCTCTGCGGGCGCTGGCACAGGCGGGCGCTCAACCGGGCGCGCAGCTCGGCGGAGTTGGGCAGTCCGGTGAGAGAGTCGTGCGAGGCGCGGTGGGCCAGCTGCAGCTCGCGCCGCTTGCGCTCCTCGATGTCCTCGACGTGCGTGAGCAGAAACCGGGGGCCGTCGGCGGCGTCCGCGACCACGGAGTTGCGCAGCGAGACCCAGAGATAGGTGCCGTCGCGGCGCCCGAGCCGCAGCTCGGCGCGGCCGCCCTCGGCGGAGGTGCGGAGCAGGGTCCCGATGTCCTCGGGGTGCACGAGATCCGAGAACGAATAGCGCCGCATCATGGAGGCGGGTCGCCCCAGGAGGCGGCACAGCGCGTCGTTGGTCCGCAGGATCCGGCCGTGCTGGTCGCCGCCCATCTCGGCGATGGCCATACCGCTGGGCGCGTACTCGAAGGCCTGCCGGAAGGATTCCTCGCTGGCCCGCAGCGCCTGCTGTTCCCGCTCGAGTCTGACCAGGGCGCGCTGCATATTTGCTCGCAGACGAGCGTTACTGATTGCAATGGCGGCCTGCGATGCGTACATCTGCAGCGCCTCGCGGCCCCAGGCGCCCGGGTGCCGGCCGTTGCGCGGGCGGTCCACGGAGATGACGCCGAGGAGCTCTCCGCCCGCCGAGCCGCTGGTGTACATCGGGGCGTAGAGGCGGTCCAGGGGGTGCCACTCGTCCTCGAAGCGCGGCTCCGGGCCGTCCGTGTGCCACTGGGGTACGTCGTCCTCGACGAGCACCCAGCCCTCGCTGTGCGGGATGAAACGGAGCGCGCCCCAGGCCTGGCCCATGCCGAGACGGCGCTCCCAGGACTCACGGGAACCCACGCGACCGGTGATCAGTGCCTCGGCTGCGGCACTGCCGGCGAAGGCGGCGACGACGAGATCGCCGTCGGGGCGTACGAGGTTCACGCACGCCAGCTCGTAGCCGAGGCCGTTGACCACGCCGTCGGCGACGGTCTGCAGCGTGTCTGCCAGGCTGCGAGCCGTGTTCAGGTCCGCGACCACGTGGTGCAGCTGCCGCAGGGTCGCAAGACGGACGTAAGGCTCCGACTCGGTCTCCATGCTCGCTCTCCCCGAGACCTCGACAGCAACTCCAGGATTAGCAGCGCCCTTAGTGTCTGTTTGCCTCCGCTTGCCTCCGCCACTGAATCACAGCGAGCTGCCCACTCGGTACACAGGGTCAACAAAATATGAGTCCTGTGACTCAAGTCACAGCGGGGGGTGAAGGGGTGGGACGTGGAACGTTGATCTCAGCGTACGTTTCCTGAACGCAAAGGGGAGAGCTGGGGCGGGGCGGGCTCGGGCGGGAGACCTAGTCCGGTCTCGGACTCTGGCCCGATGCGGGGGTCCGGGGGGCGGGACTAGCGTCCTGTTTCGTGTCAAGGCTGCTGAAGACTCATCCTGTCGGGGTGAGCAACGAAGAGTTCCGCGCCGCCATGTCCCGTCTGGCCGCGGGGGTGGTCCTGGTGACCGCGAGGGAGGACTCCCTCGGGGAGGGCGGACCCGTCCCCGAGGATGTCGGCATGACGGCCACGGCCTTCATGTCCGTCTCCCTGGATCCGCCCCTGGTGCTCGTGAGCCTGCGGGACGGCTCCCGCATGGACGATCTGCTCGCGGAGCAGCCGCGCTGGGGTGTCTCGGTGCTCTCCGAGAGCCAGCGTCATATCGCGGGCCGGTTCGCGATGAAGGGCCGTATCAGCGACCGCCTCCTCTTCGAGGACATCGCGTATGTACGCGGTGAGGCCTCGGGGGCGCCGCTGGTCGGCGGCGCGCTGTCGACCCTGGAGTGCGAGACGGAGCAGCGGGTCCCGGCGGGGGACCACACGCTGGTGATCGGCCGGGTCCTGACGGCGTCACTGCCGAGCGCGGACGGCGGTCCGCTGATGTATTTCCGGGGCAGGTACCGGCAGTTGGGCTGAGGCGCCCCTGCAAGGTGCTGCGGGCCGACCGGGGTCGCCCCGGGCGAAAACCCGTTGATCGGCGCCGTCGTGCTGCCCTACTGTCCTGCCGACCCGAGTCGTCGAGGCAAGGACGTGCCGTTGTACACCGTGTGAGACCCCCCGAGAGCTGATCTGTCGCGCGTCGCGCATGTGCGCCGCGCTCCTTTTTGCTGCGGACTTCTCACTGGAACCGGTGTACTCCTGTGCTCAATTGCTGGGTGGTCATGCCCACCTGCCTGCCGACCGTTCTCCGCCGTTGCCCCGCGTGCGCGGGTGAGCGCTTCCGGCCGAACGGAAAGTTTCGCGTCAACGCACACCACAAGCTCCTCGACGCCTGGCTCCTCGTGCTCTGCGCCGCGTGCGGGGACACGGCGAAGGTCACGATCCTGGAGCGGATGAACGTGCGCTCCGTACGACCTGATCTCCTTGACCGGATGCACGCCAACGACCCCGGTCTGGCAGCCGAGTTGCTCCAGGACCCGGTGGTGCGGCGCCGCAATCGCATCGCCCTCGACTGGGCGGGCGCCTGGTGCCTCGACACCGGCGGATCGGATCACCTGGACCGCGAGGTGATGAACGTGTCGGTCCGCTTCGCGGCGCGGATTCCTGTCCGGCCGGTGCGGCTCATCGCTGACGGTTGCGGCCTTTCGCGGGCCGAGGTCGAGCGACTGATCGCCGAGGGGAAGCTCGTCTCGGCGGTCCGGCTGAGCGGCAAGCTCTCCGACGACTTCACCTTCACCCTCAAACGCTGAGCCGCCCCCGGGCAGGGGCCTGCGGGGCAACTCTTACCGGCCGGGCCCCTGCTGGGGGTAACGCCCTTGCTCGGCAACGAAGTTCGCCCTTGCGCGTGCCGAGGCCGAGGCCCGTTCGGTGCGTGGTCCCGCGTTCACGGCGCCCCGCGGCCACTCACCGCACCGCGTCCCGCGCAGTCGCCGCCCTTTCCCGCCCACCCGCCCCCGCCCAGCCCGGGTGAACGCCCCAGGCTTCGCACCGCAGTTCGTCCTTGCACGTGCCGTGAGTCGAGGCTGAGGCCCTCGGTGTGCAGGCCCGCGCTCGACTCACCCCGCAGGCCGCTCGCTGCGCGAGCGGTGGTTGCCGCGTTGGGTCACTCACCGCGCCGCGTCCCGCGCGGCCGCTGCCCTTTCCCGCCCACCCGCCCCCGCCCAGCCCGGGTGAACGCCCCAGGCTTCGCACCGCGGTGCGCTGGCATGCGGGCCGTGCCGAGTCGGCACGGCCCGGCACGGCTTAAGCGTCGAAGTCGTACTCGAGGATGTACGCGGACGAGTCCAGGACCATGTCGTTGACCTCGACCGCGTGGCCGTCCTCGGCGAAGGCCGTGCGGCAGATGAGGGTGACCGGTGTTCCCGGCGTGAGGGCGAGCAAGGTGGTTTCCTCCGCGCTCGGCATGCGGGAGCGGATCTCCTCGCGGAAGCGGACCGGCTTGTGGCCGATCTCGTCGAGGCGGGCGTAGATGCCGCCGGGGCCGGTGTCCGGCTGCGTGATCGCTGTTCCGGCGACGATGTCGGCATCCAGATACGAGGTGGCCAGCAGGACAGGGCGGCCGTCCAGGAGGTACTTACGGCGTCGTACGCAAGTGGCCGACCCCTCCGCGAGGTTGAGCACGCGCGCGACGCCTTCCGGTGCACTCTCCTCGGTGACCGAGACCGAGTCGACCGTCAGCTCACGGTCTTCGGTGTCGGCCGACCACACGGACCGCCCCTCGCCCCATCGGCCGGCGGCGAGGCGCTGTGTGCCGTGACGTCGGATGGGCCTGAAGTCGCGGACGAAGACTCCCGCGCCCTTCCGGGCCTCGACCAGGCCCTCCGACCGGAGAACGGAGAGCGCCTGCCTGGCGGTCATGCGCGCGACGACGTAGGTGGCCATCAGGTCGTTCTCGCCGGGCAGCCTGTCTCCCGGCCCGTACTCACCTGCTGTGATCGCGGCCTTCAGCTCGTCGGCGATGCGTTGGTACTTGGGCTGTCGGCCAGCGCCCTGGCTATTCATGGACAGTCCTTCCTGATCATCTCTAGACATCGTAGGCGCCTCCCTCGCCGCCGCAGCTGCGGCCCCCGTCGCTACGGACCGTGATGCGCCAGAAAATATCTCTAGAGATGTCTTGACGTCGGTGTTCCTGCTGGGCTTCTCTATCTCTCTAGAGATGTTCTCTTCAGTGGGAGGGCCCTGTGGTCACCACGGACGTCGTCGAAGTCGCCTGGCAACTTCCCCGCACACCCCGCAGTGCGAGCCGTGCTCGGGCCTTACTGCGCGAGCAACTTACAGAGTGGAAGGTCGACGGCGAAGTGGCCGACACCGCCCAGCTGTTGCTCTCCGAACTGGTCACCAACTCCATCCGGCACGGGCGCGTCCCACCCGGTCGTGAGATCGGTGTACGCCTCGCCCGCTACGAGGGGCGGGTGCGCGTCGAGGTCGCCGACGCGAGCAACGCCCTGCCCGAGCCTCGGCAGGCGGGACTTGACGAGGAAGACGGGCGCGGCCTCGCACTCGTCATCGCCCTGGCCGACCGGTGGGGCTGCTGTCCGCGCCGGCACGGCATCGGGAAGGCGACCTGGGCGGAACTGGTTCTGCCGGTGCGCGCTGTGGGAGGTTCC
This sequence comes from Streptomyces monticola, assembly GCF_042665355.1. Lineage (NCBI taxonomy): Bacteria > Bacillati > Actinomycetota > Actinomycetes > Kitasatosporales > Streptomycetaceae > Streptomyces > Streptomyces monticola. The sequence goes on along the minus strand of NZ_JBHTCF010000007.1, from coordinate 350,097 downwards.
GAGTGACTCCCTTCGCGCGGCATGTCCTCGCCCGGCTGCGAGCGGTATTGGTATGCATCCGGCCGTCGCAGCCGGACCGCTCTACCGCAGTCGTGCCGCCCACGCGGCGGCGGACCCTGGCCGTCCAAGCCTGGGAGCCACCCTTCATGCCAGGCCGGCCGCGGTACCGGAAGAGGGAGTGGGACGCTCCCGTCATCGACAGTACGAGTCCACTCGTGCGGCCCTATCTGGTCGCGTACGAACAGCGGTCGCGGCGAAGGGAGTTGGCGCTCGCCCTGCTGGGACAGGATGGGCCCGGTCCGTACGTGCTCCATGGGGTGGAGCTGCCCTGACTGGGCGGGAAGGGCCGCCGCTGCGTGTGGGCCTTGGGGCCTTGGGGCCGGGGGAAGCGTCCCTGCGGTGAGCCTTGCTTGGTGGTCATGTGCTCGTGGCGGGGCCGTGTGGACCGCTGCGGCCTGTCACTACGTCCAGTCCCGGCCCGAGCGGCCCCTCTTCGTCTCCGAGCGGGCCTTCTTCTGGCGGAGGCGGCGTTCGTTGATGCCACGCGGGATCTTGGTCGCGCGGCGGGGGCGGGGAGGGGGTGCCGTGGCCTCGGCCAGGAGGGAGGCCAGGCGGGTCGCCGCCATTTCGCGGTTGCGCCACTGGGAGCGGTGCTCGGACGCGCGTACCGCGATCACGCCGCCCACCATGCGGGGGGCGAGCCGCTCCAGGGCGCGGGCCTTCCAGACCTCCGGCAGCACCTCTGTCTTCGCGAGGTCGAACCGCAACTCCACCTGCGAGTCAGAGGTGTTGACGTGCTGCCCGCCGGGGCCCGAGGAGCGCGAGAAACGCCACATGAGCTCGGCCTCCGGCAGGGAGACCGAGCCGCGGATGACGTAGGGCCCAGGCATGGCTCTATGATCGCGCCTCCTCGGCCCCACGTCACCCGGATTTACGAGGAGGGACGCTCCTCCCAGGCCCAGGCCCAGGCCCAGGCCCAGGCCCAGGCCCAGGCCCAGGCCGCGTACCCGAGCCACCGCCCCGCCCCGCAGGGCGCGCACCCCCAGATCGCCCGCCCCGCAGGGTGCGCACCCCGAGACCGCCCCGCCCCGCAGGGCCCCGCTCAAGCCAGGGGCACGCCAGGGTCAGGCCAGGATCACGCTGCGCGTCAGGTTCCGCGGCCGGTCCGGGTCCTGGCCGCGGGACTCCGCCAGAGCCACCGCGAGACGCTGGGCGCGGATCAAGTCGGCCAGGGGGTCGGCCTCCTGGCGGGCGACGAGGTGGCCGCCGACCCGGTCGACATCCGCGGCGAGCCCCTCCGGCAGTACGCCGAACATCCAGGCCACCCGGCCGGGGCCGGTGATCGAGATCGGGCCGTGGCGGTACTCCATCGCGGGGTAGGACTCCGTCCACGCGCCCGCGGCCTCCCGCATCTTCAGGGCCGCTTCGAGCGCGAGCCCGTACGTCCAGCCGCGGCCGAGGAACGTCCACTGCTCCGCCCCGAGCACCGCCTCCGGCAGCGGCTCCGTCACCGCGAGTTCCGCGTCCACGGCGGCCTCCGGCACGGACTTCAGACCGGGCAGTACGGCCGACAGGTCGCCGAGGCCCGCCCGCAGGAACGCGAGCGCGGTCGTCGCGAAGCGGGTCTGGACCACCGACTCCTCGTCCGCGAAGTCGAGTACGGCCACCGCGTCGGCGGCCTCCATCACGGGGGTCTTCGGGTCGGCGGTGAGCGCCACCGTGGGCACGTTGCCGCGCAGCGCGCCGAGGAGGTCGAGGACCTCCGTCGTCGTACCGGAGCGGGTGATCGCCACCACGCGGTCGTACGTACGGCCCGCCGGGAACTCCGAGGAGGCGAAGGCGTCCGTCTCGCCCTGCCCGGCGGCCTCGCGCAGCGCGGCGTAGGCGATGGCCATGAACCACGACGTGCCGCAGCCGGTGACGGCGACCCGCTCGCCCGGTCGCGGCAGCCCGTCGAAGCCGGCGGCGGCCTCGGCGGCCAGGCGCCAGCAGCGGGGCTGGGTGGCTATCTCTGCTGCGGTACGTGACATGCGCGGCGGCTCCTCGAGCGGGGAGAGGCAAGGGCAGGTGCAGGTCGTGCAGGTCGTGCAGGTCGTACGGGTCCTACGTGCAGTGCTTAGCAGTCGCGCCCCGGGCCGGGCAACGGCGGCCCCTCGTTGCCGAAGTGATATGTGAGTGGTGTAGACCTTGTGTGAGAACGCGGGGGAAACTCGCCGTTCACACTTCAGATCGTCTACGGGGGACGTCTGGGACATCTCTGAACACTTGGCACATGGCACACACAAGGGTGGGAACGGCTGTGCAGCGGCGCATAACTGGTCTGACGGCGGCGGGCGCCGCACTCGGCATGACGGCGGTCCTCGCGGGCTGCGGGGCCGGCGGCGGCTCCGGTGACGTGACCCTGAAGATGGTCGCGGCCGACTACGGCGACAGCTCCGCCAACAGCAGCCAGAAGTACTGGGACAAGCTGGCCGGGGAGTTCGAGAAGAAGAACCCGGGCATCAAGGTCGACGTCGACGTCTACTCCTGGAGCGATGTCGACGCCAAGGTCGCCGACATGGTCAAGAAGGGCCAGGCCCCGGACATCGCGCAGATCGGCGCGTACGCCGGCTACGCCGCGCAGGGCAAGCTCTACAGCGCCGACGACCTGCTCTCCATCCCCGTACAGGCCGACTTCCTGCCCTCGCTCACCGAGGCGGGCGAGGTCCGCAGGACGCAGTACGGCATGCCGTTCGCGTCCTCGACCCGGCTGCTCTTCTACAACAAGGAGCTCTTCGAGAAGGCCGGCATCACCGGCACCCCGCAGAGCTGGGGCGAGCTCGCCCAGGACGCCGAACTCCTCAAGGAGCAGGGCGTGAAGTATCCGTTCGCACTGCCCCTCGGCCGTGAGGAAGCCCCGGCCGAGACCCTGATGTGGCTGCTCAGCGGCGGCGACGGCTACACCGACAACGTCGGTACGTACACCCTCGACTCCGACCAGAACATCGACACCTTCACCTGGCTGAAGGACGACCTCGTCGGCAAGGGCCTCACCGGTCCGACCGCGCCCGGCGATCTCAACCGGCAGGAGGCCTTCAACGCGTTCTCGCGCGGCGAGGTCGGCATGCTCAACGGCCATCCGACGCTGATGAAGCAGGCCGCCAAGAAGGGCGTGAAGTACGGCATGGTGCCGCTGCCGGGCGTCAACGGCAACGCCAAGGCCACCATGGGCGTCGCCGACTGGATGATGGGCTTCAAGCAGAACGGCCACCGCGAACAGATCGGCAAGTTCCTCGACTTCGTCTACAGCGAGAAGAACGTCCTGGACTTCTCCGAGCGCTACGACATCCTGCCGGTCACCTCGACCGCGTCCGACGCCATGGCCGACGACCCCGCGTACAAGCATCTGCGGGAGTTCCTCGAAGAGCTGCCGACCTCGCAGCTGTACCCCGTCGGCAAGACCTCATGGGCGCAGGTGAGCGCGTCCATCAAGCAGGACATCGGCAAGGCGGTCGCACCGCACGGCAACCCGGCGTCGATCCTCAAGGAGCTGCAGAACAAGGCGGCTTCCGCGGAGGCGGCGGAGTAGCCGAGCGGCACTGTCAGTGGCCGTGGCTAGGGTTTCCGTATGACCTCCGAGCCGCCTCCCGACGCACCCTCCGGCCTCTCCGACCGCGACCGTGCCGTCCTCGCCGTGGAGCGGCGCGGCTGGCCCAGCGCCGGAGTGAAGGAGCGTGCGATCAGGGAGCGGCTCGGGATCTCCCCACCCCGCTATTACCAGCTCCTGAACGCCCTGCTCGACGACCCGAGAGCCCTGGCCCACGACCCGGTGACGGTCAACCGGCTGCGGCGGATCCGGGACGCGCGCAGGAACCGCCGCTGAGCGCTCCGCGGGGTGAGTCCGTACGCCCGGGGTGCGCCCCCGGACTCGCTGGATAGGGTCACCCCCATGGGCAGCCACCCGCATACGCGCAAGCCTGACCTGCCGACCCCGGCGACCACTGCGGGCCGCGAGGGCCTCACCGCTCTCCTCGCCCGCCCCGAACGCGCCCTCGTGGCCCTCGACTTCGACGGCACGCTCGCCGAGATCGTGCCCGACCCGGAGCAGGCCAGGGCGCACCCGGACGCGGTCGCGGCACTGGCCGCCCTCGCCCCCCGGGTCGCCTCCGTGGCCGTGATCACCGGCCGCCCCGCGGGCGTGGCCGTTCGCTACGGCGGCTTCGCGGGCGTGGACGGCCTGCAGCACCTGGTGGTGCTCGGGCACTACGGCGCGGAGCGCTGGGACGCCGTCTCCGGCACGGTCCAGGCTCCGGAGCCACCCCCGGGAGTGGCCGCCGCCCGGGCCGAACTGCCCGGATTCCTGGACGCGTTGGGGGCCTGGCACGGCACGTGGATCGAGGAGAAGGGGCGGGCGGTGGCGGTCCACACCCGCCGCGCGGACGACCCGCAGGCCCTCTTCGACACCTTGCGCACCCCGCTCGCGGAGCTGGCCGCGCGGCATGGGCTGATCACCGAGCCGGGCCGCTATGTGGTCGAGCTGCGCCCGCCCGGCATGGACAAGGGCGTCGCCCTGGCGTCGTACGTACGCGAAGTGGGCGCGGAGTCCGTGCTGTACGCCGGGGACGACCTGGGCGATCTGCCCGCCTTCGCGGCGGTGGAGAAGCTGCGGTCGGACGGGGTGCCGGGGCTTTTGGTGTGCAGCGGCAGCACGGAGGTACCGGAGCTCGCGGAGCGGGGCGACCTGGTGGTGCCGGGGCCGGGCGGCGTGGTCGCGCTGCTCGCGGCTCTCGCGGCCCAGTAGCCGCGCCCCTGCTCTCGGTTGACGAGTGCCCTCAGTCGTCGAGTGCGCGCAGCTGTTCCAGGAACCACTGCTCCGGCGGCAGCGCCGTGGCCGCTGCCGCCAGGCGCTTCGTGCGTTCGGCGCGTTCGTCCTGCGGCATGCACAGGGCGGTGTGCAGCGCCGCCGCCGTGCCCGTCACGTCGTACGGGTTCACCACCACCGCGTCCTCGCCCAGCTCCTCGTACGCCCCGGCCTCCCGTGAGAGCACGAGTGCGCAGCCCTCGTCGGAGACGACCGGCACTTCCTTGGCGACCAGGTTCATGCCGTCGCGGATGGGGTTGACGAGGGCGACGTCCGCGAGCCGGTAGGCGGCGAGCGAGCGGGCGAAGTCATCCTTGACGTGCAGGATCACCGGGGTCCAACCCGGCGTGCCGAACGTGGAGTTGATGTCGTCGGCGACCCGTGCGACCTCGGCTGTGTAGTCGCGGTACACCGCGAGATCCTGCCGCGAGGGGTAGGCGAACGCGATGTGCACGACGCGCTCGCGCCACTCGGGGCGGTCCTCCAGGAGCTGCCGGTAGGCGTGCAGGCCGCGCACGATGTTCTTGGACAGTTCGGTGCGGTCCACCCGCACGACCGTGCGCCGCTCCGGCCCGCCGATCTGCTCGCGCAGGGCCGCCATCCGCTCGTCCACGTCGTCCCTGTGTGCCCGCTCCCGCAGGAAGTCCGCGTCGGCCCCGAGGCCGTGCACCCCGATCCGGGTGCCGCCGGTGCCGCCGACGACGGCGGCGCAGCAGGCCTCGAACGCGTCCGCCCACCGCCGGGTCAGGAAGCCGAGCCGGTCCGCGCCGAGCATGCCGTGCAGGAGCTGCTCGGCGATGTCGTCGGGCAGCATCCGGAAGTAGTCGACCGGTGCCCACGGCGTGTGCGAGAAGTGCCCGATGCGCAGGTCGTCGCGCAGGGCGCGCAGCATCCCGGGCACCAGGGCCAGGTGGTAGTCCTGCACGAGCACCGCCGCGCCGGGCGCAGCCTCGGCCGCGAGTGCCTCGGCGAAGGCCCGGTTGTAGTTCTCGTACGCGGCCCACTGGCGCCGGAACTCCGTGCCGAAGACCGGCTCCAGGGGCGTCTGGTACAGCAGGTGGTGCACAAACCACAGGACGGAGTTGGCGATGCCGTTGTACGCGTCGGCGTGCACGGCGGCGTCGATGTCGAGCATCCGCACACCCGGCTCGGCGACGCCGCGGCGCACTGCCTCGCGGTCGTCGTCGGAGAGGGCCGAGCACACCCAGAGGGCGCCCGCGTCGGGGCCGATCGCGGAGAGCCCGGAGACGAGTCCGCCGCCGCCCCGCTTGGTGTCGAAGGTGCCGTCCTCGCGTGCGGAGTACGACACGGGGCCTCGGTTGGACGCGACGAGAATCGGTGCAGCCATGACGCCAACTTAGCCAAGCCCGGAAACGCTCAAACGTACGGCCGGGCTCACATGAGCCCGGCCGCACGGTGAGGGGGGAAGGGGGGAGGGGTGAGTGCCCCTTCGCCCGGAGGTGGGATCAGTCCCGGTCGCGTCCTCGCGCCGCTGCCAGGGCGAGCGCTCCGAGGCCGCACAGGACGACGGCGAGGCCGCCGTAGAGCAGCGTCGGCGAGTCGGTGCCGGTCTCCGCGAGCTGCGGAGCGGACTGGCCGGAGTGCCCGGCGGGAGCCGGCCGGCCCTGGACCCGTGAGCTGGTGATGACCGAGGTGCAGGGGTCGGTGCCGCCGCCGGCGCGGGTGTCCATCGCCGGGCAGCTGGTCTTCGGCACCCGCGCGGTCACAGTGATCACGGTGACGTCACCGGGGGTGCAGGAGGCCTTGACCTTCTGGGTGATGGTGACCTTGCCGCCTGCGGGAACATCGCCCTTCCAGACGTAGACCGAGCCCTTCTTGGTGACGGTGCCGCCGCTGGCGACGGGGGCGGAGCCGGCCCGGACGGGCCAGTCGATGACGGCGTCCTTGCGGGTGTGGGTCGAGGTGTTCTTGATGACGATGGTGTTGGTCGTCGAGGCGCACGGCGGCACCACCGGCGGGGTGGCGGTGTTGACGATGGTGAGGAACGCCTGCTGCGGCGGCGCCGGCGGCGACCCGACCACCGGTGTGGTGCCGCAGGCCGGGTCGGTGCTGTCCGCCTCGCAGTTGGAGCGCGGGGACTCGACGTCGACGTTGTTCTTCAGCTTGCCGTCACCGCTGACGGGGTCGTTGACCGTCACCGAGTAGGTGACGGTCGCGGTCTGCCCGGCGGGGATGTCGCCCTGGTAGCTCACCTTCGGTTCGCTGTAGGAGACATCGCCGATGGTCGCCTTCGCGTCGTTGTTGTACGTCGCGTCGTCGAGGTTGTCGGTGAGGTCGTCGCTGAACTTGGCGCTGGGATACGGCAGTCGGCTGATGTTCTTCGCCTTCACCGTGTACGTGAGGGTGCCGCCGGGCTCCACGGTCTTGGGCGAGGCCGTCTTGGTGACCTCCAGGTCGGGCACCGGCACCGAGAAGGCCAGGGCCGACGGCACATACGTATCGCCCTTGGTGCGGAACGTCAGCTTCGCGGAGGTCGCGCCCTGCGGGATGGTTCCCGCGGGGATGTCGACGGTCTCCGCGTCGATACTGAAGTTGTTGTTGTCGCAAGGGTCGAGACAGCCCTCGGCGTGACTGTTGAAGAAGTTGTTCGTCGAGCCCTCGTTGTTGGCGATATTGGTGCCGTTCACCAGGAACTGGTCACCGGCCACATTCGCGTCGCCCTCGTAGGCGGTGGTGCTGGCGCGCAGCTTGCCGCTGCCGGTGCGGTAGAAGCCGTCGACCGTGATGGTGGTGTCCGGGTCCTTGGACTGCTGCACCACGTGGCCGCCGTAGATGTAGACGTTGCGGCGGTCGGGCGCGTACTGCGCGTTGGGGGCGTCGTACTTGTAGACGACGGTCAGCGACCAGCCGCCGACGCAGCCCTTGCCGGTGGGCGCCCACACGTTGCCGACGGAGACCGGCACGTCGGTGCCTGAGGCCATCGACTGGAACTGGGAGGTGACGTCGGCCTCGGCCGTGTAGTAGTGCGGGCCGCCGACCGCGGCGGGTGTCTTCACGGCGTTCTCGATGCCCACCTGGGACTCGGCGCCGCCGTTGACCTTGAGGACCGGCTTGGTGGTGAGCGGGTCGCCGGCCGGAGAGGTGGCCACGCCCGCGGTGTCGCAGCGCTTGATCTGGTTGCGGCCGAGCTTGTACGTGCCGTCGTTGCCGCCCCAGAAGAGCCGGGCGTACGCGATCTTCGAACCCGGCGGGATCTGCACCTTGCCCGTGCTGGAGTTCAGCACGGTCTGGCTGAACCCGGCCGTGTCCAGGTACTGCATGTCGAACTGGTTGTTGTTCTCGTTGCTCGTCCCGGCCTGCGCGGAGCGGCAGCGGGCCGCGACGTCGGCCGGGGTGTTCGGGCAGTCGAGGACGGCGTTGCCGATGGTCTTGAAGTCGCCGTACAGGGCTTCGTCGTAGCGCTTGGCGAAGGGCTCGACGACCACGGCCGCGGCGGGGGCCGCGGCACCGACCAGTGAGGTGGCGGCAGCGGCGGCGGCGACCAGCGCCCCGACGAGCCGGGTCACTGCCCGGCGCCGCGAATTAGGCTTTCCATGTCTAACCCACATAAGTGGGAAATTTAGGCAATAACCATGATCGCGATCGGTTACGCCACGCGTCGTTCCGTGTACTCCGCGATATTGGCCATCGGCGGCCGCTCCTCGGTGTCCACCTCGTGAGTGCGCGGCTCGAAGCCCTGTTCCCCCCGCTCGAACTGGGTCAGACGCGGGCGGACGAGATGGCCGCGGGCGAGCCGCAGCTGTGCCGTGCGGTAGATGGCCGCCGCCATCCGGCCGAGGGCCCGGCCGTCCTGGTGGCGGTGCTTGCGGACCCCGACGTCGACCTGGGCGAGCGCGTCGAGGCCCACGGTGTGCAGCGCGTCGACCAGGAGGCCGAGCTCCACGCCGTACCCGACCGGGAAGGGGAGCTGTTCGAGCAGGGAGCGCCTGGCCGCGTACTCGCCGCCCAACGGCTGCACGAAGCCCGCCAGTTGGGGCCAGTGCAGATTGAGCAGCGGCCGCGCCACCAGCTCGGTGACCCGGCCGCCCTGGCCGGCCGTCTCACCCAGTGGACGGTCGTACATCGCCTTCACGAACTGCAGGTCCGGGTCGGTGAGCAGCGGCCCCACGATCCCGGAGACGAAGTCCGCGGAGAACTCCCTGAGGTCGGCGTCGACGAAGCACACGATGTCGCCGGCGGTCACCAGGAGCGACCGCCAGAGCACCTCGCCCTTGCCGGGCAGCGCCGGCAGCCGCGGAAGTATCGCGTCCCGGTGCACCACCCGCGCCCCGGCCGCGGCGGCCACCTCGGCCGTACGGTCGGTGGAGCCCGAGTCGACCACCACGAGCTCATCGACCAGGGCCGCCCCGGGAGCCATCAGCTCACGGCGGATCACCGTCACGATCTCGCCCACCGTGGCCTCCTCGTCGAGCGCGGGCAGCACCACGCTGACCGTGCTGCCGGACTTCGCCTTCGCGGCGAGAAGCTGGTCCAGCGGGCGGTCGGTCACGGACCAGGAGCGCCTGGTCAGCCAGCACTCCACCTCTTCGAGCACGTCCCGGATCCCCTCACATGGGCGGTGGATGTGATCCATCTCGCGGTTCGGACGACTATCTCAACTGTCACTGCCGTCGGTTACAGTCTTGAACAACGCGCATGGCCGCCGCATGTCGGGGTCACCGCGCGACAAACACCCGGCAGGTACCGGGTCATACCGCTCATCCAGAGGGGCAGAGGGATACGGCCCGTTGAAGCCCCGGCAACCCTCCAGTCAGCCTTCGCTCCGCATGCACGCGAGGCCACTGACTAGGGAAGGTGCCAAATCCGTCTCATGGCGAGATGCGTCATGAGGAAGATGAGGAGAAAGGGCCTCGCCTCCATGGCTGTACAGACGGTTGAAACCACCACCACTCCCGGCACGTCCGTCGATCTGGGTCCCGCCTCCGGCCTCTCCTGCCGCGAATGCGGTGAGCGCTTCCCGCTCGGACCGATCTTCGCCTGCGAGCTGTGTTTCGGGCCGCTCGAAGTCGCCTACGACCTCCCGGTCGGCGACCCCGAGGCGCTCCGCGAGAAGATCGAGGCCGGTCCCGACAACATCTGGCGGTACGCACCGCTGCTGCCCGTCCCCGCGGACGTGGCGTCCAAGCCCAATCTGAACCCGGGCTGGACCAAGCTGGTCAAGGCCGACAACCTCGCGCGTGAACTCGGCGTCACCGGCGGCCTGTTCATCAAGGACGACTCGGGCAACCCGACGCATTCCTTCAAGGACCGCGTCGTCGCCCAGGCCCTGGAGGCCGCCCGCGCCTTCGGCTTCACCACCCTCTCCTGCTCCTCCACCGGCAACCTCGCGGGTGCCGTCGGCGCCGCCGCCGCCCGCGCCGGCTTCCGCTCCTGTGTGTTCATCCCGCACGACCTGGAGCAGGGCAAGGTCGTCATGGCCGCGGTCTACGGCGGCGAGCTCGTCGGCATCGAGGGCAACTACGACGATGTGAACCGCTTCTGCTCCGAGCTCATCGGCGACCCCCTCGGCGAGGGCTGGGGCTTCGTCAATGTGAACCTCCGGCCGTACTACGGCGAGGGCTCCAAGACCCTCGCGTACGAGATCTGCGAGCAGCTGGGCTGGGTCCTGCCCGACCAGCTCGTCATCCCGATCGCGTCCGGCTCGCAGCTCACGAAGATCGACAAGGGGCTGCAGGAGCTGATCAAGCTCGGGCTGGTCGAGGACAAGCCGTACAAGATCTTCGGCGCCCAGGCCGAGGGCTGCTCCCCGGTGTCGACGGCCTTCAAGGCCGGCCACGACGTCGTACGCCCGCAGAAGCCGGACACCATCGCCAAGTCGCTCGCCATCGGCAACCCGGCCGACGGTCCCTACGTCCTGGACATCGCCCGTCGCACGGGCGGTGCGGTCGAGGACGTGAACGACGAGCAGGTCGTGGACGCGATCAAGCTGCTGGCCCGGACCGAGGGGATCTTCGCGGAGACCGCGGGGGGTGTGACCGTCGGTGTCACGAAGAAGCTGGTCGAGAGCGGTCAGCTGGATCCGTCGCTGACCACGGTCGTCCTCAACACCGGTGACGGCCTGAAGACCCTCGACGCCGTCGCGGAGACCTCGCAGGCCACGGCCACCATCAAGCCTTCGCTTGACGCGTTCCGCGCCGCCGGTCTGGCCTGAATTCCCTTAGCTTCCCGACCCCGCCCTTCCCGTAACCGGGGTGCTCCGCCCCCGGACCCAGAGGTGAACCCCATGAGCGTCAACGTCCGCATCCCCACCATCCTGCGCACCTACACCGGCGGTCAGGCCGAGGTCGCCGCCGAGGGCGGCACCCTCGGCGAGGTCATCGCGGACCTGGAGAAGAACCACACCGGTATCGCCGCCCGCGTCCTCGACGACCAGGGCAAGCTGCGCCGGTTCGTGAACGTGTACGTGAACGACGACGACGTCCGTTTCGAGCAGGGTCTTGAGACGGCGACTCCGGACGGTGCCGGCGTCTCGATCATTCCGGCCGTCGCGGGCGGCTGCTGACCGTTTACCGAGCGTTTATCGCCGACGGCGAATACATACGCAGCGTTACCGGAATTGCCCTCTCCGCCCGAGAAGCGGAGGGGGCAATTCTGCTTGGTTGAGCGCGATACAGTTGGGAAAGCTGTTCCGCTTTTGGCTTCGCGTGTGCCGGGTGCATATGAGAACTCCCCGGTTTGCCGACAACTTGTAGCCAAAGAACTCACGCTATTTGCACGGTTTGTTCGCTTTGCCTGGCCCGAGTTGGGCCGTCTTACGGTGAATCCTCCGTATATAACCGATCGGTCGTGCCCAGAATTCTCGTCCGATTGACCTGTTGCAGACGGCAGTTGGACAGATACATTCAGCGGCGGTCGACGCGTTCCGGCGCACACCCCCACCTGTCGGGGGGTGAGGTCTGACCCGGATCCGCGAAGTGCGGATCTGTGCAAGGGCCAGTAATAGGGGAGTTAGGCATGGCTCAGGGCACCGTCAAGTGGTTCAACGCGGAGAAGGGGTACGGCTTCATCGCGGTCGACGGTGGTGCGGATGTATTCGTCCACTACAGCGCGATTCAGATGGACGGCTACCGCACCCTGGAAGAGGGCCAGCGGGTCGAGTTCGAGATCTCGCAGGGCCAGAAGGGGCCGCAGGCGGACATGGTCCGCGTGACTGCCTGATCGCGCCGACGCGACTGACTGCAGCGACGTGAAGGAGGACCCGCACCCCTCGGGGTGCGGGTCCTTCTGTGTCTCCGGTGTGTGTCCGGAACGCTGTGAGCTGCACTTTCGTGGGACTCGCTTGCACTCGACCAGGGCGAGTGCTAATCATTGGCGTTAGCACTCTGAAGGTGAGAGTGACAGGCTGTCACTCTTCACAACGTGGGCTGGGTCAGTGAGGCCCGCAGGCCGGGTGGGGCAAGGAACCACAAGGACTGCAGGCCGTCCGTCGCGGGCGCTGGCGCGGTCCGGAGCATTCCACCCCTGTCCGGGAGGACCACTTCACATGGCCAAGATCATCGCGTTCGACGAGGAGGCACGGCGCGGCCTCGAGCGCGGCATGAACCAGCTCGCCGACGCCGTCAAGGTGACCCTGGGCCCCAAGGGTCGCAACGTCGTCCTCGAGAAGAAGTGGGGCGCCCCCACGATCACCAACGATGGTGTTTCCATCGCCAAGGAGATCGAGCTCGAGGACCCGTACGAGAAGATCGGCGCCGAGCTGGTCAAGGAAGTCGCCAAGAAGACGGACGACGTCGCCGGTGACGGTACGACCACGGCCACCGTTCTCGCCCAGGCGCTCGTCAAGGAGGGCCTGCGCAACGTCGCCGCGGGTGCCAACCCGATGGCCCTGAAGCGCGGTATCGAGAAGGCCGTCGAGGCCGTCTCCGCCGCCCTGCTCGACCAGGCCAAGGAGGTCGAGACCAAGGAGCAGATCGCCTCCACCGCCTCCATCTCCGCCGCCGACGCCCAGATCGGCGAGCTCATCGCCGAGGCCATGGACAAGGTCGGCAAGGAAGGCGTCATCACCGTCGAGGAGTCCCAGACCTTCGGTCTGGAGCTGGAGCTCACCGAGGGTATGCGCTTCGACAAGGGCTACATCTCGGCGTACTTCGCCACCGACATGGAGCGTATGGAGGCCTCGCTCGAGGACCCGTACATCCTGATCGCCAACTCCAAGATCGGCAACGTCAAGGACCTGCTGCCGCTCCTGGAGAAGGTCATGCAGTCCGGCAAGCCGCTGCTGATCATCGCCGAGGACGTCGAGGGCGAGGCCCTGTCCACGCTGGTCGTCAACAAGATCCGTGGCACCTTCAAGTCCGTCGCCGTCAAGGCCCCGGGCTTCGGTGACCGCCGCAAGGCGATGCTGAACGACATCGCCATCCTCACCGGCGGCGAGGTCATCTCCGAGGAGGTCGGCCTCAAGCTCGAGAACGCCACGATCGACCTGCTCGGCCGCGCCCGCAAGGTCGTCATCACCAAGGACGAGACCACCATCGTCGACGGTGCCGGCGACAGCGACCAGGTCAACGGCCGCGTGAACCAGATCCGCGCCGAGATCGAGCAGTCCGACTCGGACTACGACCGCGAGAAGCTCCAGGAGCGCCTCGCGAAGCTGGCCGGCGGCGTGGCCGTCATCAAGGCCGGTGCCGCGACCGAGGTCGAGCTCAAGGAGCGCAAGCACCGCATCGAGGACGCCGTTCGCAACGCGAAGGCGGCCGTCGAGGAGGGCATCGTCGCCGGCGGTGGCGTGGCCCTGCTGCAGGCCTCCTCGGTCTTCGAGAAGCTGGAGCTCGAGGGTGACGAGGCGACCGGCGCCAACGCCGTGAAGCTCGCGCTCGAGGCCCCGCTGAAGCAGATCGCCGTCAACGGCGGTCTCGAGGGCGGCGTCGTCGTGGAGAAGGTGCGCAACCTGACCGTCGGTCACGGTCTGAACGCCGCCACCGGCGAGTACGTCGACATGATCGCCGAAGGCATCATCGACCCGGCGAAGGTGACCCGCTCTGCCCTGCAGAACGCGTCCTCCATCGCCGCGCTGTTCCTCACCACCGAGGCCGTCATCGCCGACAAGCCGGAGAAGGCCGCTGCCGCGGGCGCTCCGGGCGGCATGCCGGGCGGTGACATGGACTTCTGAGCCCCGGCTCGGTAGTTCGCAGTACCCGCAGCACCCGCGTTACGCGCACAAGGGCGGCATCCCCACTCCCAGGGGGTGCCGCCCTTCGCGTTGCCCTCAGCCGCGCACCGCTGTGACCGTTCCCGTGACCAGGGCGATGAGCGTGAGCGTGGCGGCGAACGCCACCCCCGCCGACCTCAGCGCGGCGCCCGCCGATGCCCCGTCGGCGCGGGCCAGGAACGCCGCCACCGCGGCGACGAGCAGGGCCAGGATCACCGCCACGGCGAGGGCGACGAGGGCGAGTACGGCGGTTTCGTACGGGGACACGGGGCTCCTCCACGCGGACGGGGAACGGGATGTTTCGAGCGCCGATACGAGGGCTCCGTACCTCCGTACCGATGGGAGGACTGTGCGGGTTCGGCTGTCCGGGGAGGTGCGGCCGTACGAGAATGCACAGCGCCGCACATCGAATCGGACGCGGCGGGGGAGCGGCGTGCGGGGAAAGACGGGCGACGAAGCCTCGGCCGACGACGCCTCGGCCGCTGACGCCTCGGCCGCTGACGCCTCGGCGGACGACGCCGGGGCCGCGGCGCTCGCGCTGCTGCGCAAGGAGCTGAGGGACCGGCTCGGGCGCGCGGGCCTCACCGTCAACATGGTCGTGGCGCGCACCGGGATCAGCCGGACCACGACGAGCAATGCCTTCAACGACCGTCATCCCAGGCCGAGTTGGCGCACCGTGCACGCCGTGGCCAGGGCCGTGGGAGTGGACGCCGTGGGTGTCGGCCGGCTGAAGGAGCTCTGGGACCGGGCCGGCGACCGCCCCCCGGACGACCGCCCCGCGGACGGCGGCCCGGCGGACGGCTCGACGGACGGTTCGGTCGCCGAGGTCGGGGCGGCGCTCCTTGAGGTGCATCAGGCCGCGCTGCCTGCCCTGCCCGGAAACGGCTCCGGTGAGGCCCCCTGCGACGCCCCCGGTGACGTCCCCTTCCTCACCCCGTATCTGCGCCGGCCGCACGACGACGAGCTGCGGGCCCATCTCGGGCCCGCGCTCGCGGGGCGCGGCTCCGTCCTCGCGATCGTCACCGGGGACTCCTCGACCGGCAAGACCCGTGCGCTGTACGAGGCGTTGTGCGCGCTCGCCCCCGGCAGACGGCTGCTGCGGCCCATGGACGACGCCGGTCTGCACGAGCTGTTGTGCGCGGGGCGCGTGGACGACACCGCCGTGCTGTGGCTCAACGAAGCCCAGCGGTTCTGCTACGGCGCCAGGTCCGAGGAGGCCGCGGCGGCGCTGCGGCGGCTGCTTCTGACGCGCACCGGGATCGTCGCGGTGGGAACGCTGTGGACCGACCCGTACTGGGAGGACCTGGTGCGCCCCGGCACGCCGGGCGATCCCCACAGCCAGGTCAGGGCGCTCCTGGAGTCGCCCGCCACGCGCCGGGTGGCCGTTCCCGGGAGGCTGTCGGGGCCGCAGCTGGAGGAGTTGCGGCGCCTCGCCGCCGACACCGGCGACCGGCGGCTCGCCGACGCGGCCGGTGCCGGTGCCGGGGACGGGCGGGCCGTGCAGCACCTGAGCGGCGGGCCCGCCCTGCTCGCGGCCTTCCGCACCGGTCCCGGCGGCCACTTCACGCCGGCCGAGCACGCGCTCGTCGACGCCGCGGTGACGGCGCGGGCCCTCGGCCACTACGCGCCCCTGCCGGGCGGGCTCCTGGCCCAGGCCGCCGACGGGATGCTCGCCGCGCACCATCGGCCCGCCGACCCGGACTGGGCCGCGACCGCGCTGCGTTCCCTCACCACCGGCGAGCGCCCGGACGGCCGGCGCACCGACATCCGGCGCGCCCTGACGCCACTGGTGGCGGTGCGCGCGACGGCGGGCGGCGAGCCGGCCTACGAGCCGGCCGACTACCTGGAGCAGTCGCTGCGGTCCGGCCTCGAGTACCGCCGCCCGCACCCGGCGCTGTGGTGGGCGCTCGAAGAGCACACGGTGGACGCCCACGGCCTCTACGTACTGGCGATGCGGGCGCAGCAACACCGGTTCCGCAAGCGTTCCGTGGCCCTGCTGCGCCGAGCGGTCCTGGCCGGCCACCCCGCGGCCTGGGAGGCCCTGATCCTCGCCCTCCCCAGGGGCCGCCGGGACGGGGAGCGCGATGGTGCAGGCGCGGGCCGGGGCGGCGATGACGTGTTGTTGTGGGTGGCCGGGCATGTCGGGCTGGGCGATCGGCATCACGTACGGCATCTGCTGTGGAGTCTGCATGGGCTCGAAGCGCCGGATGCCGTGGCTCTGTTTGCTCAACGGGCCGTGGCGCAGGCCGACTTGGGCTCTGCCGAGCAGGTTGCCGAGCTCCTGGCCGATCTGCGGCGGATCGGCCAGGAGGGGGTGCTGCTCGACCGTGATCCGGTGGCGCGGGTGCGGATTCCGGGGCCCGGGACCGCGGGCCGGCTGCTTGCCGGGCTCCTCGCCTGCGGCCGCGACGAGATGGCCGTCCGGTTCGCGGGCCGGGTGCTGCCCGGTGCCGACCTGGGCTCCTGGGAGCTGGCCGCCGCCCTGCTGTGGGCGCTTCGGGTGGCGGGGAACCGGGCGGCGGAGCTCACGGCGGTGGCGGAGCGGGCGGCCGCGGATGTCGATGTGACGGACGAGGACGGCGTACTCGCGGTCCTGGAGCAGCTGGTGGAGTGCGGGGAGACCGGGGCGGCGCTGTGGCTCGGCGGCCGGTGTGCGGGCGCCGCCGAGGTGACGGACGCGTCCGCGGTCGCGGCGCTGCTCGGGGAGCTGCGCCGCTTCGGCCTGGCCGCGCCCGCCCGTGAACTGGCCGAACGGGCCGTGCCGCAGGTCGACTTGAGCGATCCCGAGCACGTCGTGTACCTGGTCGACGAGTTGCTCGACGCCGGCCTTGAGGGGTGTGTGCGGGATCTGTTCGCCCGGGACCCGGTGGCGCGCGTGGCCTGCACGGGGGTTCAGGGGCTCACCCTTTTCCTGTGGTGTCTGGAATCGCTGGGTGAAGTGGCGCTGCAGGAGCGGCTGTTGGACCGCGCCCTTGGCCAGGTGCGCCTTGACAGTCCCGAGTTCGTCTCCTACCTCCTCGGTCATCTGGTGAAGGCCGGACGCTCCGCGGCCGCCGGGGAGCTCGCCGAGCGCGCCGTGGAGCAGGTGTCCGTCGACGAGGTGCGCGAACTCGGCTTTCTCTTCGACGAGTTGAAGGGGCTCGGCCGGGCCGATCTGGTCGAGCGGCTCGCGCGGCGCAGTGCCACCGGGGCGCATCTCGCCTACCGGGACACCTGCGCGCGGCTGCTGCGGCACCTGCGGGACGCGGACGCGGACACCTGGGTCGAGCATGTCGTCCAGCGGGCCTGCGCGCAGGAGCTCACGGACCAGTACGCGCTGCGGTTCTTCGTGGAGGAACTGGTCGAGGCGGGGGAGAACGACGCGGCGGGCCGGGTGGCCCTGGCCTGTCTCCCCCGGGTCACCCGGGTCGACGCCGACGGCTCGGCCGGGCTGCTCGATCTGCTGCGCGGGGCCGGTCTCACGGCGGCCGCCGAAGCGCTGACGAGCCGCCTCGCGGCCGAGCCGGTGCGTGCGCCCCGCGGCCCGGACGAGGTGTACGGCCTGGACCCGGACGGATCGCGGGCGGAGCCGTGGTCGTGGCGGGACTTCTGACGGTGCGGCGCCCGGAGGGGTGACCGGCGCCACTTCCCCGACCCCAGGAGCCGGGACCTTGGTCCCTGTTGTGTGCCTTTGGTCCCGGGTGAGACTTTCGTGGGCTCAGAGCCGAGCCGACCGACTCGCCCGCCCGGCCATCCGCCCGGCTGTCCTGAGGACCTACGCCCGTGAGCACTCTCGACTCCGTGATCGTCCAGATCAACGATCACTTCTGGACGTATCTGCTGATCCCCCTCGTCGTGGGCGCGGGCCTGTATTTCACCGTGCGGTCCGGGGCCGTGCAGCTGCGGCTCTTCCCGGAGATGCTGCGGGTCGTACGGGACAAGGCCGCGCCGGGGCGTGACGGGCGCAAGCAGGTGTCGTCCTTCGGGGCGTTCACGATCTCCGCCGCCGCGCGCGTGGGCACCGGCAATATCGCCGGTGTGGCCACCGCGATCACCCTGGGCGGCGCGGGGGCCGTGTTCTGGATGTGGGTGATGGCCGTCATCGGCGCCGCGTCCGCCTTCGTG
Source organism: Streptomyces monticola (assembly GCF_042665355.1). NCBI lineage: Bacteria > Bacillati > Actinomycetota > Actinomycetes > Kitasatosporales > Streptomycetaceae > Streptomyces > Streptomyces monticola. Next base: position 331,984 of record NZ_JBHTCF010000007.1, on the reverse strand, counting down.
GAGTCCGCGCTCGCGCAGCTGTACAAGGTCCGGGACGGAAAGGGGACCTACCGGGGCGGGCCCGCGTACTACATGCAGCGCGCCCTCGGGAAGCGCTGGCTCGGCGTGCTCTTCGCCGTCACCATCACCGTGACCTTCGGATTCGTCTTCAACGCGGTGCAGTCCAACACCATCACCGCCGTCGCCACCGGCTCCATGGCCGCCGGTGAGGCCGAGTGGTTCGCCCCGGCCGTCGGGCTGCTGCTCGCGGCGCTGCTCGGGCTCGCGGTGTTCGGCGGAGTGAAGCGGATCAGCTCCGTGACGACCGTGCTCGTACCGGTCATGGCCGTGATCTATCTGCTGCTCGGGGCGGCCGTCGTGCTGCTCAACATCGGGGATGTCCCCCGGGTGCTCGCCGATATCGTCGGCGGTGCCTTCGGCTTCCGTGAGCTGGCCGCGGGCGGTATCGGCGCGGCCATCCAGCAGGGCATCAGGCGCGGCATGTTCTCCAACGAGGCCGGTCTGGGCTCCGCGCCCAACGCCGGTGCGGCGGCCGAGGTCTCGCACCCCGTGAAGCAGGGCCTGGTGCAGTCGCTCGGGGTCTTCTTCGACACGCTGCTGGTCTGCTCGATGACGGCCTTCATCATCCTGACGGCCAACCCGACGCTGGCCGGCCGGCAGGGCGCCGACCTCACCCAGGACACCCTGACCGCCTCGCTCGGCGGCTGGGCGGGTCATGTCCTGACGGTCGTGGTCTTCATGCTGGCCTTCAGTTCCATGGTCGGTAACTACTACTACGGCGAGTCCAACATCCAGTTCATGACGCGCAAGCGCTGGGTGCTGCCCGGCTACCGCGCCCTGGTCCTCGTCACCGTCTTCCTCGGCGCGCTCGGCTCCGTGAGCATCGTGTGGAACCTGGCCGATGTGTTCATGGGCTTCATGGCCCTGGTGAACCTGGTCGCGATCCTGCCCCTGTCCGCGATCGCCTTCCGCCTCCTCGACGACTACCTCCAGCAGCGCCGGGCCGGCCTCGACCCGGTCTTCACGAAGGACCGGATGCCGGGCCTGCGCGGCGTGCAGTGCTGGGACGCTCCCCGGCCGGTGGCGCCGCGCGAGGACGTACGGGTGTAAGTCGCGTACGCGGATGAGGGCGGCCTCCGGGGGAGCGGGGCCGCCCTCACGTGTGCGGTGCGGGGCGGGGCCGTGCGGTGGGGCTACGAGCCGGGGCTACGAGCCGGGCTACGGCAGCCGGTCCATGATCCAGGTGCAGAGTTCCTCGGTCATCTTCGTGTGTTCCTCGTTGCCCGTCGTCGCGACCATGAACTCGTCGAGTTCGGACTCCTCCGGGCTCAGGGAGTTGATGTCCGCGTAGAGGTTCTCGTGGGTGTCGACGTCACGGATGGCGACCGCGCTGACCGTCGGGACGAAGCAGTGGCGGCGGACCGGGGCCTCGGTGCCGAGGCCGAGCAGGAGGTACTTGTTGAGGCTGTCGGCGAGGATGCCGAAGCCTTCGAGGGTGCCGCCGGGGGCGCTGTCCATCGCGGGCAGGCCGGTGGTGTGGATCTCCGGCTTCTGCAGGGTGATCACCCGGAGCTGGGCGGCCAGTTGCTGTCCGGCCCCTTCGGGCTGTGCGAGGAGCTTGGTGCCGGTGACGGACAGGCCCTTGCCCTGGACGGCGACGGTGCCCGCGTCGATGCCGTTGCTCTGACCGTCGCCCATGCCGTTCGCGACGCCGATGATCCGGGGGATACGGGGCCAGTCGCCGACGCGGGCCAGCTCCGCGAGGAATTCGGTGCGTTCCTTGCTGACCTCGTGCTGGTCGCCCCACTCCGTGATGTGCTGGCAGAGCAGCTGACGGGACGCGGGGCTGTTGATCTGGGCGGAGAAGCGGGGGTCGAGGGCGCGGATGTAGTGCGCGAAGGCCTGCAGGGCGATCGGGATCCAGGCGCCGCGGTGCGGGCTGTCGTAGGAGAAGTACAGGCCCGTCTGGTGGTCCATGCGCTGTGTCTCCAGACGCGCCAGGGCGTAGCGCGTGACGAGGCCGCCCATGCTGAAGCCGCCGACGGCGAGCCGGTGGTCGCCCACGCGCTCGGCGCAGGCCCGCATGATGGCCGCCTGGGCCGCCTCGGCGTTCTCCAGGATCGAGGCGCTGCGCTCCCGGAAGCCGAGAATGATGACGTCACGGCCGCGGGCGCGGAGCTGGCTGAGGAAGGCGTAGTCGCGCCAGTCGAGGTACTCCCAGGACAGGTTGATGTCGCTGGGCCCCGTGTTGAAGCCGTCGGCGAGGATCACCGGGCGGGTCAGGGCGTGGTTCCCCTCGCCGTAGTAGACCCAGGCGGTGCCGCCCGGCAGGTCCCATACGTCGTGCGGCGACGGCGGGATCTGCGAGGGGGTCTCGCCCGGGAAGGGGGCGATGACGATGGGCTTGTCTGCCTTCAGGGCTGCGGAGATCTGCTGTTCATTGGGCTCTGACTCGGGCATGAACGGTCTCCTCCAGTTGTGCCGGGCAGGTGCCGGACAGGTGGTGGTCCGGTGTTGCCGTCGGTGGGGGTCATCCTGGAGACAAGAAGGGGGCGCCGGAAGGCGCCCCCTTCAATCCGCTGACACGTCCGGTGGGTTCAGGACGGCGGGTGGGTGTCCGTTTCTGGTTGTTCCGCGAGTGCCGTGCGGGGCAGGGGACTTCAGCTCACCGTCGCCGGTTCCTTGGCCCGGTCCTGGGCCGGGGACCCGGCGGCGACCGGTACGGAATCCGCCTCCGTGTCCACGTTGAACTCGGTCAGCATCTGCTTGCTGAAACCGAAGAAGTACGTCGCGAAGAAGCCGACCAGATAGCCCACGAGGAGGCCGCCCGCGTAGATCGCGATGGTGGCGCCGAGGCCCTTGTTGCCGTCGAGGAGCGGGAAGAGCGCCCAGCCGGACGGGCCGATGGCCGTCGAACCGACCGAGTCGCCCAGCATGTTGAAGAGCCCGACGAAGCCGCCGCCGAACGCGCCGCCCACACAGGCCGTGATGAACGGGCGGCCGAGGGGCAGCGAGACACCGTAGATCAGCGGCTCGCCGACGCCCAGAAAGCCCGCGGGCAGCGCCGACTTGATGGTGCGGCGGATGGAGACGTTGCGGCGCAGGCGGAAGAAGACCGCGATGGCCGCGCCGACCTGGCCCGCGCCCGCCATCGCCAGGATCGGCAGCAGCACCGTGTAGCCCTGCTGCTCGATCAGGGTGGTGTGGATCGGGATCAGGGCCTGGTGCAGGCCGAGCATCACCAGGGGCAGGAAGAGCCCGCCGAGTACGAAGCCCGCGCCGGCGCCGCCGCTGGCGAGCAGCCAGTTCGCGAAGTCACCGATGGCGGTGGAGACTTCGCCCGCCACGAACATCAGGCCGAAGATCGTGACCAGGCCGGAGATCAGTACCGTCAGGGTCGGGGTGACCAGGACGTCCAGGGACTCCGGGACCCACTTGCGGCACCACTTCTCGATGTACGAGGCGAGGACCGCGGCGCCGAGCGCGCCGAGGACGCCGCCCTGGCCCGGGGAGAGCTTCTGCCCGAACACCTCGATGTTCGCCACGCCCGCGTACACGATGATCGCCGCGACCGCGCCGCCCAGGATCGGCGTACCGCCGAACTCCTTGGCCGTGTTGAAGCCGACGAACACCGCGATCAGGGCCATGAAGCCGGAGGCGATGGCGGCGAGCGCCGGGGTCACCGAGGGCAGCCAGCCGAGGTTCACAAGGAGGCCGTTGAGGCCCGCGATGATGCCGCAGCCGATCAGGGCCGGGATCAGCGGCACGAAGATATTGGCGATCTTGCGCAGGAAGAGCTTGAACGGCGTCTGGTTCTTCGCCTTCCGGGCCGCCTTGATCGCCGCGCCCTGCGCCGCCAGTTCATCGGCCGTCAGCGCGTGCTCGGGGGCGGTCCCGTGGTCCGCGGCGGGTTCCGGCGCGGCCGCGCGCCCTTCTTCCACGAGCTGCTCAAACTCCGGGGTGACCCGGGCGACCGTGCCGGGGCCCAGCACGATCTGGTACGTCTCGTCCTCGACGACGCCCATCACGGCGGGCAGCGCCTTGAGGGCCTCGTCCTGGACGAGGGAGCGGTCCCGCACGCCGAGCCGGAGCCTGGTCATGCAGTGGGCGACGGAAGTGATGTTGGACGCGCCGCCTACGAGGGGCAGGATCGCGGCGGCAGTGGCGCGGTTCTTCGGGGGTTCGGGGGTCGCCCCCCGAGAAGCAGGAGTCTCGGTGCTCATGGTGCGGGCCTTGCTGTGCTGGGGGTGGGGGGGGTGCCGTGACGGCCGGGGTGCCGTGACGGCCCGCGGGTCAGGGGGTGGTGCGCTCGGGGGCGGCGGTCAGGGCGGCGCGGAGATGGCCGTGCGAGCCGGTGAGGAGATCGTCGGCGGTGGTGGCGTCGACGCCCGCGAGGATCATCAGGATCGCCGTCTTCACCTCGCCGTCCGCGGCGGTCAGGGCGGTCTCGATGGTGTCGTCCGGGGCGTCGGTGGCCAGGGCGACGATGCGCCGGGAGCGGGCCCGCAGCTTCTCGTTGGAGGCGCGTACGTCCACCATCAGATTTCCGTAGGTCTTGCCGAGCCGGATCATCGTGATGGTCGAGAGCATGTTGAGGACCAGCTTCTGGGCCGTGCCCGCCTTCAGCCGGGTGGACCCGGTGAGCAGTTCGGGGCCGACGACGACCTCGATGCCGTGCTCGGCGGCGGCCGCGAGGGCCGAGTCCGCGTTGCAGGACAGACCGATCGTCAACGCGCCTCCGGAGCGGGCGTGTTCGACCGCGCCGATGGCGTACGGGGTGCGGCCTGAGGCGGAGATGCCGACCACCGTGTCATCGGCGGTCAGGCCCAGGTTCACCAGGTCCTCGCGGGCCAGGTCCTTGGAGTCCTCGGCGCCCTCGACGGCGGTGACCATGGCGGACGGGCCGCCCGCGATCAGGCCGACGACCTCGCTCGGGTCGGTGTTGAAGGTGGGCGGGCACTCGCTGGCGTCCAGGACGCCCAGCCGGCCCGCGGTGCCGGCGCCCGCGTAGATGAGCCGGCCGCCGCGGGCCATGCGCTCCGCGGTGGCGTCGATGGCGGCGGCGATCTGCGGCAGCTGCGCGGCGACGGCGGTCGGGACGGTGGCGTCCTCGCCGTTCATCGTCCGCGCGATCTCCAGGGTGGAGAGCCGGTCGATCTCCGCGAGCTCGGGCCGGAACGCCTCCGTGGTGAGGGTGGCCAGCTGGGCGCGCAGCGCGCCGTAGTTGTCGTAGGTGGCGGAGTCGCTGGAGGACATGAGGGTGACGGCTCTTTCGTGTGCGGGGCGGGTGCGGACGTGGCGGCGCCGCGCTTGTCGGGTGGTGCGTATCGGGGTTGTACGAGGGCTGCTCCCGCGTGCTGCGGGCTGTACGGGAGCTGTTTCCGGGGACTGCTACCGGGTGCTGCTACCGGGTGCTGCGGGGGCTGTGGCGGTGGGCGAGCGCCTCGTAGGACGCGGCGAGTGCGGGCGCCGCGGTCTCGTAGGTCCGCTGTGCGACTCCCACGAACAGGCAGTCCACGACGAGGAGTTGGGAGGTGCGCGAGGACATGGCGGCCGGGCGCAGCTCGCTCTCGCGGGCGGTCGAGGTGGTCAGTATGTGGTCGGCGTACTGCGAGACCGGGCCGTCCGGGCGGCCGGTGATCGCGATGGTGGTCGCACCGCGCTCGAAGGCCACCCGCAGCGGCTCTATGACGTCGCCGGTGGAGCCGGAGTGGGTGATCGCGATGGCCACGTCCTTGGCGCGCAGCTGCACGGCGTTGGTGACGGCCAGGTGCGGGTCGCCCATCGCGTGCACCATCAGGCCGATACGCAGCAGCTTCTGCGCCAGGTCCTGGCCGACGAGGGCGGAGGCGCCGACGCCGTAGATATCGATCCGGCGGGCGCCGGCCAGGGCGGACACGGCGGCGCCGAGCTGGGTGGTGTCGAGGCCCGCGGCGGTGTCGGCGAGGGTCTGCTGCTCGTCGTAGGCGAGCTTGGCGACGACATCGGCGATCGGGTCGTCGACCGCGATGTCCGCGGTGACGGCCGGGGCGCGGCCCGACTGCTGCTGGGCGGCGAGGCCGGCGAGCGCGAGACGCAGATCCCGGTACCCGGGGTAGCCGAGGAGACGGGCGGTGCGTACGACGGTGGCTTCGCTGGTGCCGGTGAGCTCGGCGAGTCCGGTGACCGTCAGGGCCGCGCAGCCGGCCGGGTCACCGGCCACGGCTTCGGCGACCCGCTGCATCGAGCGGGTCATGGAAGGGGCGAGGGTGCGGACCTTCGCGGCGAGGGCCGCGGGGGCCGGCGGGGCATCGCCGCTGAAAATTTCCTTCACTTGGTTGCTCACATTCTGAAAGATATTTTCCCCTTCCTTATGTCGTCAAGAGCCCATAGGTCACCGGCGGATCCGGGACTTTCGTCCCGCGCGCGGACCGGGCGCACAATGGACCCATGGATGCCCCGGACCCCACGAGCCCCCTGGAACAGGCACTGCACGCGGCGCGCGCGCTCGTGCTCGCCGACCTCGTCGCCGGGGCGGTCGCCGAAGCCGATGTCGTCTCGCTCGTCGAGGACTCGGTCGTGCACCGCCGCTGGTGGGTCGAGCAGTGGCCGGAAGGTGTCGAGTTCGTCGCGGGCCTGGTCGCCCAGGACGTACAGGACGCGCTCCTGGAGCGGTACGGCCGCTGGCCGCTGTGCCCCGCCTGCGGCTCCGGCGACCCCCATGCCCTGGACGTGGAGCCGGAGTTGGGCGCCGACCCGCACTGGGTGTGCGGCAAGGCGGGCGTGGTCGTCGCGGCGGTGGGGTCCCTGGGCACGGTCCCCCGGTGACCGTCTATATCGACCCGCCGACCTGGGCCGGGCACGGGCGCCTCTGGTCCCACCTGGTGAGCGATGTCTCCTTCGACGAGCTGCACGCCTTCGCCGAGCGGGTCGGCTGTCCGCGCCGCGCCTTCGAGCGCGATCACTACGACGTGCCGTCGCACCGGTACGCGGACGCGGTGCGGGCCGGTGCGGTCGAGGTGTCCTCGCGCGAGGTGGTCAGGCTGCTCACGGAGTCGGGGTTGCGGAGGCCCAAGGGCCGGCCGGCGTGAGTTCGGCGCCCGGCGTGAGCTGACGGTCACACCTCTGGCCGCCCGGGCCGGACACCGTGACCGAATAGCAACCTTTGCCGGTGAATTTCCCTCTAGCTCTACATGGCAGGGAACGACCGGCTCACCGGACTCGACGCGGCGCGCGGAATCGCCGTGCTCGGGATGTTCGCCGTGCACGTGGGACCGCCCCCGGAGCCCGGCGGCCCCGGCTGGCTGCTGATCGCCGCCGACGGCCGGGCCCCCGCGGTGTTCACCCTGATCGCCGGTTTCTCACTCGCCCTGGCCAGGGCGAGACAGCCGCAGCCACAGCTGCGCCCCACCCTGGTCCGCTGCGCGATCCTCGCCGCGCTCGGCCTGGTCCTGGCCGCGCTGACCCCCGGGATCCTGGTCATCCTGGTCTTCTACGCGGCGTACTTCCTGGCCGCCGAACCCTTCCTGCGCCTGCGCACCCGGACTCTCGCCGCCGTCGCCACGGCGAGTGTCGTCCTCGGACCGCTGCTCTCGTACGTCATCGGCTCCGTCCACGGCTACCGCACCGGCGGCCGCGGCGGCACCCCGCAGCCCGGCGACCTCACCAGCTGGTGGGGGCTCGGGGAGTTCCTGGACAAGCTGTTCCTGTCCGGCGCCTATCCGCTGCTCACCTACTTCCCGTACGTCCTGGTCGGCCTGGTACTCGGGCGGCTCGCCGATCTGCGCAGGCCGAGCGCGGGGCGGCTGCTCGCGGCCTGGGGCACGGCCGCCGCGGTCGCCGGCTACGGCCTCTCCTGGCTGATCGTCGAGAAGTGGGGCGGCCGCGCCGAGCTGCACGCGGCCGTCGCCCGCGAGCACGCCTGGGCCCTGGATCACGCCGACCCCGTCAAGGCCGTGCTCGACTCCCAGTTCGGCGCCATCCCCAGCTCCTCGTGGACCTGGCTCGCCGTGGCCGGCCCGTACAGCCAGACACCCCTGGAAACCCTGGGCAACGCGGGAGTCGGCGCGGCCCTCATCGGACTCGCCGTGGCCTTCGCCCGTGCCCCGCTCGCCGCGCGTGTGCTGCGGCCGTTCGCCGCCGTGGGCACGATGGCCCTGTCGGTCTACGTGCTGCACGCCCTCGCCCTGGCGCTCTTCGCGTACGGCGCGACCGGCTGGGACGTCCTGCTGTGGTTCAGCGCCGCGGCCGTGCTCGGCTGTATCGCCTGGCAGTACGTGTGGCGGCGGACGCCGCTGCGGCGCGGCCCGCTGGAGTGGGCGCTGCGCGCCCTGACCGTACGGTCCGTGCCGTCGTCCGTCCCGTCCGCCCCGACCAGCTCCTGACGAGGAGATACGCCGAGCCGATGAGAGACCGCTCCCGCTGGCTGACCCTGGGCTCCGCGCTCTGTGCCCTCGCCCTCGTGACGGGTTGCTCCCGGTTCTTCGGGCCGCAGACCGAGGCCACCGCCACCGACGGGCTGCCCTCGGTGGGGGTGCTCGTCGCCGACGGCGCGCACTGGTGCACGGCCAGCGTGGTGGACAGCCCCGGGCGCAATGTCATCGCGACCGCGGGGCACTGCGTCATGAACGTCGACGAGGACGGCCGGGTCGAGGACCTCACCGAGCAGGACCTGGCGTTCGCGCCCGGCTTCCGCGGCTCGGGCGAGGGCGACGCACCGTACGGAATGTGGCGGGTCAAGGGCGCCCACCTCGACGACCGCTGGAAGCACCAGGCCGACGACCGGGCCGACTTCGCGTTCCTCACGCTCGAACCCGACGACCGCGGGCGCGATGTCCAGGACGTCGTCGGCGCTTCCGTGCCCCAGTGGGACTCGGGCTTCGACCGTGACGTCGTGGTGTACGGCTACCCCGACTCCGAGCACAACCCCGGCAACCGGCAGATCTCCTGCCGGACCCGGACCGAGCGCGACGAGGAGGAGCCGTTCATGCTCACCTTCACGTGCGGCGGGTTCTGGACCGGCACGAGCGGAAGCCCGTTCCTCACGGACTTCGGGGGGCCGGGGCGGCCGGGGCGGGTGATCGCGGTACTCAGCGGTGGTGAGACGGACGACGTGTCGACGGCTGTGCTGTTCACCGACGCGACGCGGAAGGTGTACGAAGCCGCTGTCGCGGCGGGCTGAGTTCTCCGTGGGCGGTTCGGCGCCCCCTGCGGGGTCCGGCGTCTTCTTACCCGCGGGTGTGTTGTGGCTGGGCGCGCAGTTCCCCGCGCTCCTTCGGGGCGCTCGTCGTGACGGTTACTGAACGGCCCTTCTGCATCCGCAGCGCCAGGAACGCCGCGGCCAGGGCCGTCAGGGTCATGGCCGCGCCCGCCCACGCGGGGGACTTGTAGCCGAAGTCCGCGTCGATGACCACGCCGCCCAGCCAGGGGCCGCTGGTGTTGCCGAGGTTGAAGGCCGCTGTCGCCGTGGCGCCCGCGAGGGTCGGGGCGGCGCCCGCGACGTTGAACATCCGGGCGTTCAGGGCGGGCGCCGTGTAGAACGCCGAGACGCCGATCAGGAAGGCGAGGGCCACCGCCACGGCGGCCACGGAGGCGAACAGGCCGAGGACGGTCAGGAACACCGTGGACGCGACGATGCCGCTGAAGATGACTCCGAAGAGATGGGCGTCCGCGATCCGGCCGCCGACCATCGTCCCCACGAGCGCGCCGAGGCCGAACAGGCCGAGCACCGAAGGCACCCAGGCCGAGTCGAGGCCCGCCACGTCCGTGAGCAGCGGCGCGAGATAGCTGAACGCACAGAACACCCCGCCGCCGGCCAGCGTGATCAGCGCGATCTGCACCCAGACCTGTCCGTCCCGGTAGATCCGCAGTTCCTGGCGGAGCTGAGGCCTCTCGGTGGGCACCGGGATCCGGGGGATCAGCGTGGCCACCCCGACGAGCGCGACCGCGGAGGCCGCGGCCACCGCCCAGAACGCCGACCGCCAGCCGAAGTGCTCGCCGAGGAACGCGCCCGCGGGTACGCCCAGGACGTTCGCGATCGACAGTCCGCCGATCATCACCGCCATGGCCCGCGCCCTGGCCCCCTTGTCCACCATGGCGACGGCTACGGACGCGCCGACCGCCCAGAACCCGGCACAGGCGAACGCGCTCACCACGCGCGAGGCGAAGAGGATCTCGTACGTCGGTGCGAGGGCGCCCGCGATCTGGCCCATGCCGAAGACGCTGATCAGCGAGATCAGGGTGGTGCGCCGGGGCAGCCGCAGGGTGGCCGCGGCGAGCAGCGGTGCGCCCACCACCATGCCGATCGCGAAGGCCGAGATCAGCAGGCCCGCGCGCGGGATGGAGACATTCATGTCGTCGGCGATCTCCGGCAGGAGCCCGGAGAGCATGAACTCACTGGTGCCGAGGGCGAAGACCGCCAGACCCAGGGTGTGGACGGCTATGGGCATACGGGAGCGTGTGGCGGGGACGGGCATATCAGGTGCGAACACCCTCCAGGGGAGGCGAATTCCCACCACCCCCAAAAGAATTCCCACACCGCAGACCCGGTCCGCAGCCCGTCCTCTCAGGCCCGTCTCCTCAGCCTTGGTCTCTCGGCCCCGTCCTCTCAGGCCCGGCGCCTCGGGCTCGGCCTCAAAGGCCCGGAGCCTCAGCCGCGGCCCCGCGACCCGCCCTCTCAGCCGCGGCCCCGCGCCCCGCCCTCTCAGCCGCGGCCCCGCGCCCCGCCCTCTCAGCCGCGGCCTCGCAGACCCGCCCTCTCAGCCGCGGCCCCGCAGACCCGCCCTCTTCAGACCCGCCCCCGCAGACCCCTCCCTCCCCGCCCCCCTCAGAACCAGTCCTCCGCCTCGTGTCGGAAGCCGAGTCGGCTTGCTGCTGCTGTTACCTCGCGGAACGGGCGGGATAGCGCGAGGGCCGCTGAGGCCAGTTCCGCGAGGCGGATGTGGTGGCCGGTGCCTGGCCGGGGGTCGGGATGGTCGCCGGGGAGTGGTGTGGAGAGACGTGCGATGAGGAGTTCGTCGAGGGGGTGGTCGTCGAGGTGGGGGAGCTGGAGGCCGACCCCGTCGGGTGAGGTGCCGAGGGCCGCGTGGAACTCCTCGACCGTGCGGCCCGCGTGCGCGGCGGCGATACGGAGCAGGGACGGGGAGATCACCTGGGCGGGGTGCAGCCAGATCGGCTCCACCGCGGACAGGGGCTCGGCACCGGGCGTGCCCTCAAGGACATAGCCGAGTTCGGCCAGGCCGGCGGCCTCTTCGGTGCTCCACGGGACCTGCACCGCTTCCATGGGGCCGCTGCCGTACGGGGGCATGGGGTCCGACCGGGCCGCCGGGAGCGTACGAGTGCGGGGCAGGAACAGCCAGGGCAACTGGAGCAGCGTGACGAGCGGCCCGGGCACTTCCTGCGGCGGCTCCGGGTCCCACACGGTGAAGCCGAGTTCCTCCTCAAGGCGTCGGGCCGTCTCCGCCGGGGACAGCTGGAGGTGTCCCGCAGCGCAGAGCAGCTGCCCGCGCGTGATGGCCGTCGCGTCGTCGACGTGGTGCACCGTCGCGTCCGGGTGCCACATCAGTTCCGCGGCCAGCTTCATGTCGAGCTCGGTGCGTTCGGGCCAGTCGAGGGCACGCTCCGGAGGCCGGAACCCGAGCGTGGCAAGGCGTGCGGCCGCCGCCTCGGGCTGCGACTGGGGGTGGACCTGGGCGAGCAGCTGGGCCTGGTGCACCACCGATCCCGGGGTGAGCCAGGCCCCGTTGGGCAGGGGCGGGCGCGGGAAGGTGCGGCGTTCGGGATTCGGCGGGAAGGGCGGAGGCACGCCCATACCGGCCCTGGTGGGAGTGACGATCCGCAGCAGCAACAGGTCGTGGGGCGTCGCATCGGCCAGCGGACCCAGCTCGGCCACGGGGTAGCCGAGGGCCCGTAGCCGGTCGGCGATCTCGGCGACCGGCCGCTGCAAGTGCCAGGACCGGTCGAGGAGTTGATCGATGGTGACCTGGCGGTCCGCGGGCAGCCAGGCGAAGTAGGAGCCGAGTGCCTGCACCTCGGAGGCCGGGGGATAGCCGTAGCTGTTGTACGCGCCGTAGGGGGGCGGTGGCGGTGGCTCGGGGACGTCGTCCTCGGGCGGGCCGACGGCGGGGTGCCGCTCCGCCGCCTCCCTGAGCTGGCTCGCCCACTGGCCCGTCGGCGTCGTGCCGGACGCGGAGAGCAGCGCGATGTCGGAGGGGCGGGCCGAGGAGAGCGGTTCGGCCGGTGGCAGTCCGTGCAGGACGCGCAGGCGCCAGCGCAGTACCGGCTCCGGCACGTCGAGAAGCAGCAGCCGTGCGCTCTCCCGGTGGCGGCCCTGCGCCTTGGGGAAGCTCCCGGTGACCGAGGGGAGGAGCAGCAGGTCGGGCGGGAAGAATCCGATGTGCCGGGCGCTGAAGCTCCAGCCGGGCGGCCGCCATTTGAAGTCGGTGCCCGCGGCCTGGACGGCGATCTCGTCGCCGAGCGCGGGGTCGTCGACCAGGAGCGTCTCCAGCCAGCCGGGGGTGAGGAGTTCCGGGTGGGCGATGAGATCGGGGACGGCCGCGCGGCTCAGCTCGTGGATGGCGTGGTCGTCGGTGTACTGGATGCGCTTGCGGTCGACGGACAGGCTCGCCCGGTCGGGCCCGCGCAGGTCGACGGCGCGGCCGAAGAGCCGCTGGTCCACGGCGATGCCGTCGACGAGGACGGCGCCGTTGCCGCTCGTCCACCACACGCGCTGTCCGTCCGTGCCCGCCACCGTCCTGGGCAGTTCCGGCCGCCTCGGCCCGTAGCCGTAGCCGGGGGTCATGGACTCTTCGTGGGCGTACCAGACGTATGGCGTCGGACGGGCGATGGGGTCCCGGGACGTCGGGGGAGGTGCGACCCATGCCGGCGGGGTCGGCGGGTCCGGTGGCCGCACAGCCAGCTCCCCGGCCTCCCACACCTGCCTCACCGCTTCGTCCGCCGCCTCGACCGTGAACGGCGAGGCCCACAGATAGTCCGCCAGTTCGCGGACGCAGGAGGGCATCGAGAGGCCCGAGGGCGCGTGCAGGCGCACCGTCGTACCGGCCTCGGCGCCGGGGCCGAGGTCTTCGACGCGGAACAGGTTGCCGGGGCCCGCGATGGTCACCTTGAGCCGGTGTCCCGGCCGGCCTTCGCGGTCCAACCGGCAGGTGTGGACGGTGAGTTCGTCGGCGAGCATGAAGTAGCTCAGGACGCCGAGGCCGAACCGGCTCACCGGGTCGAGCACCACCGGCGGGTCGAGCGCGGACCACAGGGCGCCCTCCTCGATGTACTCGGGCAGGTCCACGAAGCGGGAGCCGCCGCGTGAGAAGGCCCGGCTCAGCTCCATGACGCCCATGCCGATGCCGTTGTCCGCGCACTCCAGGAAGGCCCGGCCCGTGTCGTCGGTGCCCTGGGTGAAGGAGATCCGGCCCACCCAGGGCGCCAGGTTGCGGCCGGTGCGGAGCAGGTAGGCGGTGCGGGCGGCGCGGTAGCGGCAGGCGTCCAGGGCGTTCTGGTACAGCTCGCGGATGGCCAGCGCCCGGTCTCCATAGAGCTGTTCGCCCATGAGGAGTTCCTGCACCCGGTCGTCGTCGAGGCGGAAGCGGATGCCGGTGGACAGGTTGGCGGGCGCCGAGCCGCTGGGTCGGACGTCGTGCCCGTTGGCGTAGGGCGGCAGGGTCCGCAGCACGGCCAGTGAACTGCCCGTACGCGAGGCGTGGTTGTTGATGTCGCGCAGGAGTACGTCGACGAGTTCGGCATGGCGCTTGAGGGCCAGCTCGACCGCCGGATGCTGGCACAGGGCGTCGAGTGAGCGGCCCGCGCCGGACGGGATCCAGCGGGACCGGCGCAGCGTGAGGTGCAGGGCCGGCAGGGAGACGCTGTCGGAGATGCCGAGGTGCTCCACCACGGTCTCCGGCAGCGCTGCCGGTTCGACGGCCAGGGCGTGGGCTGCTTTGAGCAGGGCGGAGACCAGGCGTTCGCGTACGGCGTGCTCGTCCTTCGTACTGGAAGCGACCTGGCGTTCGTCCTGCAGATCGGTGCCGCGCGAGCTGCCGGGCACGGCGCCCGGGGCGATCCGCTGCTCTTTGAAGTAGCGGGTCAGCCGCTCGGGGGCGAGTTCTTCGCGCAGCCAGCGCAGTCCTGGCGGAGGTCCCGGTGGCGGCCCCGGCGGCCCTGGCGGCAGGCCCGGCGCGAACCCCGTGGCGGCCGCCGCCGGTTCGGGCAGATCGCAGACGTACGCCGCCGGGTCCTGCCGCAGCCACTGGTGCAGGCTCCACCAGCGGATGGCGTCGGCGGACGCGGTGTCCGTGAGGCCGCGCAGCCGCCGTTCCAGGCGGGGGAAGCGCTGCAGGACCTCCTGGAAACGCTCACCGGACAAGAGGCTGTGCCGGGAGGCCTGTTGGACCGTCTCCGTGCCCGTTTCCTTGGCCGTCTGCCGGGTCCAGTGGGTCTGGGAGGCGAACGGCAGGACGGCGATCAGGGCGGCCTCGGTCGGGGACAGCGCCGTCTGGTCGCCGATGCGGCGCAGCAGGAAGTCGGCGCGTTCCGTGGTGCGTTCGGCGAGTTCGGCGTCGTGCCAGGGGTCGCCGTCGACGGTGCGCGCGGCCTCGGTGTAGAGGGTGGCGAGGTGGGCGGCGAGCCGGCCGCAGTCCTGGCGCACCTCGTCGGCGGCGGGGAACCCGGACTGGTCGACGAGCTGCCAGGCGTAGTGCCCGGTCACGGCGTCCGCCCAGGTCTGGCGCCGGGTGCCGCGGGACTCCTCGTCGGCGGACGGCGGGAACAGGGCGAGCCGGCCGCTCTCGCCGGCCGCGCCGCCCGGCTCTTCGGCGACGGTGAGGACGGACTGCGCGCGGCCCGGCTTGCCGTAGGCGATGTGCAGTTCGTCGATCCGGCGCTGTACGAACGCGAGGACGTCGGCGAGGGTGCTGCCGGGTTCGGCGAGGGCGTCGGTGACGGCCCGCGAGAACAGGCTGAAGGACTCGCCGGGCTCGATGCCGGGAGTGTGCCCCTCGCGCACCCGGTCCGTGGCCCGCACGAACCGTGCCACCTGGGCGCGTGAACACCCGTACACGTACACGACCTTGCGGCGCAGCGCCGCGGCGACCTTCCGCCGGCCCCACGCCTCGACGCCCTTGGTGTCCCGCTCGATGCCCTCACGGCAGGCGTCGATGAGGAACACCACCTGCTCGGCGCGGGTCCCTTCCAGCTCCTTCTGCCAGCCGATCTCGACGCACTCGGCGGCGAACGGCTCGACGGCGCCGCGGACGTCCTCGGGCACGAGGTAGTCCCTGCCCTCGAAGTGCACGCCGTGCCCGCTGAGCACGATGAGGAGGCGGTCGCCGGGGCCGGCGGCGGCGAGGAACGACACGACCTCGCCGTTGATGACGTTCGGCGTCACCCAGGGCGCCTCCACGACCCGCGCCTGCTGGAAGCCGCGGGCGAGCAGCGCGGTCCGCATCCGCTCCAGGTCCTTGGGTACGAACGGCAGCGGGCTGACCCCCGGGGCCTCGTACGCCGCGGCACCGACGAGCAGCGCCTTGTGCCGCACCACCACTGCGCCTCCCGCTGTGCGTGCCGTGTGGGTCCAACTGTATGGCGAGGGGAGGCCGTTGATCCCGCGGTCTCCAGGACGCCAGGTCACCAGGTCACGGGTTCACGGGTTCACGGGGTGAGGAGGGTCAGCTCGGTCGTGAGGTTGTGCCGGGCCGGGTCCTCCCACTGCCGTGCCCCGTGCGGGGTACGGAACAGCCGGGGCAGGGCGAGAAGTTGACGCAGCACACCGGCCCGTCCGTCGCGGAACGCCTCGTCCGGTACGAAGGCGTACTCCTCGCGTACGGCGGCGGCGTACGCGGCGTACGCGTCGGGCCCCGAGGCGAGGATCGCGAGATCGGCGTCGCACAGCACCTCGCCGTTGCGGTCGCCGTCGTCGGGGTCGTGCGTGACGGTGAGCCGCACGAGACGGGCCACTTCCGCGGTCTCTTCCCGCCCCAGCCCGGCCTCGGCCAGGGCCCGTTCGGCGAGCCGCGCGGACCGCTCCTCGTTCTCCGACCGCTCGGGCAGGTAGACGGCGTCGTGGAACCAGACGGCGAGCCGTACGAGATCGGCGTCCTCGGCGTGTTCCGCCAGCTCGTCGACCCGGTCGAGGACCGCGGTGAGGTGGTCGGCGGTGTGATAGCGCCGCTGCGGCTCACTCCAGCGGCCGAGGAGGTTCTCGGCGTACGGCAGGGCGTCGGGGCCGTCGTCCCCCCGCACGGCGAGGAGGGCGGCCCTCCACCGCTCGCGCAGATCGTCGTCACGCCGGATGTCACGGTCGGTCATGGACCGAGCCTAGTGAGGTCGGGCAAGGGGGTCGTATCGTGCGGCCTCATGACCGAGACGAAGCACGACCCCGAGCTGCCCGGACTCCTGCTCCGCACGGAACGGGACGCGCTGATCCCGCTCCTTCGCTCCCGTCCCGACCGTGACTTCGAGGTGTACACGTGCTGCCCCGGCTGGACGGTCCGCCATGTCCTGGCGCACTGCGGCGCGGCCCTGATACGGGTCATCGAGGGCCGCTTCGAGAAGGACGTGTTCTCGCCGGAGGCCAATGACCGGGATATCGCCGAGCGCGCGGCCTGGAGCAACCAGCAGATCGTGGACGAGCTGGAGCGCGGTATGGCGGAGGCGGGGCCCGCCATCGCCGGGTTCGGCGGGGAGCTGGACGGTGTGGCACTCGGGGAGTGGATCCACGCGGGTGACGTACGCGAGGCCTGGGGCCTGGAGGGCGCCTACGCGGGCGCCGGCCTCCCGCACGCCCTGGCCCTCATGGGACCGGTCTCCCGCTCCCGCCACTTCGACGGGGTCCCCCTGCACGCGGACCTGGACGGCCTCGACGAACCCCTCACCCTGGGCTCCCCGTCCGGCGATCACCCCCCGGCCCGCTACATCGGCGACGCCCCGACCCTGCTGCGCCTCTGCTCGGGCCGCCCGGTCATCGGCGCCCGCTACGAGCTGGCGGGGGTGGGGGAGAGGGAGCTGAACCTGTTCGGCTGAGGTCCGGCCGAACCGCGGGATCGGCCTGGCTCAGGAGCCGTACCGGGGGAACTTGGACGTGTCGATCGTCCACTTGCCCAGCTGGACGGTGTCGCCGAATTCGTAGGTGCGCGGGGTGTTGCCGTAGCGGGGCTCGCCGCTGCTCGCGTCCGGCCCGGAGTGGACCGTGATCGTCCCGTCCCTGGGGTCGATGATCGCGTAGAGGGGGACGCCCATGCGGGGGTGGTCGCGGAGCTGCTCGTAGGTGACGTCCGGCGCGTGCGGCCCCACAGGTTGCGCGCTCATGCTGTCTCCTCTGCGGTGCCTGCTCCGATTTTCACGGTACGCCAGGTTGTGCCGGAGTGGTCGCTCTGACCGTTCTTGATCAGGACGGCTTCTTGAACACCAGCGTCAGCCCCCGTGTCCCCTGGACCTGGCCGCTTCCGATCAGCTGGATGCCGCCGGTCGCGCTGACCTGGAAGTTCAGCTGGGCCTCGGCCAGGGGGAGTGTGCCGCCGCGGGCCTCGGCGTCGGCGAAGATCTGCTGGAGTGCGTCGACGGTGTCGGCGAGGTTCTTGCGGAGGGGGCCGAGGGGGACCTGGCGCAGGACCGCGTCGCCGTCGCGGCTGAACAGGCCCATCGTGTCGCCCTCTTCGGCGTCCTCGCCCTCGACGCTGACCCAGAACGGCAGGCTGGGCAGGGTCGGCTGAGTGGCGTCGTGTGCTTCTGTCATGCGCCAACTCTAGGCGGCCCCGCCCTCGCCCTCGCCCCCGTCCGCCGCGTCGGTGAACCAGTCCCTCGCCTCGTGCTCGAAGCCCAACTCCGTTGCCCGTGCCGCCACTTCACGGAACGTGCGCCGCAGCGTGAGCGCCGCCGAAGCGAGTTCCGCGAGGCGGATCGGGGTGCCGGGGGTGATGCGGTCGCCGGTCGTGGCCGTGGCGGGGAAGCTGCGGGCGAGCAGCTCGTCGAGGCCCGGGTCGATGGTGTCGGGGACCGCCACGCGCTCGGCCTTGATGGCGGCCCGGATGCTGCGTTCCGGCAGGTCGGCGATCTCCGCGGCGGTACGCAGGGCCGCCGGGGTCAGCACGGCATGCGTGACCGAGGCGTTGCCGATCGGAGTGAGGTCGCCCGCCCGGAACCGGGAGTCGCTCCGGCCGGGGTAGGTGGGCACGGGCAGGATCTCGGGGTGCCGCTGGTCGTAGTGCTCCGCGCGGAACGCGTCGCGCCAGGTGGGCACCCGGACCTCCGGCTCGCCGCTGGCGTCCTCCGGAAGGTCGCCCGAGACGGTGAACCCCCAGCGGGTCAGGGCCCGGGAGAGGTCGTCCGGTTTCGTCTGCAGAGGCTTTGCCGCTTGCCACAACTGGTAGAGCCTGATGTTCGCCGCCGCGGCTGGGGTGGCGGGCACCGTCACGGCGTGGTTCATCAGCTGGCGGGCGAGGGCCAGCCGGGCGTCGTTGAACTCGGGCCAGTCCTTGGCCCGTTCCCCGATGTCCGCGGGGAGGCGGTAGCCGAGCTCGGTCAGGCGCTCCGCGCTCTTCACCGGGTCCTGACAGCCGAGCAGATGAGCCAGGTGCACATACCCGCCGCACGGCAGCCATTTCGAGGCGTTGTCGATGTAATGCGAGGTCGCGGGCAGTGCCAGGAGGGGGAAGTCCTCCGGAACGGCCAGGTCCAGAGCGCCCAGCGGGGGCACCTGGTAGCCGAGCGCCCGCAGCCGCTCGGCCACCTGGCGCACGGGCAGCGTCATGGCGTGGGCCGTGTCGAGGACCTCTTCGGGGAGCAGCGGCCGGTGGGCGTGCCGCCAGGGGAACAGATGCCACAGGGCGTTGAGTTCGTAGGACTCCTCCGTTTCGTCGCCCGGCAGCGGCGGACCCCACTCGTCCGGCTCGGTGACCGTGCGGGCGCGTGCGAGGCGGCCCCGGGCATCCTCCGCCTGGACCGTCCACGAACTGACGTCGGCGCCCGGGTCGACGCTGAAGAGCTTCAGGTCGATGGGCCGCCCGACGGGCGGTGCCTCGGTGCCGAGGCCGAGCAGCGCCCGTAGCCGCCACCGGACGAGCGGCTCGGGCAGACAGCGCACCAGCAGCGGCGCCACGACCTCCGCGGACTCCGTGCCGGTGCCGTAGCTGCCCGTCGTCGTGGGCAGCAGGAGCAGATCAGGGGGAAAGAGGCCGGTACGGCCCGCCTCGATCGTGCCGTGCTGGGTGTCCCAGGAAAGGCGGCCCTCGATGGCCCGGGAGAGGATCGCGTCGGCGAGCTCGCCGTCGTCGCCGTACAGATGCAGGAGCCACTCGGGTGTGAGGAGGTCGGGGCGCCCCATCAGGTCGTCGATGGCCGCGACGCAGCGGTCGTGCACCGCGGCCCGGTCGTACTCGATGATCTCCCTGCGGTCGACGGACAGCTGTGCGTGGGCGCCGTGCAGGTTGACCGTGCGCCCCTGCAGGTCCACCCGGGCCCTGGAGTAGTTCCGGTCCGTCGAAAGGCCGTCCACCAGCACCCTGCCGGCGTCGGAGAGCCACCAGACCTCGTTGGCGGGCGACGGCTGTGCCGGAACACGGCCCCCGTACATGAGCAGTTCGCCCGGCCTCCAGATCCGCTCCCGCCCGGTCCCGCGCACCGTCACCAGGTAGGGCGCCACCATCAGCTGCTTGCCGAGCGTCTCACCGCAGGACGGCAGCTTCTGGTCCGCCGCCGCGTGCAGCCGTACCCGCGTGCCCGCCTCCTCGCCCTGCCCCAGGTCCTCGACCCGGAACAGGGTCCCGGGGCCGGCGATGGTCACCTTCAGCAGACGCCCCGGGCGGCCGTCGCGGTCCAGACGGCAGGTCCAGACCGTGATCTCGTCGGCGATCATGAAGTACGAGAGCACACCGATGCCGAAGCGGCTGACCGGGGCGAGCGTCACCGGCGGGTCCAGGGCGTCCCACTGCCCGCGCTCCTCGACGAACTCCGGCAGGTCCACGAACCGCGCGCCGCCCTGCGAGAAGGAGTGGGTCAGCTCCGTGACGCCCATGCCGATGCCGTTGTCCGTGCACTCCAGATACGCCCGGCCGTCCTCGTCCCGCCCCTCCGTGAAGGTGATCTCGCCCTGCCAGGAGGACTCCTGGCCGCCGTCGCGTTCGCCGCGGTCGCCCGTACGTGCCAGGTATTCGACCCGCGCCTCCCGGTAGCGGCAGGCGTCCAGCGCGTTCTGGTACAGCTCACGGATCGCCAACGACCGGTCCTTGTAGAGCTGTTCACCCATGAGCAGCTCACGGACCCGGTCCTCGTCGAGACGGAACCGGATACCGGTGGGCAGGCTGTACGGAGTGTCCGAGGCGGGCTGTACGTCCTGGGCGTGCGCGTACGCGGGCAGGTCGGCCAACGGGGCGAGGGAGCTGTCGGCCGTCGCCGAGAGCCGGTTCAGCTCCCGCAGCAGACCGTCCACCTCCTCCGTGTGCTGCGCCAACGCCAGGTGTACGGCCGGGTGCTGGCACACGGCGCGCAGCGTGCGTCCGGCGCCCGAGGCCAGCCACTGGGACTGGCGCACCGTGGTGAGCAGCTCGTCGAGCCGTACGGCGTCGGAGATGCCGAGGTGCTCGGCGAGCACCTCCGGCAGATCGGCCGGATCGATCGCCAGGGCGTGCGCCGCCTTCAGGAGCGCGGCGACGAGCCGCTCGCGCACGGTGTGCTCATCGGCCGTACTGGGAGCCACATCCCGGGCGTCCACCAGATCCGTGCCACGGGCGGTGCCCGGCGCCGAGACCGGGGAGAACCGCTGCTCCTTGAGGTAGCGAAGCAGCTGGGGCGCGCTCAGCTCGCTCCGCGTCCAGTCGCCTTCGCCTGCGCCGTTGTCATCCGTGCCGAACGCCTTGGGCTGCCGTGCCAGCCAGCGGTGGTACGCCCACCAGCGGATCTGCCGCAGCGCCTCGGACTGCCAGCTCAGATTGCGGATCCGGCGGCCGAGGCGCGGGAACCGCTCCAGGAACGCGTCGAGTTCCGGCTCCCTCGGCTGCCACTCCTCCGCGAGCCGCACCCAGTGCGCCTGGCCCGCGTACGGCAGTACGGCGAGCAGCGCGGCCTCCGTCGGCGAGAGCACGGTGCCGGGCACGAGCCGCCGCAGCAGGAACCCGACCCGGGCGGCGGTCCGGGGCCCCAACTCCTCGTCGTACCAAGGATCTTCGGCCAGTACGGCGGGAGCGCCGTCACACGTTCGCGCGTACCGGCTCACGAGGTCGCCGCAGACCTCCCGCAGCCGCTCCACCGCCGGGGCGAACTCCGGCGCGGTGAGCCGCCACGCGGGATGCGTCATGACGGTCTCGTGCCAGGTGCGTTCGTTGGAGCTCGCGTCGGCCGGGCCCGGCACGGCCGGGGGCAGCACCACGAACTCTTCCTCGGGAGTCTCGCTGAGTACGCGGATGCGCTGGGCCCTGCCGGGTTTTCCGTACGCCGCGTGCAGGGCGTCGATACGGCCCTGCACGGCGGTCCGGAAGTCCCTCATCCCGGACACGGGCCCGCCGTTCCCTGCGCCTGCGCCTGCGCCGAGCAGATCCGTGACCGCGCGGGAGAAGAGGCTGAAGGTCTCGCGGGGTTCCGTCCCCACGGCGTGCCCGTCCCGTACGGCGTCGTCCTCGCGTACGAACCGGGCGACTTCGGCGGCCGAGCAGGCGTAGACGTACGCCACTCTGCGGCCCCGCGCACCGGTGGCCTTGCGGTTCGACCAGGCCGCCGTGCCCTTGGTGTCGCGGTCGATGCCCTCGCGGCAGGCGTCGATGAGGAACACGACCTGCTCGGCGCGGCTCTCCTCGATCTCCTCGCGCCAGTCGATCTCGATACAGCCACGGGCGAACGTGAGCAGCTCGGCGCGGATGTCCTCCGGTACGAGATAGTCCTTGCCCCGGGAGTGCACGCCGTGGCCGCTCAGCACGACGAGCAGCCGGTCCCCGCGCTCGGCCTCACCGAGGAACCGGGTCACCTCGCCGTTCACTTCGTTCGGCGTGACCAGCTGGAACTGCGCGACGGCAGCCTCGTGGAAGCCGCGCTCGATCAGAGCGGCACTCATCCGCTCCAGATCCTGCGGAATGAACGGCAGAGGGCTGATCCCCGGAGTGCCGTAGTCGGCAGCACCGATGAGCAGCGCCCGGTACCTCGGTTCCCCCATGCCCCCGCCGTACCGTCAGCGAGCGGCGCCGGTCGCCATACCGGTGAAGGCGGCCCAGGCGGCGGGGGTGACGCTGAGGGCGGGACCCGTGGGGTTCTTGGAGTCGCGGATGTGGATGGCGGTGGGGTGGGCGGCGACCTCGAGGCAGTCGCCGCCTTCGCTGCCGCTGTAGCTGGACTTCCGCCAGTCGTAGGCGACTTCGAGGCACTCGCCGCCCTCGTCGCTGCTGTAGCTGGACTTCCGCCAGTCGTAGGCGACTTCGAGGCACTCGCCGCCCTCGTCGCCGCTGTAACTCGACTTGAACCAGTGAAGTGCGGTGCTGCTCATTGCTCTCCTAGCAGACTGTCCAGCAGGCCCAAGGAGAAGTGCGGGGTAAGGGCCTGTGCTCGCAGCATCGCATATTTGTGTTCCAGGATGGACACCTCGTCACGATCAGCGACCCACTGGCTGCCGCGCTGGGTCTCGGTATAGGCCAAGTGCTGGTGATCGGCGGTCTCTAGCAAGACGAATGGCCCGTTGAGCCCTGCGTGATGCGGACTATCCGCCGGCAGGATCTGCAGGGAGATACAAGGGAGTTCGGCGTACTCGCGCAGATGCCGCATCTGCTCCTCCCGCATCAGACGGCTGCCGATGTTCAGGTGCAGAGCCGGTTCCCAGATGACGAAGCTGACCGTGGGCGGGACTCTCCGGTGCAGGATGTCCCGCCGCTCGATCCGCGCCGCCGTCTTGGCCTCGGTTTCGTCCACGTCGTACGACGGCACACGCTCCCGGAACACCGCCCGCGCGTACTCCTCGGTCTGCAGCAGGCCTGGCAGGACCTGGTTCGCGTACAAGGACAGGCTGATGGCCTTTCGTTCCTGCTCGATGTACTGCTCAGCCCACAACGGAAACTGATCGATCTCCGGCATATTGCTGACCGCGACAGCCAACACCCCCTTGCTGTCCAGGAGTTCGTCCAGCGTCGCCGCCAGATCCGGCAACAGGGGTCGCCGTCCCTGCTCGATCGCCGCGATCGTGGACTCGGTCACCACCAGACGCTCGGCCAGCGCGGCCTGGGTGAGTCCGGCCGCGCGCCGTAGCACCGCGACCAGTTCACCTACCATGCGCATGGCGGACGGATTTTTCCTCGGACGCTTGCCAGGGCTCATGGCGGCCATGTCCCCGCCCCCGCTCGTACTGGATCCTGCGCAAACCCCGACAGAGAATCCGTCGGGGTCGCCTCACTGTGCCAGGCTAGTCACGTTCCGTGACTCTCGCCCCATGAACAGGGAAAAGCTCTACCGCCGTGAGCGCCGCTCGGTTCCCCGGGCGCGGGCGTTCGCGAGGGACGTGCTCGCGGACTGGGGTATCCGGGACCGGGTGGACGAAGTGCTGGTGTGCGTGAGCGAGTTGACGACGAACGCGCTGCTGCACGGCGCCCCGCCCGGCAGGGGCTATCTGCTGAGGTTCGAGTACGACGGCACCGTGCTCCGCGTAGAGGTGCACGACAGTGGCGAAGGGACGCCGAGCATTCCGCGGATCGCGCGCGGCGAGGGCGGACACGGTCTGCTGCTCGTGTCCGCCCTCGCCGACAAGTGGGGCGTGGGGTTCAGAACCCCCGGAAAGTACGTGTGGTGCGAGTTCGCCGCCGGCCCCCTTACGCCGCGGCCTTGAAGCCCCGCAGGCGCAGGCTGTTGCCGACGACGAAGACCGACGAGAACGCCATCGCCGCGCCCGCGATCATCGGGTTGAGCAGTCCCGCCGCGGCCAGCGGCAGTGCGCCGACGTTGTAGGCGAAGGCCCAGAACAGATTCGACTTGATCGTGCCCAGGGTCTTGCGGGAAAGCCGGATCGCGTCCGACGCGGCCCTCAAGTCGCCCCGTACGAGCGTCAGATCGCCGGCCTCGATGGCCGCGTCCGTGCCCGTGCCCATGGCCAGACCCAGGTCGGCCTGGGCGAGGGCGGCGGCGTCGTTCACGCCGTCGCCGACCATGGCGACCGACTTGCCCTCGGCCTGGAGCTTCTTGACGACATCCACCTTGTCCTGCGGCAGGACCTCGGAGATGACCTGCTCGATACCGACCTCGGCGGCCACGGAGGCGGCGACCGCCGCGTTGTCCCCGGTGAGCAGGATGGGCGTGAGGCCGAGCGCCCGCAGCCGCTCGATCGCCTCGGGGCTGGTCTCCTTGATCGCGTCGGCGACTTCGAGGACCGCGCGGGCCTCGCCGTCCCAGGCGACCGCGATGGCCGTACGCCCGGCCGCCTCCGCCGCGGACTTGGCGCGCTCTAGCTCCACCGGCAGGTGGATCTCCCACTCCGCGAGCAGCTTCTCGCGGCCGACGAGGACGGCGTGGCCCTCGACGATGCCCTGGACGCCGAGGCCCGCGATGTTCGCGAAGTCCTCGGGAGCGGGCAGGTCACCGGCCTGACGGGCGGCACCGGCCGCGACGGCCTGGGCGATGGGGTGCTCGGACGCGTGCTCCAACGCGCCGGCCAGGCGCAGGACTTCGGTCTCGGTGGTGCCGGGAGCGGTGTGCGTGGCGAGCAGGGTCATCTGGCCCGTCGTGACCGTGCCGGTCTTGTCCAGGACGATGGTGTCGACACGCCGCGTGGTCTCCAGGACCTCGGGGCCCTTGATCAGGATGCCTAGCTGGGCGCCGCGCCCGGTGCCGACCATGAGCGCGGTCGGGGTGGCCAGGCCGAGGGCGCAGGGGCAGGCGATGATCAGGACGGCCACGGCCGCGGTGAAGGCCGCGGTCAGGCCCGAGCCGTTGCCGAGCCAGAAGCCGAGCGTGGCGACGGCGAGGGCGATGACGACCGGCACGAAGACGGCGGAGATCTTGTCGGCGAGCCGCTGGGCCGCGGCCTTGCCGTTCTGCGCGTCCTCCACCAGCTTGGCCATCCGGGCGAGCTGGGTGTCCGCGCCGACCCGTGTCGCCTCGACCACGAGGCGGCCGCCGGCGTTCAGGGTCGCGCCCGTGACGGAGTCGCCGACGCCGACCTCGACCGGCACGGACTCGCCGGTGAGCATGGAGGCGTCCACGGCCGATGAGCCCTCGACGACCTTGCCGTCCGTGGCGATCTTCTCGCCGGGGCGCACGAGGAAGCGGTCACCGGCCGCCAACTCGGCGGTGGGGATGAGGACTTCGGTGCCGTCGCGCAGGACGGTGACTTCCTTGGCGCCCAGTTCGAGCAGCGCCTTGAGCGCCGCGCCCGCCTTGCGCTTGGAACGGGCCTCGAAGTAGCGGCCCGCCAGGATGAACGCGGTGACTCCGGCCGCCGCCTCCAGATAGATGTTCCCGGCGCCGTCGGTGCGGGCGATCGTCAGCTCGAAGGGGTGGGTCATACCGGGCGTGCCCGCCGTGCCGAAGAACAGCGCCCACACGGACCACAGGAACGCCGCCGACGTGCCGACCGAGATCAGTGTGTCCATCGTGGCCGCGCCGTGCTTCGCGTTGGTCCACGCGGCCTTGTGGAAGGGCCAGGCGGCATACGTGACGACCGGCGCCGCGAGCGTCAGGGACAGCCACTGCCAGTACTCGAACTGCAGGGCCGGGACCATGGCCATCGCGATCACCGGGACGGCGAGGACTATGGCGGCGGTCAACCGCTGCCGCAGCGGCCGCAGTTCATCGTCTTCGGCGTCGGCGGGCTCCTCGCCGGGGGCGGCGGGCTCGGTGTGTACGGGCTTCGGCTCCTGCGCCGTGTACCCGGTGGCCTCGACGGTGGCGATCAGGTCCTCGACCGCGATCTCGCCGGTGTAGGTGACCTTGGCCTTCTCGGTGGCGTAGTTGACGGTCGCCTCGACGCCGTCCATGCGGTTGAGCTTCTTCTCGATGCGGGCGGCGCACGAGGCGCAGGTCATGCCGCCGATGGCGAGTTCGACCTCCGCTTCGGCGGTGGTGCCGGGCGATGTGGTGGTCATGGCTGCTGCTCCTCGGCTTTCGGCTGGTACCCCAGGGGGGTATCTGCGTGATGGGTTCATGTATACCCCCCACACGTATGGAGACGCAAGAGGTTCCCTGGGCTTGACTTCATACCCCCCAGGGGTATCGTCATGGGCACGGCCCAAGGGCAAGGGGCAACGAACCGAGGAGAGCAGCAGCCATGAACACCGGACTCAAGATCACCGCCTTCGCCGCCGCAGTGGCCGCCACCTTCGGCACCGCGTACGCCGTCGGCAGCACCGCGGACCCCGTCGTGCAGAAGGGGGAGCAGGAGGCGGGCGGCGGCCACGGCGGCCACGGCGGCGGCAGCGGCGGGAACGAGAAGAAGCCGGAGGGCGGGGGCGGTGCGGAACTGCCGGGCGGGCTTCAGGTCTCGCAGAGCGGCTACACCCTCGACCTGGAGACCCCGCGCCTGGCCGCGGGGGAGAAGGGGAAGCTGAGCTTCACCGTCGAGGACGGCATCGGCCGCAAGGTCACCGCGTACGACCGCGAGCACGGCAAGGACCTGCACCTGATCATCGCCTCGCGCGACCTCGACACCTTCCGGCATCTGCACCCCTCGCGGGCCGCCGACGGCACCTGGTCGACCCCCGTGGAACTGCCGAAGGCCGGCGGCTACCGGGTGTTCGCCGACTTCACACCGAAGGGCGGCGAGGGGCTCACGCTCGGCGCCGACCTGGCGGTCTCCGGCCAGTACGACCCGGAGAAGCTGCCCGGCTCCACGACCACGGCGAAGGTCGAGGGCGGGTACGAGGTGACGCTGGACGGCGGCCTCACCCCGGGCAAGGCCGGCGAACTGAAGCTGCGCGTCAGCAAGAACGGCAAACCGGTCACCGACCTCGAGCCCTACCTGGAGGCTTACGGCCACCTGGTCGCCCTGCGGTCGGGGGACCTCGCCTACCTGCACGTGCACCCCAACGAGGGCGGCCCAGGACCCGAGGTCTCCTTCACGGCGACGGCACCCAGCAAGGGCGCGTACCGCCTCTTCCTCGACTTCAAGCACGACGGGAAGGTGCGGACGGCGGACTTCACGGTGCGGACCGAGGGGGCGGCGGCGCCCGAGCCCGGCAAGGGTGACTCCTCCGGTTCGTCCCACTCCGGCGGGTCGGAAAGCGGCCACGCCCACTGATCGGCTTCCGATCGGGTCCCGGTGGTGGCGATCGGCGCGTAGTCTTGAGATTGGACTAGACCTGTAGTCGCCTATAGCCGTCATCGCCATCGAGGAATAAGGGGTCCCATGAGCAAGCGTGCAGTCCTGGAGGTGATCGCCCTCGACGCCGAGGACGCCGTCGCCGCCCAGGCCGGAGGTGCGGACCGCCTCGAGCTGGTCACCGACATGGCCGCGGACGGGCTCACGCCGAGCCTCACCGCCTTCGCCGAGATCCGCGCCGCCGTCGACATCTCCCTGCGCGTGATGCTGCGGGCGTCGGACGGCTTCGCGGCCGGCGACGAGCAGACGGTCGCGGCGCTCGTACGGGACGCACGGGCGCTGCGGGCCGCGGGCGCGGACGAGTTCGTGCTCGGCTTTCTCGACGAGACGGGGGCGGCGGACCTGGCGGCGGTCGAGCGGCTCGTCGCCGCCATCGACGGCGCCCGCTGGACCTTCCACCGCGCCATCGACCGGGCCGCGGACCGGGACTCCCTGCGCAAGCAGCTGGCGGATCTGCCGGGGCTCGACACCTATCTGACCGCGGGGTCGGCGGAGGGCGTCTCCGGCGGGATGCCGGTGCTGCTCGCGGAGGCCGCGCGGGCCGGGGAGCCGGGGTATGAGCAGCAGATCCTGGTGGGCGGCGGCCTCGGCCTCGGGCATGTGGCTCAGCTGAGGGCGGCGGGCATCTCCGCGTTCCACATCGGCGGGGCGGCGCGGCCCTCCGGCTGGGACGCGCCGGTGTCCGCGGCCGCGGTCGCGGAGTGGCGGGCGGCGCTGGACGCGTAGGCGCGATGCGGGTGAGGGTCCGTCACGCCCCGCAGGCCCGTCGCGCCCCGCAGGTCCGTCGCGCCCCGCAGGCCCGTCGCGCCCCGCAAGCCCGTCGCGCCCCGCAGCCCGTCGCGCCTGCGGCGGGCTTCCTCCCCAGCCCGCCCCTTCCCGAAAGTCCTGCGGACGGCCTCAAAGATGTCCTCGATCGCCGGACGGGCTGAATTTTCAGCCCGTCCGGCGAACTATCCCAACTGGCCGGGCAGATCCGCCCGGTGGATCACCGTCAAGCCCGAGACCGCGCGCGTGAGCGCCACGTACAACCGGCGCAGGCCCGTCCGCAGGTCCGGCTCGCCGGAGACGACCGCGGACGGTTCGTCCAGGACCACGTAGTCGTACTCAAGACCCTTGGCCAGCGACGCGGGCACCAGCGTCAGCCGGGTGTCGGGCGTCGTCTCCTCGCCGGGAGACAGGCACCGCAGCCCGGCCGACGCCAGCGCAGCGCCCAGCGCCGGCACCCGCGCATCCGCCGCGATCAGCCCGATCGACCCCTCATGGGCCAGGGCCTCACCACACGCCGCGACCACCTCCGCGTCGAGATCGGAGACCCGCCGCACCGACAGCGAACCCGGCGACTCACGCACCGACTCCACCTCCGCCAGACCGGGCGCGATATCGGGCAGCAGCCGCGAGGCGTACGCGATGACCTCGCGCGGCACACGGAAGCCCGCCGTCAGCTCCTCGACCACGGCGTCCGTCTTGCCGAGATGGCCGAGCGCCTCGGCCCAACTGCGCGTCGCCCAGGGCGTGGTGCCCTGTGCCAGGTCGCCGAGTACGGTCGCGGAGCCGGTGGTGCAGCGGCGCCCCACCGCGCGGTACTGCATGGGCGAGAGGTCCTGGGCCTCGTCAAGGACGACATGACCGAGGGAGTGCGTACGCGCGACGAGATCGCCCGCCTCATCGATCAACACCGCGTCCGCGGCAGACCACTTGGCCGACTTCACCGAGCGCGCGGGCTTCGTCCACAGCACGGCCTTCTGCTCCTCCTCGGTGAGGATTCCCTCCGCGTGGGCGGCGAGGAAGTCCGCGTCGGAGAGGAGCCGGAGGACCAGTTTCGCCGGATCGACGGGCGGCCAGATGGACTTCACGGCCGCCTTGACCGCGGCGTTGCGGGCCACCGCGTCCTGCACCCGGTCGTCCGGCGCCTCGCCCGCCTGCTCCATGCGGACGAGCACGGCGTGCGCGATGCGCTGCGGCAGGGCGTCGCGGGCCGCGCCGTAGCGGATGTCGCGGTCGAGCAACTCCTGCACGATTTCCTCCAGTTCGTAGGAGGGAATGCGCCAGCGCCGTGAGCCGCGTACCACCATCAGGGCCTCGGTGGGCAGCGTGACATGGGAGCGGACGGCGCGGGCGAGGACCTCGGCCATCCGGGCGTCGCCCTTGACGACGGCGGTCTCGGCGGCGTCCGTGCCCCGTACCTCCACATGGGCCACGAGGTCGTCGACCGTCGCCTGCTTGACCTCCAACTCGCCGAGCGCGGGCAGGACTTGCTCGATGTAGTGCAGGAAGGACTTGTTCGGCCCGATGACGAGGGTGCCGGTGCGGGCGAGCCGCTCGCGGTGCGCGTAGAGGAGATAGGCGACCCGGTGCAGACCGACCGCTGTCTTTCCGGTGCCGGGGCCGCCCTGTACGCACACCGTGCCGCCGAGGCCGCTGCGTACGATCTCGTCCTGCTCGGGCTGGATCGTGGCGACGATGTCCCGCATCGGCCCGACGCGCGGCCGCTCGATCTCCTGCTGCAGCAGCTTGCTGGTGCGCGCCGCCTCCGCCGGGTCGGAGAGATGCTCGTCCTCGTACGCCGTCAACTCGCCGCCGGTGTAACCGAACCGGCGGCGCAGCGCGACATCCATCGGTGCGGTCTTGGACGCGCGGTAGAACGGCTGGGAGACCGGGGCACGCCAGTCGATCACCATCGGGTCGCCGTCGGCGTCGTGCACATGCCGCCGCCCGATGTAGAACTGCCCACCCGTCTCCCGCCGCCGCCCTTCCAAGGAAGTCGCTTCGCTCCCCTTCTTGATCTCGGCCCCCTCTGCTTCTTCGGCGCCGACCGCGTGCAGATAGTCGAGGCGGCCGAAGAACAGCGGGGTGTGCGCGAGGTCGGCGAGGGCCTTGATGCGGTCGTCGATCTGGTGTTGCAGGACCTCGGAGTTGACCCAGTTCGCGGTCACATCGCGCAGGTCGAGCGCCTCGACGTCGGCCCGCATGGCCCGCAGGGCGGACCGGGAGGCGGCCAGATGGGCGCGCTCGCGCGCGAGGGGGTCGTCGGCGTCGGACACGGCGGTCACGGGGGTTCCTCCGGCGGATGCGTGCGTAGGTCAAGGACAGCCGCCCGGTTTCCGTCCGGGCAAGACCAGGGGGCGGCCCGAAGGGCCTCAGCTGAGGGCGGTGGTGGGAGACGGGCGGGCACTCCGCGAGGGAGGCGGGGAAGACGGAGGAGTTTAGATCAGGCGGGGAGGGCGCCGCCAACCATTTACGGGGGCCGTACCTGTGAGGCCTGCGAGGGGTGATCGCCGGGGTGATCGCCCGGGTGATCACCGAGGTCATCACCCCCTACCCGTAGGGGATGGGGTCTGTCCAAAGGTGGAGGCGGGACGGGCTGTGACTCAGCCCACGGGCCGATGTGCGGGAAATGCCCGAATTCCACAATGGAGTCATGAGCAGCGCAACCTTCACCCCAGCCCCTGTCAGGCCGCACCCGGCCCGTGGCGCCACCGCCGCGACCGGCACCCGGCACAGCCACCGTGTCGGCGACGCCCTGCGCGCCGCCAAGGTCTTCGCGGGCGCCGCGCTCAGCGTGGTCGTCCTCGGGGAGTACGCCGAGGAGGCGGGCGTGAAGCGGCGTCATTGAGTCGCACAACGCCGCGCCACAGCAATCCGCTTGAACCCTTCCGCCACCCAGTCGTACGGTGCCGTTGATCGCCCGGACGTAAAGGCGCCGTAACGGACAGGTAAGGTCGCTTCCCGTGATTCACCGGACTGTGACCTTCCGCTCACCCCGAGTCATCGCCGCCGGAGCTCTACTCACGCTCTCCCTGGCCGCGTTGGCCACCCTGTGCGTGGTCATGCGCATCCCCATGGCCGACACCCTCGTCTACCGCGCCGAGGGCGCCGCCGTCGCCAACGGCACGGACCTGTACGGCTTCACGGTCACCGAGTGGAATCTGCCGGCCACCTACCCGCCGTTCGCCGCGATCCTCTTCGTGCCGACGGCCTGGCTGCCCATAACGCTTCTGAAGATCCTCTTCGTCGTGGGCAACGCGGCGCTCCTGGCGCTTCTCGTGCACCTCTCACTGCGCCTGGCCCGGATCCGCGCCCGCCCCTGGCTGCCGCTGGCCGCGACCGCGTTCGGCATCTGGCTCGAACCCGTCTTCCAGACCGTCCTGTTCGGGCAGATCAACCTCGCCCTCGCCTGCCTCGTCCTGTGGGACATGACACGGCCCGAGGGAGCCGTGGGCAAGGGCTTCGCCCTGGGCATCGCCGCGGGCATCAAGCTCACGCCCGGCATCTTCATCGTCTACCTGCTGATCACCGGACGTATCCGGGCCGCCGTCACCGCGCTCGCGTCCTTCACGGGCACGGTGCTGCTCGGCGCGCTCGTCCTGCCCGGCGCCAGCGTCGACTTCTGGACCCGGCGGATGTTCGAGACGGGCCGCGTCGGCAAGGCGTGGATCGTCGACAACCAGTCACTGCAAGGGCTCGTCGCGCGCGTGCTCCGCATGGAGGAGCCGGGCCTGCTGTGGGCGGTGCCCACCGCCCTGGTCGCCGTCGCGGGCCTCTGGCTCGCCTACCGCGCCCACCGCCAGGGCTCCGAGGCCTGGGGCTTCCTCGCCACCGCGGTCACCGCGCTCCTCGTCTCCCCGATCAGCTGGTCCCACCACTGGGTGTGGTGCGTACCGCTGCTCGCGGTCCTCGTCGCCGAACGCCGCCTGCGCCTCGCCGCGTTCGTGGCCGTGCTCTTCACCGCGCGCACCCAGTGGATCCTGCC
This sequence comes from Streptomyces monticola, assembly GCF_042665355.1. Taxonomy (NCBI): domain Bacteria; kingdom Bacillati; phylum Actinomycetota; class Actinomycetes; order Kitasatosporales; family Streptomycetaceae; genus Streptomyces; species Streptomyces monticola. The sequence goes on along the minus strand of NZ_JBHTCF010000007.1, from coordinate 299,975 downwards.
CCACGAGGGCGACCTCGACCTCCGCTACCCGTGGTGGCAGCAGCCCCTCTCGGCGCCGTATCCGCTGTTCGGCCTCGCGCTCCTGGCATGGGTGGCGTGGCGCACGGGCCGCCCCGCCGCTCCGGTTCCGGGACAGCGGGGCACCCCGGTCGCGCGGGGGGCCGAGGGGTCCGCCCCTCGGCCCGCCGGGCGGGCGACGGCAAGCGGGCCGACGGGACGCTCCCAGTGAGTAACGGGGCGCTCCCGGTGACGCAGCCCTACGAACTCAGGATCTCGTCCGCGTCCGCGATCCGGTACGCGTAGCCCTGCTCCGCGAGGAACCGCTGCCGGTGGGCGGCGAAGTCCTGGTCGATCGTGTCGCGGGCGACCACCGAGTAGAACCGCGCCTCATGCCCGTCGGCCTTCGGGCGCAGCACCCGGCCGAGCCGCTGCGCCTCCTCCTGGCGGGAGCCGAACGTGCCGGACACCTGGATCGCGACGGTCGCCTCGGGAAGGTCGATGGAGAAGTTCGCGACCTTCGAGACGACGAGCACGGAGATCTCGCCCTCACGGAACGCGCCGAACAGCTTCTCGCGCTGGGCGTTGGTCGTCTCGCCCTTGATGACCGGGGCGTCCAAGTGGGCGCCCAGCTCGTCGAGTTGGTCGATGTACTGGCCGATGACCAGGGTCTGCTCGCCCTTGTGCTTGCGTACGAGCGCCTCGGTCACCTTCCGCTTGGTGGCGGTGGTGGCGCAGAACCGGTACTTCTCCTCGGCCTCGGCGGTGGCGTACGCGAGCCGCTCGGAGTCCGTCAGATTGACCCGCACCTCGACGCAGTCGGCCGGCGCGATATAGCCCTGCGCCTCGATCTCCTTCCACGGCGCGTCGAACCGCTTCGGACCGATGAGCGAGAACACATCGGACTCGCGGCCGTCCTCGCGGACGAGCGTCGCGGTGAGGCCGAGCCGTCGCCTGGCCTGCAGGTCGGCCGTGAACTTGAAGACGGGCGCGGGCAGCAGATGCACCTCGTCGTAGAGGACCAGGCCCCAGTCGCGGGAGTCGAAGAGCTCCAGGTGCGGGTAGATGCCCTTCCGCTTCGTCGTCAGGACTTGGTACGTGGCGATGGTGACGGGGCGGATCTCCTTGCGCGTACCGCTGTACTCGCCGATCTCGTCCTCGGTCAGCGAGGTCCGCTTCACCAGCTCGTGCTTCCACTGCCTCGCGGAGACGGTGTTCGTGACGAGGATCAGCGTCGTCGCCTTGGCCTGTGCCATGGCCCCGGCGCCGACGAGTGTCTTGCCCGCACCACAGGGCAGTACGACGACGCCGCTGCCGCCGTGCCAGAAGTTCTCCACGGCCTGCTTCTGGTACGGGCGCAGGGCCCAGCCGTTCTCTTCGAGCTCGATGGGGTGCGCCTCGCCGTCGACGTACCCCGCGAGGTCCTCGGCGGGCCAGCCCAGCTTCAGCAGGGTCTGCTTGATCTGGCCGCGCTCGGAGGGGTGCACGGCGACGGTGTCCGCGTCGATCCGGGCGCCCACGAGCGGCGCGATCCGCTTCGAGCGCAGCACCTCTTCGAGGACGGGCCGGTCGGTGGAGGTGAGCACCAGGCCGTGCGTGGGGTGCTTGCTCAGCGTGAGCCGTCCGTACCGGTCCATCGTCTCGGCGATGTCGACGAGCAGCGCGTGCGGCACGGGATAGCGCGAGAACTCCACCAGCGCGTCCACGACCTGCTCGGCGTCATGCCCCGCCGCCCGCGCGTTCCACAGGCCGAGCGGCGTCACCCGGTAGGTGTGGATGTGCTCGGGCGCCCGCTCCAGCTCGGCGAAGGGCGCGATGACCCGGCGGCAGGCGTCGGCCTGCTCGTGGTCGACCTCGAGCAGGAGGGTCTTGTCCGACTGGACGATGAGGGGACCGTTCACGCGAGCACCCTTTCCGTTACTCCGGCGGCCCCGGAAGTGTGAGGCCAAACGTCCAGTGTGCCGCACGAGCGGCGGTGGACGGGGCGAGTGCGGGCCGCGGGCGCCCTGCGGTGGGTGCCTTCCGGCCCTTCCGGCCGTCCCGGCCGTCCCGGCCCTTCCGGCCCTTCCGGCCCTTCCGGCCCTTCCGGCCCTTCCGGCCCTTCCGGCCCTTCCGGCCCTTCCGGCCCTTCCGGCCCTTCCGGCCCTTCCGGCTCTCCCGGCCGTCCCGGCCCTTCCGGCCGTCGTCAGGTGGCGTCCTCCGCCAGCTCCGCGACGCCCGTGATCCGGTGCAGGGGGTAGGTGCGGACCTCGTCCGCCGTGTGGTCGTAGGCCGTGACGAAGCCGCCTTCCACCCGGATCGGGGCGATGACGCGCTGGCTGGCCGCGCCCTCCGCGTTCACATAGCCGATCCACAGGGTCTCGCCCGTCAGGACGGCCGCCTGCATGGTGGCGAGGGTCTCGGCGGGGGTGGTGCGGGGCAGCTCGCCGGGGGCGGGGCCGGAGGGGGCCGGCTTCTTCGGGGCCGTGGAGGCCAGGTCGCCGGCGCGGATCGCGCGGACCGCGGCGCCGAGCAGGGTGTCGTCGGGCAGCGGCGGGCCCTCGGGCACGGGCTCGGGGGCCGTGCGCGGCGGGCTGCGGTGGGCGTGTGCGCGGGCGATCAGGACATCGCCGTCGGGGGTCTCCGCCGCGGGCGCGAAGCCCATCGAACGCAGCCCGTCCAGGAGTGTCGCCGGGTCGGCCTGCGCGGCCAGGACCGTGGGGGCGAGACGGCGGAGCCGCAGGTTCTGGGCCCGCTTGTCGGCGAGGATCTCGTTCAGTACGGCGTCGTCGTCACAGCGGACATACGCCGAGGCCGCGCCGATTCTCAAGTGCCCGTGTCTGCGGGCGACATCGTCGATCAGATACGACAGCGGCTGCGGCACCGGGGTGCGGGAGTGGGCCGTCAGGAACGCCTGCAGGTCCGTGGCCGTGCGGCCCGCGTCCAGGGCGCGGCGCACCGAGCCCGGGGTGAAGCGGTAGACCGTCGCGCCGCCCTTCGACTCCACGTCCGCGAGCACCGCGAGGGTCTCCGCGAGCGGCCGCTCCAGCGGGCCGGGCGCAACCGCCGTCAGATCGGCCTGCAGCAGCACGTGGTCCAGGGGCTCGGGGAGGAGAGGGGCGAGCAGAGCCGCGACCCGCTCCTCCAGGGACGTCTGATCCTCCGGGTGCGGGTGCGGGTGCGGGTGCGGGTGCGGGTGCGGGTGCGGGTGCGAGTGCGAGTGCGAGTGCGGGTGCGGGTGCGAGTGCGGGCCCTCGTCCTTCCCGCCGGCCTCACCCAGCAGCGCGCGGCCATGCGTGGACAGCGCGCCCCGGCCCGTCACCCCGAGGGACTCCGCCTCGTCGAGCGTCCAGCGGGCCAGACGTGAGCGCAGATCGTCACCGGGCTGCTGCGCGCCGCCGCGCAGCGGCCGCTCCCAGTGGAGCCGGGCCAGGACCGCCTCGGGGTCGGGCGTCGCGCCCTCGGGCAGCCCGGAGACCAGGTCGAGGACACGGCGGCGGACCTCGGGCGCGGCCGAGCGGTCCAGATGCGGGCCGAGCGCGGACAGCGTCCGGTCCTTGCTGTCGCGGCCGCCGACCAGGCCCGCCGTGCGGGTCGCCGAGAGCCAGGCGGTGGCCAGGCGGGCCCAGCGCTCGGCGGCCGGGCGCTCCAGCCACTCGTCGTACGCGGGCGTCGCCGCGTACCGCTCGTCCGCTTCACCGTCCGACGCCAACAGCCCGGCGGCGTAGGAAAGTTCAACCCAGAACGCGGCGATTGGTTCGGATACGTCCAGTGCGACCGCCGTGCGCTTCAGGTCACGCACGCTCAGACCGCCCGCGCGCAGCACCGCGGGACCGCCCTCGTGCCACTCCCTGAGCAGCTCCTCGACCGTGGAAAGCGCGGTGTACGCCTGCCCCGCCGCCGTCGCGTCCACCACGCGCGGCCGGTGCTCCGCCTTGACGGCGACCTCCGGCGGCAGCGGCTGCGTGCCGCGGTGCGCGCGGCCCGCCCGCAGATGCAGGGCGGCCTCCCGCGGCAGCACGACCGTGCCGGGCGCCGTCGGCAGGAGCAGACCGCGGTCGAGCAGCCACCGCACATGAGCGGCGGGATCGTGGGTGACCTGGCCGTACGGCGGCCCCCATGTGAGCCGGCCCAGGACTTCGAGCGCGTCGGCGGGCGCCTCGTCGAGCAGCGCCGACATCCGCGGGCGGTCCGTGAAGAGCGCCGTCAGAGCGGCCACCGCCGACACCGGGTCGTGGGTCGTGGTGAGCCCGGCCGCCGCGAGCAACTGCTGCAGGCGGCCCGGCGACATCCCCGACGTGGCCTCGGCGACCGTCGGGCCGAGACCGGTGGGCGAGGGGTGCTGCGGGGACGGGGCGAGCAGCTCACGGGCCGTACGCACCAGGCGGAGCCGGTCGTCGCCGCCCCACACCAGGGCCTGTTCGCGCAGGTTCGCGAGCGCGGCGGGCAGCGCGGCCGCGACCGCCGGGTCCCCGTCATCGCCTTGCAGGAGGGCGCTCAGCGTGTCGTACGCCGCCGGGTCCGGGGCCACCGCGAGCGCCTCCGCCGTCTGCAGCGCGAAGGTGTCGAGCCGCTCCAGGGCGCGCACCACCGACGCCCTCGTGCCGGCCCTGGTGGCGAGCTGCGTGAGGTCGCCGGGAACGGGCGACAGCAGGTCGGGGCGGGCCCGGAGCAGGGCGGCGAGCGACGTGTCGTCGCGCTGCCTCAGCTCCTCGGCGAGCGTGCGGGGGACAGCTGCGCCTGCCGTGCTCTCGGTCCTCATCCTTCACACGGTAGTAGGTGCGACCGACAGGGTGGCGTCGCGCGCGATACGGTCACATGGCCGGGAACCACAACCAGCGCTCCCCGGAAGGGAATTGCCGGCCAGCGAAGCAGGGGGACCTCGTGGCGATCGAGAGCGATCAGCTCGTCTTCGACTATCTCAGCCGGGTCGGAGACCTCGCCCAGCAGCGCCAGCTGCCCTCGAAGACCCGGATGCGGCTTGTCGCCGAGGTCCGCGCGGAGATCGAACGCCGCCGCTCCAAGGGCATCATCGGGAAGGCCCCGGGCCCGCTCGGGTCGGCCGCCGACAGCCCCGCCGCGGTGCGCCGCATCCTGGCGCGTATCGGTACGCCGGAGGAGGTCGTGGAGCGGGCGGCGGCCGCCGCGCCCGCCGATGACGGCATGTCCGCCGAGGGCGGCGCCCCCGGACCCGTACGGCCGGAACCCGGCCCCCGGACCCCCTTCGTACCGGAACAGCGCGCCGACGAACCGTCCGCGCAGGGCCGCCGCCGCATAGTGCCGCGACCACGCCTTTCGAAGGAGCCGCGCCTTTCGAAGGAGCCGCGGGCCGAGGAGCCTCCGCCCCCGCCGGCCCGGTCCACACCCCCGCACCTCGCGGGCGAGGACGAACTGGGCCCGAGCGGCTCCGAACCCGACTGGTGGCGGGTGGACGACGGCCCCTTCGGCCTCGCCGACTCGGTGCCGGGGTTCGTCGGCGGTGTGGAGATCCCGGAGATACTGCGGCCGCCGCAGGACCCGGAGGAGCGGGACGGGCGGGACGGGCGGGACAAGCAGGCGAAGCCGGGGAAGACGGCACGGGGCGAGGAAGACGAGGAAGACAGGGAAGACGGGGACGAGCCGGAGGAAGAGACCGAGGCCGAGGCCGCGGGCGTCGAGGCACTGCCGCCCAGGACCCGCCGGCTGCCCCGCCTTCGCCGCGCCCGCGCCGCCGCCGACGGTGGCCCGAACCTGGTCAACCCGCTGCTCCTGCTCGCCGCCGCACTCCTCGTCGCCGGTGCCGTCCTCGGTAACTGGATCGCCCTCGGCCTCGGCTGGGCCGTCGCCTACACCTCGCGCCGGCTCTCCCTGACCGAGCGCAAGTTCGCCGTCCTCGGCATCCCGGGCACGGTGGCGGCCGCCGGTGTGGTGTGGCTGTGGGGCCGGGTCGAGGGCCGCTGGGGCGAGGCCGTGCCGAAGAACGGGATGGAAGCCGCGCTCTCCGACACCTGGCCGTGGGTGGTACGGGCCGCGGCCGTCACCTCCGCTCTGTTCCTGGTGTGGAGATCACAGAGGCAACGACCGCAGTGAGTGTCCCTGCAGTGAATGTCCTTGTGGGAACGCCTACTTCGTGAGGTCCGTCTGCAGCTCGTCGAGGATCTTGTTGGCCGCCGTGTAGCCGATGCCCTGGATCCACAGCTGGTCGTCGACCTGGAAGACCTTGCCGTCCTTGACGGCCTTGAGGCCCTTCCACAGGGCGCCGCCCGTGGTCTGCTCCTCCTTGGCCTTCTCCGGGTCGCCGTACGTCGAGTGGAAGATGACATCCGCGTCGGCGGCGTCGATCTTCTCGGGGCTCACGTCGTAGGAGAAGCCGTCCTTGGCCTTGTCCGTGATCGCGGGGCGGCCGAGGCCGACGTCCTTGAGGATCGTGGCGATGTAGTTCTGCTTGCCGTAGATGCGGATGTCCGCGCCCTCGACGAAGCGGACGACGTTGACCTTGGTGGCGGCCGCCTTGTCCGTGCCGCCGAGTGCCTCGGTGACCTCGGTGGCATGCTTGTCGTACGCCTCGACGACCTTCTTCGCCTCGGCCTTCTTGCCGAGCGCGTCGGCGTGCACCTGGAAGTTCTCCTTCCAGGGGTAGCCGGTGTTCTCCGTCATGACGGTGGGCGCGACCTTGCTCAGCTGCGGATACAGCTTCTCGTGCCGGATCTTGCTGGTGAGGATCAGATCCGGCTTGAGCTCGGCGATGGCCTCGACGTTCGGCGTCATCATCGCGCCGACGTCCTTGATGCCCTGCACCTTGTCCTTCGGCAGGTAGTTCAGGAAGCCCGACTCGACGTCGGCGTGCGTGGCGCCGACCGGCTTCACGCCGAGGGTGATGGCGGAGTCCAGTTCGGCGGTGTCGAGGACGACGACGCGCTTGGGGGCGTCGGGGACCTTCACGTCGCCCATGGCGGTCTTGAGGGTGTGGGTCTTGCCGCTCCCGGCCTCCGTGGAGTCCTTCGCGTCCCCCGAGCCGCAGGCGGTGGCGGTGAGGGCGAGGGCGGTGGCGAGGGTGAGTGTGGTGAGGGTGCGGATCTTCACGGGGGTGCCTTTCGTCGGGGAGGGGGGCGGGTCGGTGCGGGGGGTGCGGGTGGGAGGCGCCTGCGGCGGGCTTCATCCCCTCCCCGCCCCTTCCCGAAAGTCCTGCGGACGGCTTCTCCTCAATCGCCGGAGGGGCTAAATATCTAGCCCCTCCGGCGATTGAGGAGCGGGGGTCTGGGGGCGGAGCACCCAGTTACGGGAAGGGGCGGGGCTGGGGAATCAGTCCGACCCCCACGGCGCCCCCGGCACAACAAGCGGCGACCCCGTCACCGGATCCGGCACCACGACGCAGCCGAGGCCGAAGACCTCGCGCACCAGCTCAGCCGTGACCACCTTCGAGGGGGGCCCGGAAGCCACCACCTTCCCCGCCTTCATCGCCACCAAGTGGTCCGCGTACCGCGCCGCCTGGTTCAGGTCGTGCAGGACGACCACCACCGTCCGGCCCTTGTCGTGGTTCAACTGGCGTACGAGGTCCAGGACCTCGACCTGGTGCGCGATGTCGAGGAAGGTCGTCGGCTCGTCGAGGAGCAGCAGCGAGGTCTCCTGCGCGAGGGCCATCGCGATCCACACCCGCTGCCGCTGCCCGCCGGACAGCTCGTCCACGGACCGCTCGGCGAGGTCGGTGACGTCGGTGCGGTCCATCGCCTCGGTGACGGCCCGCTCGTCCTCGTCGGACCACTGCTGCCACCAGTGCTGGTGCGGCTGCCGGCCGCGGGCCACCAGGTCGGCGACGGTGATCGCCTCGGGCGCGACGGGGGACTGCGGGAGCAGCCCGATCTGCTGGGCGATCTTCTTCGTGGGCAGCTTCGCGAGGGCGGTGCCGTCGAGGAGAACGGCGCCGCCGCGGGGCTTGAGGAGCCGGCCGAGGGCGCGCAGAGTGGTCGATTTGCCGCAGGCGTTGGGGCCGACGATGACGGTCACCTCGCCGTCGGGGACCGCCAGGTCGAGGCCGTGCACGACGGTGCGGTCCTCGTAGGCGAGGGTCAACTCGCGGGCTTGGAGCCGGGTCACGACTTTCCTCCGACGGTACGGCTACGGATGATCAACCAGATCAGGTACGGGGCGCCGACGGCGGCCGTGAGCACGCCCACCGGCAGTTCGGTCGGCGCGAAAAGGCGGCGCGCGAGCAGATCCGCGACGACCACGATCACCGCGCCCGTCAACGCGCTGCTCACCAGCGGAATCTGTGCCGTACGCGTCATACGGCGGGCGATCTGCGGGGCGAGCAGCGCCACGAAGTCGACGGGGCCCGCGGTGCCGGTGGCCACGGAGGCGAGGACGACGCCGAGCAGGACAAGGCCCAGGCGCACCCGGCCGAGACGTACGCCGAGTGCGGTCGCCGTGTCGTCGTCCATGGTGACGGTGCGCTGTGCGCGGGCGGCCCAGGCGATGGCGGGCAGCAGGATCAGCAGGGTGGAGCCGAGGAGCTGCGCCTCGGGCCAGGCGCGGCCGTTGAGGGACCCGGTCATCCAGATCTGGGCCTGCTGGGCGACGAGGTAGTCGCCCTTCGTCATGAAGAGGGTGGTGACCGAGCGCAGCGCGATGGCGAAGCCGATGCCGATGAGCACGAAGCGGGTGGCGTGCAGACCGCCGCGCCAGGCGAAGACGTAGACGAGGGCGGCGGCGAGCAGTCCGCCCGCTACGGAGACGTAGGGCAGGGCGGCGTACGACGTGACGCCGAAGGTCATCGCGCCGACGGTGAGGGCGCTCGCGCCCTGGCTGATGCCGATGATGTCGGGGCTGGCGAGCGGGTTGCGGGCGACGGTCTGGATGAGGCCGCCCGCGACTCCGAAGGCGGCGCCCACGAGCAGCCCGACGACCATGCGGGGAAGCCGCAGGGTGCCGACGACCAGCTCGTCCGGCGACGGCTGCCCGATGACGACCTTCAGGGCCTCGGCCGGTGCCACGAAGCTTTCGCCGACGCAGAGGTACGCGAGGCAGGCCGCGGCCAGGAGCACGGCGAGGGCACCGGCGACCCAGGCGGCCCGCCGGTTCACGAGGAACGCGGCGCGGCCGGCCCGTACGACGGAGTACCCGGCGGGACGCACGGGACGTGCCGGACTGTCCGGGGCAGTTGACGCGGTGGTCATGCCGCCACCGCCTTTCTGCGGACCAGTGTGACCAGGAACGGCACCCCGATGAGCGCCGTCATCACCCCGGCCGGAACCTCGCTCGGCGGGAAGATCACCCGGCCGGCGACATCCGATACGAGCAGCATCACCGGGCCGAGCAGCGCGGCCATGGGCAGGACCCAGCGGTGGTCGCTGCCGACGACCGCGCGGGCGATATGCGGGACCGCGAGGCCGACGAAGGCGATGGGCCCGGCGGCCGCGACCCCCACACCGGTCAGGACCGTGGCGCCGAGTCCCGCCACGACCCGTACCGTCGCGACGTTCTGGCCGAGGCCCTTCGCCACGTCCTCGCCGAGTGCGAGCGCGTCGAGGCCGCGTGCCACGGACACCACGAGTACGACGCCGATGAGCAGGAACGGCCAGGTCTGGGCCGCCACTTCGGCGTCGCGCCCGGCGACCGAGCCGACCTGCCAGAAGCGGAACTCGTCGAGGGCGGCGGCCTTCGTCGTCAGGACGCCCATCGTCACGGACACCAGGAGCGCGTTGATCGCGGCGCCGCCGAGCGCCAGCTTCACCGGGGTCGCGCCGCCGCGCCCGCTGGCGGCGATGGCGTAGACGGCCACGGAGGCGAGGGCGGCGCCCGCGAAGGCGAACCAGATGTACCCGGTGAGGGTGTGCACCCCGGCGAAGGCGATGGCGAGGACGACGCCCACCGATGCGCCCTGGCTGATGCCGAGGATGCCGGGGTCGGCGATCGGATTGCGGGTGATGCCCTGCAGGGCGGTGCCGGCGAGGGCGAGGGCCGCGCCGACCATGAGCCCGATGAGGGTGCGCGGCACCCGCAGTTCGCGCACCACTTCGGCGGCCTCGCTGTGCCCGCCGTGCAGCAGGGCGTCGAGGACGGCGGAGGGCGCGATGGCGCGGGCGCCGACGGCGAGCGAGAGCAGCACCGCGAACGCGAGTGCCACAACTGCCGCCGCCGTCAGGGCGATACGTCGGGCCGCCGGGGAACGGCGTCCGGTGGCGGAGGAGGCGGCGGTCATCTGACCCTTTTCATGGCGATGCAGGCGATACGTCGAGAAACATGCCGTATATGCGTGAGATTAGGCTTGGCTAAGTGTAAGGGGCGGGCTGTTCCCCGTACCTCGGCACAATGGTCGACATGGCATCGCGACAGCACCCCGGGCCCGCCGCGGCCCCGTTCACCGTCGGCTTCGACCTCGATATGACGCTGATCGACTCGCGTCCCGGCATCAAGGCCGCCTACCAGGCGCTTTCCGCCGAGACCGGCACGTATATCGACGCCGATCTGGCGATCACGCGGCTCGGCCCGCCGCTTGAGGAGGAACTCGCGTACTGGTTCCCGAAGGAGCAGATCCCGGCGATGGGCGATCGTTACCGTGAGATCTACCCCACATACGCGATCACCCCGACCCTCGCGATGCCCGGCGCCCGCGAGGCCGTCACGGCGGTGCAAGAGGCGGGCGGACGGGCGATCGTCGTCACCGCCAAGCACGAGCCCAACGCCAAGCTGCATCTGGAGCACCTCGGCATCGAGGCCGACGCGGTGATCGGCTGGCTGTGGGCGGAGGCCAAGGCGCAGGCGCTGCGCGAGCACGGGGCCGCGGTGTACGTAGGCGACCACATCGGTGACGTACGCGGCGCGCGTACCGCCCATGCGCTGTCCGTGGCGGTGCCGACCGGACCCTGCGCGGCGGACGAACTGCGCAGGGCCGGCGCCGACGTGGTGCTCGCGGACCTGACGGAGTTCCCGCGCTGGCTGGCCGGCTACCGCGCCGCCGAGCGGCCCTGACGTCCTGGCGTAGGAGGTGCCGCGCGGTCTACTGCGCGGACCGCGCCTCGCGGCGCTGCGCCGCGATCGACTTGAGCACCCCCGCGGCGGCGACCGCGAAGCCCACGCCCATCAGCATGCACACCGCGTACGCGACGGACGGGAACGGCTCGGTGCCGAGGAACAGCGGGGCGACGGTGACCAAGGTGGCCACGGCCCCCACGAAGAAGATGATCGCGCCGAGCCGGACAAGCCGGTCACCCGCGCCAGTAGGTGTGTTGCTCACCCGACCAGGGTAGTTCCCTGCGCGTAGAGACCGAGAAAGCAGTCTTGTCACCCGCGCCGGGACCATTAGCCTTGGTGCTGGCGGGTCGGACGGCCCGCTGTACTGCTATCCAGAGCCGTTTTACGCCTCCATCGGCACCAGAGGCGGAGCCGGCAACTCGACCAACGAGTACGAAACAGACGAGGACGGACAGACGTGCCTACCGGCAAGGTCAAGTGGTTCAACAGTGAGAAGGGCTTCGGCTTTCTCTCCCGCGATGACGGCGGTGACGTCTTCGTTCACTCGTCAGTGCTCCCCGCCGGGATCGACTCGCTCAAGCCAGGCCAGCGCGTCGAGTTCGGTGTCGTCGCCGGTCAGCGGGGTGACCAGGCGCTGTCCGTGACGCTGCTCGACCCGGCGCCCTCGGTCGCCGCCGCCCAGCGCCGCAAGCCGGACGAGCTGGCCTCGATCGTGCAGGACCTCACGACGCTCCTGGAGAGCGTCTCGCAGCAGCTGGAGCGCGGCCGTTACCCCGACAAGACGCACGGCGCGAAGATCGCCGGAATGCTCAGGGCGGTGGCGGACCAGCTCGACGTCTGAGCAGCGGCGCGCAGCCTAGGGAAAGCGCAGCGCATCACGGCCGAGGGGCGGTACGAGCCCCTCGGCCGCCGCACGCGTGAGCAGCCCGCGCACCGCGGCGTAGCCGTCGTCGCCGAGGTCGGCCGTGAACTCGTTGACATACAGGCCGATGTGCTGGTCCGCGACCGCCGGGTCCATCTCCTGGGCGTGCTCAAGGACGTATGCCCGTGATGCCTCCGGGTCGTCCCAGGCCCTGCGCACCGACGAACGGGCGGCGTCGGCAAGGGACTTCAGGGTCTCCTCGCCCAGGGACCGCTTGGCGATGATCGCGCCGAGCGGGATCGGCAGGCCCGTCGTGGCCTCCCAGTGCTCGCCCATGTCGGCGAGGCAGTGCAGTCCGTACTCCTGGTACGTGAAGCGCGCCTCGTGGATGACGAGACCGGCGTCGACCCGGCCGTCCCGCACGGCGGGCATGATCTCGTGGAACGGCAGCACGACGATGTCACCGACGCCCTTGGGCAGGGTATCGGCGGCCCAGAGCCGGAACAGCAGATACGCCGTGGACTTCTCGCTCGGCACCGCCACCGTTTTTCCGGTCAGATCCACGCCCGGCTCCCGGGTCAGGACCAGCGGCCCGCAGCCACGGCCGAGCGCACCGCCGCAGGGCAGCAGCGCGTACTCGTCCAGGACGTACGGAAGCACGGCATAGGACACCTTGAGGACGTCGAACTCGCCGCGCTCCGCCATCCCGTTGGTGATGTCGATATCGGCGAACGTGACGTCGAGTTCCGGTGCGCCCGGCACCTCGCCGTGCGCCCAGGCATGAAAGACGAAGGTGTCGTTGGGGCAGGGCGAGTAGGCGATACGCAGCGTCACGGCGACTCCTGGAAATCCGGAACCAGTACGGGGGCCAGCTTGCCGAAGCCCTCGGTGAGCGCGGACAGCGCCTCCCCGATCCGCCAGGCGGCCCGGTCGCGCGGGCCCACCGCGTTGGACACGGCCCGCACTTCGAGGACGGGCACACCGTGCGCGGCGGCGGCCTCCGCCACCCCGAACCCCTCCATCGCCTCGGCGACGGCCCGCGGGTGGCGGGCCTTCAGCTCGGCGCAGCGCGCGGCCGTCCCGGTCACGGTGGACACGGTGAGCACGGTGCCGGTGCGGGCACCGGTGGCCGCGGCGGCCGCACGTACGAGAGCGGGCGGCGGGGTGTGCACGACTGTGCCGAAGCCGAGCTCGGTGACCGGCACGAACCCTTCGGCGGTCTCGGCCCCCAGATCCGCGGCGACGACGGCGTCGGCGACGACCAGGGACCCGAGGGGCGCGTCGGGCGGGAAACCCCCGCCGATGCCGGCGGACACCACGAGGTCATAGGGCTCACCGCGGAGTGCGGCCGTGGTGAGCGCGGTGGCGGTGCCCGCGGCGGCGGCCGCGGGCCCGACCCCCACGGCGAGGCAGTCGAAGCCCGGCGCGTCCGCCAACGCCCGCGCCACCGCGTCCCGTTCGGCCGGGACCGCGGTGGCGATCAGAACGCGTACAGCGGCGACTGCTCAGTCACCCTTCTTGAGCTGGAAGTGCCAGATCCCCATCAGCTGGCTGCCGTTCGTCTCCACGATCGACACCTGGGCCTTCTTCAGGGACGCGCCCCCCTGCTGCCCCTGGCCCGCCGAGAAGAACGCATTGCCCGGGATGGTGCGGTACGTCTTCTTGTACGGCTCCTGCTCGGCCTGCTGGCCGTTGATGAACAGGGTCCAGCCGTGCTCGGCGATCTCGGGGTCCACACCGAAGCGGACCTTGTCGTCCATACCGACGGTGATGGACTTCTCGGCGTCCTTCTGCAGGCAGTCCTTGATCTCGCTCTCGCTGATCTTCTTGCCGTCGTTGTAGCAGGAGGCCTCGGTGTTCACCGACGTGGAACCGACCGTCACCGTCGCGAGCGGTGTGGGCTTGTCGCAGGCCGAGAGGATGAGGAGTCCGGCGGACACGGCGCCGAGGGCGGCAGCGGTGCGGCGGCCCTTGGCCGTCATACGCAGGGAGGTCATGCGCGAAAGGCTATCGGGACCCCCTGCCCGTACCGCTACGCGGGGTCCGGCGCGCCGGTCGCCGCGCGGGCATGCGGGGGCTTGACGCCGGACGGGCCCTGCTCACACCACGCGTGACTGGCCACCGCGGCGGGCCGCCGCCAGCAGGCCGCGCACCGTCGTCAGCCAGCCGGCGGCCACGATCGCGGCGCCCACGCCGAGGCCGAAGCCGCCGTCGAGCGGCAGGGCGATACCGATGCCGCCGCCGATCACCCAGGACATCTGCAGCAGCGTCTCGGAGCGGGCGAACGCCGAGGTGCGCACCAGCTCCGGCACATCCCGCTGGATCAACGCGTCGAGCGACAGCTTCGCGAGGGCCTGCGCGAGTCCCGCCACGGCACCCAGACAGGCGATGACGGGAGCGCCGTAGAAGACGGCCGCGGTGATCGCGACGCCGAGGACGCAGGCCACGACCGTCACGATGATGATCTCGGGGGCCCGGTTGCGCAGGGCCGCGCCGACCGCCGTGCCGAGCGCGTTCCCGACGCCCGCGGCGACCCCCACTATGGCAAGCGACACCGCGGCGCTCTGCCCGGCGAGCGGGTCCTCCCGCAGCAGAAACGCCAGGAAGAAGATCAGGAACCCGGAGAGACAGCGCAGCGAGGCATTGGCCGCGAGCGCGTGGGTGACCGCCGGGCCCACGGTCCGCAGCCCCGGTTTCTTGCCGTGCGGCAGATGCAGATGCTCCTCGTCCGCGGCGAGCAGCGCCCGCCGCTCCCCGCGCGCCGAGTCGACCTTGTGCGGCAGCCGAAAGGAGAGCACCACACCGAGCGTGAAGATCGCGCAGGCTCCGTACAGCGGCCACGGCGGCCCGATCTGATGGAGACCCGCCCCGATCGGCGCGGCGATCCCGGTGGCGAGCAGACCGCCGAGCGTCACTCTCGAATTCGCCTTGACCAGGGAGAAGCTGGGTGGAAGCAGCCGTGGCACGACGGCGCTGCGGACCACGCCGTACGCCTTGGACGAGACGAGTACGCCGAGCGCGGCCGGATAGAGCTCGATGGAACCGGTGGCCACCGCGCCCGACAGAGTGAGCGCGAGCAGCGCCCGCGCCAGCATCGCCCCGGCCATCGCGGCCCTGCGGCCGTGCGGGATCCGGTCGAGCAGCGGGCCGATCACCGGGGCGAGCAGAGTGAACGGCGCCATCGTGATCGCCAGGTACAGCGCGACGCGCCCGCGTGCCTCATCGGTCGGCACGGAGAAGAAGACCGTCGAGGCCAACGCCACAGTGATCATGACGTCGCCCGCGCCGTTCACGGCATGCAGCTCGATCAGTTTGCCGAGCCCCGACTCGCCCGCGCCGTGCGCATGGGTGGCTTTTCTGATGCCCTTCGCGGTGCCGGTGAACGGCAGGTGCAGGGCACGGGCCACCGCGCGGCCCGCCCTGCGCAGCGGGCTCGCTCTCTCCGACGGCCGTGTTCCTGAAGGGATGGCCACCCCGTCATAGTGCCCCAACCTGGGCACCCTGATAGCTGTGGACGGCTGCTCGGAAGCGGCTTGGGCGGATGCCGTGTGGGCTCGGGAGCGCTGAGGGGGTAGCGTGCGTAGCGCGCCTGCGGCGGTTGTTCTTGGCCGCGCGCCTCTTCGGCATCCCGCAGAATGGATGACGTAGGCGCGCCCGAGAGCCACCGGGCGCGGACGTCGACGCGGCCCACTGGTCCGCTCCGTCCGTGCCCCGTACCGATTGACGGCGCACCCGTGAGACGGCGTAGGAGAGAAGCGATACCTGTGAGCGCAGCGACAACGCGAAGCCGCACCCCCGACCGCCTGTGCGCCGAGGCGGTAGACCTCGCCAGGACCGCGGCCGAGGAGGCCGCGGCGCCCGGCGTCGTCGGCGAGCACGTACAGGCGGTCTCCGAGGGGGACCGTGTCGTCACGCACTTCTTCGAGTGCAAGGAGCCCGGCTACCGCGGCTGGCGCTGGGCCGTCACCGTGGCCCGCGCCTCCCGGGCGAAGGTCGTCACCCTCGACGAATCGGTGCTCCTGCCGGGACCGGACGCCCTCCTCGCGCCCGAATGGGTGCCGTGGAGCGAGCGGCTGCGCCCCGGTGACCTCGGGCCCGGCGATCTGCTGCCCACCGAGGCGGAGGATCTGCGCCTGGAGCCCGGGTTCTCCGGCGAGGACGAGCCGGCGCCGAACTCGCCGGTGTCCGAGGAGATGGCCGCCCTCGTCGACGCCGAGGACGCGGATGTCACCGACGGCCCGCCCGCCGACCTTCCGCTCGCCCCCACGCGCGGCTCCCTCGCGTCGGTCGCCGAGGAACTCGGCATGCGGCGCGCCCGTGTGCTCTCCCGGTACGGCCTGCATGTGGCGGCCGACCGCTGGGAGGAGAACTACGGCGCGAAGACCCCGATGGCCCAGTCGGCCCCCGCGGCCTGTGTCTCCTGCGGCTTCCTGGTCCCCATCGCCGGCTCCCTGCGCCAGGCCTTCGGCGTCTGCGCCAACGAGTTCAGCCCGGCCGACGGCCGCGTGGTGTCCCTCGCGTACGGCTGCGGGGGGCACTCCGAGGCGGCGGTCATGCCCAAGCCTCCGCGGGCGGCTCCTCATGTCCTCGACTCGGTGAACGTGGATCCGATGCCGTTGCGTCCGGCGGCGGATTCGGGATCGGTGAGCGTGGACTCCGAGGACGCCTCGGACGACCTCGGGCACTCCTAGGCGGTTTGGCTTCGCCGCGCGGGCGCAACCGGGCAGTGGCCGTGCCCCGATAGGGGCGCGGGGAACTGCGCGACCAGCCACGACGAAGCGGCAGGTGTCATACGGGCTTCCTGCGGAGCGCCCAGCGCGGTGTGGTGCGGTGGGCGACGGTGCAAACCGTTGATTGACGGGCACCCTGGGGTGCATGGACAAGGTTACCCTGGAACGCGCACTCCGCGATCGCACCCACGGCGACGTGGACTTCACCCCGACCGCCCGCGCCCTGCACACCATGGACGCGTCCAACTACCGCCGGGTGCCGGACGGCATCCTCGCGCCCAGGGACACCGGCGATGTGACCGCCGCTCTTGAGGTGTGCCGGGAGCACGGGGTCCCGGTGGTGGCGAGAGGTACGGGGACCTCCATCGCGGGGCAGGCGACCGGCACCGGGCTCGTGCTCGACTTCACGCGGCACATGAACCGGATCGTGGAGCTCGATCCGGACACCGCGACAGCCGTCGTCCAGCCGGGTGTGATCCTCGACGATCTGCGCGCCGCCGCCGCCCCGCACGGCCTCACCTTCGGCCCCGACCCGTCCACGCACAGCCGCTGCACCCTCGGCGGCATGATCGGCAACAACTCGTGCGGTTCGCACTCCGTGGCCTGGGGGACGACCGCCGACAACGTCCACCGCCTCGAGGTCGTCGGCCCCGACGGAGCGCGGCGGGTGCTCGGGCAGGGCTGGGGGCCCGGCGTGCCGGACGGCCTGCAGGCGCTGGTGGAAGGCGAGTTGGGGCTCCTGCGCACCGGCTTTCCCGAACTGCCCCGGCGTATCTCCGGGTACGCCCTGGACGCGCTGCTGCCCGAGAACGGCACCGACCTGGCCCGTGCCTACTGCGGCAGCGAAGGCACCCTCGCCGTGCTGACCGAGGCGACCGTGCGCCTGGTCGAGGCGCCACGCGCGCGTGCCCTCGCCGTGCTCGGCTACACCGACGAGAGCGCCGCGGCGGAGGCGGCCGCCGGGCTCCTTCCGTACGGGCCGCTCACCGTGGAGGGCATGGCATCCGATCTCGTACGCGGCACCAAAGGGCTGCCCAAGGGCGGGGCCTGGCTGTTCGTGGAGACCGGGGGCGAGAGCGCCGATGAGGCACGCGCGCGTGCCGACGCGATCGTGCGGGCCGCCGACGTCCTGGACGCCCTCGTCGTCACCGACCCGGCCGGGCAGCGCACCCTGTGGCGGATCCGCGAGGACGCCTCCGGGACCGCGACCCGGATGCCGGACGGCAGCGAGGCCTGGCCCGGCTGGGAGGACTGCGCGGTACCGCCCGCGCGGCTCGGCCCGTATCTGCGGGAATTCCGCGGCCTGTTGGCGGAGCACGGTCTGCGCGGCACGCCGTACGGCCATTTCGGGGACGGCTGCATTCACGTACGGATCGACTTCGACCTGCTGACCCAGCCGGGTATCGCGCGGTTCCGGCGGTTCTCCGAGGAGCTGGCCGAACTCGTCGTCGCGCACGGCGGATCGCTCTCGGGCGAGCACGGGGACGGGCAGGCGCGGGCCGAGCTGCTGCCGAAGATGTACGGGCCCGACCTTGTCCGGCTCTTCGAGCGGGTCAAGGGGATCTGGGATCCGTCCGACCTGCTCAACCCCGGGATGCTGGTCCGCCCGGAGCCGCTGGACGCCAACCTGCGCTTCGCGCCGCTGCCGCGCGAGCCCGTCGACGTCGCCTTCGGCTATCCGCACGACGGCGGGGACTTCTCCGCGGCGGTACGCCGGTGCGTGGGCGTCGCCAAGTGCCGCAACACGTCGGCGGGTTCGGGAGTGATGTGCCCGTCGTTCCGGGCCACCGGGGACGAGGAGCACTCCACGCGGGGGCGGGCCAGGCTGCTGCACGAGATGCTCGCCGGGGAGATCGTCACCGACGGCTGGCGCTCCACGGAGGTGCGGGACGCGCTCGACCTGTGCCTGTCCTGCAAGGGCTGCCGCTCCGACTGTCCCGTGGGCGTCGACATGGCCACGTACAAGGCGGAGTTCCTGCACCACCACTACGAGGGCCGCAGGCGGCCGATGGCGCACTACTCGATGGGCCGCCTTCCGCGGTGGCTGCGGCTCGCGGCACCCTTCGCGCGCGTGGTGAACGTGTTCGCGGGCGTGCGCCCACTGGCCGCCCTCGGCAAGCGACTTGGCGGTATCGCACCCGAGCGGGACATTCCGCGCCTCGCGCCGAGGACGTTCCGCAAGTGGTTCGAGCGGAGCGGAAGGCCCGGCGGGCGGCGGCCCGGGTCCGCGGCGGGCCGGACCACCGTCGTGCTCTGGCCCGACACGTTCACGAACCATCTCTCGCCCGCGGCCGGGCAGGCCGCCGTGCGGGTCCTGGAAGCGGCGGGCCTCGATGTCGTACTGCCGTCCAAGGGGGTGTGCTGCGGGCTGACCTATGTCTCCACCGGGCAGCTGGACCACGCCCGCGCGGTGCTGCGCCGGACCCTGGACGCCCTTGAGGGCGGCCCCCTCGACCGGCCCCTGGTCGTCCTGGAGCCGAGCTGTGCCGCCGCCCTCAAGACGGATCTGCCGGAGCTGCTCGGCGACGATCCGAGGGCCCGCCGGCTTGCCGATTCCGTACGGACCTTCGCCCAGGTCCTGGAGGAGCGGGCACCGCACTGGCAGCCGCCGCGCGTCGAGCGTCCCGTGGTCGGCCAGACCCACTGCCACCAGCACGCGGTACTCGGCGACGCGGCCGAGCGGCGGCTGCGCGAGAAGGCGGGCCTGGAGGGCGAGTTGAGCTCCGGGTGCTGCGGCCTCGCGGGCAACTTCGGCTTCGAACCCGGGCATTACGACGTCTCGGTGGCCTGCGCCGACGAGCAGCTGCTGCCCTCGGTGCGGGGCGCGGACCCGGACGCGGTGGTCCTGGCGGACGGCTTCTCGTGCCGGACCCAGCTGGAGCAGCTGGGCGGGCGGCGCGGCCGGCATCTGGCCGAGGTGCTCGCGGACGCCTTGACGGAAGAAACGGATGGGGCGGATGAGGCGGATGAGGGCGACCAGAGGGGCCAGCAGTAAAAGGGTTTAACAATCCTGACCGAGTCCATTACATTAGACGGGCAAGTGCATGATCTTGAACTGAAGCCGAGAGGCAGCACTCCCGTGAACGCAAGCTCGCAGGCCACCCCGGCCACCCCGGCCACCGCCGCCCCCGCAGGGACACCGGCGCCGGGCCGACGCGACCGCGGCGTGCTCGGCCCGGTCGCCCTGGTCTTCGCGGGCGGAGTGTCGGTGCAGTTCGGCGCCGCCCTCGCGGTGACCCTGCTGCCGCGCACCGGAGCCGTCGGCGTGGTCTCCCTGCGACTGATCGCCGCGGCCGTGGTGCTGCTGCTCATCTGCCGCCCGCGCCTGCGCGGGCACTCGCGCGCCGACTGGGGCACGGTCCTCGTCTTCGGCGTCACGATGGCGGCGATGAACGGCCTCTTCTACCAGGCGGTGGCCCGCATCCCGCTGGGCCCGGCCGTGACCCTGGAAGTGCTCGGTCCGCTCGCCCTCTCGGTGCTGGCCTCGCGACGCGCCGTCAACGCCCTGTGGGCGGCGCTCGCCCTCGCGGGAGTGTTCCTGCTCGGCGGCGCGGGCGGCTTCGGCGGCCTCGACCCGGTGGGTGCGGCCTTCGCGCTCGGCGCGGGCGCGATGTGGGCGGCGTACATCGTCTTCAGCGCCCGTACGGGACGGCGCTTCCCGCAGGCGGACGGCCTGGCCCTGGCGATGGCCGTCGCGGCCCTGCTCATGCTGCCGCTCGGAGTGCTCGAATCCGGTACGAAACTGCTCGTGCCGTCCACCATCGCCCTCGGCGCGGCCGTCGCCGTGCTCTCCTCCGTGCTGCCCTACACCCTCGAACTCCTCGCCCTGCGCAGGCTTCCCGCCGCCACGTTCGCGGTCCTGATGAGCCTGGAGCCGGCCATCGCCGCCGCCGCGGGCTTCCTGGTCCTGCACCAGGGCCTGTCCCTCACGGACGCCGTCGCCATCGCCCTGGTCATCGCCGCGAGCATGGGAGCGGTGCGCACCCAGGTCGGGCGCGGACGCGTCAAACTGCCCGTCGACGGCGGCTGAGCGCACCCGCGGTGCCGCCCCGAGGCGTGGACGGCCCGTCTCGGGGGGTGGACCCGGTGAACGCCGTACGAAACGAGCGGCTACGCTCCGATCGTGGCTGAGATCCAGATTCCTGCTGACATCAAGCCCGCGGACGGCCGGTTCGGCGCGGGCCCCTCCAAGGTGCGTACGGAAGCGCTCGGCGCGCTGGCCGACACCGGTACCTCGCTGCTCGGAACGTCCCATCGCCAGGCCCCGGTCAAGAACCTGGTCGGTCGCGTGCGCGAGGGCATCCAGAGCCTGTTCCAGCTCCCCGAGGGATACGAGGTGGTGCTCGGCAACGGCGGCTCCACCGCCTTCTGGGACATCGCGACCCACGGTCTGATCGACAACAAGTCGCAGCACCTGTCCTTCGGCGAGTTCTCCTCGAAGTTCGCCAAGGCGGCCAAGCTCGCGCCCTGGCTGGCCGAGCCGACCGTCATCCAGAGCGCCCCCGGCACGCACCCCACCCCGGGCGCCGAGGCGGGCGTGGACGTGTACGCGTACACGCACAACGAGACCTCCACCGGTGTCGCCGCCCCCATCAAGCGGGTCGAGGGCGCCGACGCGGGGTCCCTCGTCCTGGTGGACGCCACCTCCGGCGCGGGCGGCCTGCCCGTGGACGTGGCCGAGACCGACGTGTACTACTTCGCGCCGCAGAAGTCCTTCGCCGCCGACGGCGGTCTGTGGCTCGGGCTGTTCTCGCCGGCGGCCCTGGAGCGCGCCGAGCGCATCCACGCGAGCGGCCGGCACATCCCGGAGTTCTTCAGCCTGCCCACCGCGATCGACAACTCGCGCAAGAACCAGACGTACAACACCCCGGCGCTCGCCACCCTCTTCCTGCTCGCCGAGCAGCTGGACTGGATCAACGGCCAGGGCGGACTCGACTGGGCGGTGCGCCGCACGGCCACCTCCGCGCGCGCCCTGTACGGCTGGGCCGAGGACTCCAAGTACGCCACCCCGTTCGTGGCGGACCCCGCGCAGCGCTCGCAGGTCATCGGCACGATCGACTTCCTGGACGACGTGGACGCGGCCGCCGTCGCCAAGGTGCTGCGCGCCAACGGCATCGTGGACACCGAGCCCTACCGCAAGCTCGGCCGCAACCAACTGCGCGTCGCGATGTTCCCGGCGATCGACCCGGCCGACGTCGAGGCCCTGACGGCCTGCATCGACTACGTGATCGAGAAGCTGTAGTTCCTGCGCGTACAGCTGCATTTCCCGCGCGTACAGGGGCCCGGCACCGGAACAGGTGCCGGGCCCCTTTGCGTGCCCTTTGCCGGAACGACGCGCCGAACCAGGGGACTTACGGCCCTAATGTCCGGGCAAAGCGTTCCGTCATGACTTCGGAAAGCCCCCTGCAAGGCGCCGGTGTACGGAGTCCCGGACCTTGTACCCGGGCGGCACGCACCGGCTTTCACGGATGAAACCGGCAGAGCAGGATCAACCTCCTGATCAGTGCACCGGGGGACAAGTCCCCGGTCCTGCAAGGAGGTTCTCTCATGCGCAAGGCATACACCGTCGCGGCGATCGCCGTAGCCGGAGGGCTGGCACTCGCCGCTCCGGCGGGCGCCTTCGCGGCCGATGCCACCCCGTCTCCGACCGCCTCGCAGTCGGCGGCCCCGGAGCAGAACGCGAGCATTTCGCTCTCTTCGTCCACCGTGCGGCCGGGCGAGTCCGTGACGGTCACCGCGAGCGGCCCGCAGGGCAAGCCCTTCACGGTGTCGTCGCCGGTATTCGGCGGCGGCACGATCGCCGGCAAGGGCGAGTTCTCGCACACGTTCACCGTCGACAAGAACGCCAAGCCCGGTACGTACCACGTGACTCTGCAGGGCCGTGACTTCCAGGCGGGCGCCCAGCTGACCGTCAAGGGCGACACCCCGAGCCCCGCCCCGCAGGCGTCCCTCTCCCTGTCCGCCGACTCGGGCAAGCCGGGCGACAAGGTCGGCATCACCATCAAGGCCGGCGACCTCAAGGGCGACGCCTATGTCACGTCCGACGCGTTCGGCGGCAAGGTGGCCCTGAAGCAGGACCGGGCCGACGGCACCTGGCACGGTCAGGCCACGGTCTCCAAGGACACCAAGCTCGGCTACTACGGCGTGACCGGCTATGTCGGCTCCACCAAGGTCGACACGGTGAAGTTCACCGTCACCGAGGGCGGTACGACCCCGGTCGTGGGCCGGTCGAGCATCTCCGTGTCCCCGGGCGAGGGCCACGCCGGCGACCTGGTGAAGCTCGCCGTGAAGGCGCCCTCCGCCAACCCGACCGGCACCGTCACCGTCGACTCCAAGGCGTTCACCGGCCAGGCGCGGCTGACGCTCGGCAAGGACGGCGTGTGGAAGGGCACCGCCCGCGTCGGCAACGTCAGGCCGAACACGTACAAGGTGCGCAGCGGAACCGGCGCCGAGACCTCGTTCAAGGTTCTCGGCGGTGGCGGCCACGACTCGGACCACCATGGCGTGACGCCGGTGAAGCCGGGTGACCACAAGATCCCGAAGGGCTCGGTCAACACCGGTATGGCCCCGGTCGGCGATGCCCAGGAGAACACCAACGCCGCCCTGGCCATCGGCCTCGGGGGCCTGGGAGCGTCGGCCGTCGCGGGTGCGGGCCTGCTGCGCCGCCGCCGTAACCATGGCTGAGGCACCTCTCGCCCGCCGCCGGGGCGGCCGCGCTCACCGCGCGGCCGCCCTGGCGGGGGCCGCCGCACTGGCCGCCGCCCTCGCCACGGGGTGCGCGTCCGGCACGAAGGACCACGGCGCGGCACGGGTCGCGGCCACCGCGGCGACCGTCATGCCCGCGTCCGTGCCCGACCGTCTCTCCATCCCCGACATCGGTGTCGACGCCGAGCTCGGCACGGTGGGACTCGACGCCCAGGGCGTGATGCAGACCCCGCCGATGGACCAGCCGATGCGGGCCGACTGGTACAAGGAGGGCCCGACGCCCGGCGAGAAGGGCCCGGCGGCCATCGCGGGCCATATGGACACCCCCGACGTCCCGAAGGCGGTCTTCTACGACCTCAAGGACCTGAAGAAGAACGAGCAGGTCAAGGTCCACCGCGAGGACGGCAGTACGGCGGTGTTCGCGGTCGACGAGGTCGACACCTTCAAGAAGGACAAGTTCCCGACGGACAAGGTCTACGGGAAGACCGACAAGGCCGAACTCCGGCTGATCACCTGCGGCGGCGAGCTCACCGCGTCACGGCACTGGGACTCCAACGTCGTGGTCTTCGCCCACCTGACCGGAAAGGCCTGGTAACCACCGTTTCCAGGAAGGGGGTTCAGCGGCTCAGGCGCTGGAAACGGCGGACCGCGAGAGGCAGGAACACGGCCGTGAGCGCCAGTGGCCACACCACCGCCATCAGGACGGCGTGCTGCTCGATCCAGCCGCTGCCGCCGCCCGGCATCTCGTAGCCGAACAGCTCGCGCGCCGCCGTGCCGGTGGACGAGATCGGGTTCCAGGCGGCGACGGCGCCGAGCCAGCCGGGCATCGAGGCGGTCGGCACGAAGATGCTGGAGATCATCGTGAACGGGAAGACCACGGCGTAGAGCCCGCCGGCCGCCTCGGGGTTCGGGATGAGCAGACCGAGGAAGACCCCGATCCAGATCAGGCTGAAGCGCAGGAGTACGAGCAGTCCGAAGGCGCCGAGTGCCGCCGCGATCCCGGCGTCGGAGCGCCAGCCCATGACGACCGCCGTGGCCGCCAGGATGGTCAACTCCGCGCAGGCGACGACGAGATCGGTGACCCCGCGGCCCGCGACGACGGCCGACGGGGCCATCGGCATGGAGCGGAAGCGGTCGATGACTCCCTTGGTGGCGTCGTTGACGACGGTGGTGGCGGTGTTCATCAAGCCGAAGGCCATCGTCATCACGAACATGCCGGGCATCAGGAAGTCCCGGTAGTTGCCGCCGTTCTCGCCGCCGGGCGGCTTCATCGCGCCGCCGAAGACATAGCCGTAGAGCAGCACCGAAATGATCGGAAAGCCCAACTGCCAGGCGATGTACGAGGGCTGGCGGCGGTAGTGGGTGAGTTCACGGCGTACGACGTTGAGGCAGTCGGCGACGGTCCAGTACAGGCGCCCGCGCGGCGACTCCACGGTCAGGTCGACGGTGCCGGTACCTGTGCCGGTGCCGGCGGTGTTCGTGCCGACGGTGCTCATGCGGGGACCTCTGCCTTCTCGGCGGCGGTGGCGGGGGTTTCGGTGGTCCCGGCGGCGGGCGCGCTGCGGTGCCCCGTCAGGCGCAGGAACACATCGTCGAGGCTCGGCCTGCGCAGACCGATGTCCTCCACCGCCACACCCTGGTCCTGCAGGGCCCGTGCCACGTCGGTGAGGGCGGAGACGCGGTCGCTCACGGGGGCGTGCACCCTGCGCTCGGCCGTGTCGTGCTCGGGTGCGGCGTCGGCGACCCGGGCCACGGCGGCGGTCACGGCGGGCAGATCGGCGGCGGAAGCGGCCACGACTTCGAGGCGGTCGCCGCCGACGGTGGACTTCAGGCCGTCGGGGGTGTCGTCGGCGATGGCGCGCCCTCGGTCGATGACGGTGATGCGGGAGGCGAGCTTGTCGGCTTCGTCGAGGTACTGGGTGGTGAGCAGCACGGTCGTGCCGTCCGCCACCAACGCCCGTACGGCTTCCCAGACTTCGCCCCGGCCGCGCGGGTCGAGTCCGGTGGTGGGCTCGTCGAGGAAGAGCACATCGGGGGCGAGGATCATGGACGCGGCGAGGTCGAGGCGGCGCCGCATGCCGCCGCTGTAGCCGCCGGCGGACAGGTCGGCGGCGGCCACCAGGTCGAAGCGCTCCAGGAGTTCGGCCGCGCGCAGGCGGGCGCGGCGGCCGCCGAGGTGGAAGAGGCGGCCGAACATCTCCAGGTTCTGGCGGCCGCTGAGGATCTCGTCGACGGCGGCGTACTGCCCGGTGAGCCCGATGCGGCGGCGTACGGCGCGCGGGTCGCGGGCCACGTCGGCACCGGCCACCGTGGCGCGGCCGCCGTCGAGCCTGAGCAGGGTGGCCAGGACGCGGACGGCGGTGGTCTTGCCCGCGCCGTTGGGTCCGAGCAGTCCGTGCACGGTGCCTTTCCGGACGGTGAGGTCGAAGCCGTCGAGGGCGTGCGTCTCCCCGTAACGCTTCCGCAGTCCCTCGGCGTGCACGGCGTATGGCGTGGTCATGGGTCTCCTCGAGCCGGTCGGCCAGCAAACTGAGTACAGCGTACCCGATAGCGAGTACAGCGTACGCAAAGATGCTTCGAACGGCTAGGCTGCCCCTATGAGCAGCACAAGCGGAAGCCGCGATCTCGCGCGCAGCCTGGAACTCCTCTGGGGCACCGGAGCCCGCCCCAGCCGAGGCCCCAAGCCCGGTCTGACCCTGGAGCGGATCGTCGCCGCCGCGGTCGGCCTCGCCGACGCCGAGGGGCTCGACGCCGTCTCGATGCGCCGGCTCTCCACCGAACTCGGCACCGGCACCATGTCCTTGTACCGGTACGTCCCGGGCAAGGCCGAGCTGCTCGACCTGATGCTGGACCGGGTGCAGTCCGAGACCGAGCCGGCACAGCCGTCCGAAGGGTCCGTGCGCTGGCAGGACGCCGTCGAGACCCTGGCCCGCGGCCATCTCGACCTCCACCGGCGCCATCCCTGGCTGCTCAAGGTCAACCAGGCGCGTACGGTGCTCGGTCCGAGCGTCCTTCGCGGCCTCGAAGCGACCCTCGGCCCGCTCAAGGGCATGGGCCTGAGCGACCCGGAGCTGATCTCGGTGATCATCACCGTGCAGAGCTGGGTGACCGGGATCGCGCGGTTGGAACTGGAGGCCACGGAGGCCGCCAGGGAGACGGGCCTGACCGACTCCGAGTTCTGGGGGCGCCAGGAGCCCTATCTCATCAAGGCCATGGAGAGCGGACAGTTCCCGATGCTCGCCGGGCTCACGGAGGACACCTTCACCGCCGACTTCGACCACTTCGAGTTCGGCCTTCGCCGGCTCGTCGAGGGCTTCGAGGTGCTGGTGGCGGGACGGGCCGGAAAGTGAAACCCCTGGCGAGTCAGGCGAGTTGAGGGGCGGTCAGTTCCTCCGGAACATCCGCCGCAGCGCGAACACCCCCACCGCCGCCACGAGGAGAGCGGCCGCGCCCACGGTGAGGTTCTTGTCCCCGCCGGGCTCGTCGCCCCCGGTCGTCGCCGAACTGCCGCCGTCCGAGGGCGACTTGGAGCCGTCACCGGAGGCCCCCGGCACCTCGATCGGCTCCACCTGGCTGCGCTCGCCCTCGGAGCCGTACATCAGCGCCTTGCCGTCGGGGGAGTACGTCACCGACTCGCCCTGCCGCTGCCACGGCACATCGGACCGCTCGGCGCGCGCGGGCCTGCCGTCGTTCCAGTCGTACAGCGTCGCGTCGAAGTAGCTGCGCAGGAGCAGCTGCTTGCCGTCCGGCGAGAAGGCGCCGTCCGTGGTCCAGAGGTCCACGTCCGCAAGGCGCTTGAAGACATTCGTGCCGGACGCCGAGAGCTCGGCCGGGCCTTCGTAGAGCCCGCCCCCGCTGCCCCGCTTCTTGTCGGCGATATAGACCCGGCCGGTCTTGGGGTGCACCATCAGGGCCTCCGCGTCCCGGGGCCCGTCGGCGTACTTCACGACGTACTGCGTGGCCTTCACCGTGGTGTCGCGCAGCTGTTTCGGCTCGGGGAAGCGGTAGATCCAGACGTGCTCCCACTTGCCGCCGAGGTTGTCCCCGATGTCACCGACGTAGAGATCGCCGTCCGGGCCGAGCGACACGGCCTCCACATCGCGCGGGGAGCCGACGCCGGTCAGGGTCACCGTCGCGACGGTCTTCCCGGACTTCGCGTCCACGGCGTACAGGAAGGCACCGTCGTCGCTGTCGTTGTGCGTCCAGTAGATCCCGGGGTGCGCGCGGCTCGCGGCGAGGCCGCTGGACTCGGTGATCCGCGGGTCCTCGATCGTGAAGGCCTCGTTGTCGTCGGCGGCCGCGGGGCCCGCCGCGCAGAGCAGCACGAGCGCGGCGGCCCCGGTCACACCCACAAGTGAACGCATGGGCCAAGGCTGCCACGTGCCGTCCCCGGCGCACGTGTGCAGCCTCACATCGCGGCCCGGTGGCCCGATCGACGATGATGAGCGGATGCTCAGGCTCCTTTTCGTCGGCGACTCGATGACCATCGGCAGCGCCGGCGAACACACCTGGCGCTACCGCATGTGGCAGCATCTGCGCGCTTCGTACGACGGTCCCTTCCGGATCGTCGGACCGCGCGAGACGCTCCACGACAAGGCGGCCGACGCCCCCCTCTCGTACGAGTACGCACCGGACGTCGACCCCGCCTTCCCGCGCCACCACCTGGCCGGCTGGGGCGAGGGCTGGCGGCACATGGCGCCGCTGATCCACGCGACGGTCCGCGAGCACCGCGCGGATCTGCTCCTGGTCTCCCTCGGCCTGATCGACCTGGGCTTCTACACCAACGCCGAGCAGACGGCGGCCCAGGTCCGCCGCTTCGTCGACGAGGCCCGCGCGGCCAACCCGCGGATCGCGATGGCGATGCTCCCGGTGATCCCCAACACCCGCGCCGACACCGACCCTTCCTTCGCCGCGGAAGTCGCCCTCTTCAACGAACTGCTCGCGAAGGCGGTCGCGGACCTGGACACGGACCGCTCCCCGCTGCTGCTCGCCTCGCTTCCGCCGTCGTACGCCCTCCACCACGACACCTACGACGGCACGCACCCGAGCGCGAGCGGCGAGCACAAACTGGCGGCGGCCTTCGCGGACGCCCTGTACCAGGCATGGGACCTGGGAGCGCCGTACGACGAGGCGGGCTGACCGCACAGGGGCCCGCGCCCCCTTGCCTAGAGCGCACTCCAGCAAGTTCGCTGTAGAACCATGAAGTACACGCAGCTAGGACGCACCGGACTCCAGGTCAGCCGACTCGTCCTCGGCACCATGAACTTCGGCCCGCAGACGAACGAGGCCGACAGCCACGCGATCATGGATGCCGCCATCGGCGCCGGCATCAACTTCTTCGACACCGCCAACGTGTACGGCTGGGGTGAGAACAAGGGCCGCACGGAAGAGATCATCGGCACCTGGTTCGCCCAGGGCGGCGGCCGCCGCGACAAGGTCGTGCTCGCCACCAAGGTGTACGGCAACATGGGCGGTGACGGCGATGTGTGGCCCAACCACCACAAGCTCTCCGCCCTCAACATCCGCCGTGCCGTGGATGCTTCGCTGAAGCGGCTGCAGACCGACCACATCGATCTGTACCAGTTCCACCACATCGACCGCCTCACCCCGGTCGAGGAGATCTGGCAGGCCATCGACGTCCTGATCCAGCAGGGCAAGATCCTCTACGCGGGTTCGTCGAACTTCCCCGGCTGGAAGATCGCCCAGACCAACGAGACGGCCCGCCGCCTCGGCTCCTACGGCCTGGTCAGCGAGCAGTGCCTGTACAACCTGGCCGAGCGACGCGCCGAGATGGAGGTCATCCCGGCCGCCCAGGAGTACGGCCTCGGTGTCATCCCCTGGTCCCCGCTGCACGGCGGGCTGCTCGGCGGCGTCATCAAGAAGGAGGCCGAGGGCGGGCGCCGCGCTTCCGGCCGCTCCGCCGACGCGCTCGCCAACTCGCAGATGCGGGAGAAGGTCCAGGCGTACGAGGACCTGCTCGACAAGCACGGCCTCGAACCCGGCGAGGCGGCCCTGGCCTGGCTGCTCACCCGTCCCGGAGTGACCGGACCCATCGTCGGCCCGCGCACCGCCGACCAGCTCGCCTCCGCGCTGCGGGCGGTCCAGCTGGAGCTCGGTGACGAGGTCCTGGCCTCCCTGGACGAGATCTTCCCGGGCCCGGGCCCTTCGCCGGAGGCCTTCGCCTGGTAGCGCCGGACGTGCACACGGCGTCGGCCGTCACTTGAGGCTGTCACTTCAGGCCGTCACTTGAGGCCGCCACTTCAGGCCGTCACTTGAGGGCCGACGCCAGCGCCACGACGACGAACATCAGCACAAGAACACCGGCCATGATCCGGTTACGGGTCTTCGGGTCCACGCTCCGAGACTAACCGGCGGCCCGCAGCGGCCACCGCTCGACCTCCTCGTAGCGCGGCTGCTCACCCGGAACGCCGCTCCTCGGGAGATTGCTGCGTACGAGAGCGAGGTCGCCGACGGTCCAGGGGGTGCCCTCGAATGCGTCCAGGGCCGTCACGAAAGGCCGCAGGTCAAGGGTGGCGGCACGGCTGCGGGCGAGGGTCAGGTGCGGGGTGTAGCCACGGTGCTGGTCCATGTCGAGCCCGGCCTTGCGCGCGGCCGCGTCCGCCCGCTCGGCGAGCCGGCGCATGACCGCCAGATCCCCGGCGGCCCCGGCCCAGAGCGCCCGGTCACCGAAGCGCCCGCCGCCGTGCAGGGCGAGCCGGAAGGCCTCGGTGCGGTGTGCGGCGCGCGCGAGCCGCTCCGTGAGGTCCGGTACGCGCTCGTCCGGCACCTCACCCATGAAAGCGAGGGTGAAGTGCCAGCCGGCGCGTTCGGTCCAGCGCAGCCCGCCCGCGCCGGGCATATCCCTCAACTTCCGGGCGGCGAGGGCCAGTTCATCGACTGCGGCGGCCGGGGGCAGTACGGCGGCGAAGAGTCTCATGGGCCGAGTCTCTCCCGGTGCCGTCCGCCCCCGCGCCGAAGGCCGGCTCAGGCCGCCGTGGCCAGTCGCTCCCGCGGTACGAACCGCACCTGCGGGTGCCCGTGGTGCATCCGCACCCGCAGGCGGAGGCCGCCGACGCGGGCCAGGACCAGGCCCACCGACGCGGCGGCGAGCGCCGAGACCAGACCGCCCGCGGCGAAGCCGACCCGGGCGCCGTAGGTGTCGGTGATCCAGCCGACGAGCGGTGCCCCCAGGGGCGTACCGCCGGTGAAGACCATCATGAACAGGGCCATCACACGGCCCCGCATCACCGGGTCGACGGCCATCTGGACGCTGGAGTTGGCGGTCACGTTGACCGTCAGGCCCAGCATGCCGATCGGCACGAGCAGCGCCGCGAACAGCCAGAACGTGGGCGCGACCGAGGCCACGACCTCCAGGGCGCCGAAGCCGAGCGCGGCGGCGACGAGCAGCCGAAGCCGTGAGGCCCCGCGCCGTGCGGCGAGCAGCGCGCCCGCGAGCGAACCGGCCGCCATCAGGGTGTTGAGCATGCCGTACGTACCGGCGTCGCCGCCGAACACGTCGTCGACGAAGGCGCTCAGCCAGATCGGGAAGTTGAATCCGAAGGTGCCGATGAAGCCGACCAGGACGATCGGCCAGATCAGCTCGGGCCGCCCGGCGACATAGCGAAGCCCTTCCTTCAACTGGCCCTTGCCGCGCGGCGCCCGCTCCACCTTGTGCAGCTCGGAGGTCCGCATCAGGGCGAGACCGACGAGCGGCGCGAGGAAGGAGACGCCGTTGAGCAGAAAGGCCCAGCCGCTGCCCACGGCGGTGATCAGCACACCCGCGACGGCCGGGCCGACGAGCCGCGCGGACTGGAAGTTCGCGGAGTTCAGGCTGACGGCGTTGGCCAGCTGCCCGGGGCCGACCATCTCCGAGACGAAGGACTGACGCGCGGGGTTGTCGACGACGGTGACGAGGCCGAGCAGGAACGCGGTCAGATAGACGTGCCAGACCTCGACATGGCCGGTGAGCGTGAGCACACCGAGCGCGGCGCCGGTCAGGCCCATCGCGAACTGGGTGAAGAAGAGCAGCGTGCGCTTGGGCAGCCGGTCGACGAGAACGCCGCCGTACAGGCCGAAGAGCAGCATGGGCAGGAACTGCAGCGCGATGGTGATGCCGACGGCGGACGCGGATCCGGTCAGGCTGAGCACCAGCCAGTCCTGGGCGATGCGCTGCATCCAGGTGCCGGTGTTGGAGACGACTTGCCCGGTGAAGAAGAGCCGGTAGTTACGGATCTTCAGCGAGCTGAACATGCTCGGCTTACGGGAGTCGGTGCGGACGGCGGGGTCGTTGGCGGCTGGTGCGGGGGCGGAGTCTGCTCCGGGTCCCGTACTCAAAAGAGCTCGCCTCCTTGGTACTTGTCGATACTTTTCGGTGCTTGTCGCTTACAGGTGGGCGAGCTTCTCCAGGACGGGGGCGGCGGCGCGAAGCTTCGCCCACTCGTCCTCGTCCAGGTCCTCGGCCAGCTGGGCCAGCCAGGCGTTCCGCTTGCGGCGGCTCTGTTCGAGCATCGCCTCTGCGGTCTCGGTCTGGCTGACCACCTTCTGGCGGCGGTCCTCGGGGTGCGGCTCGAGCCTGACCAGTCCCTTGGCTTCGAGCAGCGCCACGATGCGGGTCATCGACGGCGGCTGTACATGCTCCTTGCGGGCGAGCTCACCCGGGGTGGCTGAGCCACAGCGGGCGAGCGTGCCGAGCACCGACATCTCGGTCGGACTCAGCGACTCGTCGACCCGCTGGTGTTTGAGGCGGCGTCCGAGTCGCATGATCGCGGAGCGCAGGGCGTTCACGGCGGCAGCGTCGTCGCCATGGGAGAGGTCCGGCATGTTCGTTAGCATAACTCATTACCCTGACTAAGGAAACCGGGTTTTCCCGGCAGTTACGGCCCGACGCGAGGGGTGCCCCGCTTCAACATCACCCATATGAGTGAGGCGGCTGCGGAAAGTGACACACCGGCCCTCGCGCTGCGGCGACCCTGAGGCGCATGGGGACCAACGTGCTCAGCCTGCGCATAGACCGTGAGCTGCTCGACCGGCTCCGGGACCATGCGGCGAAAAGAGGAATGAGCGTCCAGGACTATGTGGTCCGGACGCTCATTCGTGACGACTTCGACGAGCGGTTCAAAACGGCCGTGGAGGAGACGGAGAAGTTCTACGGCGTTCCGTAGCCGGAAGAGGCGAGCTCTTCAGGTGCAGGGGACGAAAATCAAGCCTGTCCGGCGCTTGAGGACAAGCCCGCAGGGCGGCGTGACGGCAACCAGTTCTGACGGCAGCCAACTCCCGCCCTAAGTCAACTGCAACGCCGGCATCAGGTAGTAGAAGGCGAACACCGCGGACACCACGTACATCGCGACCGGCACCTCGCGGCCACGGCCGGAGGCGAGCCGCAGCACCGTGAAGGTGATGAAGCCGATGCCGATGCCATTCGTGATCGAGTACGTGAAGGGCATCATCAGCATCGTCAGGAACGCCGGGATCGCGATCGTGTAGTCCTTCCAGTCGATCGCGCCGATCGACCCGGACAGGATCAGGAAGCCCACCGCGAGCAGCGCGGGGGTCGCCGCCTGGGACGGCACCATCGTGACGAGCGGTGTGAGGAACAGCGCGACCGTGAACAGACCGCCGGTGACGATGTTCGCGAGGCCGGTGCGGGCACCCTCGCCGACACCGGCCGTGGACTCCACGAAACAGGTGGTGGCCGAGGAGGAGCTGGCGCCGCCGGCGGCGACCGCGATGCCGTCGACGAACAGCACCTTGTTGATGCCCGGCATATTGCCGTCGGCGTCCGTCAGCTTGGCCTCCTCGCTGACGCCCATGATCGTGCCCATGGCGTCGAAGAAGCACGACAGCAGCACGGTGAAGACGAACAGGACGCCGGTGAGGAGACCCACCTTGCCGAAGCCGCCGAAGAGGCTGACCTCGCCGATGAGCCCGAAGTCCGGGGTGGCGACCGGGTTGCCGGGCCACTTCGGGGTGGTCAGACCCCAGGACGGCACCGTCGCCACGGCGTTGATGATCATCGCCACAACGGTCATCACGACGATGGAGATCAGGATCGCGCCCGGCACCTTGCGCACGATCAGGCAGAGCGTGAGCAGCGCGCCCAGGATGAAGACCAGGACGGGCCAGCCGTTGAGGTGACCGTCGGCGCCCAGCTGCAGCGGCACCGTGGTGTGCGCGGCGTCCGGCATCCGCGAGATGAAGCCCGAGTCGACGAGGCCGATCAGCATGATGAACAGGCCGATACCGATGGCGATGCCCTTGCGCAGGCCGAGCGGCACGGCGCTCATCACCCGCTCCCGCAGCCCGGTGGCGACGAGCAGCATCACCACGAAGCCGGCCAGGACGACCATGCCCATAGCGTCCGGCCAGCTCATCCGGGGGGCCAGCTGCAGGGCGACGACGGTGTTCACGCCGAGGCCCGCGGCGAGCGCGATCGGCACGTTGCCGATGACACCCATGAGGAGCGTGGTGAACGCGGCGGTCAGCGCGGTGGCGGTGACCAGCTGGCCGTTGTCCAGCTGGTGGCCGTACATGTCCTTCGCGCTGCCGAGGATGATCGGGTTCAGCACGATGATGTACGCCATCGCGAAGAAGGTCGCGAAGCCGCCGCGGATCTCACGGGCCGGCGTGGAGCCCCGCTCGGAGATCTTGAAGTAGCGGTCGATGCCGCTGGTGGGCGGCTGCGACGGCGGGAGCTTGGGGTCGTCGACCGTGGACGGGGCCGAGGGGGGCATGCGCGACCTCAGAGGTACGGGGCGGGTACTCGCCGGGTTTCCAAGAACTTCGGGAAGTGGCCGAGTCACGCCTACCTTGTGGCTTCTTACGAATGAAAGTGGTCAGACTCAAGCCGTTTCAGTATGAATACATAAGGCCAAAATCGCTATCTCCGCGCGTAGACACCTGGGGCGCCTGGGGTGTACGGGGACCGTCGGCCCCCTCGTAAGCTGTGCACATGGCGAAGTGGACCCCCAAGCACGAGGCGCCGGAGGCCCTTGAGGGCCCCGTGGTCGCCACCATCACCGGCGGCACGATCCTCTGGTTCGTCCTCTTCCTCGTGCAGCTGCCCTTCTACAGCTGGTTCGACGAGAACGGTCACACCTGGTGGGTGTGGACCCCGCTGGCCGGCGCCGGGCTCGGGCTCATCGGCATCTGGTACGTCCGTGGGCGCGACGCCGCGCTCAAGCGGCACGCGGCGGAGCAGGCGGCGGCGCAGGAGCGTGCGGCGAAAGGCGCGACTGAAGGTGTGACGGAAGGCGCTGCTGAAGGCGCGGCGGCCGACGCGGAGAAGTAGCGTCCGGTTGTCCTGCCGAGGTCCCCTTCGTGTAGTACCCAGGTCGGATCTTCCGGTGCCACACCCCTGATTCCGGGGAGGTCGGCGAGTGAACGGCGCCCCCGCCCCGTACCGTCGAGACCATGACGCAGCGGGCACATATCGACACCGGGGGTCCCGAGCCGGACAGCACCGGGGCTCCCATTGATGCCGGAGCCGAACTGGACCCCGTACATCCGGCTCCGCCTCCCGGCAAAGCGGATAAAGGGTGTGGCGAAGCCTCGGATAAGGGTGGTGGCGGGCGACGGGCGGGCCTGACCACCGCGGAGGTGGCCGAGCGGGTCGCCCGCGGCGAGGTCAACGACGTTCCGGTACGCAGCAGTCGGTCCGCCGCCGATATCGTCCGCGCCAATGTCTTCACCCGGTTCAACCTGATCATCGGTGTCCTCTGGGTGATCATGATGTTCGTCGCGCCGTTCCAGGACACCGCGTTCGGCTACGTGATCCTCGCCAACACCGGCATCGGCATCATCCAGGAACTGCGCGCCAAGAAGACCCTCGACAACCTCGCGGTCATCGGTGAGGCCAAGCCCACCGTCCGCCGTGACGGCCGGGCGGCGGAGATCTCCACCTCCGAGATCGTGCTCGGGGATCTGATCGAGATCGGGCCCGGCGACAAGATCGTGGTCGACGGCACCTGTGCGGAGGCCGAGAGCCTGGAGATCGACGAGTCGCTGCTCACCGGCGAGGCCGACCCGGTCCTGAAGAAGCCGGGCGACATCGTGATGTCCGGCAGCTTCGTCGTCGCCGGCGGCGGCGCGTTCACCGCCACCAAGGTGGGCCGCGAGGCCTACGCGGCGCAGCTCGCCGAAGAGGCGTCCCGCTTCACGCTCGTCCACTCCGAGCTGCGCTCCGGCATCTCCACGATCCTCAAGTACGTGACGTGGCTGATGATCCCCACCTCCATCGGCCTGGTGATCTCCCAACTCGTCGTCAAGGACGACAACTTCAAGGAGTCCATCGCCTACACCGTCGGCGGCATCGTCCCGATGATCCCCGAAGGCCTGGTGCTGCTCACCTCCGTGGCCTTCGCCATCGGCGTGATCCGGCTCGGCCGGAAACAGTGCCTCGTGCAGGAGCTGCCCGCCATCGAGGGCCTGGCCCGGGTCGACACCGTCTGCCTCGACAAGACCGGCACCCTCACCGAGGGCGGCATGGACGTCACCGAGCTGCGGATGCTCAACGGCTCGGACGAGACCTACGTACGCAAGGTCCTCGGCGCGCTCGGTGAGTCCGACCCGCGGCCGAACGCCTCGCTGCAGGCCATCATCGACGCCTACCCGGACAGCGAGGAGTGGCGCTGCACCGAGTCCCTGCCGTTCTCCTCGGCCCGTAAGTACAGCGGCGCCAGCTTCAGCGAGGGCAACGGCGAGAGCTCGACCTGGCTGCTCGGCGCGCCCGATGTGCTGCTTCCCGACAGCGACCCCGCGCTCGACGACATCGAGGCGCTCAACCAGCAGGGCCTGCGGGTGCTGCTCCTGGCCCGCGCCGACAAGGAGCTGGACGACGCGGCGGTGGCGGACGGCGCGGCCGCCCAGGCCCTGGTCGTCCTGGAGCAGCGGCTTCGCCCCGACGCCGCCGACACCCTGCGCTACTTCGAAGAACAGGACGTCAAGGCCAAGGTCATCTCCGGGGACAACGCGGTCTCCGTCGGCGCCGTCGCCGGCAAGCTGAACCTGCCGGGCGCGGACCGCACCGTGGACGCCCGCACCCTGCCCGAGGACCAGGCCGAGATGGCCAAGGTCCTCGACGAGAACGCGGTGTTCGGCCGGGTCACCCCGCAGCAGAAGCGCGACATGGTCGGCGCCATGCAGTCCAAGGGCCACACCGTCGCGATGACCGGAGACGGCGTCAACGACGTCCTCGCCCTGAAGGACGCCGACATCGGCGTCTCCATGGGTTCGGGCTCGGAGGCCACCCGCGCGGTCGCCCAGATCGTGCTGCTCAACAACAGCTTCGCCACCCTGCCGTCCGTGGTCGCCGAGGGCCGTCGTGTCATCGGCAACATCACCCGGGTCGCGACGCTCTTCCTGGTCAAGACCGTCTACTCGGTGCTGATCGCGCTGCTCGTCGTCTGCACACAGGTGGAATACCTGTTCCTGCCCCGGCACTTGACGCTCCTGTCGACCCTGACGATCGGCGTACCGGCCTTCTTCCTGGCCCTCGCCCCCAACAAGGAACGCGCCAAACCGCACTTCGTACGACGCGTCATGCGCTACGCCATCCCGGGCGGCGCGGTCGCGGCCGTGGCGACCTTCTCCACCTATCTGCTCGCCCGTGCCCACTACTCGGGCGCGGGGGCGCGCGAGGCCGAGACCAGCGCGGCGACGCTCACCCTGTTCCTCATCGCCATGTGGGTCCTGGCGATCATCGCCCGCCCCTACACGTGGTGGCGGATCTGTCTGATCGGCGCGATGGGCGCGGGCTTCCTGCTGGTCATGGTCGTGCCGTGGCTGCAGGACTTCTTCAAGCTGAAGCTGGTCGGCACCACCATGCCGTGGTCGGCGGTGGCCATCGCGGTGGCAGCGGCGGCGCTGATCGAGTTCGTGTTCCGGTGGGTGGACCGGAAGTTCCCGGCGTAGAACCCGCGTGCAGCCTGCGTACAGCCCGCGTGGAACCCGGCGCAGGACCCGGCGTGGCCCCGTCACAGGGGCCACGCCGTCGTCGTCCGCGCAAGTCGCACACACGCACAGCGGGTCACGGTGGGCCTCCCTCCAGGTGGGGTACGCGGAAGGCCCGGCCCCACACCGGGTACCTTCGGGCGGCAGCCCACCCCGACGAGGAGGACCACCGTGAGCAGATTCGTCCGGCCCGCGCCTGAAGGAGCCGACCCCTTCGGCACCGGGGGCCTGCGACGGTCCGTGCTCGACGCGTGGGGCGCCGCACCCGCCCGCTTCCGTGAGGACGCCAACTCCGAAGAGGACCTCGCGCTCGGCGGCTACCGCGACCGCCTCGTCGTCGAGCTGGCCCAGAACGCCGCCGACGCCGCGGCCCGCGCCCGGGTCCCCGGCCGGCTCCGGCTCACCCTGCGCGACGGTGTCCTGGCCGCCGCCAACACCGGCGCCGCCCTCGACACGGCCGGCGTCGAATCCCTCAGCACCCTGCGCGCCTCCGCCAAGCGGGACGCCGACGAGTCCACCGTCGGACGGTTCGGCGTGGGCTTCGCGGCCGTGCTCGCCGTCACCGACGAACCCGCCGTGATCGGCCGCGGCGGCGGTGTGCGCTGGTCACTCGCCGAGGCCAGGGAGCTCGCCCAGGAGACCGCCGCCGCGCATAGCCCGGAGCTCGGTGACGAACTGCGCCGCCGCGACGGTCACGTACCGCTGCTTCGGCTGCCGTTCGCCGCCGAGGGCAGCGCACCCGACACCTACGACACCGTCGTCGTCCTGCCGCTGCGCGACCCGGCCGCAGAGGCCCTCGCCGAGCGGCTCCTCGACGGCGTCGACGACGCGCTCCTGCTCGCGCTGCCCGGTCTCACGGAAGTCGTCGTCGAGACCGCCGAGGGGACGCGGACCCTGACCCGCGACCACGACGGCCCGTACGCCCGGATCGAGGACACCGCGCACGGCACCACCCGCTGGCGCACGATCGAGCGCAACGGCCGCCTGGAGCGCGACCTCCTCGACGGCCGCCCCGTGGAAGAGCGGCTGCGCCCGCACTGGTCGGTCACCTGGGCCGTGCCCGTCGACGCCGACGGCGCCCCGCAGCGCCCCCGCACCGCTCCCGTCGTGCACGCGCCGACTCCCAGCGACGAACCCCTCGGCGTACCGGCGCTGCTGATCGCCTCGTTCCCGCTGGACGCGACCCGCCGGCATACCGCCCCCGGGCCGCTCACCGACTTCCTGGTGCGGCGCGCGGCCGAGGCGTACACCGAACTCCTCGCCGAATGGCGCCCGGTGTCGACCGGCACGATCGACCTGGTGCCCGGCCCGCTCGGCACGGCCGCGCTCGACGGGGCGCTGCGCGCGGCGGTCCTGGAGCGGCTGCCGCGCACGGCGTTCCTGGCGCCCGCGGTGGCGGCGGGGGCGGCATCCTCCGAGGGAGCTTCCGGGTACGCCGACGGAAGTGCTGCCGACGAGGACACTTCTGAGTACGCGGACGAGGGGGCCCGTGCTGACGACGAGGGGCGGCCCGTGGCGCTTCGGCCCTTCGAGGCCGAGGTCGTCGAAGGCGCGGGCGCGGACACGGTCCGGGTGCTCGCCGAGGTCCTGCCGACCCTGCTGCCCGCCGGGCTCGAACGCCGTGCGGAGCTGCGTACGCTCGGTGTGGCCCGGGTCCCGCTGCAGGACGCCGTCGACCGGCTCGCGGGTCTGGAGCGCGCGCCCGGCTGGTGGCGGCGGCTCTACGACTCGCTGGCCGGGGTCGACCCGGACCGGCTCTCCGGGCTCCCCGTTCCGCTGGCCGACGGCCGTACGACGATCGGGCCCCGCCATATCCTCCTGCCCGGGTCCGACACCCCCGAGGGTCTTGCCCGTCTCGGCCTGAAGGTCGCGCACCCCGACGCCACGCACCCGCTGTTGGAGAAGCTCGGCGCGCTGCCCGCCACGCCGCGCGCGGTCCTCACCACCCCGCAGGTGCGGGCCGCCGTCGCCGCATCGCTCGACGACGACATCTGGGACGAAGAAGCCCTGGACGCCGAGGAGTTGGCGGACATCGTGCTCGCCCTGGTGCGGGACGCGGAGCTTCAGCCGGGCGACGAACCGTGGCTCGGCGCGCTCGCGCTGCCCGACGAGGAGGGTGAACCGGCCCCTGCGGGCGAGCTCGTCCTGCCCGGCAGCCCCTTCGCCTCGGTCATGCGGGAAGGTGAACTCGCCCATGTGGACGCGGACTTGGCGGCCAGCTGGGGTGAGCAGCCCCTGACCGCCTGCGGGGTCCTCGCCAACTTCGCGCTGGTGCGCGCCACGGATGTGGTCCTCGACCCGGACGAACTCGAGCCCCGCGAGGGGGACTTCGCCGAACCCGACGACGCGGGTCTGCTCGATGTCGTCGACGTGTGGTGCGAGGACGTACTCGACCGGCTGCCGGACACTCCGCTGCCGCCCGTCGCCACGGAGATCGTCGCCGTGCGCGACCTCGACCTGGTCGATGACGACCGCTGGCCCCAGGCCCTCGCCCTCCTCGCCGAACCCCCGCTGCGGGACGCCCTGACCCAGCCCGTACGGGTCCTGCTGCCCGACGGCACGACGGAGTCCGTACGCCCCTACACGGCCTGGTGGCTGCGCGGCCATCCGGTACTCGACGGCCGCCGCCCCGCGGGGCTGCGCGCGGCCGGTGGCGACCCGCTGCTGTCCGGGCTTTACGAGGAGGCGGACGCGAGCGGGTTCGAGGACGAGCAGGTGCTGCGGGCGCTCGGGGTGCGCACCACGGTGGCCGCGCTGCTCGACGAGCCCGGTGGTGCGGCGGAGCTCCTGTCCCGCCTCGCGGACCCCGACCGCCCGGTGTCGGCCCCTCAACTCCACGCCCTGTACGGCGCGTTGGCGGACCTGGACCCCGAGGCGGTGACACTGCCCGATGAGCTGCGGGCCGTGGCCGACGGTGAGGTCACGGTGGTGGACGCGGGTGTCGCGCTGATCGCGGACGCCCCGGATCTGCTGCCCCTGGCGGCGGGCCGCCCCCTGCTCCCGGTCGCTCCGAAGCGGGCCGCGGATCTCGCGGAGCTCTTCCAAGTACGGCGCCTCAGCGAGACGGTGCGGGCGGAGGTGACGGAGCCGGGTGTCGAGCACCCGGTGCCGTCCTCGGTACGCGCACTCCTGGGCGCCGCCACGCCGGCCACGTACCGCGAACACGAGGCGCTCCTCGTCGACGGCACGGAACTCGACTGGCGTCGCACGCCGGACGGCATGGTCCACGCGGCGACCCTGGAGGGCGTCGCCGCCGGCCTCGCCTGGGCAGCGGGCCAGTGGCCCCGCCGGTTCGAGGTGGCGGCCCTCCTGGAGGACCCTTCGCGGACGGGGGAGTTGGCGCGGGACCGCTGGTTCGACTGACCAGCCCTTACCGGCGGCCGTCCCGTCCCGTCACC
The DNA here is from genome assembly GCF_042665355.1 of Streptomyces monticola. NCBI lineage: Bacteria > Bacillati > Actinomycetota > Actinomycetes > Kitasatosporales > Streptomycetaceae > Streptomyces > Streptomyces monticola. The sequence continues at coordinate 259,407 of NZ_JBHTCF010000007.1, read as the reverse complement.
TTGCAGGATGGGCACGGTGGGCGGTCCTGGGCGCCCTGCGCCTGGGGGTGCCGTGGTGGCCCTGCGTCTTCACGCGAGGGCGGGCGGTTGCGGCACCCGCCCTCGCAGACCGAGGGCAAACGCCTCGGAGTACGGAGTTCGGCGTACGGCGTAGGGTTGCGTGCCCGCACTTCCCCGCCCACCCGCCCCCACCCACGAGGTGGGCACCGCGCTTGGCGGCGCACCGCTCGATGCTTCGGCTACCCGCCCCACCCTCACTCGGGCGTGAACTCGTACTGCAGCTCGTAGAGGTGGCCCGCCTTGGCCATGACCGTGGCCTCGATGGGCCGGTCGTCGGTGCTGTAGACGACGCGGAGCGTGCGCAGGACCGGAACGTTTCCGGGCAGACGCAGGGCGCGGTACTGCTCTTGGGTGGGAATCCTCGCCGAGACGCGGTCCACGCTCAGCCGGGGCGGGTGACCGAGATCGGCGAGGAGTACCGGCGTACCGCCCTTGATCTTGCGGCGGTGCGAAATCGCTGTGCCCCGCGCGATCTCCAACGGGTAGTAGGACTCGACCAGTTCGACCGGTTCCTCGTCGATGGTGAGGATCTGCCGGCGCAGAAGCGCCATGCCGCCGTCAGGGAGGCCGAGTGCCTTGCGTACGTCGGCCGGAGGGTGAGCTTGCGCCACGTCAAGCAGCTCGCTGCGGGCGTGCGTACCGAATTTGACCGCTTCGGTGAGCCAACGGTGGGGGGCTCCTGCCGGAGCGGGCGCCATGTAGGAAGCCGGACGCATGGTGCGCTGTCGATGCTCGCGTACCGTCACCGCCGCACCCGCTCGGCCGATCACCAGGCCTTCGTCCTTGAGGAGTTGCAGGGCCCTCTGCACCGTCGCATTGGAGGCGTCGAAGCGTTCCTTCAACTCAACGGTCGAGGGGAGCTTCGCACCCGGTGCGAGGTTGCCGTTCATGATGTCGTCGCGCAGGTCGGCGGCGATGCGCTCATGAAGCGAGCGACGGTCGGCGGAGTCCGGTTCGGCCTTGGGCACGGTCATCCGATCCTGATCTCGTAGCGCAGTTGCTGCCGCCCGGCGGGCATGGTCATACGGTCGGCCTGGATGGGGCGGGCGTCCTTGTCGAGGGTGAGGCGAGTCAGGTACAGGACGGGTTCGTCCGGGGCGATCCGCAAGGTCTCCCGCTCCTCAAGGGTGGGCATCGCGGCTCGTACGTCCTCTTGTACGAGTGTGCCTGTGTGCCCGAGCTGGGCGAGGTACGTGATGGCACCTCCCGGGATCTTTGCTGTGCCGGAGAGCCGGGTTCCGCCAGCAATGCTCAACGGGTAGTAGGTGTCCGTCAGTTCGACCGGTTCTTCGTCGAGCAGGATCAGGCGGCGGCGTACGACGACCGGTTCGCCTTCGGCGAGCCCGAAGAGTCCGGCCACTTCGGTGGGTGCGGGCACCTCCCCGGCGTGGACGATTCGCTGGCTGCCCTTGCGGCCCTTGGACGCCGCCTCGGCCTGCCAGACATCACCCTGCCCCTGATGCGGTGTCAGATAGGGCATGGAGGTGCTGACCCACCTGCCGGTACTCATGATGTCCTCCCGCGCGGCCGAAGTGCCCTGGCGACCTTGCCGCTTTACACAGTAGGTGACGTGCTGTCGTTCGGACCCCTTTCTAACCTTGCTGCTTTATGTGAATAGCGGTACTGTGCGGCGGGAGTCACGCAGGGTGCCCAATGATTTACGATCCGCGATCGTGGCCTCTGCTGTCCCCCTCTGGAGGGTCCATGTCGGGACGTGCCTGCAGTCGTCGCTTCCGTATGCGCAGGACCTCGGTGTCCGCGTCCCGGAGGCATGTCGAAACCACCCTCGACGGGTGGGGGTTGGGTGGACTTGCCGAGCCTGCCGCCCTGGTCGTCAGTGAGCTGGCCACAGATGCGGTCGTCCACGCGACGGGCGTCGCGGAGTTCTTCGAGCTCACCCTCAGTTGTCGCGATGGCGTACTCGTCGTGGAGGTGTCCGACTCCTGCCGATGGCGGATGCCGGAGCTGGGCAAGCCCGGCCCGGACGATCTCTCCGGCCGTGGGCTGCTGATCGTGGACGCACTGGCGCAGGCGTGGGGCGTACGGCCTCGCGACGCGGGCAAGACGGTCTGGGTGCACCTGGCCGAGTCGGAGGACGCCGAACGGGGTGGCTGATGGCCCGGGTGAAGTCTCGGTGCGGCTCGGGCTCACTCTGCGGGCTCCGGCTGCACACGGTCAGGGGCTCGATGCCGCAGGCAGCAGTCGGTCAGGCGAAGGGGGCGGCGGGAGGCGCGGCGTGGCGCTTCGCTGCCATTGCGTGAACCGGGATGCGCAAGCTGCACCCCGTCACCCCAGCCGAAATATCCAAGCACGCTTGCTTGTTTCTGGCGCCGCTGCCATGCTCCCCTCACATGACATCCCGTGAGGGGAGCGCGCCGTGTCCGATCCCGTGCCCGTGCTCGATGACTTGCGTGACGAGGGCGAGGAACTCGACCTGCTCGTCAGGGAGTTGAGCGACGAACAGTGGGCGGTGAGTACGCCCGCGCCGGGGTGGAGCGTTGCCCATCAGATCGCTCATCTCGCCTGGACCGATGCCGCCGCCCTGCTCGCGGCCACCGATCCGGAGGGATTCGCGCGCGAGGTCGAGAAGGCGCTCGCCGCGCCGGAGTCCTTTGTCGACGACGGGGCCGAGGAGGGGGCTGGGCTTGCGCCCGCCGAGCTGCTCGCCCAATGGCGGGGCGGGCGCGAGGAGTTGCAGAAGGCGCTGCGGGCTCTGCCGGACGGGACGCGGCTGCCCTGGTACGGGCCGCCGATGAGCGTCACCTCGATGGCGACCGCCCGGCTGATGGAGACCTGGGCTCACGGGCAGGACGTCGCCGACGCCCTCGGGGTGACCCGGGCGCCCACCGACCGCATCCGGCACGTCGTACATCTCGGCGTGCGGACCAGGGACTTCTCCTTCGGGGTGTGGTCCCTGGAGCCGCCGAGTGAGGCCTTCAGGATCGAACTCCGGGCACCGGAAGGCGACTTGTGGGTGTACGGGCCCGAGGGTGCCGCGCAACGCGTCATGGGGTCCGCGTACGACTTCTGTGTGCTCGTCACCCAGCGCGGCCACCGTGACGATCTCGACCTGCGTGCCGAAGGCGCCGACGCCGACCGCTGGCTCGATATCGCCCAGGCCTTCGCGGGGCCGCCTGGGCCGGGCCGGCAGCCCATGAAGGGGACCAGGAAGGGCGGCCGGGAGTGACGCGCGCGCTGCGGATAGGCAACGCCTCCGGGTTCTACGGCGACCGCTTCGACGCGCTGCGCGAGATGCTCACGGGCGGCGAACTCGATGTCCTCACCGGTGACTATCTCGCCGAGCTGACCATGCTCATCCTGGGCCGTGACCGGCTGCGCGACCCGAAGCTCGGCTACGCCAAGACCTTTCTGCGGCAGCTGGAGGAGGGCCTCGGGCTCGCCAAGGAGCGTGGCGTGCGGATCGTCGTCAACGCCGGGGGGCTCAATCCGGCCGGACTTGCCGCCGCCGTAAGGGAGTTGAGTGAGCGTGTCGGCGTGTCCGTCCGCGTCGCGCACGTCGAAGGGGACGACCTGCTGGGGCGGGGGGACTGGGGCGAGGGTGTGCTCACCGCCAACGCCTACCTCGGCGGCGGAGGCATCGCCGCCTGCCTGCGGGCCGGGGCCGACATCGTCGTCACCGGGCGCGTGACCGACGCCGCACTCGTCACCGGGCCCGCCGCCTGGTGGTTCGACTGGGGGCCCGAGGAGTACGACGCCCTCGCGGGAGCCGTCGTCGCCGGGCATGTCCTGGAGTGCGGTACGCAGGCCACCGGCGGCAATTACTCGTTCTTCACGGACTTCATGGACCTCAGGGGCTTCACGGGACATGCAGGAGGTGCGGGACGTGCAGGGCATGACATGCGCCGCCCCGGCTTCCCGCTCGCCGAGATATCCGCCGACGGCACCTGTGTCATCACCAAGCACGAAGGGACCGGCGGGGCCGTCGACACCGGCACCGTCACCGCCCAGCTCCTCTACGAGACCGGGCCCGCCCGCTACGCGGGACCCGACGTCACCGCCCGGCTCGACACCGTGAGCCTGCGGCAGGACGGACCCGACCGGGTGCGGATCGAAGGGGCGCGCGGGGAGGCCCCGCCGCCCACGCTCAAAGTGGGACTCAACCGACTCGGCGGCTTCCGTAACGAAGTCGTCTTCGTGCTCACCGGCCTCGATGTCGAGGAGAAAGCGGCTCTTGTGAAGAGCCAGGTCGAGGAGGCCTTCGGGCGTTCCAAGTCCCGGCCCCAAGAGATGACTTGGGAACTCGCCCGCACCGACAAGCCCGACGCCGCCACCGAGGAGACCGCGAGCGCACTGCTGCGGCTCGTCGTCAGGGACCCCGACGCCGACGCCGTCGGGCGGGTGGTCAGCGGCGCCGCCATCGAGCTGGCCCTCGGCAGCTACCCGGGCTTCCACGTCACCGCGCCGCCCGGCAAGGGCGCGCCCTACGGCGTCTTCCGGGCCGAGTACACCGCGCAGGGCGACGTACCGCATGTGGCCGTGCTGCCGGACGGGGCGAGGGAGAGCGTTGCGCCGCCCGCGACGACGCGAACGCTCGCGGACGTGCCGGAGCCGCAGGCGCCCGAGCCGCTGCCGCCGGGGCCCGCACGGCTCGCGCCCCTCGGCAGGGTCGCCGGGGCCCGCAGCGGCGACAAGGGCGGGGACGCCAACGTCGGCGTATGGGTGCGGTCCGACGACGCCTGGCGGTGGCTGTGCCATGAGCTGACTGTCGAGCGCTTCCGTGAACTCCTGCCTGAGGCGAGGGAATTGACGGTCAGTCGGCACGTACTGCCGAATCTGCGTGCCCTGAACTTCGTCGTCGAAGGGCTGCTCGGCGACGGCGTGGCCGCGCAGGCACGGTTCGATCCGCAGGCCAAGGGCCTGGGGGAGTGGCTGCGCTCCCGCCACCTGAACATTCCGGAGGTACTGCTGTGACGGCCGCTGGCCATGTATCGGAGGTACTGCTGTGACGGTCCTGCCGTCCTCGCTCGATCCCGCGGATCCCGACTACGCCACCCACCGCGCCGCCATGCTCGACAAGCTCACCGAGCTGGAGACCGAGCACGGCAAGGCGCTCGCCGGGGGCGGTGAGAAGTATGTCGAACGGCACAAGAAGCGGGGCAAGTTGCTGGCCCGGGAGCGGATCGAGCTGCTCATCGACCCGGACACCCCCTTCCTCGAACTGTCGCCGCTCGCCGCCTGGGGCAGCGACTATCACGTGGGCGCCGCCATGGTCTGCGGTATCGGCACCGTGTCCGGCGTGGAGTGTCTGATCACGGCCAACGACCCGACCGTACGCGGCGGAGCGAGCAACCCGTGGACGCTGAAGAAGGCCTTCAGGGCGCATGAGATCGGGCATGCCAACCGGCTGCCCTCGATTCATCTCGTGGAGTCGGGCGGCGCCGATCTGCCGTCGCAGAAGGAGATCTTCATCCCCGGGGGTGCGCTGTTCAAGCACCTCACCCAGTCGTCGGCGGCCGGGATACCCACGGTCGCCGTGGTCTTCGGCAACTCCACGGCCGGAGGCGCGTACGTCCCCGGTATGTGCGACCACGTGATCATGGTGAAGGAGCGGGCGAAGGTCTTTCTCGGCGGGCCGCCGCTGGTGAAGATGGCCACCGGCGAGGAGAGCGACGACGAGTCGCTCGGCGGCGCCGAGATGCACGCCCGCACCTCGGGCCTCGCCGACTACCTCGCCGCCGACGAACCCGACGCCCTGCACCAGGCCCGCCGTGTCGTCGCCCGCCTCAACTGGCGCAAGACGCACACCGATCCGGACCCCGTCTCCGTCCAGCCGCCCAAGTACGACCCGGACGAACTGCTCGGCATCGTGCCGGGCGACCTGAAGGTCCCCTTCGATCCGCGCGAGGTCATCGCCCGGATCGTCGACGGCTCCGACTTCGACGAGTTCAAGCCGCTGTACGGGAGCAGCCTCGCCACCGGGTGGGCGGCGCTGCACGGCTATCCGGTCGGCATCCTCGCCAACGCCCAGGGGGTGCTGTTCAGCGAGGAGTCGCAGAAGGCCGCACAGTTCATCCAGCTTGCCAACCAGCGCGACATCCCCCTGCTCTTCCTCCACAACACGACCGGATACATGGTCGGCAAGGAGTACGAGCAGGGCGGCATCATCAAGCACGGCGCGATGATGATCAACGCGGTCAGCAACAGCAAGGTGCCGCACCTCTCCGTCCTCATGGGGGCGTCGTACGGCGCCGGGCACTACGGCATGTGCGGGCGCGCCTACGACCCGCGCTTCCTGTTCGCCTGGCCCAGCGCCAAGTCGGCGGTGATGGGGCCGCAGCAGCTCGCCGGGGTCCTCTCCATCGTCGCCCGGCAGTCCGCCGCCGCGAAGGGCAAGCCCTACGACGACGAGGCCGACGCCGCGCTGCGCGCCATGGTGGAGCAGCAGATCGAGTCCGAGTCCCTGCCGATGTTCCTGTCCGGGCGGCTCTACGACGACGGGGTGATCGACCCGCGCGACACCCGGACCGTGCTCGGCCTGTGCCTGTCCGCGATCCACACGGCGCCCGTGGAGGGCGCGCGCGGTGGGTTCGGCGTCTTCCGGATGTGAGGAACTCACCGTGATCACTTGCCTGTTGGTGGCCAACCGTGGCGAAATCGCCTGCCGGATCTTCCGTACCTGCCGCGATCTGGGCATCCGTACCGTCGCCGTGTACTCGGACGCCGACGCGGACGCGCTGCACGTACGCGAGGCCGATGCCGCCGTACGTCTGCCGGGGGCGGCGCCCGGCGAGACCTATCTGCGCGGGGACCTCGTGGTGAAGGCCGCGCAGGCGGCCGGCGCCGACGCCGTGCACCCCGGCTACGGCTTCCTCTCCGAGAACGCCGACTTCGCGCGCGCCGTCACCGACGCGGGCCTGCGCTGGATCGGCCCGCCGCCCGAGGCGATCGAGGCGATGGCGTCCAAGACCCGCGCCAAGGAGCTGATGGGCATCGCGCCCCTGGCCGCGGACCGGGTCACCGAGGACGATCTGCCGGTGCTCGTGAAGGCGGCGTCGGGCGGCGGCGGCCGCGGTATGCGTGTCGTACGTGAACTCAGCCTGTTGCGAGGGGCGTTGGAGGCCGCCCGTGCCGAGGCGGCCAGTGCCTTCGGGGACGGTGAGGTCTTCGTCGAGCCGTATGTCGAGGGCGGACGCCATGTCGAGGTGCAGATACTCGCCGACGCGCACGGCACCGTATGGCCGCTCGGCACCCGCGACTGCTCCCTCCAGCGCCGCCACCAGAAAGTCATCGAGGAGGCACCGGCGCCCGGCCTCGGCCCCGAACTGACCTCTTCACTGCATGAGTTGGCGGTACGGGCCGCACGCGCGACCGGGTACGTCGGCGCGGGCACCGTCGAGTTCCTCGTCGCGGACGGTGCGCAGGAGCCCCTGTTCCTGGAGATGAACACCCGCCTCCAAGTGGAACACCCCGTGACGGAAGCCGTGTTCGGGGTCGACCTGGTGGCGCTGCAGATCCAGGTGGCGGAGGGCGCCGCCCTCGAAGACGGGCCGCCGACGCCGCGCGGGCACGCGGTGGAGGCCCGCCTCTACGCCGAGGACCCGGCCGCCGGCTGGGCCCCGCAGACCGGCGCCCTGCACCGCCTTGCCGTGCCGGGCGTCCGGCTCGACACCGGGTACACCGACGGCGACACCATCGGCGTGCACTACGACGCGATGCTGGCCAAGGCCGTCGCGTACGCACCCACACGCGCCGAAGCGGTGCGCAAGCTCGCCGGAGCCCTGGAGCGGGCCGAGGTGCACGGACCGGTCACCAACCGTGAGCTGCTCGTACGCTCACTGCGGCACCCGGAGTTCACCTCCGCCCGGATGGACACCGGCTTCTACGAACGGCATCTGGCGGACCTCACCGAACCCGCGCCCGACCCGTACGCGCCCCTCGCCGCCGCGCTCGCCGACGCCCACGGCCGCTCCCGGTTCGGCGGCTTCCGCAATCTGCCCTCGCAGCCGCAGGTCAAGCGGTACCGCACCGAGCCGGACGGCACCGAGCACGAGGTGCGCTACCGGCACACCCGCACCGGATACAGCGCCGAGGGCGTCCGGGTCGTACGGGTCGCGGCCGATGCCGTCGTACTCGAAGTGGGCGGCGTACAGCGGGAGTTCACCGTTCGTGCGTACGGAGCAGGGGACCGCGAAGGCCATCGCGTGTACGTCGGCGGCACCGCGCTCACCGCCCTGCCCCGCTTCCCCGACCCCACCGCACACCGGGAGCCGGGCTCCCTGCTCGCACCCATGCCCGGCACGGTCGTCCGGGTCGCCGAGGGGATCGCCGAAGGCGTCGCCGTACGCGCCGGAACCCCGCTGCTCTGGCTGGAGGCCATGAAGATGGAGCACCGCGTCACCGCTCCGGTCTCCGGCACCCTCACCGCACTCCACGCCGCCCCCGGCCGCCAGGTCGAGGTCGGCGCGCTGCTCGCCGTCGTACAGGAGACCCAGGAGGACACCCCGTGAGCCCTGTCATCGAGACCGAAGAGCACCAGGCCCTGCGCGCCGCCGTCGCGGCCCTCGGCAACCGTTACGGACGCGACTACATGACCAAGGTCGTACGCGGTGACGCCCACCCCGACGAACTGTGGGCGGAGGCCGCCAAGCTCGGCTACCTGGGCGTGAACCTGCCGGAGGAGTACGGCGGCGGAGGCGGCGGCATAGCCGAACTCGCCATCGTCCTGGAGGAGTTGGGTGCCGCGGGCTGTCCGCTCCTCATGATGGTCGTATCGCCCGCCATCTGCGGCACCGTCATCGCGCGCTTCGGCACCGAGGAGCAGAAGCGGCAGTGGCTGCCAGGCCTCGCCGACGGCAGCCTCACCATGGCGTTCGGCATCACGGAACCCGACGCGGGCTCCAACTCGCACCGCATCACGACGACGGCCCGCCGCGACCCCGAGACCGGCGGCTGGTTCCTGACCGGCCGCAAGGTGTTCATCTCCGGCGTCGACATCGCCGACGCCACCCTGATCGTCGGCCGCACCGAGGACGCGAAGTCCGGCCGCCTCAAGCCCTGCCTCTTCATCGTCCCGCGCGACGCGGAGGGCTTCCAGCGGAACCGTATCGACATGGAACTCCAGGCCCCGGAGAAGCAGTTCGAGCTGGTCCTCGACGACGTACGGCTGCCCGCGGACGCGCTCGTCGGGGACGAGGACGCGGGTCTGCTCCAGCTGTTCGCCGGGCTCAACCCCGAGCGCATCATGACGGCGGCGTTCGCGGTCGGCATGGGGCGCTACGCGCTCGGCCGCGCGGTGTCGTACGCGAAGGAGCGCAGCGTCTGGAAGGCCCCCATCGGCGCCCACCAGGCCATCGCCCACCCGCTCGCGCAGGCCCATATCGACCTGGAACTGGCCCGGTTGATGATGCAGAAGGCGGCCTACCTGTACGACGCGGGGGATGACGTGGCGGCCGGGGAAGCGGCGAACATGGCGAAGTTCGCGGCGGGCGACGCGTGCGTGAAGGCCGTGGACCAGTCGGTCCACACCCTTGGGGGCAACGGGCTGACGCGCGAGTACGGCCTGGCTTCGCTGATCACGGCGTCGAGGGTGGCCCGGATCGCTCCGGTGAGCCGCGACATGATCCTGAACTATGTGTCCCACCAGACGCTCGGGCTGCCGAAGTCCTACTGATGCGCCGCCAGGCCCCGTGTCCTCAATCGCCGGACGGGCTCAAAATTGAGCCCGTCCGGCGATTGAGGACAGCCGTCCGCTCAGGACTTCCGGGAAGGGGCGGGGTAGGGGAAGAATCCATCCACCCAGCGGCAGCCGGAGTACACCTTCCCAGGAGGGCAGACCCATGGTCTTGCGCAGCGAGTACGCCGACGTACAGCCCTTGAACGAGGCCATCCACGACGTGGTCCTGGGGCACGCCGGGAACTACGGCGACACCCCCGCCCTCATCGACGGAGTCACCGGCACCACCCTCACGTACGCCCAACTCGACACCGGCCACCGCCGCATCGCCGCCGCCCTCGCGGAGGCCGGTCTGCGCAAGGGCGACGTCCTCGCCCTGCACAGCCCCAACACCATCGTGTTCCCCGCGGTGTTCTACGCCGCGACCCGCGCCGGCGCCGCCGTGACGACCGTGCACCCGCTGGCCACCCCCGAGGAGCTCGCCAAGCAGCTGCGCGACTCGGGGGCGAGCTGGATCGTCACCGTGTCACCGCTCCTGGACACCGCACGGCAGGCGGCCGAACTGGTCGGCGGGATAAGGGAGATATTCGTCTGCGACCAGGCCGAAGGGCACCGGTCCGTCCTCGATCTGACCACCTCCACCGCCCCCGAGCCGCAGATCGCCATCGACCCCGGTGAGGACCTCGCCGCGCTGCCGTACTCCTCGGGCACCACCGGCATCCCCAAAGGCGTGATGCTGACGCATCGCTCCATCGCCACCAACCTGGCGCAGCTGCACCCGGTGATGCCGCTCGGGCCCGGTGAACGGGTCCTCGCGGTGCTGCCGTTCTTCCATATCTACGGCCTCACCGCGCTGGTCAACGCCCCACTGCGGAACGGCGCCACCGTCGTCGTCCTGCCCCGCTTCGAACTCGACACGTTCCTGGGCGCCATCGAGAAGCACCGCATCACCGGCCTGTATGTCGCCCCGCCGATCGTCCTGGCCCTGGCCAAGCATCCGGCGGTCGACGGGTACGACCTGTCGTCGGTGCGGTTCGTGCTCAGCGCCGCCGCCCCGCTCGACGCGGACCTCGCGGACGCCTGCGCCCGGCGTCTCGGCCTGCCCGCGGTGATCCAGGGGTACGGCATGACGGAGCTGTCGCCGTGCACCCACCTCGTCCCGCTCGACGTGGACAATCCTCCGCCCGGCACCGTCGGCAAGCTGATCCCCGGCACCGAGATGCGGCTCGTGTCGCTCGACGACCCGGCCAAGGACGCGGGCCCGGGCGAGCGCGGTGAGATCGCCATCCGCGGGCCACAGGTCATGAAGGGCTATCTGGGGCTGCCCGAGGCCACCGCCGACATGATCGACACGGACGGCTGGCTGTACACCGGCGATATCGGCCAAGTCGACGACGAGGGCTGGCTGTTCGTCGTCGACCGGGTCAAGGAGCTCATCAAGTACAAGGGCTTCCAGGTCGCCCCGGCCGAGCTGGAGGCCCTGCTGCTCACCCACGAGGGCATCGCGGACGCCGCGGTCATCGGGGTGTACGACGAGGACGGCACCGAGGTGCCCAAGGCGTATGTGGTCGCGCAGCCGGGCGCCGGGCTCACCGGGGACGAGGTGATGGCCTATGTCGCCGAGCGCGTCGCCCCGTACAAGAAGGTCCGCCGGGTCGAGTTCACCGACGCCGTGCCGCGGGCACTGAGCGGAAAGATCCTGCGCAGGGAACTGCGCGACCGCGAAGGGAAACATGTATGACGCACCTGCGGGTGACGCACGACCACGGCATCACCACCCTCACCCTGGACGCCCCGGAGAACCGCAACGCGCTCTCGGCCGCGCTCGTCACCGCACTCGCCGGGGCTCTCGCGGACTGCGGCAAGGACCCGGACGTACGGGGGGTCGTCCTCGCCCACAGCGGCTCGACGTTCAGTGCGGGCGCCGACCTGAAGGAGCCGCCGAGCCCGTACTCGTTCGTGGCCCTGATGCGGCAGCTCGTCGAGCTGCCCAAGCCGGTGGTGGCGCGGGTGGCCGGGCATGTGCGGGCCGGCGGGCTCGGCCTGCTCGGCGCCTGCGATATCGCGCTCGCCACCAGGGAGTCGGACTTCGCCTTCACGGAGGTACGGATCGGGGTCGCCCCCGCCGTGATCTCGCTGCCGCTGCTGCCCCGCATGGAGCCGCGTGCGGCCGCCCGCTACTACCTGACAGGGGAGCGGTTCGACGCCGAGCGTGCGGCGGCCTGCGGGCTGCTCACGGAGGCCGTGGATGATCTCGACCAGGCGGTGGACGAGGTGACCGGTGCGCTGCGCAAGGCCTCTCCACAGGGCCTGGCCGAGGCGAAGCGCCTGGTCACGGCTACAGTCCTGGAGACCTTCGACCGTGACGCGGAGGATCTGGTGCAGCGTTCGGCCTCCCTGTTCGCCACCAAGGAAGCGCGCGAAGGCATGACCGCATTCTTCGAACGACGGGACCCCGCATGGGTGCTGTGACCCAGGCTCAGTCCGCTCAGGGCGGCCAGTCCGCTCAGTCCGCTCAGTCCGCTCAGGGCGGCCAGTCCGCTCAGGGCGAGCGCTACCCCAAGCAGGACCGCAGCCGTGCCACCCGGCAGCGGCTGCTCGAAGCTGCCGTCGCCTGTCTCGCCGAGCACGGCTGGACCGGTTCCACCGTCACCGTCGTCGCCGAGCGCGCGGGCGTCTCGCGCGGCGCCGCGCAGCATCACTTCCCGACCCGTGAGGACCTGTTCACGGCCGCGGTCGAGTACGTCGCCGAGGAGCGCTCGACCGCGCTGCGGGGACTCGCCGCCCAGGGCCGCCGGGCCGTCGTGGCCGCGCTCGTGGATCTCTACACCGGGCCGCTGTTCCGGGCCGCCCTGCACCTGTGGGTCGCCGCGTCCAACGAGGAGCAGCTGCACGCGCGCGTGACGGAGCTCGAGGCCCGCGTGGGGCGCGAGACACACCGGATGGCCGTCGAGCTTCTCGGCGCCGACGAGTCACGGCCCGGGGTGCGCGAGAGCGTGCAGGGCCTCCTCGACATGGCCCGCGGCCTGGGCCTCGCCAATCTGCTGACGGACGACCGGGGGCGGCGCGAGCGGGTGGTGGCGCAGTGGGCCGAGCTGCTCGACGAGGCGCTCGGCTGACTCGACGAGGCGCTCGGCTGAGTCGACGGGGCACGCTGTTGGGCTGACGAGGCACTCCGCTCGGCCGGGCCGACGGCGGCCGTTACGGAGCCAGACGTTCCACACGCCACTCGTCCGACCCGGTCGCCCGCACGTACCGCAGCCGGTCGTGCAGCCGGTTCTCCCGCCCCTGCCAGAACTCCACGCTCTGCGGCACCACCCGGAAACCGCCCCAGTGCGGCGGCACCGGCACCTGCTCGCCCTCCGGGTAGCGCGCTTCCAACTCGGCGTAGGAACGCTCGAGTTCATCGCGTGCGGAGATCGGCGACGACTGTGAGCTTGCCCACGCGCCGAGCTGTGAGCCATGCGGCCGGGTGCGGAAGTACGCCGCCGTCTCGTCCCGCCCGGTGCGCAACGCGGCACCGCCCACGATGACCTGACGGGCCATCGGATGCCAGGGGAAGAGCAGCGAGACATGGGCGTTCGCGGCGATGTCCTGTGCCTTGCGGGAGCCGTAGTTGGTGAAGAAGACAAAGCCCCGCTCGTCGTACCCCTTCAGGAGCACCGTGCGTGAGCTGGGCCGGCCTTCGGCGTCCGCGGTGGACACGACCATGGCGTTCGGCTCGTAGAGCGCACCCTGGCGCTCCGCGTACGCGGCCTCCTTGAACCAGCGCGCGAACTGCTCCATCGGGTCGGCGGCGATGGCCGTCACATCGATGCCGTCGGCGCGGTACTGACGGCGCATGGCCGCCGGGTCGAGTCCGTCGAGAGCGTCAAGGTCGCGATCGTTCACAGGGCTCATCTTGCCGCACTCGGCGGAGGGTTCATGCCCCTCCCGTGGCACTGAGTGCCGTCGGGACTCCCCAAAGGTGGCACTAAGAGATATCGTCCCCTGACACCCCCTGAGCCGGTTGGTGACCACAAGGCCGGGTGACCACAAGGCGTACGGGGAATCACCGCGATGACCGACCCGGACCGCGAGTCTTCGAGACGGACCGCGGAACCGGCTAGGCCCGACCACATCTGACCGTGACTGTCTGCCGCACCTGCACGTATCTGTACGTATCTGTACACATCAAGAGGAGCCGCCTGATGTCCGACTTCGTACCCGGACTCGAAGGAGTCGTCGCGTTCGAGACGGAGATCGCCGAACCCGACAAGGAAGGAGGCGCGCTCCGCTACCGCGGAGTGGACATCGAAGACCTGGTCGGACATGTCTCCTTCGGCAATGTGTGGGGCCTGCTCGTCGACGGCGCGTTCAACCCCGGTCTGCCGCCCGCGGAGCCGTTCCCGATCCCCGTGCACTCCGGCGACATCCGTGTCGATGTGCAGTCAGCGCTCTCCATGCTCGCCCCGGTGTGGGGTCTGAAGCCGCTGCTCGACATCGACGAGGCGACCGCCCGCGACGACCTGGCCCGTGCCGCCGTCATGGCCCTGTCCTTCGTCGCCCAGTCGGCGCGCGGCCAGGGTCTGCCGATGGTGCCGCAGCGTGAGATCGACAAGGCCTCGTCCGTCGTCGAGCGCTTTATGATCCGCTGGCGCGGCGAGCCGGACCCCAAGCACGTCAAGGCAGTTGACGCCTACTGGACCTCGGCCGCCGAGCACGGCATGAACGCCTCCACGTTCACCGCCCGGGTCATCGCCTCGACCGGCGCGGACGTCGCGGCGGCGCTCTCCGGGGCGGTCGGCGCGATGTCGGGTCCGCTGCACGGCGGCGCCCCGTCCCGTGTCCTCGGCATGATCGAGGAGATCGAGCGCACCGGCGACGCCAAGGCGTACGTCAAGCAGGCCCTCGACAAGGGCGAGCGCCTGATGGGCTTCGGGCACCGTGTCTACCGCGCCGAGGACCCGCGTGCCCGCGTTCTGCGCCGTACCGCCAAGGAGCTCGCCGCGCCGCGCTTCGAGGTCGCCGAGGCCCTGGAGACCGCCGCTCTGGAAGAGCTGCACGCCCGCCGCCCCGACCGGGTCCTCGCCACGAACGTGGAGTTCTGGGCCGCGATCGTCCTGGACTTCGCCGAGGTGCCCGCGCACATGTTCACCTCGATGTTCACCTGCGCCCGCACCGCGGGCTGGAGCGCGCACATCCTGGAGCAGAAGCGCACGAGCCGGCTCGTGCGGCCGTCCGCCCGCTATGTGGGGCCCGGCTTCCGCAACCCGCGGGCGATCGAGGGGTACGAGGACATCGGCGCCATCGAGCACTGAAGTCGCTTCGGCGCCATCGAGCACTGACGTCACTGCGACAAGGCGGCACGTCACGTACGCCGGCACACCGAGACCCCCGGAACGCAGACGATCCGCGGGCCATGGTTCCCGCCGCGTGAAGCGGCGGGAAGCCGGCCGGACTTACCGGCGGCCCGCGGATCGGGTGACTGCGTTGGATTGGCCGGCTGCGCGCTTCGCTCGCGCGCTGGTCCGGCACCGCAGGTGAGTGCGATGGGGGTTCCCCCTGCTCGAGCGAAGTCGAGAGCTAGGGGGAGGGCCGCTAGCCCGCAGTCACCTCTCCTGTCCGGTTTGCATACATCTGCCGAACCACCTCCTTTCCGAAGTGATCCCACCCTAGGAACCACCGCGGAGCCCCACAACCGAATTTTCGGGAAGCAACTTTTTCCGCGAACTCGGTGTGGGCTGCGTCACGTTCGAGTTCAATGATCCCGTGCAGTACATGCCGACAGGCGTACTCGTCCTGCAGGGGGTGGCCAGGTGAGTGCTTCCCGGCACAAGGGAACGACCGACTCCATGGGACCGGGCGACCACGACCCCGGACCCGACGACGGCACGGGGCGCGACGGCCCTGCCTCCGACGACCTTCTCGCCGCGCTTCTCGACGGCATGGACGCCGCCCTGTGCGCGTTCGACGCCGACGGGGTCGTCACACACTGGAACCGCGAGGCCGAGCGGATCCTCGGCTGGACCGCGGCCGAGGCCGTGGGGCGGCAGGGCTTCGCCGGCTGGGCGGTCAGAACCGCCGACGCCGCCGGGGTCGAGGAGCGGCTGCTCTCCGCGATGACCGCGCCGGGGCGCCAGGTGCACGAGTTCGCGCTGCTCACCAAGGACGGCGGCCGGGTCCTCGTGCGCACCCAGTCCGCGGCGGTGCGCGGCCCCGACGGCAAACCCGCGGGGGTCTACTGCGCGTTCAGCGAGGTCCACACACAGATCGACCTGGAACGGTCCATCGCCCTGAGCGAGGCCCTCTTCGAGGACGCCTCCTGGGGCGTGGTCCTGGTCGACGCCGACCTGCGGCCCGCCGTCGTCAACGCGCACGCGGCCCGCCTGTTGGGCACCGGGCGTACGACCCTGCTCGGCCGTCCGCTCGGGGAACTGCTCGGGCACGGCGTCGAGGAGCTGGAGAGCGCCTTCGCCCACGTACTGGCGGAAGGCGCGCCGCCCGCGCCCGCCGAGCTGTGGGTGTCGGTGCGCGGGGACGAGAGCCCGTCCGCCGACCAGCGGCGGTGCTGGCGCAGCGGCTTCCTGCGGCTCGCCTCGCCGCTCGCCGAGGAGCCGGTGCCGCTCGGAGTGGGCTGGCTGTTCCAGGACATCACCGAGGCCAAGCTCGCCGAGCAGGAGGCGGCACAGCTGCGCTTCCGCGGCAATCAGCTGCACCGTGCGGCGCGCGCCGCCGCCGAGTGCGAGTCCCCGATGGAGGCGGCCACGGTCCACCTGGACTTCGCGCTCGCCGGGTTCGCCGACCACGCCCTGATCGATGTCCTCGACCCGGCGGCGGCGCCCGAGACACCGCGCCTGGTGCGCGTCGCGGCCAGTCCCGCCGAGGCGCCGGGCCCCGTGGTCCAGATGGACAAGGCGGGCCTCCCGGTGCGGTACGCGGAAGGCCACCCGGCGCTCCAGTGCGCGGCCAGGACCGGCTCGGTGCGGGCCAGCGCGGGCGTGGCCTCCGCGACGGCGGCCGAGGAGTGGGCCACGACGAGGCGGTGGCCACGGGACGCGAACCACGCCCTGTGTGTGGTGCTGCGCAGCCGGGGCGTGACGCTCGGGGTGGTGACGTTCCTGCGGGGCGCGAGCAGAACGGCCTTCGAGCGCACGGACGCGGTGTACGCGGAAAGCGTGGCCACGCGCGTGGCGGCGGCTCTGGATCTGGCACAGGCGGTGACGGGCGGCTGATCAAGGAAGTTCGGTGTGACTTGTTCGTGCCCCGAAGGGGCGCGGGGAACTGCGCGACCAGCCACGACGCACCCGCAGGTGGTGTACCGAAAACCCCGCAGAGCGCTACCGCCGGTAGAAGATCCGGTCCCCGAACTCCGTGAACACCCGCCCGTTCCACTCGTGCCCGCCGTCGACATTGCCCGAGCGCAGCATCGGCGGATCGATCCCGCGGGAGGCCAGCTCACCCGCGGCGGCGGCCATCATGGCCTGCAGCAGGGCATTGGTGACGACACTCGACGCGGGCCCGAACGGCGCGGCCACGCCCTCCGCGGTGAGCTCCGCGTCCCCGACCGCGATCTTGCTGTCGAGCACGATGTCGCAGTGGTCCTTGAGGTAGGTCCCGGACACATGGCGTGACTTGGTCTCGGACGCGTACGCCACCGACGTCACACCGATCACCTTCAGGCCGAGCGCGCGGGCGTTCATGGCCATCTCGACGGGCAGGGCGTTACGCCCCGACAGGGAGATGATCACGAGGACGTCGCCCGGCTTGGCGGGGCTGGTGTCGAGCACGGCGCCCGCGAGGCCGTCGACCCGCTCAAGGGCGGAGCCGAGCGTGGCGGGCATGACGTCCACGCCGACGACCCCGGGCACGGCGAGCAGGTTCATCAGGGCGAGACCGCCCGCGCGGTAGACGATGTCCTGCGCGGACAGCGAGGAGTGCCCGGCGCCGAAGGCGAAGAGCCGGCCGCCGGACTCGACGGTGTCGGCGATGGCACGGGCCGCTGCGGTGACGGCCCCCGCTTCCTCGTCACGCACCCGCTCGAGCAGGCCGATCGCGGCGTCGAAGTACTGTCCGGCCAGCTTGCTCTCGCCGCTCTCGCTGCTGCCGCTCTCGCTGGTGCCGCTCTTGGGGCTCATCGCCGAGGGCCTTTCCCGGGAAGGTACGTACGGAGACATGTGTTGAGGTGCGTGAGGCGTGCGCACAGAGGCAGGGCGTGCGTGCCGCGGATCACGTTGCGGTCTGGACCAGTGCCCTGTCAATACGGCTCACGAGGGCGGCCCGGGCGGGCACGGAGGCTCCGGCCGAAGTGCTGCCGAGGCCGTCTTCCCTGGCGCGGCACGGTTGTCGGCGGTATGCGTCAGAATTGAGTCAGGGCCAGCGCAGGACGATCTAGATCTATCTGTCACAGCATGAGGGGCACGTATGTCCGGACTGATCGATACGACGGAGATGTATCTCCGCACCATCCTCGAACTCGAAGAGGAAGGTGTGGTCCCCATGCGTGCCCGGATCGCCGAGCGGCTCGACCAGAGCGGCCCGACGGTCAGCCAGACGGTGGCGCGCATGGAGCGGGACGGACTGGTGTCCGTCGCCAGCGACCGTCATCTGGAGCTCACCGAGGAGGGCCGCCGTCTGGCCACCCGCGTGATGCGCAAGCACCGGCTCGCCGAGTGCCTGCTCGTCGACGTGATCGGCCTGGAGTGGGAGCAGGTGCACGCGGAGGCCTGCCGCTGGGAGCACGTGATGAGCGAGGCCGTGGAGCGCCGCGTCCTCGAGCTGCTCCGCCACCCCACCGAGTCGCCGTACGGCAACCCGATCCCCGGGCTCGAAGAGCTCGGCGAGAAGGCCGAGGCCGACCCGTTCCTCGACGAGGGCATGGTCAGCCTGGCCGACCTGGACGCGGGCGGTGACGGCAAGACGGTCGTGGTGCGCCGGATCGGCGAGCCGATCCAGACCGACGCCCAGCTGATGTACACGCTGCGGCGTGCCGGTGTGCAGCCGGGTGCGGTGGTGAGCGTGACGCAGTCCGCGGGCGGGGTCCTGGTCGGCAGCAGCGGTGAGGCGGCGGAGCTGGAGGCGGACATCGCCTCGCATGTCTTCGTGGCCAAGCGCTGACTTCGGGCCGATCTCGGCTCGGCCTCGGCCTGACTCCGGGCCGGCCTTGGCCTGACTCCGGGCCGGCCTCGGCCTGACCTCGGGCCGGTCACCAGGGTCTTTGCCGCTTCGGCTCAACTGCCCCACGTGCAACGGCACTTGGGAGTACGATTCCAAGATTCACTGTGCGGAATCGCAGCAGCCGAGCGGTTTGCGTGCAAGGCTGTCGCGTGAGGCATATGACCCGCCGGGTCGGATGGGGGGTGGGTGCGGATGTGCCGTGAAAATGGGGAGGGCCCCGGCGCCCTGCGGCGCCGAGGCCTGTCCTCCCCTGTGCTGACCCGGAGCCCCGAGCTCCCAGGGTCAATCCCCTCGGACCGTTTTCCCCGAGCGGTCCGCCTCCCGTTGAAGATCTCCCCTCGGCCGCGCCGGTCAATCCTTGAGTGTGGTCACTCGAATGAGGGGTGTTCTCGCCAGAAACGCCGCTTTCGAATGGGGGTTCGATAGCGTGCCCGTACGTTAGACGTACGGCGTGATGCAGGGACGTGGCCCGTAGTAAGGGGGGTGCCAGACAAATGGTGCGGCGCATCGACGTGACCGGGGCGGGAGGCGCACGCCTCGCCGCCTGGGAGTTCGCGGACCCTCCGAAGACGAAGGAGGTGGACGGGGCGCCCGGGGTGCTGTTGCTGCATGGCTTAATGGGCCGTGCCTCGCACTGGGCCGGCACGGCCCGCTGGCTCGCCGAGCGCCATCGCGCGGTCGCACTCGACCAGCGCGGCCACGGCCAGAGCGAGAAACCAGCGGAAGGCCCGTACACCCGCGAGGCCTATGTGGACGACGCGGAGGCCGCCCTCGTCCAACTCGGCCTCGCCCCCGCGGTGTTGATCGGCCACTCGATGGGCGCCCTCACGGCCTGGCAGCTGGCCGCGCGCCGCCCCGACCTCGTCCGTGGCCTGGTGATCTGCGATATGCGGGCCTCCGCGCTCGGCGCCGCGTCCCAGCGCGAGTGGGCCGACTGGTTCAAGGCCTGGCCCGTCCCCTTCGCGACCCTCGCCGACGTACGCAAGTGGTTCGGTGAGGACGACCCCTGGGTCGAGCGCCCCAACCCCGCCCGCGGCGAGTTCTACGCCGAGGTGATGACCGAGTCGGAGGACGGCTGGCGCCCCGTCTTCGACCGCGACCAGATGCTGACCTCCCGCGCGACCTGGGTCTATGACGCGCACTGGGAAGAGCTCGCCCAAGTCCAGTGCCCCGCCCTCGTGGTCCGCGGCCTGGACGGCGAACTCGGCCGGGCGGAGGCCCAGGAGATGGTCCGCGTCCTCCCGAGAGGTGCGTACGCCGAAGTCCCCGACGCCGGCCACCTCGTCCACTACGACCAGCCGGAAGCCTGGCGCGAAGCAATCGAGCCATTTCTGGACGGTGTTCTGATCGGCTGAGACCGGGCCCGACCGGACCCGATCCCCCCGCCCCTGCGCACCGCCGAGCCCTGCTCGCCGCCCCGCCCCTGCGTGTCGTCCAGCTCCTGCGTGCCGCCGAGCCTCGCTCGTCGCCCTGCCCCTGCGCACCGCCGAGCCCCGCTCGCTGCCCCGCCTGTGCATGCCGCCGAGCCCTGCTCGCCGCCGAGCCCCTGCTCGCCCGCCCGACCCCTGCGTGCCGCCGAGCCCCTGCTCGCCGCCCCGCCTGTGCGTGCCGTCCAGCTCCTGCGTGCCGCCGAGCCCTGCTCGCCCGCCCAACTCCTGCGTGCCGCCGAGCCCTCGTTCGCCGCCCGAGCCCTGCTCGCCGGGGCCCCCTGCTCGCCGGGGCCCCCTGCTCGCCGGGCGCCCCCCTCGTCGTCTACCCCTTGCTCACCGCGGTGAGGATCTCCGGGAGGCGGGTCGCGACGCTGGGGGCCGCCAGTTTCAGGCCCGCCAGCGTGATTGCGTAGCCGTAGAGGGCGCCGGCCGGGAAGAGCAGCCAGAGGGCGCCCTCCTGGCCGGAGACATGGAGCCAGATCGTGAGCGCGAGGAACGGTGCGCAGAGGAGGGCCGCCGCGACCATCCCGCCGAAGATGGAGATCCACGCAAGGCCCGCCTGGCCGGGCGCCACGTTCTTGTAGCCCTCCTGCGGGATCGAGTACGGGAAGCGGGCCGAGGACCAGGCGCCCGTGGCGATCATCGCGCCGAGCAGCGCGAGTGACAGGCCGAGCACCTCCAGGAGCCGGTCCCAGTCGCCGAGCACGGCCGTCGTCAGGACCGCCACGAACGTCGCGTACGGCAGGGTGACCACGGCGAGCGCCAGAGCGCGGGCCCGCAGTTCCGTATACGCGTCCCGGCGCGAGGAGATCGTCAGGGCCACCATCCAGAACGCCGAGGTGTCCTGGCCGAACTGGTTGTACATGAGGACGCCGAGCATGCCCGAGGCGAAGCAGGCGAAATAGACCGAGCCCGTGCCCTGGAGCGCGTTGAACAACGGCACGATCAGACCGATCGCGAGCGAAGTGACCCAGGCCGCCTTGGTCTTCGGGTCGCGCCAGATGTAGCGCAGACTGCGCTCCATCACCGTGCCGGTGCGCCCCGGCGGCAGAAAGCGGGCGAGACCGCCGCCGCGCGCCTTGTCCCGTGACGGCTCCGCCGCCTGCAGCGTCGAACCGTCCGGGGTGGTCATGAGGCGGGTCAGACTGCGCCGCCAGAACGCCAGGACGAGCAGCAACGCCACGACGGACAGGGCGAGTTGGGCCAGTCCCGTGCCGTAGGCGCCGCTGCCCATGGAGTCGACCGCGCCGAGCGACGCCGACGGCGGGATCCAGCGGAGGACATCCGCCACGGGATCGAGCTTCGAGAGCCCGCCGGGCGTACCGAGCCGCTGCGCCCCGAAGTTGACCAGCTGCGCGCCCACCGCGATCAGCAGACCGCTCAGGACCGCCAGGTCACGGCCCTTGCGGCTGCTGAGGAGGCGGATGTTCGCGGCCGCCATGGCCCGTGCGAAGGCGACACAGAGCAGCAGCGTCAGCGGGATCGCGACAAGCCCGGTGACCCAGGCCGCCCCGCCCCGCGCCACCGCGATCACCGAACCGGCCACCAGGCAGAGCGTGAACAGCGGGCCGATACCGACGAGCGAGGCCGCGAGCAGCGCCCGCACCAGGGGCCGCGGTCGCAGCGGCAGCATCACGAGGCGCGTCGGGTCGAGGGTTTCGTCACCGCTGGGGAAGAACAGCGGCATCACCGCCCAGCCGAGCGCCAGGACGGCAATCGCGATGACCGTGACGCTCGGAGCATGCGTACTGCCGCGCAGCGCGATCAGGGCGAGCAGCTGCAGCGCCGCGACGAGCAGCGTCACGACGACCGAGGCGATATAGGCGGCCCTGCGGCCCGCGGACTGGCGCAGTCCGTTGCGCAGCAGCGACAGCTTCAGCCGTACGAAGGTGGAGGTGAGCGCTCGCGGGGACGCCGTGACGGCGGCGGTGGCGGTGCTCATCGGGGACCGCCGCCCAGCCAGTCCAGGGTCTCTCCCGCGTCCCGGCCGTTGGCGCCGACCAGTTCGAGGAACGCGCTCTGCAGCGACGGCGCGTCCCCGCGTACCGAGTCGAGCGGGCCGTGCGCCCTGATGCGCCCCGCGGCCATCACCGCGACCCAGTCGCACAGGGACTCCACGAGTTCCATGACGTGGGAGGAGAACACCACGGTCGCGCCGGAGGCGGTGTAGCGCTCCAGGACCCCGCGGATGGTCTGCGCGGAGACCGGGTCGACGCCCTCGAACGGCTCGTCGAGGAAGAGCACTTCGGGATTGTGGAGCAGCGCGGCGGCGAGCCCGATCTTCTTGCGCATACCGGTCGAGTAGTCCACCACCAGCTTGTGCTGCGCACCGCTCAGGTCGAGTACGTCGAGGAGCTGGCCCGCCCGCTTCTCCACCTCCGTGGGAGGCAGGCCGCGCAACCGTCCGGTGTACGACAGGAGTTCGCGCCCCGAGAGCCGCTCGAAGAGCCGCAGTCCCTCGGGGAGCACCCCGATCCTGGCCTTGACCTCGACCGGGTCGCGCCACACGTCGTGCCCGACCACCTCGACGCTGCCCTGGTCGGGGCGGAGCAGACCGGTGACCATCGAGAGGGTGGTGGTCTTGCCCGCGCCGTTCGGGCCGACCAGGCCGATGAACTTGCCTGCAGGCAAGGTCAGGTCGATGCCGGCGACCGCCACTTGCTCGCCGAACCTTTTCCAGAGTCCTTGTACGCGCACCGCGTCCGCTGCCACCGATGGCCCGCCTTCCCCGTCACTGCGTGTGTCGGGCCAACGATACGTAGCGGTGGTTGCCGGGCGCCGTCGATCGCCCTTGCAGGCGGCCTTGAACCAGCGACGCATCGCCCTTGAGGGCGGCCTTGAACTACCGACGCCGTTCCCTGCCGCAGGCGTACGCCAGAGAGCTGATCAGCTCCTCCGCGTCCGGCAGCCAGCGGTTCGCGGGGGTGGGGCGGCGGGCCCACTGGACCGCGCCGTGGCCGCCGAAGCGGGTGGGCGGCGCCGCCACCCAGTCGCCCTCGCCGAGGGAGCGCAGATCGAGCGTGGCGGGCGGCCAGCCCAGCTTGCGGACGAGGTCCGGGACCTTGACCGTGGCGCCGGGAAGGACGAAGAACTGCATCCGGCGGTTCGGGGTGAGGGTCACCGGGCCGAGCGTCAGCTCCATCCGCTCCAGACGGGCCAGGGCCAGGAAGCCGGCGGTCTCGGGGACGTCGATGGCGTCGAAGGTGCGGCCCGTCGGCAGCAGGATGGACGCCTTCGGCTGCTTGGACCACAGTCGGCGGGCCGCCGTGGCGCTGCCGGTCGACTGGGTCGCCCAGTCCTCGCGCGCCGGGTGCGCGCCGGGCAGGACACAGGAGCGGTCGTTGCAGGAGCAGAGCTCGACGCCGTCCGCCGCCTCCAGCCAGGTGCCGGGGAACACATCCCAATGACGTTCTTCCGCGTAACGCACCGCGGTGTCCAGCAGCTGCTCTCCGCGCTGCTTGGGGATCTGCGCGGCTCCGGTGACTCCGATGGTCTCTTCCACGAAGAACTCAACTCCCGCCGTCACCTTGGGTTACGGCTGTTCCGCGCGCCGGTCCGGCGCATCGATCCTGCATGTGGGGCGCATGGGTGCATGGGTGGGGGCGCGCATGCGGATCGGCAGCGGGCGCTGGGTAGCCAGCTTTCGGGGATTCGACGGCCGGCCGGGGCAGCGGCCGTGACCTAGACCGTCCCTCCGTGGAATTCATGGGTTCCATGACAATTCATGGGAACTGATGGAATTCCTGTTACATCACGCTATGTCCTGCATTTTCGCTTTGCCCGATGGGCATTGATCATCGGGGACTTTTTCCGGCGCACACAGGGGGTACGCCATGGCCGCCAGGCCGCTCGTCGCACGGCAGCCGAACGAACGGCTGCAGGCGCTCATCCAGGAAGCCGGCTGTTCCAACGCCGGACTGGCACGCCGCGTGAACATGTGCGGGGCCGAGCACGGTCTCGATCTCCGCTACGACAAGACATCCGTGGCCCGCTGGCTGCGTGGTCAGCAGCCGCGCGGCCGGGCGCCGGCCATCATCGCCGAGGCCCTGGGCAGGAAGCTGGGGCGCACGGTCACCATCGACGAAATCGGCATGGCCAACGGCAAGAACCTCGCCTCGGGTGTGGGCCTGCAGTTCTCGCCGACCGTGCTCGGCGCCATCGAGCAGGTCTGTGAGCTGTGGCGCAGCGACGTGGGACGCCGTGACTTCCTGTCCGGCTCCACCGTCGCCGCGTCCGCGCTCGTCGAGCCGAGCCGCGACTGGCTGATCACCGCCATGGACAACCAGGTGGCCAGGTCCGCGGGGCCGCGGGTCGGCCGTGCGGACGCGGCGGCGGTGCGCGCGATGACCGAGGCGCTCGTGCAGCTCGACCATCAGTTCGGCAGCGGGCATGTGCGGCCGGTGGTCGTGCACTACCTGAACAGCGTGGTCTCCGGGCTGCTCGCCGGGTCGTACCGCGAGGCCGTGGGGCGTGAACTGTTCGCCGCCGTCGCGCGGTTGACGGAACTCGCCGGCTATATGGCCGTCGACACCGGCCAGCCCGGACTCGCCCAGCGCTACTACATCCAGGCGCTCCGCCTCGCGCAGGCCGCGGGGGACCGGGGCTACGGCGGGTACGTCCTGGCCGCGTCCATGAGTCATCTGGCCGCGCAGCTCGGCAACCCGCGGGAGATCGCCCAGCTGGCGCGGGCCGCGCAGGAGGGCGCACGCGGACGGGTCACACCGCGGGCCGAGGCGATGTTCTACGCCGCGGAGGCGCGCGGCCACGCCCTGATGGGCGACTCGCGGGCGGCGCAGGTCGTGGCGGGCCGCGCGCAGACGGCGATGGACCGCGCGGACTCCGCGACCGAGGACCCGGTGTGGATCGCCCACTTCGACCAGGCCTATCTGGCCGACGAGTTGGCGCACTGCCACCGTGACCTGGGGCAGGCGGCAGCGGCGGCACGCACCGCGCAGGAGTCCCTCGACGGCCACCCCACGACGCGCGCCCGGCGCCGCGCCATCGGCCTGGTGCTGCTCGCCACGGCGCAGGTGCAGCAGCGCGATGTGGAGCAGGCCTGCCACACCGGCACGAAGGCGGTGGAGCTGCTCAGCAGCCTGCGCTCCAACCGCGGCGCCGAGTATCTGGAGGACTTCAGGGACCGCCTTGAGCCGTACCGGGACGAGCCGGTGGTGCGGGAGTTCGGCGCCCGGCTCGAGATGCAGGCCGCGTGAGGGCTCCGCGCGGGCGGTGTGAAGCCGTGGTGCGGGCGGTGTGAGATGCGTCGCGGAGGCCGTGAGAACCCCCGCGGACGCTGCGAGAAGTGAGGTCCGGGTCACCTCGTGTGACGGGCCGGATCACTGAACGGACAAGGGAACCTGGCTGCGTAGCACCCCTACTGGGGGACCCGGTAGCGTGAACCGACGATTCCGTAGGTCCCCCATATGTAGGAGTCCCGGTGACGCAGAGCGGACAGGGCGAGGAGCCGCAGCTTCCCGCGGCGCGGCCCGCGCACGAAGGTGTCGTGCTGCCCGCCGACGGCGGCGAGCCCCTGATGCCGGGCACCTACGGCGACCGGACGGTGCCCGCGGGCGGCTCGCCGTGGGGACAGCCGTGGGGCCCGGAATCCGCGGCTCCGGGCACGCCCCCGCAGGGGGAGACGTACGCGTCGGGACAGGCCTGGGCACAGGACCCGCATCAGCAGGGCCAGTACCAGCAGGACCCGCATCAGCAGGGCCGGTACGAGCAGGACCCGCATCAGCAGGGCCGGTACCAGCAGGACCCTTACGCGCAGCAGCAGCCCGCGCAGCCCGAGCAGCCTTACGCGTCGGCGCCGGCGCCGCAGCAGCAGTCGTACGGCGCGGGGCAGCCGCAGCAGCCGCAGCAGCCGCAGCAGTCGTACCCGGAGGCTCCTCAGCAGCCTCAGCCGCCCCACGCGCAGCCGCAGCAGCAGCCGCAGCCGCCGCAGGGTGCTCCCGCGTTGCCGCCTCAGCAGGGGCCGGGGGGCGCGCTGCCGCCCGCCGGGCCGGACGCGGAGGCGACGCAGTACATCGCGCCGGTGCCGGGTGCGGGCGCCGAACTGCCGCCCGAGCAGGCGCCGCAGCAGCCGCAGCAGCCGCAGGGTGCACAGCTGCCGCCGGAGCAGATACCGCAAACGGGACATGGTTCGCAGAGCTCTCCGCTCCCGGGTGCGCTTCCGCCGGAGGCGCCCGCGGCCGATGCCACGCAGTTCCTCGGGCGGCAGCAGATGCCGCTCCCGCAGCAGCAGCCGCAGGCCCCGGCCCCCGGCGGCAACCCCGACGCGGAGGCGACGCAGTACATCGCGCCGGTGCCGCCCGCGCCCGGCAACGCCCCCTACGGCATCCGGCCGGGTGCGCCCGGCGACCGGCAGCCGCCCGCCGAGTTCGACAGTCTCTTCCGCAGCGAGCCGGCCGGCGGTGCCGACTCCACCCAGCAGATGCCGCGGTTCGACCAGCCGCCCGCGCAGGGCCCCGGCGGTCCCGGTGGCCCGGGGCCGCAGCCGTACGGTCATGGCCACGGCGGATACGGCGGCGGTGCCGACGACGGCGGCCGTCGCGGCGGCTCCGGCAGGTCCAAGACGCCCGTCCTGGCCGCGCTCGGCGTCGGCATCGTCGTACTCGGTCTCGGTGCGGGCTATCTGCTCAGCAGCGGTGGCGGGGACGAGAAGCAGGACGAGCCGAAGAACGTCTCGGACTCGGCGCCCGTGGAGAAGCCGTCACCGAGCACCGACCCGGCGAAGGAACAGGCCGTCGCCCTCGACAAGTTGCTCGCCGAGAGCAATGACAGCCGGGCCGCGGTGATCCGTTCCGTCGCCAACATCGAGCGGTGCCACGCCCTCGGCACCGCCGCCAAGGACCTGCGGGAAGCCGCGAAGCAGCGCAACGACCTGGTGACCAGGCTCGGGCAGCTGGAGGTCGACCAGCTGCCGAGCAACGCGCAGCTGACGAGCGCCCTCAACAAGGCCTGGAAGTCGTCCGCCGCGGCCGACAACCACTTCGCCGCCTGGGCCGACAAGATCGTCGCCACGAAGAACGCCTGCCCGAAGAAGAAGGCCCGCAAGTTCCCGCAGCACGCCGCCGCGGTCGACGCGAGCGGCCAGGCCACCCAGGCCAAGGAGCAGGCGGCGAACCTGTGGAACGGGATCGCCCAGAAGTACGGCCTGACGACCCGTAAGCCGATCGAGCTCTGAGCCGCGAGGGACGTACGAGCCGTACGAGCCGTCCAGGGGCAGATGTTCAACGGCCCCGGGTGTTCAACTGCCCCTGGGCCACGTGCAGTTACGGCGACTGCTCAAGGGTGCGCGACACGTCCACCGCGCCCTTGCGGGCCGCCACCAGACGGCCGTCGCGGACGACCTGGTAGGTGACGTCCGCGTTGACCAGGCGCGGGAAGTCGCGGGCCGCGATGGTGTCCTCGAAGCGCCAGCTGAGCGTGGGCGTGAGGCCGCCGGTGTCGATACGGACGCCGTCGTTGAGGGCGCGGGTCACCTTGAGGGCGTCCACCTCGCCGTCGCCGAGGGACTCCACGACCTGCTTGAGCACGGTGTACGCGATCCAGGTGGTCTGCACCCCGGCGTTCGCGGGGTCGATCCGGTTGTCGCCGAAGGCGTGTTCGCGGATCACCTTGCGCATCGGGTCCCAGCGCGCGTCGCCCGCCGCCGGGTACCAGCCGGTGACGTATGCGCCCTCGTAAGGGCCCGATGCGCCCCCTGTGCGGTCCACCGACGTCTGGTCGACGCTGCCGAGCACCGAGGAGATCCGTACCTTCTGGTAGTCCTCCTGCGTCCGCCGGAACGAGTCGAAGAAGCTGTCCGTGCGGTCGCCGAGCGCGGCCGTGACACAGCCCTGCCGGGCCTGCTCGGCGGCGCCCGCGCGGCCGAGCGCCGTCGCGACCGAGTGGTGGGCGCCCGCCTTCGCCAGGGCCTGTTGCGCCTGGACCGTGTAGTCGCCCCCGTCCTCGGCCGCCAGGATGTCCGTCGCGGGCCGCCGACCGCCTTGCGCGAGGCCGGAGTTGAGCAGCGGCAGCAGAGCGTCGCCCGCGCGCGTGTCCGGGCGCACCAGGGACACCCGGGCGCAGTCACGGGCCAGCTGCCGGCCATTGCCCGCGAGCAGCGCCACCTGGCCGCCGTTGACGGGGTACGACAGCGGGCTGACGAACTCCTCCTCGGTGAGGCCGTAGCCGCCGATGTACGGGATGCCCGCGGCTTCCAGCGGGGACAGGAAGGCCTGGCCGTGCTGGCTGTAGGAGCCGACGACGGCGGCCACGTTCTCCTTGACCGCGCGCCGTGCGCAGTCCGCCGCGTCCACCGAGTCGTTGTGGTCGTTGCAGGTGAGGACCCTGAGCTTGTGGCCGTTCAGGCCGCCGCTGGCGTTGACCCAGCGTGCGTACGCCTGGGCCATGGCGGGCATTCCGGGCACGTTCGTCGCTTCGGTCCCGTCGGGGGCCCAGGTCATGACGGTCACGGGCTCCCTGGATCCCCCCGTGGTCCCAGGGAGCGCACCGCAGCCGACCGCGGACGACGCGACCACCGCCAGGGCGGTCACTGTGAGTGCGGCGGTCTTGAGGGGGCGGGGAAGCAGAGGACGTCGCCGGACGGTCATGAACATGCACCATTCCGGTTGGTCCCTAACCTTTGAGTGATCTCGCCTCAACGGACGGTGACGCGAAGGTGAATTACGGGGGCCGGTGCGACGGGCCGCGACGGGAACGTACGATCGGCAACCGTGCAAAGCTCGGAGAAGTCTTCCCGTCGCGGCCGCCGCTCCTCCACCATGGACGGCATGCCTCTGAACGACATGCCGTGGTGGCGCTGGCGCAGCAATGTGCGCTCGGCGCTGCACATGCTCTCCGACCCGGAGTTCCAGCAAAGCTGCTGGCTGGCCGGCGTCGACGGGTACGGGGACGTCACCGATGCCGTGTACCGCCTCGTCGAGGACACCTGGCTCGACAACTGGTCCGCCGAGAAGTACGTGGGCACGATCTTCCGTGACGCGCAGGAGGCCTCCCTCGTGGACGTCGCCGTACTGCGGGTGCTGCGGATCATGCACCAGGTCGGGCCCGATGCCCCCGTCTCCGCCTATCTCGACCACCACGCCTGGCCCGAAGCCGTGCGCGCGGCCCGCGACGCGCATGTGCACCTCGCCACCAGTGACGGCGAGGACCCCGACGCCCCGCCCCGCACGCTCGAGGTGCTGCGGATCCTGACGCGGTCCGCATGAGCGCGGGCAGGTAGCCTGCAGGGCATGACCGCGCAGCCCGCCCCCGCCCCCGATCAGTACGTCCTCACGCTGTCCTGCCCCGACAAGCAGGGCATCGTGCACGCCGTGTCGAGCTATCTCTTCATGACCGGGTGCAACATCGAGGACAGCCAGCAGTTCGGCGACCACGACACCGGGCTGTTCTTCATGCGGGTGCACTTCTCCGCCGACGAGCCGGTCACCGTCGAGAAGCTGCGCGCCAGCTTCGCCGCCGTCGGCGACTCCTTCCACATGGACTGGCAGATTCACCGGCCCGAAGAGAAGATGCGGATCATCCTGATGGTCAGCAAGTTCGGGCACTGCCTGAACGACCTGCTGTTCCGGGCCAGGACCGGCGCGCTGCCCGTGGAGATCGCCGCGGTGGTCTCGAACCACACCGATTTCGCCGAGCTCGTCTCCTCGTACGACATCCCCTTCCATCACATTCCGGTGACGAAGGAGAACAAGGCCGAGGCCGAGGCGCAGGTGCTGCGCCTTGTGCGGGACGAGAACGTCGAGCTCGTCGTGCTCGCCCGCTATATGCAGGTGCTCTCGGACGACCTGTGCAAGGAACTCAGCGGCCGGATCATCAACATCCACCACTCCTTCCTGCCGAGCTTCAAGGGCGCCAAGCCCTACCACCAGGCGCACGCCCGCGGTGTGAAGCTGATCGGTGCCACCGCGCACTATGTGACGGCCGACCTCGACGAGGGCCCGATCATCGAGCAGGAGGTCGAGCGGGTCGGCCACGAGGTCACCCCGCAGCAGCTGGTCGCCATCGGCCGTGACGTGGAGTGCCAGGCGCTCGCGCGGGCCGTGAAGTGGCACAGCGAGCACCGGGTGCTGCTCAACGGGCGGCGTACGGTCGTCTTCACCTGAGCCGCTGAGGGGCGGCCCGGACCTGGGTGGCCCGGACCTCAACTGCCGGGTTCCGCCGCCGCGTTGGGCGGGTTCTCGCACAGATGGCTCGCCACGAACACCGGCTCGCCCGCCCGCCGGTCCTCGTCCTGCAGCCGTCGCTCCCGCTCCAGGCCCTTGAGCAGCCGGTCCAGATGGGGCTTGTCCCGTGGGCCCTCGATGAAGTCGAGCACGGCGTTGTAGAAGGCCGTACGCAGAGTCGGCGGCATGGCGTCCGAGGCGTCGTAGCAGATCTGCCGGGCCCCGTGCAGCAGCTGCCGCACCACGTCGGCGGCCGTCCCGGCGCCCTTGCCCCGTGGCGCGTTGCCCGGGAAGAACGGCCGCTGCTGCTTCCTCTCCTCCGCCTTGGCCACCCATGCCGCCCGTACCTTCTCGGTGGTGAGGTGCTCCAGGAGGTCCCAGGCCGCGTCGCTCTCCTTGAACACCGCGGCCATGTCCCCGGACACCTCGAACTCACCGGGCCGTGCCTCGTCGGGCCGCTCGGCGGGCTCCGGCAGATAGCCGGACGAGGGTACGGGCCTGATCTCCGGGTCGCCCGCGTAGTGCAGGCCGATGAACGAGCCCTGGTGCTCGTGCGTGCACTCGGCGCGTCCCTCCGCGGGGTTGAGGAGACCGCCCGCGTTGTACGGCGTGGTGAGCGAGGCGCGCGTACGGTCCCTGCCGAGTCCGCCGAGCACGGCGCCGAAGTCCTCCCAGGCGCGGCGGACATCCGGGTGGGTCCACGGGGTCGTACCCGTCGCCCACGCCTCGTACCGTGCGGCGCCCCGCCGCTGGAGCAGCAGATCCTCGATCCAGTCGGTGCCCGGCCAGCCGGAGGTGGCGCCCGAGCTCATGCCCAGGCACCAGGTGGGGCGCGCGGGCTCCCGCGGCGGTGCGGAGGACGTCGACGCGGCGCCGCGGGCGGCACCGGGCCGGGTCGGCCGGGTCCACACCAGGGACTTCAGGTCGATCCTGACGGGGATCCAGTACGTCTCCTGCCTGACCTGCGGGGCCCAGGGCAGCACATCCGCGCGGTGCAGGGCCCGGCGCTGCGGGGGCAGCGGCTCGGCGGCGCCTTCGTAGGCGTACTCGGTGAGTTCGCCGATGCTGTTGAGAATCGCCACGTCCGGCGGGGCGTCCGCCTGTATCTGCGAGACGAGCGTCTCGCGCAGCGAGCGCGTCCCCTTGTACGTGTACGTCACGCCGGTCTCCTCGCTGACCTGCGCGAGCGCCGCCTCGAAGGGCACCTCCTCCGCGTCCGTCCAGGGGCCGAGCACCACGAGCGTGCGCCGGGCGTCGTCGGCGCAGCCGCCCGTGCTCAGCGCCGCGGTGGCGAGCAGGCAGGCGGCGAGCGTCAGCCGGAGCGGGGTACGGGAGCGGCGCGCGGGGCTCATGGGGCGGTGCGCCTCCTCGGGGAGCGGCTCGGATAGTCGCGTACGTAGCCGTGCAGCGCGAGCCCGCAGCCCACGGCCGCCGCGGCGCCGAGGCCGACGGTGACCCGGGCCACCTGGGTCCAGGCGTCGGCCAGCGAGTCGAGGGCGTGGCCCGGATCGTCCCGGCGCTCCGCGACGGCGCGGTCCACGGCGCGCTGTGCGGTGTGCTCAGTGACGGCGCGCGCCGTCAGGACGGCGAGCGTGAGCACGAGCGCCGGCGCCAGGAGCAGCAACGGCAGGCTGCGCAGGCGCAGTTGCCCGCGCAGGAAGAAGTGGGTGCCGAGCAGCACGGCGGCTAGGAGCACGGCGAGGGCGTAGGCCGCGCCTCCCAGGGCGGCCGGAGTGCTGCCCTGTGCCTGCTCGTGCGTCCGCGCGCGCAGATCGGACTCCAGCTTCTCCACCCGCTCAAGGAGGGTCACGGGCACGTCCTTGGCCGCCCTGCCCCGGCAGCGCAGGCTGCCCTCGTCGACCCCGGAACACAGGATGCGGGCCGCGTAGTCGAGCCTCGCCAGACGCAGCGGCCGGGACGCGCTGTGCCGCTCGGCGAGGCCGATCTTCTCCTCGTACGAGCGCAGGAGGCCGGAGACGACCTGCAGCTCCTGCCGTTCGCCCGCGTCGAGCGCACCGCTCTGCGCCGTCCGTTCCAGGCCCCGCTTGGCGTCGCCGATCCGCCCCTGGAACTTGTCACCGCTGGCCACCGGGGTGTTCCCGGCCGCCTTCCCGAACCGCCGCACGGCCTCACGCTGCGCGCTCACCAACGACTCACGCGTGGAAGCGAGTTGGGTGAGCGCGGGGGAGAGGCGGTCACGGATGTGCTCGGTACGGGCGTGCACGTCGAAGTAGGCCGCGGCGGCCAGAGCGAGGGTCGCCAGGGCGAGCGCGGGCAGCAGCAGCCTGCGGCCGCGCAGGAAGGCGGGCGTGGTCTTCCGCCCCGTCGTGGCCGTCGTCGTCCGGCCGTCGCACCAGCGCCAGAAGGCGGGCAGAAACCACTTCGGGTGCAGCCGGTGCAGCTGGTGCAGTTGACGCAACCGGTGCAGCCGGTGATACGACCACGCTCGCGCCGTTCCGGGGCCCTTCATGCCGTCCCCCGGTCGACGGTGCGCCCGAAGTGGTGGAACCAGCCCGGAGGCCTGACCCGGTTGGCGTTGTCGAGGAGGGACTCGGCGAGCGCCGCGGCCTCGGCCGGGGTGCGGGTGGCGTGCGGGGCCTGCTCGGCGAGTGTGCGGTAGGTGTCGGAGAGCAGCCGGCGCAGCTCGTCCTCGTCGCGCGGCACCGCGAGGTCCCCGGCGGACGGCTGCTCGAAGGCCCTGTCGAAGGCCATGTCGGGGGCGAGGCCGGTGGTGATGCCGGGTGCGATGCCGGTGGGGGAGTCAGTGGCGGCGTCGGGGGTGTGCCGTACGCGCTGGTCGAGTCCGGCCCACAGCAGGCTGTCGGACGGGCCGGTGCGCCCACGCCGCCGGGCCCGTCGCCCGGCCCTTCGCCCCGCCCGCCGTTCCCGGCCCGGCTCGTGCTCGGCCAGGGCGAGGAGCAGTTCGAGCAGGTCGGTGCGGATACGTTCACGGGCGCGGGCGTCGGTGAGCCCCTCGTGCTTGGCGAGCCAGTGCAGGGACTGCCAGGCACGGGCGAAGTCCGCCACGGCCTGGGTGAACTCTCCCTCGGTGGCGCCGGGTTCGGGCGGCCGCCCGGCCTGGATGCGCACCATCGCGATCCGGGCGGCCGTGCGGTGCCCGGAGTCGGCGGGCACGGCTTCCAGGGACTCCAGGGCGAGCCGGCGTATCCCGTACGCGAGCAGGATGCGGGCGAGACCGAAGGCCGCGCCGCCCTGTGCGTGGTTACGGCACCACACCGCGTGGTAGTACTTCGCGGCCTGCCGGTGGTGGCCGAGCTTCTCGTGGCAGTAGCCGAGGGCCAGCTTGGGGGCGTACTCGCCGGGGATGTCCTCGTACACCTTCGTGAAACGGGCGAGCGCGGCCGCCACCCGGCCGCAGGAGAGCTCGATCAGCGCCTCGTGCCAGGGCACGCGCCAGTCGTGCGCGGAGTTGCCGTGCACATCGATCTCCCGCCGGGCGGCGGCGAGTTGGGCCCTGGCCTGCTCCAGGGAGGCCTCCGGGGTGCGCCAGGCGGTGTCCTTCGGGCGGCGCTGCTTTCCGGGCGCCGGGTCGGGCGTGAACTCGTGGGCGAGCTGTATGTACAGCCGGCAGCGCAGCAGGGACCGCTCGGGCGAGGCGGCCCACTTCTCGCTGAGCTGCAGCAGGGACTCCGGGTCGCGGTACGAAGTGCGCTGCAGATGCTTCCAGTTGGCGTCGTCACGGGCCGCTTTGGGCGCGGGCAGCGCGGCGGCTGCCTCGCGCGGCTCGGGCGGCCTGGCTTTGAGGGGGCGTTTGCGTTCGTCGCCGTGCGCCCACTGGTGCAGCGGCGGCGCGTCACCGAGGCCCCCGTCGAGCGCGGAGGACGCCTGGTCGAAGTGGCGGGACGGCTCGAAGGTCTCCTCGCGAAGCCGCAGGGACCTCAACTCCCTCAGTACGCCGTGGAGTTGGTCGGCCATTTCCTGCGCGTCGGCGAACCGGGCCTCGGGTTCGGGGGCGGTGGCACGGTCCAGGACGCGCTGCAGGGACTCGGCGCCCACGTGCGTAGAGGCCGTCGAGGGCGTCGAGAGTGCCGTGGGCAGGAGATCCTTCAGGACCCGGCCCAGGCAGTACAGATCGCCCGACGGCCCCATCCGGCCGTCGTCCTTCTCGTCCGGTGGCAGCTCGGGGCGGCGGTAGCTCACCGGGCCACGGGCCCCGAACTCCCTGACGCTCGCGACGTCGATCAGCTTGATGCCGTCCCTGCAGTGCAGGATGTTCGCCAGTGAGAGATCGCCGTAGACCAGCTTCTCCTGCGTATGCAGATAGCGCAGCGGATCGAGCACGAGCAGGCCGTAGCGTGCGACGAACTCATGGATACGGTCGGCCGGGAAGCGCGGGTCACCGGCCTCGAACCGCCCCTTGACCCACTCCAGCTGCGCCCCTTCGGCGAATTCAAGGACCAGGAACTTGGATGAATTCGGCTGGTACGTCGCGTAGTTGATGACACGTACGATCGCCGGGTGCTTGAGGTTGACCAGGCGCCGGCGCTCCACGTCCGCCTGCCACACCGCCGCCGGGTCCTCCGGGTTGTGCAGCTTGAGCGCCACCAGGTTGCCCAGCTCCAGGTCACGGGCGAGATAGACCCGTCCGTGCCGGCCGCTGCCGAGGGGCCCGATGATCTGGTACTGCTCGTGCAGGATCTCGCCGGGACGCGGCCCCTGCTCCGAGGTGCGGGTGGCGAGGGCGACCAGCGAGTCCGCGTTGCTGACCATGATGGCGGGCAGCTCGGTGCCGCGCTCGGCGGGCGGGGTGACGGCGAGCGTGAAGGGATTGTCGAGGCGCTTGCCCAGGGTCTCGGCGGTGCGGAGGAATCCTTCGGTGTCGACGGAGAACTGGAACAGGGCGCGGGGGTCCGGGCGCGGTCCGTCCGGCCCTTCCGGCCCTCCCTCTCCGCGTAACTCCGCGAGCCGGGTGCGGAGTTGACCGGCGTGAGGTTCGGGTGGTGAGCCGCTGAGGGTGGAGCCGCTCGCGCTCTGTGCGGTGGCCTGCGCGCGACGGGCGGAACCGTGCCGGGCGGAGTCGTGCTCGGCGGAACCGTGCCGGGTGGAGCCGTGGCGTGCGGAACCGTGCCGGGCCAGGCGGGTTTCGAGGGCGGCGAGTTCGTCGATGCGCTGCCCGATGCGGTCCGCGAGTCCCGCCGTCCACTCGGGCCCGAGGAAGTGCTCGGCCACGTACCGGTACATCGCCGACTCCGGGTCCCGGAAAGCGAGCAACAGCCGTGCGTCGGCGGGCTGCTGCATCCGGCGCAGCAGGGGCACGATCTCCTCGGGCGGTGACGCGGCCTCGTCCAGGAGCAGCAGCGCGGAGGCGAGCCCGGGTCCTGCGGCTATCTCGGCGAGCAGCCGGTCGTGGGCGAGCGCTTCCTCGGGCCCGAGCGGATCGAGGAGTTCGGCCCGTCCGGCCATCCGGGTCGCCAGGTCCTGTGCGGTCAGGCGGGTGGCGCCGACGGCGAAGCCGAGCGCCCGCCCGGCCCGCCCCAGGGTGTCCCGCAGCACGGGCAGGGTCTCGTCGCGTACGAAGACGACCTCGACCGGTGCCGTGTCGGGGCGGCCCTTGAGCCAGCCGGTGACCAGGCTGCGCAGGCCCGGCGCGTCGGGCGGCTCGGGCCTGGGCGGCCGGGGCGCCATGTCCGTGGGCACGGCGGGAATCCCGGTGACCGTGACACCCCGGTCCGGCAGGCCCGGCAGCCGCTCCAGGACGGTCTCCGTCGGAATCATCCAGCAGCGCCTGTACCCGCTGCCGGACCGCGCCCGTGGGTCCCCGGCCGTGATGACGCCGAGCACCTGCCCGTTCCTGACGCGGACGACGCCGGCGCCGCTGCAGCCGTGCCACACCCGGGATTCGAGATGCCGGTCGAGCTGCACCCAGTCGGCGTCGAAGTGATGGCCGCCGTAGCCGAGCAGATGGGTGCGGGCGATCTTGCCGCCGGGTTCGGTCGGGGTGTAGCCGGTGAAGACCACGAGGTCGGAGGCGAGCGGCCGGGAGTGGTTGCCACGGTGCAGCGCGGTCGGCCTGGCCTGGGCGCCGGGGACCGGCTGGTCGAGCCTGAGCAGCGCCACATCGCCGTTGATCTCCACCTCGTCCTGCGGCGAGCCGGAGCCACCGGCGGTGCGCTGCCAGTACTGGGGCACGACCTTGGCGAGATGGAAGAGGCCGCGCTTCTCCCCGGCGAGCGGGAAGTTGGCGTACACGGCGGCAAGCGGCTCTTGGGTCCCGGGCTCGGTCACGACATGGGCGCAGGTGAGGATCAGCTCGTCGGTGAGCAGCACTCCGGCGCCGAGCGGGGGTTCGTCGGGAGCGGGCTTCGCGAACAGACGTACCCGCCAACTCTCGTCGGCCCTCGGGTGGTTGGCGTCGTCGGCGGAACGGCGGGGCTCCTCCACGGCTCCCTCCATGGCTCCGTCCACGGCTCCGTCCATGGTTTCTCACGATAGCCACGAAAGGGGACAGGTGACCCTTGCGTGCAGGGCTGACGAGGGTCCCGTGGGCGAGAGGGGTGGCCTATGTACCCGTGTGCCCGTGTGCCCGTGTGCCCGTGTGCCCGTGTGCCCGTGGGCCCGTGGGCCCGTGGGCCCGTGGGCCCGTGGACCCGTGGACCCGTGGACCCGTGGACCCGTGTGTCCCTACGCCCTTCGTCCTTGCGTCCCCTACATCCGGCTGAGGGAGGCCGCGGCCGACAGCACGTCCCGGATCGCCTCACGGTCGCCGTCCTGCCCTGCGGCCGCCTCTTCGGGGGGTACGTGTCCGGCGGCGAGCTTGCAGAACTCCACGCCGTCCAGGGCGACATGGGCCACTTCGTGCTCGGAGGAGCCGACAGCACCCGGCGAGTCGAGCGAGATCAGCCACTCGCCCCCGCCGTGCCCTTCGACTTCGAGCCGCAGGCTGCGCCCCGGAGCACCGGCGGCGACCAGGCGCTTGGCCGGGTTGGCGAGCCCGGAGCGGCGCCGCTCGGCGATCGCGGACGGCAGCATACGGGCGGCGAGGTCGATCATCCGGTTCAGATGTCTGGGCGCGGGCGGCTCGTACGGATAGTCCACGGCCTCCGCGATATCGCCCGCGTGCACCCAGCACTCGAAGGCGCGGTCGAGCAGCGAGTCCCGCAGGGGCAGGCTGAACTCGCCGTAGGGCACGGCGAGTTCGGCGGCGCCGCCGCCCGCGAAGGACACGGTCCTGATGATGGTGTGGCTCTGCTCCCGCCAGGGCATGCGGACGCCCCGGGTGGGCGGGAACCGGGACGCGGTCCAGTACGCCTCGGTGCGCGAGGTGGGTGTCTCCGCGCCGGTCATGACAGCTCGGGCGGCGGCCGGCAGCGGATCGTCGAGGCCGAGTGCCACCGCCACCAGGCCGTCGACGGTCAGGAGGTGCGCGATGACCCCGGCGACGGTGGTGCGGCGGTTGACGGCGCGCTCGTCCTCGTACCACTTGAGCCGCACCGGAGCGTGCCACTCGCCCTCGCCGAAGTCCTGCAGGAGCGCGTCGAGCCGCGCGGTCTCGGCGTCGTACGGAGAGGCCCAGTCGGGTACGGGTATACGCGGCGGCCGCCGGTCGAGGCAGCCCGCGAGCACGCGCGAGCGCAGACCGGGGTCGAGGTCGAGGCTCTCCTCGGGGTGAAGGAGGCCGACCGCGTCCCGCAGCCGCAGGGCTTCCTCGGCGCAGGTGCCGCAGGTGCCGAGGTGCAGCTCGACGGCCGCGGCCTCGTCGGCCGAGCAGGCGGACAGCGCCCAGGCCCCGAGCAGGGACTTGAGGACCTTGTGCTCGAGGACGGGCGGCGATGGCGCCTGGTTCATGGGCTGTGCGGGCAGCTCGGGCAGCGGGTGTCCGGTGTCCTCTATCGAGGCGCGGGGAGGCGGTATGCGGGGGCTGTTGGCCTGTGGTCCGCCCTCCTCCTCGTGCCCGTCGTGCGGCTCGAACGGGTCGGCGTTCACAGCGCCCTCCCGTAGCCGGGCGGCGGTGCCGCGGCGGGCCGCTGTTCATTGGCTGTGGAGAGCAGCTGAAGCCCGAGCCGCAGCCGGCGCCGCGCCTCGTCCTCGGTCACACCGAGGTCGGCGGCGGTCTGGCGGTAGTCACGCCGCTGGAAGTAGGCGAGCTCGAGTGC
Source organism: Streptomyces monticola (assembly GCF_042665355.1). Taxonomy (NCBI): domain Bacteria; kingdom Bacillati; phylum Actinomycetota; class Actinomycetes; order Kitasatosporales; family Streptomycetaceae; genus Streptomyces; species Streptomyces monticola. The sequence goes on along the minus strand of NZ_JBHTCF010000007.1, from coordinate 220,838 downwards.
GGCGCGGAGCGGGGCGGGCATGGACGTCACGATGTAGTCGGCGCGGGCGGCGACGGAGGCGCGGCGCACCTTCTGCTCCATGTCCTCGGTGGTGCCGTCCCCGCCTTCGGCGAGCGCGGCGGTCTCGGCCTGCCGCAGCCGCTGCACGGCCTGCCGGTGGGTGAGCCCGGCGACCCAGGAGCGCAGGGAGCCCTGCTTGGGGTCGTACGCCTCGGGGTTCTCCCAGACCTGTGCGAAGACATCGCGGGTGACGCGGTCGGCGGCGTCGTCATCTCCGAGCACGCGGTGGGCGAGGCTGTGCACGAGGGAAGCGAAACGGTCGTACAGCTCACCCAGGGCGGCGGCCTCGCCCCGCGCCAGACGCTGCTGCATTCTGCGGTCCCAGCGAGGCGGTGCGTCCTTCGCCATGTGGCCCCCTCCTGCCGCGCGACCGCGTACGTGCGTACTTGCCCGCGTACGCACCCGCTCGGAACGTACCCGTGAACCCTCCATCGAATGTAGTGCGAGCCACCGACAACGCACCTTGTCTTTCCCGCATTACGGCAATGTGCGTCGCGGGAGCGGCTGTGGATGGTAGTGACGCTGCTCACGTACGACGGACGAAATGGGCCCTTCAGGGCCGTCTCAGGGCTGCCCCCGGTCCCGCCTCAGGGCGCGGGACCCGACCGAAACCCGACCGACCTAGATCGAATCAGTCCATATGTGATAGGCGTGATAGGCAGGGGCGATGGTGGGCGGGGTGTTTTACCTCGCGGCAGTGGGGGCAGCCGCGAGGGAAGGAAGCGTAAGGCAGGCTTCCGGATGCGGTTCGTACGGCGACGGCGCCGGCCCTTCCGAAGGCTGAACGACCCGAACCGTACGCGGCGTACGAGGCGAACGAGAGGCGGCGTGGCGGATGGCGCTCCAAGTGACCGAGGGCGAGCAGGGCGGCTGGGCCGTCATCCAGGTCAGCGGTGAGATGGACCTGGTGACCTCCCCGATCCTGCGCCAGCGTGTCCACGACGCCGTGGCCGACGGCCGCCGCAGCCTGGTCCTCGATCTCTCCGAAGTCCTCTTCTGCGACTCCTCGGGCGTAGGAGTGCTGATCGCCACCCGCCGCCTCATCCGCTCCTGCCAGGGCCGCCTGCGCCTGATCCTCCCGGCCCAGGGCGCGGAGGACGGCTCGCACGTGAACCGCGTCCTCGCGGCGCTTGGCGTCCGCCGCCTCTTCGAGGTGTACCCGGACGCGGGAGCCGCGGTGGTGGACTCGGCCCGGCCACTGTCGGCGTAGGGACAGGGTTGCGTGGGCGGGCCGAGGCTCAGGCGCTCGCGACGTTCCCGGGACCGAGGCCCTCGTTGCCCTCGCTGTCCTCGTTGCCCTCGTATTCGTCGTTGTGCGGCCTGAAGACGAACGACGAGACATCGCCGTCCAGATCGATGGTGAGCCCCGCATCCAGCGCCGCGGCGAGTCGAGTGAGCAGGGGCAAGGTCGGCACGGAGTCCCCGCCCTCGATGTTGGAGATCTGCGGCTGAGTCATCGAGGCCCGCCGCGCCAACTCGCTCTGGGACAAGCCGAGGGCGGCCCGGCGGTCATGAACGGCTTGGCCGAGCGCGAAGGCGTACCCGGCGTCCAAGTAGGCCTGCGTCTCCTCGACCCGCTCGCCAAGGAGCTTCTTGGTGCGCCGGGTCTTCCACTGGGAGTGGTTCATGAGCGTTCCTCCTTGTTCCGGTCGTAGGTGTGCTCGGCCTTCGTGTGCAGCGCCTCGCACACCTCCTGGGCCTGCTGAGCGCGGTGCACCTCCGCGTCCTCCCGCATGCGGGTCTTCCGGAACACCGTCAGCAGCACGATCCGTTGCTGAGGGGCGAGCCAGTAGGTGATGCGTACGGTGCTTCCCGCCATGGTGAACCTCAACTCGCGTACTTTTCCGCCGAGGTGGCGGGAGTAGGGCTCGCCCAGGGTCATGGGCCGCTCTGCCAGCATGTCGGCCGCGCGCTCCACCTTGTCGTAGTGAGCATCCGTCAGCAGTGCCAGCCACTGTCGGACCTCGGGCTCGATCTCGATGCTCCAAGGCACATCCACCCAGCGGAGTATACAGAAATCTGTATAGCCGTTCTCTGGAGAGCGGGAAGCCGGGCAGGGGCCGGTGACGGCGCGTTTGTAGGCTGCACGGCATGGAGCTGGGGAACGGGGCGACTCCGGGGGCGACGCCGGGGCCGATATCGCAGGTACCGCAGGTACCGCAGGTGCAGGGCGGACAGCAGGCGCAGGGCGGGCGGGGCCCGGCGGGGGAGTTCGGGCCGCCGCTGCCGATGACGCCGCCGGCACCGGCCTGGCAGGCGCCGACGCCGGTCGAGCAGCGGCTGTTCGAGGCGAAGACGCGCGGCGACTGGGTGGCGTACTTCGACGTACTGGCCGAGTCGCACCTCTACCACGCGATGCCGCGCGGCCTGGCCGAAGCCAGGGGCAACGGCGACGGAGTCACCTGGACCCCCTTCTGGAGCCCGGCCGTCGGCCGCCACTGCTTCGCCTTCGTGACCGAGGGAGTCCTGCCCGCCCCCGTACCGGACCCGGTCTTCTTCACCACGGACCTGGGCACCATCGCGGACCAGTGGGGCACGGACTCCCGCTGGGTGGCCGTCAACCCGGGCACCCCGTGCGAGGCCTATTTCCCGCCCAACCCGCCCCTGTGGACGTTCCACGCCGACCGCGCCCGCGACGTCCCCTGCTGCACAACATCCCTGCGCACCCTGAAGGTCGGTTCCCCACTCCAGGGAGAAGTGGCCCACGGCCTGGCCTGCGGCGCGCTGCTCTCGGTCAACAACGGCTACCTGTGGAACGCGATGGCCTGGCACGGCCACGGCTTCTTCCGGGAGCGCCGCACCCTGAAGGAGTGGTGGGGCGTCACGAGCCGTGAAAAGTGGCACGAGTACCAGAACGACCTGCTCTCCGGCGAAATGGCCAGCCGGGTCTGGGAGTTCGTACTCGAAATACGCAGAGCGCTGTCCCGCCAGTACGGCGGCTGGGTCGATCCGACGCTGTGGCGGGAGACGGCTGAGCGCGTGATGCGGGGCAACGCGGCGGAACGTGGAGAGGACGCCCCCGAGCCCCAGATCGCCGGCGTGAAGCAACTCATCGGCCGCATCACCCGCTACGAGGCCCGCTTCCGCGCGGATGGCATCCTCACGGAGAGGGGCCAGGTCCGCTCGGTCCTGGCCTGGGACTACGGCCGCGCCGCCAACATGGCCCGCTGGGCCCTCGCCTCCCGCTACTGCGACCTCCCGGAAGCGGAAGCAGCAGTCCGCCGCGCCTCCCGCGTGGCCAAGACGGACTACAACTCCTGGCAGGACTTCGCCGCGGGCTACGTCCTGGGCCGCTGCCTGCACTTCGACGAGGAACAGTTCGGCGACTGGTACACGGACATGCTGACGGCGTACCGGCTGCTGATGGAGTCACCGGAGAGTCCGTGGCTGACGATCCCGTGGAAGTAGGCCTGGCACACGAGCAGCACGCAGCACGCAGCACGCAGCACTCAGTACGCAGCACTCCACGCCCGCTGATTACCCGGCGACGTATGCCTTGGCGGCCTTCACGAAGTCGTCGATCTCCCGACGGGTCTCGTCCCGTCGTGCGTCCATCTCGTCCCGCCCCTGGGCCTTGTGTACGAGGCTGATCCGCTCGAACGCGCCCCGCGCCTGCGCGATCAGTCCCTCGTCGTCGGTGAGCATCTCGACCCGGAACAAGGCGTCTTGCGCCTGCGACCTGAAGTCGTACGCCCGTCTCCGGACGTCCACCTCTTCCTCGTCGGTCCGCTGCTCATGCTCGAAGAACCACCGATGCACGAGGCTCCGCCGGTAGTTGACGAGAGATCCCGCATACGCGCTGTACGCATCGAGCCGCTCCTGCCGCATCTTCTCCCGCCGCGCGAACTCCTCGGTGCGCTGAAGTGCGCGCCGCTGGAACCTCTGCGTGATGGCGACACCGAGGAGGGTGCCGAGGACCGCAATGACGCTGGCTATGGCCTCCATGGGAGCAGTGGACCATGGACGGGGCGGGCGGGGCGCGGGGTTGTGCGGGAGCTGCGGTCAGCCGATCGGGCGGCGCAGTTGCTCGCGTACTTCCAGGGCCCGGGCGGCGGCCTGCTCGAGGTCGATGTCCTCGGGGGCCTTGGTCACGGTGGCGGAGGTCATCTCGGAGACGACAGCGGCCGTGTTCTCGTCGGCCCAGGCGCACATGGGGACGGTGGTCGTGTTCCCGCCCTGATCCATGGTCAGGACCTGGCAGCTCACCGTCAGGCCGTCCGACCCGGCCGGTGTGATCTCCTCGGCAGGGACGGCGACGGTGGCGTTCTGGCCCTGCCCGCCGCCTCGCATCATCCCGTTCCGCATCCCTTCGGGATTCCGGATCTGCCCGTACATGCCGGAGACGGTGAGGCCTCCTGCCTGCGCGCCGCCCTTCGCGCTGTACATGGCGGCGACGCCCTTCCAGTTCTTGGCGTCGCTCCGGTCGAAGGTGCCGTCGTCCCCGCGGGCGGAGCCGGACAGGTCCTTGGCCAGGGTGTAATCCCCGCCGAGGAGACCCTGCGGGAGCGTGAGGCGGTACTTCGCCTCGGGGTAGGAGTCGGAGGGGCCTTCCCCGCGGGAGGCGGCGGTGACCGCGATCGTCCCGATGGCGCCGAGTATGAGGAAGCCGACGATGCTCAACGTCACGATCAGCCCGGTGCGGGACTTCTTTGGCGGCGGCCCCATGGGCGCCCCCATGGGGGGAGGACCACCCCACCCACCGGGCTGGCCCGGTTGCCCCGGATACGGCGGCTGACCGTAATACCCGGGCTGGCCCGGAGGCATGGCCTGCCCCGGGTATCCCGCCTGAGGCGGCTGGCCATACGGCGCAGGGCCCTGCATTCCGTATGGCTGATGCCCGCCTTGCGGCGGTGGAGGCACTGACATGCGGATTTACTCCCCCGTGAGTCATGAGTACTGCGTGCTGCCGAGTCGCATCACCGTATGACAGGCCACGAAAGTGAGGGTGGCGGGGGCGAGTTATGGCCGAAAGGCAGGTGCAGGCTTTCCTCATACGGCTACGCCCACTTCGCCCTTTCCAGGCCTGATACTCCGCGTCACCCCACGAGATGTCATCGCACCTTTGCTCCAGAGCCTGCTGAATGGCTGTATCAGATCGGTCTGTTGCCAGACGTCGCGTGGATACGCGACGGCTCATGGGTCCGTATGCCGAAGGACCTGCGGCCGGCCGGTCGGCCGGGCACGGCATTCAGTCATCCGCCGAGTCGACGCGACTGAAGTCATCAGACTCCGAATCCGCCTCAGACTCCGACACTGATTCCGCATCCGAATAGGGCAGACGCGCACCCCGGCTCTCCGCCACCCGCAGAACGTCACCCAACGCCTCGGTCAAGCGACGGACCGCAAAGCGCAGTTCACCCGGGGACGCCGTGGGACAGTCGAGCAAGCTGGCGACGTGGTCCAACAGATCGTGGCCTATGGCGAGTTGAATGGCTTCGGTACTGTCGGCAATACGGGACAGGTAGCCATACCCATCACCCAGCAGAAAGCACGCTTTGCCGTCCGGTGTGGACCAGGGCAGGAGCCGCATGGTGTCCGGCGGGTTCATCGGACAGGCACCTCAATTCCATGAATCAGCCGGGCCCCGATGTCGGTGCTGATGCCGTGTACGGCGAGCCACAGCTCTCTCCTCTGGGCACGCTGACGCTGAGCTTCCTGCCTCGCCTCGTACTCGATGACGTATGGACGTACGGGCCGAGTGTCCTCTCCACGTAGAGGACGGTTGAGTTCCAACACGTCGGGTGATAGCGGAAGTTGGGTTCCGGCGGGCTCGTAGAGCGTCGGCCCGCGTAGGACGCATGCCGCCCCGACCTGACCGCTCCGATGGCGGCCCTGGTGAGGGGCGAGAAGCCGGAAGACCCGGTTGGTGAGCTGGGCGAGGGTGCCGCGCATGTGTGCCTGCTTCCGTCGGATGGGCCCTGGGATGTGTGAACCATGGTCCGGAGCCGTGGTGACCGCTGCGACGGCACGGAAGGCGTCATTCGGGCGTCACTCGAAGGCGTCAAACCGGTGTCATTGGGGGCCGTCCGGCGCTACGGTCGATGGCATGACGACTGAGGTGCACGCGCCGAACGACGTACTGCGGGCTGTCCGAATCGGCCTGCGCCTGAGCCAGGACGACCTGGCCAAGGCCCTGCGTCGGGCCGGTGATGAGCTGGGGGAGCCCAATGACGCAAGCAAGCGGCTCGTGCAGCGTTGGGAGGCGGGCGTCAGCCGGGCGCCGCGACCCGTCTACGCCCGAGCACTTGAACGCGTCACGGGACGCCCGGTGGAGTCCCTCGGCTTCACACTGCCGGTACCCGTGGCGCGGGTGCACGCGGATGGAAAGGGAGGTCATGACGTGGATGCCGATCCGGAGGGCGTCGCCGCAGCGGGCGGCACCTCGCAAACTGCCGTGCAGGCGGCCGCAGTTGCGGCCACGGAGAACTACTCCGGTATCTGGCTGTCGCGCTACGAGTACTACAGCTCAGGCCGTGACGAGACGTACGAGGGCAAGCACTACGTCGTGGTGCTCCAGCACGGCTCCCGGCTGACCGGCCAGAGCCTGCCCGGCGCTTCCGCCAACCCCGACAGCCCGCTGTCCCTCGACCTGACCCTGGACCGCAACGTGGTCACGGGCACCTGGACCGAACAAACGGCCCGCGAGGGCTACTACCAGGGCGCCCGCTACCACGGAGCGATCCAGATGCTGATCGAACCGACAGGCCGCCGCATGGCGGGCAAGTGGATCGGCTTCGGCAAGGACTTCGACGTGAACTCGGGGCCTTGGGAGTTGCTGCTCGTGGAGACGTCTACGAGTAAGGCGGCGTTGGAGCGGTTCAGTCGGGTTCCGGATTAGGGGCGGTTCGCGCCTCTCATCGGCCAGTGGCAGAAACCCACTCATCAGCCCTCACAATGCTGGGCCCGGTGACCTCCTCGGCACCCGAGACGAACGCAGCCCACCGAGCTCATTGCAGGCAAAGAACGACTCACCCCAACTGTCCACCCAAATGCGCGCCTCCCGGTCACCAGAGACCGTGAGATCCCACCACGACCAGCCGCGGAACTCGGACTCCGGGTCGAACTGGTACAGCCACTCCTGCAAGTCCCATCGCTGCTCGGACACGGTCGAGGCGTAACCGCGCATTCCCTGCTCGGCAAAGCCTGGAATCGCTGTGTCTGCACCGCGGCTGGCGGATCTGAACCACTCGGGAATGGAGTCGATGGGCAGGTCCTCGCCATCGAAGGGCTGTGACACTGCCAACTGCAGGGCGATGTCAAGTACAGACCGCAAGCGGCCACTGAATTCCTCGACCGGATCGTTGGTTCGCACGTCAAACGCGCAGAGCACTGGCGGCGCATCCTGCACTGTCGGCTTGCGGTGGAGCCGCAAACGTTCATGCTCTATGTCTTCGATCTCGTGCAGCATTCTGGAAATAGTCCATCAGGGGTTCTGTTGAGGTGCTTATGGGTTCGAGATGAGGACAACCCAGTAGTCGTACTCCTCGGATGTGACTCCGCAAATGCTCTTGCCATCACTTGAGCGAGCGATGAACTCGATGTTGCCTCGGTCATCGGTGAGGCGAGACATGTCGGTGTCGGGAGTGAGACGCACTCGGACCCATCCCACACCAGAGCTGCCGGTAGTGACGGCGGTGAGCAGGAAGGTGCCGTCATCTTCGATGATTCCGCCGGCCTGAGCGCGGTTCAGCCAGAGCTGAGTGATTTGAGCAAGATCGGAGCTACTCAGCGGGACGGTGTCAACGGGCTCCACATCAATGTTGGCCATCTTCATCCAGGCCTGTTCGATTGTTGGTCCGGTTTGGTTCCGGTAAATCTCCACCACTTCAAGGTTTCCCGATCGGATCTTTTCCTTGAGGGCCTGTTCTGCCTGAGTCACAGTTGCTCCTGGAAGCTATTTATGTCGAGGAGTCTAAGATCCCCAACCTTCCTGGTAAAAGAAGTGGTGGTCCCCTCCTTGTTTGTTAATCTTTGCGTACCTCTCCATGTTCTCGGGGTATCCTACCGTGCCGTCCGGCCGAATCGTCCTGGCGTTATCCCATCCAAAATTAACAAAGGACCTCATTTGCTCTTCCAGGGTCATCCCCTTGGGAGATCCGGCATGGAAGTGCGGGCCCGCTTTGTCGAAGGTGTGCTCCACTACGACTCGAGACCCCGAGGGTGTTTCGAACTGTCTGAAGTGGCCCCAGTGTGTGGGGTTGCTTGAATATGTGTAGCCCGGTGCATGCTTGAGGTCCCTATTTCCAGTAACTGTCCACTCTGCGTCGGGAGTTGATCCGTGCGGGACGCCCGCGGCTTCGAAGACTGCCCGTTCTGCGTCTTGCCTGTACTGGAAGGGGTTTGATGCTTCTCCCCTGGGAGGGCACGGGCTAAGTCCGAGTGGGTCGATCCAGGCGTGGGGGTTGCTGACGTATGTAACAGGATTGGGCGCCGCGTCGAGTCCAAGCGGGTCTTGGGTGAGATAGCGGGCGCATTCGGGATCGTAGCTACGAAAGTAGTTGTAGTGCAGCCCGGTTTCCTGATCAAAATATTGACCTGGAAACCGGAGGGGCGTGTAGGAGGTTGCCCGCCGATTCCATACCGTTGCGCCCCAGAGGGTCGTGCGGGCGCGCCAAGTGACCTCACCCTGCTCGCCCAGGAGTTCCGTGGGCGCCCCGACGAGGTCCGTGACGATGGCGTAGAAACGTTCGTCGATTTCTGACTGCTGAGCATCAGCGTGATGCGTGGTTATCTTGCGTTCGCTCTGCGTCAGCGGGCGGAGCCCGTCGTGGTCCCACGTAAGCGATACCGACTCCGGGGCACCGGAAGCGCGGCTCGTCTGCTCGCAAAGCGTCGTCCCGTCCCAAGTGAAGTCGACCTGTTCCGCGACCACTTCGGAATCAGCGAGCCGTTGCTTAGCTATTCGCCGCCCCAGCGCGTCATACAGATACCGCCACCGAACCCCATCCGGCGTCACCACCGACGTAAGCCGGTCCTCCGCGTCCCACGAGAAGTGCCACGTGTCCGGCTTCCGCGACAGGCGGGGCTTCTGGCGCAGGATGGTTCGGCCCGCCGCGTCGTGCTCGTAGCGGACTCCGCCTGCCGTGCGGATGCGGGTTCCCACATAGGAACGCGGGCCCGTCGCCTCCTGGCTCGGCATCCGTGATGGCCATGACGCCTCCGTCTGGTTGCCGGCCTCGTCGTAGGCGTACGTCTCCGTCCAGCCCTCCGCGCGCACCGCCGTCACCCGGCCCGCCGCGTCCAGGTCGAAGCTGCGGGAGCCGTTCAGCGCGTCGTCGATGGCGGTGAGGTTGCCGTCCGCTCGGTAGGTGTAACTGCGGCTCTGCACAGGGTCGTTGGAGGGGCCGAACAGGTCCTGTTTTGTCAGGCGGCCCGCCGGGTCGTATGCGTTCGTGAGGGTCAGGGACTCGCCCAGCGTGCGGGACAGTTCCCGGCCCGCCGCGTCGTGCGTGAACGAGATCGTGCGGCCGGAAGTGTGCAGGGAGGTCCGGCGCCCACCCGCGTCGTATGTCCATGAACTCACCGCGCCCGCCGGGGTCCTGCGGTCCACCCGGCGGCCCAGCTCGTCGTACGTGTACGTCAGCGTCCGGCCGTTGACCGTCTCCGACAGCACCCGGCCCGCCGCGTCACGTTCCAGTTCCAGGACCGCGTCCTGGTTCACGGCCCGCGCGAGGGCGCCCGTCGTGTCGTAGTCGTACGTCGTGATCGCGCCCGCGGCGTCCTTGCGGACCGTGCGGCCCAGGATGTCTCGTTCGAAGCGGATCACGTCGCCCATCGCCGTCGTACGTGAAGTCAGCCGGCCCGCCGCGTCGTGCGCGTACGTCAGCGTGCGGTCGTCGAAATCCGTCTCCGCGATCAGGCGGCCGGCCGGGTCGTAGTCGTAAGTCCACGTCAGACCCTGCGGGTTGGTGACCTTGCGGAGCTGTAGCTGGGTGTCGTGCTCGAATGCGTAGCGCACGCCGTCCGGGCCCGTCCGGGCCGACAGCAGGTCGAAGTGGGTGTATTCGAAACGCGATACCGCGCCCATCGCGTCCGTGTGGGTCAGGCAGTTGCCCTCGCCGTCGTACGTCCAGGACTCCGTCGAGCCGTCGGGGCCCGTGCGGCGGGAGAGCCGACCCTCGACCGTCCACTCCAGGTGCGTCACCGCGCCCAGCGAGTCCGTGATCGTCACCGGACGGCCGAAGGCATCCCTCTCATAGCGCGTGACAGCGCCCATCGGGTCCGTTATCTCCAGGGGCAGGCCCGCGGGATCGCAGCGGACAGCCGTCGTCGCGCCCAGGGCGTCCGTGATGCCCGACAGGTTGCCGTGGGCGTCGTACGTGAAGCGTGTCCTTGTGCCCGAAGCGGCATCCGTGACCGAGAGGTGGTTCCCGTACTCGTCGAACTCCTGGTACGTGCAGCGCCCGTCCGACTGTGCGATCACCGTCGGCAGGCCGAAGTCGTCGTACGCGACGCTCGTGTACGAGCCGTCAGGGCGGACCACCATCGTCGGGCGGCCCGCGGCGTCGTACGCCTGACTCACCGTGCGGCCGAGCGCGTCGGTCGCCGTGAGTTCGTGGTCCTGCTCGTCGTATGTCTTGTACGTCGTGGCGCCGTCCGGGCCGGTCTCCGCGACCACGTGGTACTGGCTGTTGACCAGGAAGCGCGTCGTATGGCCGAGCGAGTCCGTTGCCGTGACGACCTGGTGGCCCGTTTCCGGGTCCGTCGTGTCGTACGTGTACGTGCTCGCCAGGTGGCCTTCCTGGCCGGACTGAGAGGTGCAGCGGTGCCTTTCGTCGTAGACGTAGCTGTACGTCGAGTCGTTCGTGTCCGTCCAGGAGGTGATGCGGCCCAGGGCGTCGTTCGCGAAACGTGTCGGCAGGCCGGAGGAGTTGGTCACCGACGCGAGATGGCCGTCCGTGTCGTAGCCGAAGCGGACCAGTTCCTGGTCGCCGCCGTCCGGAGCCCCGCCCGCCAAGTGCAGGGCCGTGATACGGGCGCCCTCGGTGGTGATTAGGAGCCGGTGGCCCGCCGAATGCGTGATCCCCGTGGGGGCGCCCTCCGCGTCGTAGTCGAAGGTCAGGTACTGGCCCGAGCGGTCCGTGATCTGGGCGAGCAGGGCGATGCCGTTGCCGTCGCCGCCAGGGCCCGCGAAGTGCCAGGCGCGGCCGTGCTCCTCGTCGATGACCGAGTAGTCGCCGTACGGGTCCACGACCAGGGGGTAGCGGTCGCCCTCGAAGGGGAGGACCGGGACGCCCGGCGCAGGGTGCGGATAGGCCAGCAGCGAGCCGCCCTCGCGGACGAAGATGACGCCCTCGGCATCGATTTCCAGGCGCTCGTCGGCCGTTGAGGACCACGACGGGCCGAACCAGCGGCCCGATCTGTACGCGGATTCGAAGCGGCGGGTGAAGAGCAGCGGAAGGCGGCCCGGGAGCGACACATCCGTCTGTGGGAGCAGCATGCGGCCCGTGGCGATGTCGATCGGGTCACCGAAGATGCGGCACTTCAGCCTTTTCGCCGCCTGTGCGAGTGACTCCCGGACCGTGCTCCGGGCCGCCCCCGAAACGGCGCTCTTGCCCGCGGTCTTGGCCAGGCCGCCCGCGCCCTTGCCGCCGATCAGGTTCGCCGCGAACTTGCCGAGCGCCTCTCCGGGATCGCTGGTCCAGCCCGCCCCGATGAACGCCTTCGGCAGCCGCTCCGGATGCGCCACCGTCCCGGCGAGTCCGGCGCCCAGGAGCTGCATCTGGCTCATCCACTGGCCGGGGTGCGTCAGGTTGTACGGGTCGATGGGGTTGACCGTGCGGGCCAGGGCCACCGTCTCGCCCAGACCCTTGAGCGCGCCGGCCCCGAAGTGGGCGAGGTTCATGGCGTGGGACTGGACGCCGTCCGTGAAGTTGGCGCCCACGCGGTCGATGAACTCCGGCTTCGGCGGAGCCGCTTCGAGGGCCCTCTGGACGCGGCGGCGTGCGTCGCCGGCCGCCTCGGTGCGCTGACGGCGCGCCTCGTCGAGGATCTCCTGGGCCTCCTTGCGGCCCGCCGCACCCGGGTCCTTGAAGTCGCCGGGCGCGGTCGGCTCGGGGCCCGGGTCGGCACCCGTCATCGCCAGCCGGGTGTAGTCGGTCGCCGCCGTCTCGTACTCGGCCACTCGCGCGTCGTGCGCCTGCGCCGCCGACTGGGTCGTCTTCTGCGCGCTCTTGAACGTCTCGATCGCCGCGACCGCCTGCGCCTGCGACCACTCCACCGTCTCGGCGTACCTGCGCAGGGCGCTGGACGCGTCCTCGCAGGCGTCGGCGGCCTTCAGCCACTCCATGGGCTGCATGTCCCACGCTTCGCGGAAGGCGTCACCCGCCTTGCCCTGCCAGGCACCGGAGTCGAGGGCGGCCAGTCCGCGGCCGACCTTCTCGAACGCCGCGGCGAAGTCCTTCAGCTGCCCCGCCCGCTTCTCGATCGCCGGGGCACTGCCGTGGATGAGCTCCTTCGGGTCCTCGCTCTCGCCGAGGCCGCGTTCCGCCACATCGCCGCCGAGGCGGTTGTTGACGCCCTCACCGACGTCGCGTACGCCCTCCGCGGCCGAGTCCGCGCCCACCGCGCCGAGGCCGTCCGCGGTCTTGTCGGCGGCCCAGCCGACCGCCTCTCCGGTCTTCTCCTTGACCGTGTCGATGGCGCCATCGGCTGCGTCACCGATGCTGTTGAGCGCGTCACCGAAGCCCATCAGCGCTCACCTTCAATCAGGGTGGCGTCCTCTTCGGGCGTCCCTTCGGGGGCCGCTTCCGCTCCGGGCGGGCCGTCCCACTGCCACTCCGTGTTGTCCTGCCAGGGCGTCCACGGGGAGGATTGGAAGTCCTGGCCGACCTGCGACCAGGCCTCGTCAGCCTGCCGCTGACCTTCGACGATCGACTCCGCGCTGTAGTCCGCGTCCTTGATGTGGCCGTACGGCGTGGCCCCCACGATCGCGTCCGTATAGGACTGGTCCCGGATCTCCTCCTCCGTCGCGTACGGATTGCCGCCGACCTGGTTCAGAACGCCCTTGAACGTGTTTCCCAGGTACTGCTCCTGCTCGTGGTACATGCCTGCCGAGAGGTCGAGGCCCACGGCGAACTTGTTGGCGTTCTGCATCAGGGTCCGTATGCCCCAGCCCCATCGCTCGCAGAAGTCCCCGAACGTCTCCTGCAGGCCCTTGTCGCCCACCTCCAGGCCCGCGAGCTCCAGTTCGTCGAAGCCGCGGCCCAGATTCGCCTCGACGTCGAAGCCGAGCTCCTTCAGCTCGTCCATCGCCAGATTGATGCCCTTGGTGATCTGGGCCATCGCGTCCGTATCGGCCCGGAAGCCGTCACCCGAGCTCACGCCGCACCCCCGTCGGCCGTAGCCGTATCCACTGCCGTCGTATCCGCTGCCGGCGTATCCACCGCCACCGCGTCCGGGACGATCCCCTGCACCGGCGGCAGCACCATCGGTGCTTCGCTGCCCGCGTCCACCGCGATACCGACCGGGCCGTCGATGGCGGGAATCACCTGGTCCAGGAGGCGCGCGCCGAACACCGGCAGCCACTCGTCGACCTTCTCGGGACGCTGCGCGGCGAAGCGGTCGAGCGTCTCCATCCCCGTGAAGGCGAACAGCCAGCGCACAGGACCGATCGCGACGGACAGCACGGCCCCGTCCGCCACCGGCACCAGCACCTCGCTGCGCCGGAACTCGCCGACCAGGGAACGGAGATCCCCCTCCCCGCTTCTTGCAAGGTCCGTCAGCTGACGTGCCAACACCTCAGCCCGCACACCGGCCACCCCCGGCCACCCCCGTAGCTCATCCGTTCAGTGCGTACGCAAAGACTCATTGCAGACGCGACCAAGCACCGTAACCGAAGGGTCCGAGAACCGGACAGGGGTGCCCGTGGGGGGTCGGCCTGCGTGGCGTGAAATGGCTCACCCGGCCCTTGTGACCCCCCTCTCCCGTGAGGGGCTTCGCGTTTCGGGCGGAGATCGGCGGGGAGGGACGCTGGCCGGAAGCGGACTGTCGAGGGGACTGTCGCGGTTTCTCTGCGGTCTTGATACAACCCGGGACGAACCCGTGACTTTCAGGGCCCTGGACTCGCCCCGCGACGTACGCTCCGTCCTGAACGCACTGCAACCCACCTGATCAGTGAGGCCGAGAGATGGACAGCGCACAGTACGAGCGCAAGATTGCCGCCCGCTTCGCGAGCTTCGACCAGGACGGCAACGGCTATATCGACCGCGAGGACTTCAGCTCCGCGGCGAAGGCCGTGCTTGCCGAGTTCGGTACGACGGCCCGTTGTGACAAGGGGCAGGCGCTCTACATCGGGGCTGAGGCGTTCTGGCAGGGCATGGCGGGGATCGCCGATGTCGACGGGGACCAGCGCGTGACCCGTGAGGAGTTCGTCACGGGCGCGGTGAAGCGGCTGCGTGACAGCCCGCAGCGGTTCGCCGAGATCGCCCGGCCGTTCCTGAAGGCCGTCGTCGCAGTCGCCGACCAGGACGGCAGGGGAGCGACCCCGCAGGCCGCCGAGCGGGTGCTCAAGGTGCTCGGCGCCGACGCCGAGATCGCCGCGGCCGCTGCCGCCGCCCTCGACACCGACGGTGACGGGCGGATCTCCGAGGACGAGATCCTCACCGCCTTCGCCGCGTACTTCACCACTCCCGCGCCCGACGCGTAGGTCACCACCCTCACGCCCGACGCCTAGGTCACCACCCTCACGCCCGGCGCGTAGGTCACCACCCTCACGCCCGACGCGTAGGTCACCACCCTCACGCCCGACGCGTAGGTCACCACCCTCACGCCCGGCGCGTAAGTCACGGCCGACCTGCGCCAAGTACCAAGCACCCCTACGCGTACCGCTCCCGCAGCTTGTACTTGAGCACCTTCCGCAACGTCTCATTGCGCGGCAGGGCCTCCACCACCTCCAGCTGCTCCGGCAGCTTGTGGGTCGAGAGGCCCTCCCCGCGGAGATAGGCCGTGATCGAGGAGAGAGTCAACTCCTGCGCCCCCGTGGGCTGTTCGATCACCGCACAGACCCGTTCCCCGCGCTCCGCGTCCGGCAGTCCGATCACCGCCGCGTCGCCCACCGCCGGGTGCCGGTGCAGCAGGTCCTCTATCTCCTTCGCCGAGATGTTCTCGCCCTTGCGGATGATGACGTCCTTGGAGCGGCCGGTGAGGACCAGATGGCCGGAAGCCTTCACATGGCCCAGGTCGCCCGTGATCAGGAAGCCGTCCGAGTCGAAGGCCTCCGCCGTCTGGGCCGGGTTGAGGTAGCCCTTGCAGACCGCCTCTCCGCGCAGCCGTACCTCCCCGTCCGTGTCCGGCGGCAGCGGCTTGCCCTCGGGGTCCGTGATGCGGATCTCCATCCCGGCGGGCGGGCGGCCCTCCGTCGCGGCCAGGTTCTCCGGGGTGTCGTCGGGGGCGCCCATCGTGATCATGGGGACCTCGGTCATGCCGTAGCCATGGGTGAGCTGGCAGCCCATTTCGCGTACGACCGCGTGGTAGACCTCCGGCGGCTTCGGGGCGCCGCCGCCGGCCAGGAGCCGGAGGGAAGGGATCAACTTCCCTTCCGGCGCCTTGCGTTGCTCCGTCAGGAACATCGAGTAGAAGGCCGTCGAACCGCCCGCCGTCGTCACTCCGTGGCGCCGGTAGCCGTCCAGGGCGTCCGGCAGCGCGAACTTCTCGAAGAGCACCGCCGGGAAGCCGTACAGGAGCAGCATGACGAGATAGTCCGGGCCCCCGATGTGTGCGAACGGGAAGGCTATCGAGCCGACGTCCGAGGACGACAGGTGCAGGGCGTGGGCCAGGCAGGAGCCGCCGGCGATCAGTGAGCGGTCCGTGTGCAGGACGCCCTTGGGGTCCGATGTGGTGCCCGACGTCCAGTAGATCCAGCGGACGTCCGTGCCGTCGGCGGGCGGGGCCGGCAGCGCGGAGGGGTCGGCCTCGGGGAGTGTGGCGTACGCGTCGAAGGTGCCGCGGGCATCGAGCCTGCGCGCCATCTCCGGGTAGTCGAAGCCCCGCCATACGCCCGGCGTCGCGAAGAACTCGGCCTTGGACTCGCGCAGTGCGAAGCCGACCTCCTTGTCCCGGTAGAAGGGGATGACGGGGGTCTGGACTGCGCCCAGGCGGGCCAGGGCGGCGGAGAGCAGGATGGTTTCCAGGCGGGTGGGGAGCTGCCAGGCCACTACCGTGCCGGGGCGTACGCCCCGTTCGTACAGGCCCGCCGCCACCCGCTCGGCCCGGTCGCGCAGCCCGGCGAAGGTGAGGGTGCGGTCATCGGCCGCGTCCGCCTCCGCCTGGATCAGGACCGGGCGGTCGGGGGTCAGTTCGGCCCGGCGGCGTATCAGGTTCCAGAAGGTGGTCGAGTCGCTCAACTCGTGTGCTGTCCCGCCCATTCCCCAGCCCTCCGCGGTCCTGCCTCGATGTCTGACGGGCTGTCAGATTGTCGCAGAGCGTAGGGCTCCATGGCTTGTCGGTCCAGAGGTGCGAGGGCTAGCCTCTATCTGACGACCCATCAGAAACGGGTGCCGGGCGGTCACTCCTACTAGGACAGGACGACCGCTTCAGGCTCAGGTGAGGGGACCCCCATGGAACTGCCTCGGATCATCAGTGTCGACGACCATGTGATCGAACCCGCGCACCTCTTCGAGACCTGGCTGCCGAAGAAGTACCAGGACCGTGGGCCCAAGCACCTCACCGCCGGGATCGGGGAGCTGGAGTACATCGGCGGCAAGTACGTCATCACCATGGACCCGGACGGTCCGCCCACCGACTGGTGGATCTACGAAGACCTCAAGTCCCCGTACAAGCGGAATATCGCCGCCGTCGGCTTCTCCCGTGACGAGATGACCCTTGAGGGGATCACACGTGACCAGATGCGGCGGGGGTGCTGGGACCCGAAGGCGCGCCTGGCGGACATGGACATCAACCATGTCGAGGCCTCGCTCTGCTTTCCGACCTTCCCGCGGTTCTGCGGCCAGACCTTCGCCGAGGCCAAGGACAAGGAGGTCGGGCTCGCCTGCGTGCGGGCGTACAACGACTGGATGGTGGAGGAGTGGTGCGGGGACAGCGGGGGCCGGCTCATCCCGCTCTGCCTGATCCCGCTGTGGGATATCGACCTGGCCGTCGCGGAGATCAAGCGGAACGCGGCGCGCGGCGTCAGGGCCGTCACCTTCTCCGAGATCCCGACCCATCTCGGACTGCCGTCCATCCACTCCGGCTACTGGGATCCGTTCTTCGCGGCGTGCGAGGAGACGGGGACCGTCGTCAATATGCACATCGGCAGCAGCAGTCAGATGCCGGCCGCGTCACCGGACGCGCCTCCGGCCGTGCAGGCCTCGCTCAGCTTCAACAACGCCATGGCCTCGATGATGGACTTCCTGTTCAGTGGGGTGCTGGTGAAGTTCCCGCGGCTCAAACTCGCCTACAGCGAGGGGCAGATGGGCTGGATTCCGTACGCCCTGGAGCGCGCCGACGACGTGTGGGAGGAGCACCGGGCCTGGGGCGGCGTCAAGGATCTCATCCCCGAGCCGCCGTCCTCGTACTACTACCGGCAGATCTTCTGCTGCTTCTTCCGCGACAAGCACGGCGTCGAGTCGATCGAGACCGTGGGGGTCGACAACGCCACGTTCGAGACCGACTACCCGCATGTCGACTCGACCTTCCCGCACACCAAGGAGGTCGCCCTCGACCATGTGAAGGGGCTCGACGACGAGACCGTGTACAAGCTCATGCGGGGCAACGCCATCCGCATGCTGGACCTGGACTTCGACAAGTAGCCGGGCCACGGGCATGGACCTCACCTACAGCGAGGAAGAGGAAGCGTTCCGGGCGCGGCTGCGCGAGTGGCTCGCCGCCACCCTGCCGCAGCTGCCGCCCAGGCCGGACCCGGCCGACTGGCCAGGGCGCAGGGCCTATGACCTGGGCTGGCAGCGGCGGTTGTACGACGCCGGGTACGCGGGCCTGCACTGGCCCGTCGACGCGGGCGGGCAGGGGGCCACCCCCACCCAGCACCTGATCTATCTGGAGGAGACCGAGCGTGCGGGCGCACCGTACGTCGGCGCCAACTTCGTGGGCCTGCTGCACGCCGGGCCCACGATCGCCGCCGAGGGCACCGCCGCACAGCGGGCCCGCTGGCTGCCGCCCGTGCTGCGCGGCGACGAGGTGTGGTGCCAGGGCTTCAGCGAGCCCGACGCGGGCTCCGATCTGGCCTCGCTGCGCACGCGGGCCGTGCGCGACGGCGACGACTACGTCATCAGCGGCTCGAAGATCTGGACCTCGCACGCCGAGGTCGCCGACTGGTGCGAACTGCTCGTCCGCACCACGCCGGTGAGCGAGACCGTGCCCAAGCACCGCGGCATCACCTGGCTCGCGCTGCCCATGGACGCGCCCGGGGTCACCATCCGGCCGCTGCGCACCCTCGCGGGCTCCACCGAGTTCGCGGAGATGTTCCTCGACGAGGTGCGGGTGCCGGTGGGCAACCGGGTGGGCGACGAGAACGACGGCTGGCGCGTCACCATGGTCACCCTGTCCTTCGAACGCGGCACGGCCTTCGTGGGGGAGGTCGTCGCCTGCCGCCGCACCCTCGGCCAACTCGCCGCCGAGGCACGCAAGAACGGCCGCTGGGACGATCCGGTACTCAGGCGCAGGCTCGGCCGTCTGAACGCCGAGTTCAGCGCCCTGTGGCGGCTCACCCAGTGGAATGTCGGCGAGGCGCAGCGCACCGGAGGCGTCCCCGGCGTCGGCGGCTCGGTCTTCAAGCTCCGCTACTCGCACGCACGCCAGGAGCTGTACGACACGGCCGCCGAGGTGCTCGGGCCCGACAGCCTCGACCTCGGCCGCGAGTGGAACCTCGACCGGCTCTCCTCGCTCTCGTACACCATCGCCGCCGGCACCTCGCAGATCCAGCAGAACATCGTGGCCGAGCGCATCCTCGGCCTGCCGAAGGGGCGGTGAGGTTTCCCGTGGACTTCCAACTCACCGACGATCAGCGGGCGTTGCGGTCCGGGGTGCGCGAGCTGCTCGAAGGGCGGTTCGGGCGGGACGCGCTGCGTGCGGCCGTGGACTCGCCCGGACACCTCGACCGGGACCTGTGGCGGGAGCTCGGCGAGGCCGGGTTCTTCTCGCTGCGGCTGCCCGAGTCGCACGGCGGTGTCGGACTCGGGCTTGCGGAAGCCGTGTTGGCGTTCGAGGAGGCGGGGCGCGTCCTGCTGCCCGGACCGCTCGTCGCGACCCATCTGGCGGCGGGCGACGTGCCGGGAGCGGCCACAGGCGAGGCCGTCGTCACGGCCGTGACCGGGACCCTTGTGCCCTGGCTCGACGCGTCGGACGTCGTACGCGGCGATGTGCGGGAGGCCGAACCGATCACTTCCACCGACCCGCTCACACCCCTCCACCGCGTCCCCCAGGGACCGCCGCCATCGCCGCACGGCGTGCTGCTCGCCGCCGCCGAGCAGCTGGGCAGCGCCGCACGCACCACCGAGATGGCGGTTCAACACGCCCGCGAGCGGACGCAGTTCGGGCAGCCCATCGGCGCCTTCCAGGCCGTGAAGCAGCTGTGCGCGCAGATGTTGGTACGGGCGGAAGTGGCGCGTGCCGCCGTGTACGCGGCGGCCGTCACCGCCGACTCCCTGGAGATCGCCGGGGCGAAGCTCCTCGCCGACGAGGCCGCCGTGCGCAATGCGCGTGACTGTCTCCAGGTGCACGGCGGGATGGGCTTCACCTGGGAGGCGGATGTCCATCTGCACCTCAAACGCGCCTGGCTGCGCGCCGAGCTGGGGCCGTCGGCGGGGGAGAGCGAGGAAGCGCTCGCCGCGGCGTTGTAGTCGCGTTCCCGCGGCCTGTGCCTATACGGACAACCAGTGTCCGTATGGGCACAGGGTTTGCCCTGAAGCGCTGCACAGAGTGACTACGGAACGTCGATATCGGGTTGTGTCCTAGGCGTGACTCGTCACGTCATGGAGTCGGGCCATCGCTCGGGTACGCTCCGTGGGATGCGAGTGGTACGGAAGCCGAACCTTGCCGGTGGGGCCCCTGCGGTGCCTCCGCAACCGGCGATGCCTGCCGCTCGCAGGGCTTGGGGGCGACAAACGCCTCCTTGTTCGACTCCCCGCAGCGCGCGTCGCACAGTATGCCGCACGCGTACTCCTTCGCGCTGGAATATGCCCGAAGCGCTTGTTGGGGTGACTGTACGTCAACCATGCTGTCTCGTACGGGAATCACGTTCCGTGACCCCGAGGAGACACGAGGCGATGTGTCCGCCGGTTCGGATGGTGTGAGCGGTGCAGGTGCTTCAAGTTCAGACGGAGGTCAGGCCCGACCCCGCAGAGGTGGGGCGTGCCCGGAGGTGGGCGCGGTCGCGCCTGGCCGGATCGGGTATAGGGGCGGACGAGCCGTTGGCCGAGACGTTGGTGCTGTTGATCTCCGAGCTGGTCACCAATGCCGTCGTGCACACCGGCTGTCCCGCCGTTCTGCGCATGCTGCTGCCCCGGGCCCCCGAGTCCTGTCCCGGCACCGTGCGCGTCGAAGTGGCCGACACCAGTGCGCGGCCGCCGAGGCCCCGGCAGGCCGAGGGCGATGACACCGACGGCCGCGGACTCGCGCTCGTCGACGGCCTCGCCGACCGCTGGGGCTGGCAGTCGGAAGGCGCGGGCAAGCGCATCTGGTGCGAGGTGGACCGCTGCGAGGCGGTCACCGAGCCGGCGGCGGAGACCGTGGGCGGCCGGCATGTGGAGTCCGCGGGTGTGCTGCGCGTGGAGACAGCGGGAGTGGCCGGGGGCGGCGGGGCTGTCGCCTATCCCGTATAGCCGGGCCCGTCGCCGGTCCCGTATAGCCGGGCCCGTCGCCGGTCCCGTATAGCCGGGCCCGTCGCCGGTCCCGTACAGCCGGGTGTGTACGGCCTCAACTGCGGTTCTGGCTGCGGTAGTTGTCGGCCCTCGGCCTCTCGGGGCCTGTGTGGCGGCGCGCTCATGCCACCCCGAGCACGACATCGCGCGCCGCCAACGGAACACGAAACGCACTCGCCAAGGCTTCGACCCCGTCACTGCTGCCTCGGCGTCCCCTCGCGGCGGATCGCTCACCACAAGCGTGATCAAACGGACAGAGCACGTCAACACCCGCACCGGTGGTTTGTTCGTACGCGGGCCAAGTCTGGGCTAGAGCACAGCGACCGGCGCCACCGGAGTGCCCGTGGCGCCGACGAAGGGCTCGGGCATCGCCGACAGCAAGAAGGCGTAGCGCCCTTCTTGTGCACAGACTGTGGACAACTCTTCGAGGTACCAGTTCTGGCCCTGCAGCATCCCCATCTCGACCAGGTCCAGGGCGTGTACCGGCAGCCACAGGTTCTCGATCTCCGGCGGGAAGATCTCGAAGGTCAGGGTGTCATTGGCGACCGCGGCCACGTCGCGGGCGTGGAACCACTCCGGGGTGCGCACCGAGAGGCCCGGTGACGGATAGCCGTAGCCGTGTTTGTCACCGGCGAGATAGACCTGGATCTGTCCCGTGCGGACGAGCACGATGTCGCCGGACCCGACCTTCGTACCCGCCAACTCCTCGGCCTCGTCCAGGTCTTCGGGTGTCACCGCGTGATCGCCGGGCAGTCGGTCGAGGCCCTTGGCGCGGGCCACGTCGAGCAGGACGCCGCGCGAGATGATGTGCCGCGGCTTGTCGATGCCGCTGAACTCGGCGCCGCCGTGGGCGGTGATGGAGTCCGCGAGGCGGCCGTTGTAGACCTTGCCGGAGTGCGAGACATGGGTGAGCGCGTCCCAGTGCGTGGCCGCCTGCAGGCCCATCGTCACGGCGTCGTCGCTGCACGCGACCGTGCCGGGTCCGAAGATCTCCTGGTTGATCTGCACCATCGTGTGCAGCGGATTGACCCGGCCCGGGATCATCCCGGACTGCACGCCGTCCTCCTTGAGGGGCAGCGCGAGCGGTATGCGGTGGCCGGTGCGGATCTCGGCCGCGGCCTCCCGTACCACCTCGTCCGTGATCAGGTTCAGGGTGCCGATCTCGTCGTCGGCGCCCCAACGGCCCCAGTTGTTCACGCGCTTGGCGATGTCATGGAACTCCGGGGGCAGTGACGACGGTGATGGCATCCGGGGCCTCCTGAGGGCTTGTGTTCCCACATCTGACTACCCGTAGAATCTAACGGTCCGTCAGAAACCGCGGGAAGGGGCCGGACGTGGGGAACTTCTTGGCAGGCAAGGTCGTCGCCGTCACCGGAGCCGGGCGTGGCATCGGCCGGGCGGTGGCCCTCGCGGCCGCCGCCGAGGGCGCGAAGGTCGTCGTCAACGACTACGGCGTCTCCATCGAGGGAGGTGAACCCGCGAGCGAGGTCGCCGAGTCGGTGGTGAAGGAGATCGTGGCAGCGGGCGGCGAGGCCGTCGCCGTGGCCGACGACATCTCGACGATGGCCGGGGGCCAGCGGATAGTCGACACCGCGCTCGCCGAGTACGGCCGGATCGACGGAGTCGTGTGCGTCGCCGGAATTCTGCGTGAGCGCATGCTGTTCAACATGTCCGAGGAGGAGTGGGACCCCGTCGTCGCCACCCACCTGAAGGGCACCTTCACGGTCTTCCGGGCCGCGTCGGCGGTGATGCGGAAGCAGGGCGGCGGCACGCTGATCGGCTTCACCTCGGGCAACCACCAGGGCTCGGTCGCCCAGGCCAACTACTCGGCGGCGAAGGGCGGCATCATCTCGCTCGTACGCAGTGCCGCGCTCGGTCTGAACAAGTACGGAGTGACCGCCAACGCCGTCGCCCCCGTCGCGCGCACCCGGATGTCCGCCAATGTGCCGATGGAGCTCAAGGAGATCGGGGAGCCGGAGGACGTGGCGGCCCTGGTCGTCTATCTGCTCAGCGAACGGGCCAGGGAAGAGCAGATCACCGGGCAGGTGTACACCATCGCCGGGCCGAAGATCGCGGTGTGGGCGCAGCCGCGGGAGCTGCGGGCGGGATACGCGGACGGAGCGTGGACACCGGAGAGGATCGCGGACTTCCTGCCGGGGACGGTGGGGGTCGATCCGATGCCGCTCCTGGAGCAGTTGAAGGCGATGGCGGAGGCGGCGGCGAAGAAGGACCGGCCGAACGCTTAGGGGGTTCTCTTCCCTGGGGAAGGGGGTGTTCTTCCCTGGGGAAAGGCGAGGGAGGCGACGTGGACTTCAGTTTCGCGGAGGCGGACGAGGGCTTCCGGCGCGAGGCCCGGCAATGGCTCGGCGAGCATCTCGGCGGCGCGTTCGCCGGGGCGCGGGGGCAGGGCGGTCCGGGCAGCGAGCACGAAGGAGGGCAGGCGCGCAGGGCCTGGGAGCGGGAGCTCGGCCACGGCGGCTGGATCGGGCTCGGCTGGGGCGCCGAAGGGTACGGAAACCGCACCGCCACCCTCACCCAGCAGGTCGTCTGGGCTGAGGAGTACGCGCGCGCCAAGGCCCCCGGCCGCTACGGACACATCGGTGAGAACCTGCTCGCCCCGACCCTGCTCGCGTACGGCAGCGAGGAGCAGAAGCAGCGGTTCCTGCCGCCCATCGCACGCGGTGAGGAACTGTGGTGTCAGGGGTACAGCGAGCCCGAAGCGGGCTCGGACCTCGCGGGGCTGCGGACCGTCGCGGTGGACGCGGGGGACGGTACGTACCGCGTCACCGGCCAGAAGATCTGGACCTCCCTCGCGCAGGACGCCGACTGGTGCTTCGTGCTCGCCCGCACCGACCCGGACCCGGGCGCGCGCCGCCACGACGGGCTGTCCTTTCTCCTGGTGCCGATGGACCAGCCGGGCCGGATCGAGGTACGGCCCATCCGGCAGCTCACCGGGACCAGCGAGTTCAACGAGGTGTTCTTCGACGGGGCCGTGGCCCGGACCGAGCACCGGGTGGGCGCCGAGGGGGACGGCTGGCGGGTGGCCATGGGGCTGCTCGGCTTCGAGCGTGGCGTGTCCACTCTGGTCCAGCAGATCGGTTTCGCCGAGGAGTTGGCGTCCGTGGTGCGCACGGCCGTGGACAGCGGCACGGTCACCGATCCCGTCGTACGCGAACGCCTCGTACGCCAGTGGGCCGAGCTGCGCACCATGCGCTGGAACGCCCTGCGCACGCTGGGGAGTTCGGGCCCGGCGGAGGGTGCGCCGAGTGTGGCCAAGCTGCTGTGGGGCGGCTGGCACCGGCGGCTCGGGGAGCTGGCGGTGCAGGTGCGCGGTGTGCCGGCGTCCGTGGGGCCGTACGACTGGAGCGAGGAGCGGGCGTATGAACTCGACGCGATGCAGAGGCTTTTCCTCTTCACCCGGGCCGACACCATCTACGGCGGCTCCGACGAAGTGCAGCGCAACATCATCGCCGAGCGGGTGCTCGGTCTCCCCAGGGAGCCCAAGGGTGGCGCCCGGTCGTGAGAGATGTCCTATGGCGGGTCCTATGAGGGGTGTGGGTGTCCAATGAGGGGTGTCCTGTTCGACGGCAAGCAGCCGCTGGTCGTCGACGATCTGGAGATACGGGAGCCGGGTCCTGGGGAGGTCCAGGTCGCCATCGCCGCCGCGGGGCTCTGCCACAGCGACCTGTCGGTGGTCGACGGGACCATTCCGTTCCCGGTGCCCGTGGTGCTCGGGCACGAGGGCGCGGGGGTGGTGGAGGCGGTCGGCGCCGGGGTCACCCATGTCGGGCCCGGTGACCATGTGGCCCTTTCCACGCTCGCCAGTTGCGGGGCCTGCGCGGACTGCGACCGGGGCCGTCCGACGATGTGCCGCAAGGCGATCGGGATGCCGGGGCAGCCGTTCACGCGGGGCGGTGAGCCGGTGTTCCAGTTCGCCTCCAACTCCGCGTTCGCCGAGCGGACCCTCGTGAAGGCCGTTCAGGCCGTGAAGATCCCCAAGGATGTGCCGCTGACGTCGGCGGCGCTCATCGGGTGCGGCGTCGTGACCGGGGTCGGTGCCGTCCTGAACCGAGCCCGGGTCGAGCGCGGCGACAGCGTGCTCGTCATCGGCGCGGGTGGCATCGGGCTCAACGTCCTGCAGGGGGCGCGGCTCGCGGGCGCCACGACGATCGTGGCCGTGGACGCGAACCCGGTGAAGGAGGCGGCGGCGCGGCAGTTCGGCGCCACGCACTTCATCGACGCGTCGGCGGTGGACGATGTGCCGTCCGCCGTACGGGAGTTGCTGCCGACCGGCGTCGACCACGCCTTCGAGTGCGTGGGCCGCGCCGAGCTGATCCGGCAGGCGGTGGACCTCCTCGACCGGCACGGCCAGGCGGTGCTGCTTGGCATGGCCTCACCGAAGACGGAGGCGTCGTTCCTGCCCGCCGCGATGTTCCTGGACAAGTCGATCCTCGGCTGCCGCTACGGCTCGACCCGTCCCCAGCGCGACATGGCGCTCTACGCCGAGCTCTATCTCGGCGGCCGTCTGATGCTGGACGAACTGGTCTCGGCGACGTACCCGGTGGAGGAGTTCGCCTCGGCGGTACGGGATCTGGAGGGCGGGAAGGTGGCGCGGGGGGTGCTGACGTTCTAGCCGGCTTCGGGAAAGTCCGGTGTGGTCCGTCGCGCCCCGAAGGGGCGCGGGGCTGTGTCGATATGCGGCTCCGCCGCGATGGGGGTCCCCCCTGCTCGAGCGGAGCCGAGAGCTTGGGGGAGCGACCGGCCACGACGCACCCGCAGATGATGCACCGGACTTCCCGCGGAGCGCTTAGCCGGTGCTGAGCGGGTCCGTTGGGCCCCGAAGGGGCGTTGGGCTATGTCCGTTTCAAGCCTCCGCACCCGCGCGGAAAGTGCGCCGGTAAGCGGTCGGAGTGACACCCAGAGCTGACTGCAGATGCTGGCGCATGGACTGCGCCGTGCCGAAGCCGGCGTCCCGCGCCACCTGGTCCATGGACAGTTCCGTGGACTCCAGGAGGTGCCGGGCCCGCTCGATGCGCTGCTGGGTGAGCCACTGGCCGGGGCTGACACCGACCTCCTCGCGGAAGCGGCGCGTGAAGGTGCGTACCGACATCGCCTCCTGCTCGGCCATGTCGCGCAGCTGCAGCGGTTCGTGCAGCCGGCCGAGCGCCCAGGCACGCGCGGCCGTCGTGGTGGCCAACTGGGGCTCGGGGACGGGGCGTTGGATGAACTGGGCCTGGCCTCCGTCACGGTGCGGCGGGACGACGGTGCGGCGGGCCACCTCGTTGGCGACGGCCGTGCCGTGGTCGCGGCGCACGATGTGCACGCACAGGTCGATGCCTGCGGCGACCCCGGCGGAGGTCAGGACGTCGCCGTCGTCGATGAAGAGGACGTCCGCGTCGACCTTGACGGTGGGGAAGAGGCGCTGGAAGTGCTCGGCCGACGACCAGTGCGTGGTCGCGGGGCGCCCGTCCAGGTACCCGGCCGCCGCCAGGACGTAGCCGCCCGTGCAGATGGAGACCAGCCGGGTGCCGGGGCGGATATGGGCCAGGGCGGCGGCCAGTTCGTCGGTGAGGCGGCCCTCTTCGTAGACCGGGCCGAGTTCGTACGAGGCAGGCACGACCACCGTGTCCGCCGTGGCCAGGGCCTCGGGGCCGTGCTCGACGAGGATCGAGAAGTCGGCGTCGGTGCGCACCGGGCCCGGTGGCCGGATCGAGCAGGTGGCCGTCTCGTACAGCTTGAATCCCTCGGAATCCTTGGCGCGGTCGAAGATCCGGTGCGGGATGCCGAGTTCGAAGGGGAGCAGGCCGTCGAGGGCGAGGACGAGCACGCGGTGGCGGCGGGGCGGTGTGCTGGATCGGGCCATGGCCCGATCGTAGCGAATACTGTCTTTCGGGCCACTCGTTTGTCATGATCGCGGCCTGCAGGCTGTGGTGCGTGACGCAGACAACGCAGCCCGCCGCCTCCCCGGAATCCCCGTCCGGCCCGCGCCCCGCCCCTTCACGGCGAAGGATCCACCGTGCCTGGTACGTCGCCGCCGTCGCCTTTGTGACGATCATCGGCGCCGCCGCCTTCCGCTCCCTGCCGGGTCTGCTGATCGACCCGCTGCACGAGGAGTTCGAGTGGTCGCGCGGCACGATCGGCTTCGCGGTGTCGGTGAATCTCGCGCTGTACGGCCTGACGGCGCCGTTCGCCGCCGCGCTGATGGACCGCTTCGGCATCCGTCGGGTCGTGGCCGTCGCCCTCACGGTGATCGCGCTCGGCTCCGGGCTCGCCGTGACCATGACGGCCGCCTGGCAGCTGATCCTCTACTGGGGCTTCCTGGTCGGCCTCGGCTCGGGCTCGATGGCGCTCGCGTTCGCCGCGACGGTCACCAACCGCTGGTTCACCGCGCGCCGCGGCCTGGTCACCGGCATCCTGACCGCCGCGAGCGCGTCGGGGCAGCTGATCTTCCTGCCGCTGCTCTCCTGGATGGTCGAGGGCCATGGCTGGCGCCCGGCCGCGATCACGGTGGCCCTCACCGCGCTCGCCGTCGTCCCGTTCGTCTGGCTGCTGCTCCGTGACCACCCGGCGGATGTGGGTCTCGCGCCGTACGGTGCGGCGGAGTTCATCCCGAAGCCGCCGCCGGTGCAGGGTGCCGCCCGGCGCACGGTGAAGGTCCTCTTCTCGGCCGCGAAGACGGGGCCCTTCTGGCTCCTGGCGGGCACCTTCGCGATCTGCGGAGCGTCGACGAACGGCCTGATCCAGACCCACTTCGTGCCCGCGGCGCACGACCACGGCATGCCGATCACGGCCGCCGCGTCGCTGCTCGCCGTCATCGGTGTCTTCGACGTCATCGGCACGATCTTCTCCGGCTGGCTCACCGACCGCTTCGACGCCCGCAGGCTGCTCGCCGTGTACTACGCCCTGCGCGGTGTCTCGCTCCTCTTCCTGCCGATGCTGCTCGCGCCCGACGTCCGCCCGCCGATGCTGTTCTTCATCGTCTTCTACGGCCTCGACTGGGTCGCCACGGTCCCACCCACCCTCGCCCTGTGCCGTGAGCACTACGGCGACGACTCGGCCATCGTCTTCGGCTGGGTCCTCGCCTCGCACCAGGTGGGCGCGGCACTGGTCGCCTTCCTCGGCGGCCTCGCCCGCGATGTCTTCGGCTCGTACGACGTGGTCTGGTACGCCTCGGGCGCGCTGTGCGCCGCGGCGGCGCTGATGGCGCTGGTCATTCGGCGGGTACGGGAACGGGGGGCTGGGGCGGTGTAGGCGGGTCGAGGCAAGGGACCTGCAGCAGGGGCCCACGGGTGGGTACCGTCTGGGGAATGAAGATGGGCCCCGAGAAAGCTCGTGAACTCTTCGCGGGGGCGTCGGTTGCTCGATTGGCCACGGTGAGCGCTGAGGGGACACCTCATTTGGTTCCCGTCACGTTCGCGGTCCGTGCGGATGAGCTCTACTTCGCCATCGACCACAAGCCCAAGAACACCTGGAACCTGCGGAGGCTCCGAAACATTCGGGACAATGAGCGGGTCGCTCTCCTGGTCGACCACTACGACGACGACTGGGAACAGCTCTGGTGGGCCCGGGCGGACGGCCACGCTGAGATCTGGCAGGACGCGGCTCGCCGCGAAGATCCTGTCGAGTCGCTCTGCCGCAAGTACCACCAGTACCGCGAGCAGGCCCCCCAGGGCCCGGTGGTCGCGGTCAAGGTTGTTCAGTGGACAGGGTGGTCGTTCACTGGATGATGCGGTCGATGGCACACTCTATGCTTGCTTGCATAGACAAGTAGAGGTGGCCTCATGACGGACGACGCTCGCCCTCTCTATCAGCGGATCGCCGACGATCTGCGCGAGGGGATTCTGGCGGGAGAACTGCGGCCCGGAGCGAAGCTCCCCTCCGAGAACAGTCTCAAGGACCGTTACGGGACCACCCGCGCGACGGTGAACAAGGGCATCGCTCTCCTCAAGGCCGAGGGCCTGGTGCTGAGTTCGCAGGGCAAGCCCTCGATCGTCCGGCCGCGCCCCAACGTCCGTATGCTCACGACTGGTGCCAACTTCCGCGCACGTCGCGACAGTGGGGTCAGCAACTTCAACGCCGAAGCGGCGGCGCAGGACCTCAAGCCCCAACAGAAGATCTTGTCCGTCGAGACGGTGCCCGCTCCTCCTGAGGTGGCCGACCGACTGGGGCTGGAGGAGGGTGTCCCGGTACTCGTTCGCCGCCGGGTCTTCTGCGTCGACGAGGAACCGATGCAACTCGTCGACGGCTACTACGAGGCAAGTGTCTTCGCGGGCACGGCCCTTGAGCGCGTCCATCGCATCCGCGGCGGGGTCAGTGCGCTGATCGAGGACCCCCGTGGGCCGATCGGTGAGCGGATCACTCGGTTCGTGGAGGATCTCGACATCCGGATGCCCGTGCCCTACGAGACCGAGGCACTGGCGATTCCGCCGGGCGTCCCCGTGGCCAGGGTGCTGCGCACGGCTTATACGTCCAGTGGCACGGTCGTTGAAGTCCTCGACTCGCGGATTCCGTGCGACCGGCACGTCTTCCAGTATGCGATCGACATTCCCTGACGACCTGTCACGTCAAGGGCCGGCCCGCCGGGTTGGCCCTTCTTTTTGGCTTCGGTCACTTGCATATACAAGTCTATCTCCGTATCGTGGAGCCAACTTGCATAGGCAAGTTGCTGTGATCAGAAAGAGACCCCCGCGACCGTGGCGACGGTCCGGGGGCGTGGCCGGCAACCCCAGGAGGTTGACGACATGAACCACGGTATCGCCCAGTTCCTCGGAGTGCTGCTCCGCAAGTGCTTGCCCCCCAGAGGCCGTCACCGGGCGGTCGGCCCGCGTTGTGCAGAACCGGCCACGGAACGGCTGCGCGTTCCCTTGTCCTGGGAGGCCCCGCTGCGTGGCGAGGACAGCCCCCTCGTGCGTCCGTACCTGGCGGCACACGAGCGGCGCGAGGAAGCGCGGCGGCAGCGGGCGCGGCGGCGAGCCCTGTGGTTCGCGGTGCACGGGGTCTACCTCGGGCCGCGCCGCATCCACGGGGTGGAGGTGGCGGCGTCGTGAGCCCTTCGGACAGCGCGCGGCTTCTGCCGTGGACGAGCGCGGCGGGCAAGCCGTGTTTCCTGTCCGGGGACGGGAGGGGGTATCTGTCCCGGCTCGCGGACAACGTCGAGGCCGTTCAGCTCGGTATGGCAGGTGAACTGATGGCCCACATCGCCGACTTGCTCACCGACCGGAATCCCACTGCGGAACAGCTGCGCTTTGCTCTGGCCCGCGCGAACGAGGCACTGCGCGACGTACACCGTGTCGCGGAGAGCAGAGGGGCGAGGCTACCCGTGCCCGACAGCGACCTTGACGAGGATGAACCGGACGGCGGGGGTGGGGCGGTGTTGTGAGCGGCATCGTCCGCAGGGGCGAGAGGGGCGTTCCCTGCCCGTTGCGGCCCGAGGGGGCGGGCGCTGCCGTGGACCGGGCGAGCGCTCAGCCCGTGAACCGGCCGAACCGTCCCTGATGGAACAGCAGCGGTTCCCCCTCCGCCGTGGCGTCAAGCGCGTTCACCCGGCCCACCACGATCAGGTGGTCGCCGCCGGTGTGGACCGCGTGGATCGTGCAGTCGAGCCAGGCGGGGACGCCGGTGAGACGGGGGGCGCCGGAGACGGGGGAGGGCTCGTGGGTGACGCCCGCGAACTTGTCCGCGCCGCTGACCGCGAAGCCACGGCACAGCTCGCCCTGGGCCGCGCCCAGGATGTTCACGCAGAACGCGCCCGCGCGGGCGATCCGCGGCCAGGTCGTCGACGTACGCGCGACCATGAAAGCGATCAGAGGCGGGTCGAGCGAGAGCGAGGCGAAGGACTGGCAGGCGAAACCGGCAGGGCCGTCCTCGTCCGCGGCCGTGATGACCGTGACGCCGGAGGCGAAGTGGCCCAGTACGCGGCGGAATTCACCCGGGTCGAGCGGTGCGCGCTCGTCGTCGCCGACCGCGCGCAGATCCGGCCTGGGGTGCGCGGGCGCGGGTTCGGCGACCGTGGCGGCGCCGACGGACCTGAGGTATCGGACGGCTGTCGCGGCCATCCCTGCGTGTCCCATCACGCCACTCATTGAAGCTGACGCTCCGTCAGATTGGAAGGGCCGTGAGGGCTCGCCTTTCCCTTCCCTTGTACGACGGCCTTCACCTTCCCTTGTACGACGGCCTTCACCTTCCCTTGTACGACGGCCTTCACCTTCCCTTGTACGACGGCCTTCACCTTCCCTTGTACGACGGCCTTCACCTTCCCTTGTACGACGGCGTGCGGCGCTCCACGAAGCTCGCCACCCCCTCGTTCGCGTCCGCCGTCGTCATGTTGATCTCCTGCGCCGTCGCCTCCGCCGCGAACGCCGTCGCCCGGTCCGCGTCCAGAGAGGCGTTGACGAGCTGCTTGGTCATGGCCAGGGCGCGCGTCGGGCCCTGGGCCAGGCGCTCCGCCCACTCCCGTGCCGTCTTCTCCAACTCGCCCGCCGGTACGACCCTGTTGACCAGACCCAGGCGCTCCGCGTCGTCCGCCCGCACCGCGTCCCCGAAGAACATCAGCTCCTTGGCGCGCTGCGGCCCGATGAGCCGCGGCAGCAGATACGCGCCGCCTCCGTCCGGTACGAGCCCACGGCGTACGAACACCTCGATGAACTTCGCCTCCTCGGCCGCGAGTACGAGGTCGCAGGCGAAGGCCAGATGCGCGCCGATGCCGGCCGCCGTGCCGTTCACCGCGGCGATCACGGGCTTCTCGCAGTCGAGGATCGCCGCGACTAAACGCTGCGCCCCCTGCCTGATGGTGCGGGCCACATCGCCGGGCACTCGTTCCCGCGCGGCCGGCCCGCCCCGTAGGTCCGCGCCCGCGCAGAAGCCCTTGCCGGTCGCCGTGATGACGACGGCGCGGACGTCCGGGTCCGCGGAGGCCTCGGCGAGCAGCGAGATGATGTGCTCCCGCTGGTCCCAGGTGAGGGCGTTCATCGCCTCCGGACGGTTGAGGGTGATCCAGCTGACCTGGTGGGTGAGGGTGTGGAGTACTTCGTCCGTGACAGCCACTTGAGCTCCAGGGGGAGAGAGGACGGGAAGAGTGGTCGACGCCTCAGCGGCACACCGCCAGCGCGTCCAGTGCCACCGCCCCCTGCCCCCTCGGCAGCACCATCAGCGGGTTGATGTCCAACTCCGCCAGGTCGTCGCCGAGTTCGAGTGCCATCCGCTGGATCCTGAGCACCACCTCCACCAGCGCGTCCACATCCGCCGGCGGCCGCCCCCGTACGCCGTCGAGGAGTGCCCGGCCGCGCAGTTCCGTGAGCATCGCGCGTGCCTGGTCCTCGCCGAAGGGCGGTACGCGTACGGCCGCGTCCTGGAGGACTTCCACCAGGACCCCGCCGAGGCCGACCGTCACCGTCGGGCCGAAGAGGGAGTCATGGGTGACGCCGACGACCATCTCGACGCCGGGCTCGATCATCTGGCAGACCAGTACGCCGTCGAGGTCGATGCCCTCGTAGCGGGCGATGTCGGTCAGCTCGCGGTAGGCGTCACGTACCTGGCTCGCCGAGGTCAACCCGACCTTGACCAGGCCGAGTTCGGTCTTGTGGCCGAGCTGTGCGCCGGAGGCCTTCATCACCACGGGATAGCCGACCAGGCCCGCCGCCCGCACGGCCGCCGCGGCGCTGGTGACCAGCTGTTCCCTGGGCACCCTGATGCCGTACGCGCGCAGGAGCTGCTTCGCCGCGTGCTCGCTCAGCTGCTGCCCCGGCCGCATCAGGGCCTGTGCCTTGCGGAAGGACGGCGAGGGCGAGCGGGGCGCGTCGGCGAAGGGGGAGTGGTAGCCGGAGGTGAAGCGGTGGTGGTCCAGGTGGGCGCGGACGGCGGTGATGCAGTTGGCGAAAGTACGGAAGGTGGCGACGCGCGAGGAGCCGAGGAGCGTGCTGCGGTACGCGTCCTCCGTGCCCACCGGTGAGCCCCACACCACGCACACCAGCTTGTCCGTGCGCTCCGCCGCGTCCACCAGGTCCTGCGCCAGCTTGTCGCTCATGGGCGGGAACGGGCCGGTGATGGGGCAGATGAGGACGCCCACGTCCGGGTCGTCCAGGATCGCGTCGATGATCTTCCGGCCGCGCCAGTCGCCCACCGGGTGCCCGCCGTTGTCGACGGGGTTCGCGACGTTCAGGTACTCGGGTATCCACTGGTGCAGTTCGGCCTGCTTGGCCTCGGAGAGCGTGGGCAGGCTCAGGCCCGCCTCGGTGGCAAGGTCCGAGAAGTGCGCACCCGTGCCGCCGGAGATCGAGTAGACGACGACACCTTCGGCCTGCGGGGTGCGGGCCCGTGCCAACAGGGCGGCGGTGTCCTGGAGTTCGTCCAGGCCGTCCACCCGGATCACCCCGAACTGCCGCATCGCCGCGTCCACGACGCCGTCGGCGCCGGTCAGCTTGCCGGTGTGCGAGGCGGCCATACGGGCGCCGGTCTCGGTGCGGCCCACCTTGACGGCGACGACGGGCACCCCGCGCCGGGCGGCGTGGTCGGCGGCGAGCAGGAAGGAACGGCCGTCCTTGAGCCCTTCCACGTAGCAGGCGATGGCGCCGACCTCCGGCTGGTCGGCGAAGTAGGAGAGGAAGTCGGCGGTCTCCAGGTCGGCCTCGTTGCCGGTCGGCGCCCAGTGGGAGAGCCGGATGCCGAGTTCCTGCAGCGTGAAGACGGGGCGGCCCTGGTGTCCCGACTGGGTGATCAGGGCGATCGCCGGTCCTTCGAGGTCCTCGCGGAACTTCTCGAAGGCGTTGAGGTTGGTATTGGGCCCGAGCAGCCGGATGCCGGAGCGTTCCACGGCGGCGGCGAGCCGGGCCTGCGCGGCGGCGCCCTCCTGCCCGGTCTCGGCGAACCCGGAGGCGAAGGCGACCGCGAACTTCACCTTGGCCTCGGCGAGTTCCTCGATCACGGGCAGCGGATCGCCGACGAGAAGCACGGCCAGATCGACCTGCTCGGGCAGGTCCGTGACGGACGGCACGCAGGGCAGGCCGAAGACGGACTCGCGGGTGGGGTGCACCGGGTGGATCCGGGCGCCGACCCGCTCGGCCCAGGCCATCAGCTGCCGGGTGATACCGGTGTTGGGACGCCCTTCGGCGTCGGACGCGCCGACGACGGCCACGGACTCGGGACGGAAGAACCGGTCCAGGTCGGGTACGTCGGCGTGCAGCGGCCGGCCGCTCACATCGAGGTCGGCGCTCGTGCTGTCGGGCCCGGCCGTGCTGCTGTGCACGGCCGGTGCGGGGCGCTCGCCGCAGGCCACCACGCGGGCGGGGCGGGAGTCGGTGGTGAGGGTGCCGTGGGTGGATCCAAGCATCGCTGACGCCCGCCTCCTGAAGTGCCTGTGTAACGGTCAACGGAACTGACGCATAGTCAGATTACTGAACTGACGCTGCGTCAGGAACCGTTGTGCGCAGGAAAAGGGCGGGAAACCCGGAACGCCGGACCACTTGGGCGACTTGTACGCCGTCGCGCCGGTGACTCATACGCCGCTGCGAGCAGCGACTCGTGCACCGCCACGTACGCGACTCGTGCACCGCCACGTACGCGACTCGTGCACCGCACGCAAGCGACTCATACGCCGCTACGTGAGCGACTTCGCCAGCACCCTCGCTATCCGCTCCGCGTCGATCCGCATCTCTCGCAGCATTCCGCTGATCGGATTCGTGAAACCGGTGAAGAAGAGGCCGGGCGCGTTCGCCGGGGTGCGGGCGCCCCGTGCGGACGGGTGGCCCCGGTCGTCGAGGACGTCCAGGTGGCCGAGCAGACCTTCGAGCCCTCGTGCGTATCCCGTCGCCGCGATGACCACCTCGGGCGAGATCAGGGTGCCGTCGGCGAGGGTCACCTTGTCGCCCTCGAAGGACTCCACCGCCGCCACGGGTGTCACCCGCCCCTTCTGGACCGCGTCGATCAGGCCCACGTCCTGCACCGGGATCGCCCCTTCCTTGACCCGTGAGTAGAGACCGGTCTCGGGGCGCGGCAGACCGTGTTCCGACAGGTCGGGGACGCTGATCCGGGCCAGTGGCCGGGAGAGCCGGTCGACGAGCGCCACGGGCAGGCGCCGGCACAGGATGCCGGAGAGCTGGGCGGGCCAGCCCGCGGTCGAGCGGCGCACCAGGTGCGGGGGTGTGCGCACCGCGATCCGCACCTGGGACGCCCCGCCCTCGACGAGGTCGACGGCGATCTCCGCCCCGGTGTTGCCGACGCCCACGACGAGGACGTCACGCCCGGCGAAGGGGGCCGCGTCGCGATACTCGGACGCGTGCAGCAACTTGCCCGAAAAGCGCCCGCGTCCCGGCCAGTCGGGCAGGTGCGGGGTGTGGTTGTAGCCGGTGGCGATCACCACCGCCGAGCCGGTCAGCTCGCGGCCGCCGCTGGCGTGCAGGAGCCAGCCGTGGCCGTCGGGGGCGCGGTCGACCCGGGTGACCTCGACCCCGGTCACGATCTCGAGCTCGTGGTGGTCGGCGTACTTCTCCAGATAGCGCACGACGTTGTCACGTGACACCCAGCGCCCGAAGGAGCGTGGCATCGCAAGGCCCGGCAGCGCGGAGAGCCGCCGGGTGGTGTGCAGGCGCAGCCGGTCGTAGTGGTGGTGCCAGGACGCCCCGACGGACTCCGCCTTCTCCAGCACGACGGCCCGTACGCCCCGTGCGCGCAGCGCGGCCGCGGCGGCGAGTCCGCCGGGCCCGCCGCCGATGACGTACACGGGGCGGTCCGCCTGGGGGTGGTGCGGGTGGGGGGACGTCTCGGAAACCATGGTCGGGAGCGTAATGAACCCCGTTCTTGATTGGTCGCGGTCAAGACTGAAACCGGTTACGAATCGATCACAGAGCGTTCCGTGGGGGCCCGTGGGTCGAGTCCCGCCCCTTGCGCACGGCCACCCCATCCGCTGAACTGACGTACCGTCAGATATTTGGTCGCCCGACAACGCGATGGGACTCCTCCTGTGCCGGCCACCCCTTCCTCCTCCGTACGGTTCGACCTCCCCGACGTCGACGTCTTCACCCGGCCCTACTGGGACGCCGCCGCCGAGGGCCTGCTGCTGATCCGCCGCTGCCGGGACTGTGCCCGCGCGCACCACTACCCGCGAGAGTTCTGCCCGTACTGCTGGAGCGAGGACGTGGCCTGGGAGCGGGCCGAGGGGCGTGCGCGCCTCTACACCTGGTCCGTCGTGCACCGCAACGACCTGCCGCCCTTCGGGACGCGGACGCCCTATGTCGCCGCCGTCGTCGACCTCGCCGAGGGGCCCCGGATGATGACCGAGGTGGTGGAGTGCCCCGAGGACGAGCTGCGGATCGGCATGGAGCTCACCGTCACGTTCCGGCGGGAAGGCGGGCACGGGAGCGGGCAGGGGAGCGGCGACGAGGGCGAAATCGACGTGCCGGTCTTCCGGCCGCAGGGTTCAATGGCCGGGTGACGAACCGGCTGCCGAGAGCGGAACTGCGCGGGGGCGGGCTGCTCCTGCGCCCCTGGGACGAGGGCTCGGTCACCGATGCCCAGGCTTTTCTGCGGGGGGTGTCCGACCCGGAGTTCCGGGCCTGGAACAACCCGCTCCGTCAGCTCGACGACCTCGCCGCGGCCCAGGAGGCGCTGCGCGACCGCGCCCACCTCTGGTACGAGGGCGACTCCGCCGCGTACTGCGTCACCGACGCCACGACGGGCGCGGTGCTCGGCAATGTGACCCTCAACTCGCCCTACTGGCCCAACCGTTCGGCCACAGTGGGCTACTGGGTGCTGCCCGAGGCCCGTGGCCGCCATGTCGCGAGCCGCGGCCTGGCCCTGGTCGCCGACTGGAGCTTCGGCATCGGCCTGCACCGCCTCGCCCTCGATCACGCCGTCGGGAACGCGGCTTCCTGCCGGGTCGCCGAGCGGTGCGGCTTCGTATACGAGGGAACGCTGCGCGGCGCGCACTACAACAACGACGGGACCTCGGGCGATGGCCATCTTCACGCCCGACTCGCCACCGACGGACCGGCGTTGACGTACCCTCCAGGATCATGAACAACCCCGCCCCCGGCTGGCACTTCACCGGCGACCCCGAGGTCTTCACCGGGCGTGCCGCCGGCTTCCTGGACTCCGATCCGGTCACGCACACCGCGCTCCTCACCGTCACGGACACCCTGCGCACCCGCGGGCTCCACGTGTACGGCGACAGGGCGCCGCTGTTCGGTGACTTCACGGACTCGGGCGGCACGGTCATCGGGGCCTTCGTGTGGACGCCGACGCACCATGTGATGCTCAGCCCGCTGCCCGCCGGAGCGGCCGCCGCGCTCGCCGGGCACCTCTCCGACCAGGATCTCTCCGGGGTCGGCGGCGAGCACACGACCGCCGAGGCCTTCGCCGCGGCGTGGAGCGAGCAGACCGGTGCCGTCGCCGAGGTGGAGACGAACCAGTGCCTGTACCGCCTGGAGATGCTCACCCCGCCCATGCCGGCCCCGCCCGGCCGGGCCCGGATCGCCACCCGCGCCGACCGCGGCCTGGTGATGCGCTGGTACACGGAGTTCAAGCAGTCCGTCGGCGCCGATACGGGCATGGACCCGGCCGACTGGGCGGACGCCCGGCTCTCCTACAGCGGGATCATGCTCTGGGAGGTCGAGGACGAGGACAGCGACGAGCCCGGGGCGTACACCCCCGTCGCGTTCGCGGGCTGCACCCGGCCGGTCGCGGGCCAGATCCGGATCGCCCCCGTCTACACCCCGCGCGAGCTGCGCGGCCGTGGCTACGCGGCCGCCGTGACCGCCGAGATCAGCCGGGCGGCGCGGGCGGCCGGTGCCGACGAGGTGCTGCTCTTCACCGACCTCGCCAACCCCACGAGCAACGGCCTCTACCAGCGCGTCGGCTACCGACCCGTACGCGACTTCACGCAGTACGCGTTCACGGCCACAGCAGCTGAGTGACCCAGCCGTCACCGGGGGCCCCGGGCTCGCGACGGTAGGCCAGGCGCACGTGGCGGCGCCGTTCGTCGCCCTGGAAGAACTCCGCCTCGTCGGCGGCCAGCGTGTACAGCGTCCAGGACGGCACGTCCGCGTCCGGCTCGGCCTGGGCCCGCTTCCAGGCGGCGGCCGACGCGTGCGCCAACTCCTCCTGGGATACGAGGGGTTCGCTCTGGTGGCCGACCAGGGCCGCCGCGAGCGCACCGGTCGAGCGGGCGTGCAGATCGTCCCGGGCGGCGGCGGGCGGCTCCGCCGTGACGCGGCCCCTGATCCGGATCTGCCGCCCGCAGGCCGGCCAGTAGAAGTGCAGGGCGGCCCGGGGGCGGGCGGCGAGCTGGCGGCCCTTGCGGCTGGTGGCGTGCGAGGCGAACTGCCAGCTGTCACCGGCCGCGCCGTGCAGCATCAGGGTGCGCACATCGGGCCCGCCGTCCTCGTCCACGGTGGCCAGCTGCATGGTGTGCGGCTCGGCCTGGCCCGCCGCCACGGCCTCGGCGAACCACTGGTGGAACAGGGCCGTCGGGGCGGGGGGCGCCGTCAGCGGGTCGAAGGCGGGCAGCTCGATGTCCCAGACCCGCTGTGACCTCAGGATGGCGTGGAAACCGTCACTCGCGTCGTTCATGGAGTGATTGTGCGGGAGGTTCAGACCGCACCCAAGTCCGCCGAGTACCAGTGCTCGGGGCGCAGATGGAAGATCGCCTGCTCACCGTGATCCTTCAGCGAGTACGCGACGTAGGCGTCCACCTTGTCGGCCGGGAGGTAGCGCTCGCACAACTCCCGCAGCCGCTCCTCCGTCCCCGGTTCGGTGCGTACGACGGGGCCCTCCACGGAGACATACCGGATGCTGGGGTCGACCCGCTCCACCATCAGTGAGAAGCGGCCCGCCGCCCTGATCAGCTTGCCCTTCTTGGTGTCGGGTCCTGTCATCACCCACAGATCGCCCCCGGGTGTGTACTGGTACCAGATCGGCAGGGTGAGCGGCCCGCGTCCCTCGCCCGCGTCCACGGCGAGTGCGCCGATGTGCGGCTCGGCGAGGAACTGCTCACGTTCTTCACGGGTCAAGGCCATGGGATGTCTCCCTCGTCGGTGCGGGCGATGTCGTCGTCTGCAGTGCCCTCAACCCGCCCGTGCGCCCGCCGTATTCCGCGAGAACGCGGAGTTCACCCCTTCGGCCCCGCCCTCAGCCCCGCCCCAGGACCACCGTGCCCGAGGAGCAGAACCAGCCGCCCGTGCCCGAGGCCACCGCGAGCTCGGGCAGCCGTCCGCCCGCCTTGCGCACCTGCCCTTCGCCCGCCTCGCCGCGTAGCTGCCGTACCGCCTCCACCAGGAGGAACAGACCGCGCATGCCAGGGTGTTGGGCCGAGAGGCCGCCGCCGTCCGTGTTCACCGGCAGCTCACCGGTGAGAGTGAGCCGCCCCTTCTCCACAAAGGCGCCGCCCTCGCCCTTGGCGCAGAACCCCAGGTCCTCAAGGGTCACCAGGGTCATATACGTGAAGGCGTCATAGATCTCGGCGAGGTCGATCTCGTCCGGGCGCACCCCGGCCCGCTCGAAGGCGATCCGTCCGCTCACCGCCGCCGGTGACACCGTGAAGTCCTCCCACTCGGACATGGTGGTGTGGGATATGTGCTCGCCCGAACCGAGCACCCACACCGGCTCCTTGGCGCAGTCGGCGACGAGCTCCTCGGCCACCAGGAGGACGGCGGCGCCCCCGTCGCTGCGGATACAGCAGTGCAGCTTGGTGAACGGATCGGCGATCATCGGCCCGGCGAGCACCTCGTCGACCGTGACCGGCGCGCGGAACATGGCGTCGGGGTTGTGGGCCGCGTTGGCCCGCGCCTGCACGGCGACCTCGGCCAACTGCTCGATGGTGGTGCCGTATTGATGCATATGGCGGCGCGCGGCCATGGCGTACTTCGAGATCAGGGTGTGCCCGTAGGGAACCTCGAACTGCAGGGGGCCGCGGGCGCCGAACGACAGATTGGACGTACGCCGCTTCGCCTTGATGTCGGCGCGCGCGGTCGATCCGTAGACGAGGAGTACGGCCTTGGCGTGGCCCGCGGCGATGGCCTCGGCCGCGTGTGCCGCCATCACCTCCCAGGTGGAGCCGCCCACGGAGGTCGAGTCGACCCAGGTCGGTTTGAGGCCCAGATACTCGGCGACCTCGACCGGCGCGAGGATGCCGAGCCCGGCCGACGCGAAGCCGTCGATCACGCTCCGGTCGAGCCCGGAGTCGGCGAGGGCCCGCCGGGCGGCCTGGGCGTGCAGGGCGTAGGGGGTGGCGTCGTCGACCTTGCCGCAGTCCGAGAGGGCGACACCGGCGACGGCGACGCGGCGCGACGGCGAGACTGAAGGTGAGCCTGGTGACGAGACTGAAGGTGAGCCTTGTGACATGAATCTGACGGTACATCAGATACGGCGGAGGGCGGCAGGCTCCGGACGGGTTCGCGCCCGCCCGTGCCGACCCCTGTGCATCTGGCTCCCGTCGCCCTAACATGACGGCCCGTCAGATCGGCGGCGGGTGCCGTGCCCACCGCCCAGGGGAGGAGCCTGCCGATGGACGCCGCCTTCACCGCGGAGCAGGACGAGATCCGCCGCACCCTGCGCGAACTCATCGCCAAACGCTGCGGCCCCGACGAGGTCAAGGCCGCCGTGCGCACCACCGCGGGATACGACCCCGCGCTCTGGCAGACCCTGGCGGGACAGCTGGGCCTGCCGGGGCTCGCGCTTCCCGACGAGTACGGCGGGGTCGGCTGCACCGTGACAGAACTCGCCCTGGCCTGCGAGGAGTTGGGTCGCGCCCTGGCGCCGGGCCCACTGCTCGCGAGCAGCGCCCTGGCCACCCCGCTGATCCTGCGCCTCGGCACCGACGAACAGCGCCGCGCCCTGCTTCCGCCGCTGGCCGCCGGTGAGCTCACCGCCGCACTCGCCGTGCCCGGCACGGCCCTCGCCACCGCCCTCGGCCTGGCGGGCGACATCGCGGGGGACTGGGCGGGCGGCGGGCGCGCGGGAGGGGTGCAGGCCAAGTGCGACGAGGAGGGCTGGCGGCTGTACGGGCAGGCCGAGCAGGTGCTCGACGGGCACAGCGCCGGACTGTTCGTGGTCGCCGCGCACACCGGCGGCTTCGCCCGCTCCCGCACTCTGCTCTTCGTCGTACGCGCGGACGCCGCCGGAGTCGCGGCGGTACGCCAGACCTCCCTCGACGAGACCCGCCCCCAGGCCCGGATCGAACTGCGCGACGCACCGGCCGAGTTGCTGGGGGCCGATGACTTCCAGGCCGTCACCGATGCCCTCGCCACCACCGGTGACGCGGCGGCCGCCGTGCTCGCGGCGGAGGCGGTGGGCGCGGCCGACGCGGCCCTCGCGAAGACCGTCGAATACGTCAAGCAGCGGGAACAGTTCGGCCGCGCCATCGGCTCCTTCCAGGCGGTCAAGCACCGCCTCGCGGATGTGTACGTGGCCGTGCAGGCCGCGCGCTCGGCGGCCTACTACGCGGCGTGGGCGGCCGCCGCCGGCACGGAGCGGGCCGGCGCGCTCGCCCTCGCCCAGGCACTGGAGGCGTTGCGTACCGCCGCAGCGGAGGCCGTCCAGCTGCACGGCGGGATCGGTTTCACCTGGGAGCACGACGCGCATCTGTACTTCAAGCGGGCGGCGGGCGACGAGCTGCTCTTCGGCCCCGTGCACCGGCTGCGGGCACACGCGGCGGACGGCGCGGGACTGTTCGTACGCGAGGAAGTGGCCGTCTGATGCCCCCGGGACTGCGCATGGTGCAGAAGGTCTCGTCGACCCGTGCCTTCGCGAAGGTCGCCCCGCACTTCATTCCCGCGATGGACCGTGTGGTGCACCGGCTGACGCGCGGCAAGGTGCTGCTCAGCGCGCAGATGCTGCCCGGGGTGGTCCTCACGGCTCGCGGCGCGAAGAGCGGTCTGCCCCGGCGTACGCCGCTGGCGTGCATGCCGGAGCCCGACTCCGGCACCTGGGTCCTGATCGGCTCCAACTTCGGCCGTCCCGGTCACCCGGCGTGGACGGCGAATCTGCTGGCTCATCCCGAGGTGGAGATCAGCTGGAAGGGTTCGGACATTCCGGTCCGTGCCCGGCTGCTCAAGGGCCCGGAACGGGACGCCGCCTGGGAGGCGGCCCTCAAGTTCTGGCCGCCGTACGCGAGTTATCAAGCCCGGGTGGACCGGCAGATCCGGCTGTTCCGCCTGGAACGCCGGGCGGGCTGACGAATCAGCCCGTCCGGCGCTTGAGGACATCTTTGAGGCCGTCCGCAGGACTTCGGGAAGGGGCGGGGGAAAATGCCGCAGGCGGCGGATCGCTCAGCGCGGTCCGCCGCCTGCATGACAGGACGGTTCGGGCAAGGATTCCCTCGCCGCTACTTCGTCGGCTTCTTGCCGGTGATGCCCAGGTGCACCAACAGCGCCAGATTCGGCTTGAGTTCAGCCTGCTTCACGCCCCACGTCTGGAACCCCTTCTGATGCGACGCCACCGCGGCCAGCATCGCGACCAGGGAGCCCGCCATCGCCGCGGCGTTGACGTCCTTGTCGACCTTCCCCTTGGACTGCAGGTCCTTGACCGTGTCCGTAAGGGAGTTGGTCACGGAGTTCAGGATCTTCATGCGGATCTTGTAGAAGCGCTTGTCGCCCTCGGCCGCGCCCAGATCGACCACGCGCAGGATCGCGTCGTTCTTGCGCCAGAAATCGAGGAAGCCGTCGACCAGTTCCTGCGCGGCAAGCCAGCCGGACTTGCCGACCCAGGAGCGCTCGGCGAGGACATCCGTCAACCCGGCGCCCTCCGTGGCCATTTGCTCGGCGATCTCGAGGACGGCGCCCTCGACGTCGGGGAAGTACTGATAGAAGGTCGCGGGCGAAGTGCCCGCTTTCCGGGCCACGTCGATGACCTTGACGTCGCGGTAGGGCGAAGAACTGAGCATCTCACTGAGGCAGTCGAGCAACTTCTGACGCGTCGCCTGACCGCGCCGTCCGGCAACGCGGCCGTCGACGGTACGTACCTGTCCTGTCATGCCGTCAGCTTACCGAGGGGTGATCGGAGCGCGATTCGGCCGACTGCAAATGGGGCGGGTGGGCCCGGAGGCGGCAGTTGTTGCGCAGTACCCGACCCGGGGCGGCCGATCTGCGCCACGGAATCCGGACAACCTCGTAATTGATCACGCGTTCGATTCGTTTTCCTGCGCGGAACGTGCCACGCCATTACGTTGAGTCCATGGCTGACACAGCGGCTGCCGGACCCGCACAGGGCGGATACGCGCACGGCGTCCCCTGCTGGGTGGACGCGCTGCTCCCCGATGTGGAAGCGGGCAAGCGCTTCTACGGCGGGCTCTTCGGCTGGACCTTCGACGAGGGCGCGGGCCCCGAGTTCGGCCGTTACGCCCAGGCGTACAGCGAGGGCAGGGCCGTCGCGGCGCTCGCCCCCAAGCAGGACGGCCGGATGCCCACGGTGTGGAACGTGTACTTCGCCACCCCGGACGCCTACGCCCTCGCGAAGAAGATCAAGGACGCGGGCGGACAGCTGGTCACCGACCCGGTGCCCGTCGGTCACTTCGGCACCATGGCGCTCGCCGCCGACCCCGAGGGCGCCGTCTTCGGCCTCTGGCAGGCGGGCACCCAGTCCGGCTTCGAGAAGAAGGGCGCCCCGGACTCCTTCTGCTGGACCGAGGTCTACTCCCGCGACAAGGACCTCGTGGACCCCTTCTACGAATCGGTCTTCGGGTACGCGGGCAGCGACCTGGCGGACGCGGGCGTCGACTTCCGCACCTGGTCGCCGGCCGGCACCGCGCCGGGCCCCGACACCGCGATCGGCGGCCGCTCCCTCGTCTCGGGCGCCTTCCCGGCCGAGATGCCGGCCCACTTCCTGGTGTACTTCAACGTCGCCGACTGTGACGCCGTGGCCGCCGCCGCCCAGCGCCTCGGCGGCCGCCTGCGTACGGAACCCTTCGACATTCCGTACGGAAGGATGGCCGTTCTGGTGGACAACCAGGGCGCCGTCTTCGCCGTACTCCAGGATCCGCCGCAGAACCCGCCCGAGGGCGCGGATCGGGAGGAAACCGCAGGTCAGTGATGGTCCGGGCGGTATCGGCCGGAACGTCGGCGGTCCGCTCCGGGCCGGGTGCAGGCTCCTTCCGCCGTGGGCTTTCACCCCGGTACGTCACCGCTTGAGCGAGACATCCCGATCCGCCCCCGGGTTCGCAACCGTCGCCCCG
The DNA here is from genome assembly GCF_042665355.1 of Streptomyces monticola. NCBI lineage: Bacteria > Bacillati > Actinomycetota > Actinomycetes > Kitasatosporales > Streptomycetaceae > Streptomyces > Streptomyces monticola. The sequence continues at coordinate 176,810 of NZ_JBHTCF010000007.1, read as the reverse complement.
TCCAGGAAGAATCAGGGTGCGTGCCGCCGCCGCGGCTCCGTGGTGAGACGCTGACCAGAAGCGGTACGCACACTCGGTTTGTACGTACGCCGGCGAAGAGCGGCACGTACGCGGCACGTACGCGATACGTCGCGGTCTCGTACGGGGAGGTGGCAGGCAAGTGGTGGAGCAGCTGACGCAGCACGATCCGAGGCGGATCGGGCCGTTCGAGGTGCTTGGCCGGCTCGGTGCCGGCGGCATGGGGCTTGTCTATCTCGCACGCTCGGCCTCGGGCCGGCGGGTGGCGATCAAGACGGTCAGGACGGAGCTCGCCGAGGACCAGCTGTTCCGCGTCCGCTTCACGCGTGAGGTGGAGGCGGCCCGCGCCGTCTCCGGTTTCTACACCGCGGCCGTCGTCGACGCCGACCCCCGCGCGGCCGTGCCCTGGCTCGCCACCGCCTACGTACCGGCGCCGTCACTCGAAGAAATAGTGAACGAGTGCGGGCCGCTGCCGGCCCAGGCGGTGCGCTGGCTCGCGGCCGGAGTGGCCGAGGCGCTGCAGTCGATCCACGGCGCGGGCCTGGTCCACCGCGACCTGAAGCCGTCCAATGTCCTCGTCGTCGAGGACGGCCCGCGCGTGATCGACTTCGGGATCGCGTCGGGGGTCTCCAACACGCGTCTGACCATGACGAACGTCGCGGTCGGCACACCCGCGTACATGTCGCCGGAGCAGGCCAAGGACTCCCGCAGCGTCACCGGCGCCAGCGATGTCTTCTCGCTCGGCTCGACCCTTGTCTTCGCCGCCACCGGGCATGCGCCCTTCCACGGCGCCAACCCGGTCGAGACGGTCTTCATGCTGCTGCGCGAAGGCCCCGACCTGGAGGGCCTGCCCGACGAGCTGCGCCCGCTGATGCAGACCTGTATGCACATGGAGGCCGCGATGCGGCCGAGCCCCGCCGATCTGCAGGCGCAGCTCGCCCCGCATCTGTTCTCCTCCGGCTCCGACGACAGCGGTACCGCCTCGGCCTGGCTGCCGGAGCGTGCGGTCGCGCTGATCGAGAGCCGCAGGGGCGGCCGCCCGCCCGTCAAGCCGTCCGGTTCCGGTACGGGACGCAGCGGCGGCAAGGGGGCCGCACAACCCCCTTCGCACGCCGCACCGCCGCTCCTGCCCCAGGCGCCCGCCCGGCCCCCGGCCTCCGTCGGCCCCGCCACCGGTGCCCCGCGGATGTCACCGGGGCCCGCCCTTTCCCAGGACGGCGGCTGGGCAGCGGACCTGCAGGGCGGCCTGCGGATGGGAGCGGGCCCGGCGTCCGACCCCGCCCGGCCCGACTCGGGGCCCGTGCGGCTGCCCGGCGCCCCGGTGCCGATCGGGCCGGGGCCGCGGGTCGCCGAGGCCCGCGCGATGGCCGAGCAGACGGCGGTGCCCGACGGGCTCAACGAGTCCTGGGTACGCGATTCACCGGGCGCCGTGATGTCCGGCGCCGCGGGCTCCGGGCACGCCAACGGGGTGCTTCCGCCCAAGCCGCCCGAGGTGCCGCCGATGGCGCAGCCGCCCGGTGACGCGCCCTGGCGGCCCTGGCGGTTCCGGATGTCCAACGACGTGTGGGGCACCCCGCATGTCGCGGGCGACCGTGTCTACGTCACGTCCTTCGAGGTGCACGCCCTCGATGTGGCCAGCGGGCGGCGGCAGTTCAAGACCCGCGACGTGGCCTGGTCGATGGCGGTCAAGGACGGCCGTATCCACGCCTCCGACGGCCCCACGCTCTACGCCCTGGACAGCGCGGACGGCTCCGACCTGTGGCGCCGGCAGACCGATGCCTGGGTGTACGCGCTCAGGGCGGACCGCGGCACGGTCGTCACCGCGAGCCGTGGCGGCGGCGTCCAGGCCATGGAGGCCGCCAACGGCGAGAAGCTGTGGGAGATCACCGGCGCCCAGACCGACTTCGAGACGCCCGAGGCCGGTCCCGTCATCCAGGACGGCACGGTGTACGTGTGGCAGGACGCCCGGCTTCGCGCCCTCGAGGCCCGCACCGGCGCCGAGCGCTGGTCGTACCCCATCGGTGACGCGGCGTCCTGCGGCGGTGTGCCGATCCGGGTCACGCCCGCTGACGACGGCTATGTCTATGTGGCCGCGGGGACAAGGGTGTTGGCCCTCGACATCGCCTCCGGCCAGGTCCGCTGGCACTTCGAGGCGCCGGCCGTCTTCCTGTCCCCGCCGGCCTTCGCGCCGGGGCCCGCGGTGACCGGCGGCGGTGTGTACCTCGCCGACTACCTCGGCACGGTCTACGCCCTCGACGCCGCGGACGGCCGCGACCGCTGGCGGATCGCGACGGAGTCCCGGTCCTCGATCGAACCGGTCCTGGTCACGGGCGGCCATGTCCACGTGGGCAGCGGCAACGGCCTCTACACCCTGGACGCGGTCACCGGCACGCCCAAGTGGCGCTTCCAGGCGGGCGGCGAGGTCGTCGGCTCCCCGGTCGCCGCGGAGGGCCGTATCCACTTCGGCTCCGCCGACCACTGCCTCTACACACTCGACGCGGTCGGCGGCCAGCTCCGCTGGAAACTCGCCACCGGCGGCGAGATCACGGGGTCGCCCGTGGCGCAGGGCGGAGTGGTGTACGCCTGCAGCAAGGACCGCTGCGTGTACGCGCTCGACGCGGTGAAGGGAACGGGCTCGTCCCGGTAGGTCTCCGGCGCGCTTGAGCCGTGCCTGGTCACGCCCCCTGCGGGAGGGCTCGGTCATGCGCCTGCGGCGGGCTCTTTCCCCACCCCGCCCCTTCCCGAAAGTCCTGCGGACGGCCGCAAAGATGTCCTCAAGCGCCGGACGGGCTGATAAATCAGCCCGTCCGGCGCTTGAGGACTTTCGGGAAGGGGCGGGGTGGGGAAATCTCAATGCTGCTGCGGTGGGCGCTGCCACGCGGGCGGGGCCGCCTCGGAGGACGGGGCGTCCGGAGGTGACGGCATGCCGTCCAAGGTGGGGACCGAAGGGTCCTCGTAGGGCTCGGGCTCACGCTCCGGAGCCCGGGGCCGCCGCGCCCGCCCCGCCATCAGCAACGCAGCCAGCAACAGAACCGCCCCGCCTACAAACGCATTGCCCGCCCCGACATCAAGCCCGTTCCCGTCGCCGTCCACCGTCATGGACCCCTCGGCCTGGCCCACGCGCACCATCCACAGCACGGTGAAGCCGAGCACGATCACTCCGGCCAGAGCGATGAGGAGCCGCGAGCGCAGCACGACGCCGATCAGCGTCACCAGGGCCGCGAACGCGAACGGCAGGAACAGCGAGCCGAACAGCTGCGCCCCGGCGTCGGTGACACCGGCGCCCGAGAACAGTTCGTCGATGCGGTAGTCACGCCCGTGACGGCCGTCGTACCAGGCACGGAAGGGGCTCCAGACGGCGGCCGTCGCTCCGGCGAGAGCGAGGATCGAGCCGATCACGTTACGCACGGTGCGCATCATCGGTTGACCTCCAAGCCACAAAGGGGGCTCTCGATCAAGACGCTACGCCCGGTAGGCGGACGGCGCCACGCGGCGACGGACGGCCCCCGGTGACCCCGCATAAAGGCAGGGTAAAGCCGTCGCCGGCCGCTGCTAGGGTGTCGTGTGCCCGTCAAGGACGGGGCGACGTACGCGTGCGTGCACACGCATGCCCACGCGCGCACAAGCACACGTACAGGCACACGCACACACCACGGGGGAACAGCAGTGAAGCTTCGTCATGCCCGCGCAATAGCCGTCTTCGGTATCGCCATCGTGGCCCTGACCGGCGCCCGCGGCTCTTCCGGCGGTGGTTGCGACAACAGCTCCGGCAGCAGCGGCGGAAGCAGCAGCAGCGGCTCCACCTCGGGCGGCCAGGACGACGTCGGCAAGGACGACACCTCGGGCGGTATCTCCGGCGGTGACTCCGGCTCCAGCACCGGTGGCAGCAGCAGCGGCACCAGCATCGGCGGCGTCGGCGGTGGCGGCAAGAACAAGGCGATCCGCGATCTGAAGATCGAGTCCTGCGAGTACACCGACACGTACGGCATCCGCGCCATCGTCCGCGCCACCAACAACTCGGACCAGACGTACGACTACCAGTACAAGGTCACCTTCACCGGCCCCGACGGCCAGGTCCTGCGCACCGCCAACACCTCGCTCCCCTTCGTCACCGCGGGCAGCAGTGACACCCAGAGCTCCACGGCGCAGTACGTCGCCGAGCCCGGCGAGGACCTCACCAAGATCACCTGCAAGCTGCACGACGTCGTCCGCACCGCGGGCTGAGGGGACGGGTCATGAAGCTGCGCCATGTGCGTGCCGTGGCCGTGGCCGCGGTGGTCGTCGTCGCCCTGACCGGCGCCCGCCGCGGCGGCAGCGGTGGTGGCTGTGACGACCACGACAGCTCGAGTTCGAGCAGCTCGTCGGGCGGCTCCTACACCTCCGGCGGTTCGAGCGACTACGACAACGACGACGACTACGAGGTGTCCACCGGCGGCAGTTCGACCGGCACCCCGACCGGCGGTCCCACCACACCGGCCGAGCAGGACGTCCGGATCACGGACTGTGTGATCGACTCCCTGAGCAGCACCGAGGGCAAGATCACCTGGAAGTACACCGTCACCAACGGCGACTCCACGGGTTCCGCCTCCTACAGCGGCACCCTCGTATTCAAGGACTCCGCCGGAGCGATGGTCGGCAGCGCCATGCTCGACGCCGACGACGTGGCCGCGGGGCAGTCCTACGACGGCACGGTCGACGACTCGGTCTTCCACAGCGACATGGCGTCCCTGCAGGGCCGCTGCGAGGTCAACACCGTCACCAAGATCCCGTCCCTGTAAGACGATTGGCCCCCGGCCTCGGGCCCCGGGCTCGGCCCCCGGCTCCGGGCTCGGCCCCGGGCTCGGCCCTCCGGCCTCCGGCCTCCGGGCTGCGGGCTCCGGTCCGCGGCCTCCGGCCCTCGGGCTCCGGGATCTGGCCTCCGGCCTCCGGGCTGTGGCATCCGGCCTCCGGCCCCCGGCCTCCGGGCTGTGGGATCCGGTCCCCGGCCCTCGGCCTCCGGCCCACGGTCTCCGGGCTGTGGGATCCGGTCCCCGGCCCTCGGCCTCCGGCCCACGGGCTCCGGGGCTTCCGGCTCCGGGATCCAGGCCCCGGCCTCCGGCCTCCGGCCTCCGGCCCTCGGGCTCCGGGATCTGGCCTCCGGCCCCCGGGCTGTGGCATCCGGCCTCCGGCCCCCGGCCTCCGGGCTGTGGGATCCGGCCCCCGGCCCTCGGCCTCCGGCCCACGGGCTCAGGGGCTTCCGGCTCCGGGATCCAGGCCCCGGCCTCCGGGCTCCGGCCCCCCGGCCTCCGGGCTGTGGGATCCGGCCCCCGGCCCCCGGCCTCCGGCCCCCGGGCTCCGGCCCCCGGCCTCCGGGATCCAGACCCCGGCCCCCGGCCTCCGGGATCCAGACCCCGGCCCCGGCCCCGGCCCCCGGGCCCCCAGGCCCCGCCCCCGGGTTCAGCGGAGGCGGAAGCCGTCGTCGCGGGTGCCGAAGAGGCCCGCCTGTCGCTCCGGCGGCAGATTGCCGAGCGCGATGAGGTGCGGTGCGTGCGTGAGAGCCTGCGCGCGCGCCGCCTCCTTCGCGGCCCACACCGCCCGCACGGTGCCCTCGACGGCGCCGCCCGGATAGCCGGCGATGGTCCGCGCGCACTCCACCGCGGCCGCGAGCGCCCCGCCGTCCGCGGTCACTTCACTGACGAGCCCGGTCTCGTACGCCCGCCGCGCGGAGACCCGCTCGGCCGTCCCCATCAGGGACATCCGCGCCACCTCCCCGAACGGCATGCGCTGGGCCATGTAGATCGCCTCGTACGCGGAGACCATGCCGTAGGTCGTATGCGGATCGAAGAAGGTGGCGCTCTCGGCCGCCACGACGAACTCCGCCTCGCCGATCAGATAGAACGCGCCGCCGCAGGCCATCCCGTTGACGGCGGCGATCACCGGCTTCCACAGGTCGTTGGCCTTGGGGCCGATGGCCACGAGCGGATCGTCGATCGAGTACGGCGACGAGGGCTGCGGCACCCGCACGCCCCGGTCGATCCCGGTGCAGAACGCCTTGTCGCCCGCGCCCGTGACGACGATCGCGCGCACGGTGTCGTCGAAGCGGAACTGCCGCCAGGTATCGGTGAGTCGGGCCGCCGTGTCGAGGTCGATGGCATTGTGCTTGGCGGGCCGGTCGAGGGTGACGACGGCGACGCCGGACTCCTTGTCGGTCTCGACGCGAAGGCCGCCGCCCCCGCCCCCTGACCGCCCGGATTCCGCCGTACTCACGGCCGCTCCAGGACCCACTGGGGCAGCACCACACCACCGGGCTGCTCGGCGAAGACCACCTGCACCCGGGCCCCGATCCGGATCCGGGACGGGTCGACCGAGTTCAGCGCCGCCCCCGCCTCGCTCACCAGATTCCCCACGAGCCGGATCCGCGGCGCGTCCGCGAGTTCGACGACGATCGCGTTGTACGGGGCCATCTCCTGGTAGGCGGGGAGCAGCGGCGGATGGGGCAGGACGTACGACCAGATCCGTCCCTTGCCGCTCATCCGGCGCCACTCGCTGCCGAAGGACTGGCAGTGCGGGCAGCAGGGCCGTGGCGGGAAGCGCAGCTCGCCGCAGTCGGCGCAGGCCTGGATGCGCAGCTCGCCCTTGGCGGTGTAGGCCCAGAAGGGCGCGCCGTCCTCGTCGACGACCGGGGTGAGCAGTTCGCTGGTCAGCTTGGTCACCGATACTCAACTCCTCAGCAGTGCAGCCGAAGTGGGAACTCCCTCGCCCGCCGTGACCAGGCAGGTCGTGGCGTCGGGCACCTGTGCCGTGCTGGTGCCGCGCAGCTGCTTCACACCCTCGTTGATGAGGTTGAAGCCATGGACGTAGGCCTCGCTGAGGCCGCCGCCACCGGTGTTCAGGGGCAGCCGTCCGCCGATTTCGAGTGCGCCGCCCTCGGTGAAGGCGCCGCCCTCCCCGCGGCCGCAGAAGCCGTATCCCTCCAGGGACAGCGGGATGAGCGGGGTGAACGCGTCGTAGATCTGGGCGACATCGACGTCGTCGGGGCCGAAGTCGGCCTGTTTCCACAGGTGCCGGGCGGCGGTCCAGGCAGGTCCGGTGAGCGGGTCGTCGTTCCAGTAGTTGACCATGCCGTGGTGCTGGGACGGCAGGCCCTGCGCGACGGAGTGGACGTACACGGGCTTCTGCCGGCAGTCGCGGGCCCGCTCGGCGCTCACGATCACACAGGCCAACGCCCCGTCCGTCTCAAGGCAGTTGTCGAAGAGGCACAGGGGCTCGCTGATCCAGCGGGCCGTCATATACATCTCGCGGGTGAGCGGCCGCTCGTACATCATCGCGGCCGGATTCTGGTTGGCCCGGTTGCGGCAGGCGAGGGCCACGTTGAACAGATGGTCCCGGGTGGCGCCGTACTCGTGCATATAGCGGCGGGCCAGCATGCCGATCTCGTCGGCGGGCCGCAGCAGCCCGAAGGGCCGGGTCCACTGGGCGGGGGTGGGGAGCTGAACGGCGGTGTTCTTCCACGGCCTTGGCCCGCTGCCCCGTTTGCGGGAGCGCCAGGCGACCCCGACGCTCGCCTGTCCGGTGGCGACGGCGGCGGCGAGATGTGCGATCGTCGCGCACGAACCCCCGCCTCCGAAACCGGCCTTGGAGAAGAAGGTGACATCACCGGCGCCGATGGTCTTGGCGACCTCGACCTCGTCCGTCTCCTCCATCGTGTACGAGGCGAAGGCATCGACCTCCGACGGTTCGATGCCCGCGTCGTCGAGTGCGGCGACGATGGCCCGTGCGGCCAAGGTCTTCTCCGGCTCGGGGAGTTGCTTGGCGAACGGGGTCTGGCCTATGCCGACTATCGCCGTGGCGTCCTTGAGTCCTGCCTGCGCCATCGTCACCTCCGCGCCGCAAGGGCGGTCCGCGCGGTCGATCCGACGATCCGCGAGGGGCGCCCGGCACCATGCGGAGGGATCAACTCGGCTGCATCACTGCTGACAGCGGGGAAGGCTACAGCTAATCTGACGGATAGTCAGCTACTGCGGTGGGAGGGCTTGCGATGCGCGGTGACCTTGAGTGGGGCAGCATCCCGGAACTGGTGCGCTCGGCGGCACACCGGTACGCGGAGCGGGAGGCGGTGGTCGAGGGCCGTACCCGGATCTCGTACGCCGAACTCGGCGACCGGGTGGAACGGGCGGCCGCGGCCTGTATGGCGAGCGGCGTCGAACCCGGCGACCGCGTCGCCGTCTGGGCGCCCAACACCCTTGACTGGATCGTCTCCGCACTCGGCGCGGTGACGGCAGGCGCCGTCCTCGTCCCCCTCAACACCCGCTTCAAGGGCACCGAGGCGGCCTACGTCCTGGCCCGCTCCCGCGCGAAGCTGCTGTTCGTGACGGGCACCTTCCTCGGTACGTCCTATGTCGCCTCGCTGCGCCGCGCGACCGCGGAGGGCACGGGCGGCGGCCCGCTTCCGGCCCTTGCGCACCTGGAGCAGGTGGTGGTCCTCGCCGACGACGCCCCGGAGAACTTCCGTACCTGGAAGGACTTCCTGGCGAGCGGTGACGGAGTGGACGCGGCGGCGGTGCGGGACCGCGCGGCCTCGGTGGAAGCCTCCTCCCCCTCGGACATCATCTTCACGTCCGGGACGACGGGCCGGCCCAAGGGCGCCGTGATCAGCCACGCCCAGACCCTGCGCTGTTACGACGTGTGGAGCGAGCTGGCGGGTCTGCGGGAGGGGGACCGCTATCTGATCGTGAACCCCTTCTTCCACACCTTCGGCTACAAGGCGGGCATCATCGCGTGCCTGATGCGCGGGGCGACGATGGTGCCGCAGCCGGTGTTCAACGTCGACACCGTCCTCGCGAACATCGCGGCGGAGCGCATCTCCGTCCTTCCCGGACCCCCGACCCTGCACCAGTCCCTCCTGGACCATCCGGCCCGCGACAAACACGACTTGAGCGCGCTGCGCCTGGTGGTGACCGGCGCGGCGGTGGTCCCGCTGCAACTGGTGGAGCGCCTGCGCTCGGAGCTGCGGATCGCCACCGTCCTCACGGCGTACGGCCTTTCGGAGGCGAGCGGCATCGTCACGATGTGCCGCAGGGGCGACCCGGCGGAGGTCATCTCGGCGACGTCGGGGCGCGCCATCCCCGACACGGAGGTACGGGTCGTCTCGGCGGCCGGCGCCGAACTGCCGCCGGGGGAGCCGGGCGAGGTCCTGGTGCGCGGCCACAACGTGATGCGGGGCTACTTCGAGGACCCGCAGGAGACCAAGAAGGCGATCACGCCGGAGGGCTGGCTGCGCACGGGTGACGTGGGCGTGCTGGACGCCGCGGGAAATCTGCGTATCACCGACCGGATCAAGGACATGTTCATCGTCGGCGGCTTCAACGCGTACCCGGCGGAGATAGAGCAACTCCTCGGCCTGCACCCGGACGTGGCGGACGTGGCGGTCATCGGCATCCCCGACGCACGCCTCGGGGAGGTCGGCAAGGCGTATGTGATCCGCCGCCCGGGGGCGGTGGCCACGGCCGACGACCTGATCGCCTGGTCACGGCGCGAGATGGCCAACTACAAGGTGCCGAGGGAAGTGGAGTTCGTGTCCGAGCTGCCGCGGAACGCGAGCGGCAAGGTGGTCAAGGGAGAACTCCGCACCCACGCCACACACTGAGACGCCCCTACGTGCCCCTACGTGCCCCTACGCGCCCCTACTCGCCCCGCTCGCTGAGGCTGCGCTCCACGCAGAACTCGTTGCCCTCCGGGTCGGCGAGGGTCTGCCAGCCGCGTCCGTCCGGCACCCGGTGGTCGGCGACGAGGGTCGCGCCGAGCGCGAGCAGCCGCTCGACCTCTTCGTCCCGGGTACGGTCCTGCGGCTGCAGGTCGACATGCACCCGGTTCTTGACGGTCTTGCCGTCCGGCACGGTCACGAACAGCAGCGTCATCCCCTCGGCCTCTACCAGCGCCTCGGGATCCCCCGGAAAGTCCTCGTCGGAAAGCTTCCCGCCCAGCACTTGAGCCCAGAACGTGCCCTGGGCGTAGGCGTCTTGGCAGTCGAAGGTGAGATGGCGCACGAGTGAGGTCATGCGGCGATCCTGCGGGACGGGCCGACGGCTGTCCACGGATTTCTTCCACCGGTCGAGGGCCCGAGGTCGGTGGCTCGGGCCCTCCTACTCACACGGGAGGGTCAGGCTTGCTGGACGGGCTGGGGCGGTGCGGGGAGGTGGTGGTCGCTCAGCGGGGTGACCGCGCCGGTGGGCTGCTGTGCGGCGACGGCCGGTGCCGCCGCCGCACCCGCTGCCGCCAAGGCCACGGCGATCGTGACGAGGATCTTCTTCGAGTGCGTCATGCCAACTCCCTTGAATCGGGGGATATTTCCGGACAGCTATGAAGTATCTGAGTGGAGCGGAATTATCCGTCTAGAAGTGAAGTATCTGCACGGAGAGGGTTATTGCCCTCAGAAGAAAGGTTTCCCTGGATCGATCACGTAAATGCGGTCGGACATACGTCGGCCGCGGCGGCTCCCCCTCCGCGCCGCCGCGGCCGATCCCCCGTCTGGATATGAGGCTTAGACGCCGTCCTTGGGCGGGGCGGGCGCGTGGTGATCGCCCATGGTGGTGATGCCCTCGATCGGCGGGGCGGGCGCGTGGTGGTCGCCCATGGTGGTGACCTTGCTCTTCTTGGGCGGCGCGGGCGCGTGGTGATCGCCCTGGGTGCCCATGTCCTCGGCGGCCGGTGCGACCGGGGCGTGATGGTCTTGCGGCTTGTAGATCGGGTCCTTCTTGTTCTCGCTCATGTTCTGACCCCCTGGTTTGTCGGCGAAAGCGGAACTATATGACCCCCGCCCGGCGACTCCCCCGAGGACCGCCGGACAGGGGTTACTAAGGACGCTCACCTGGCGGGTGAGGTTCCGAGGATCCGCCTGCCCCCCGACGCGACGGATCGACATAACAGAGCATGCCGGGTGGGCATAAACAATTGATGAACGCCCTAGAAGGCCTGGTCAGGCGGCGGTGACGGGCGAAAGGAGATCGCGCACCTCATCGGCCTCGCCGGCGCCGAACTGCTCGTGCAGGAGCAGGGCTTCGCGCCAGCAGGCACGTGCGCGGTCGGATTGACCCAGATTGTCCAGGGCCTTGCCGAGGGTCGTGAGAATGTGTGCCCTGATCCGGTCCCCGCCGATGCAGCCCATCGCCAGGGCCTGTTCGGCGTGCTGGGCCGCGCGTGTCGGATGTCCCGCCTGCAGATGGGCCTGCGCGATCCGGAAGTGGGCCGAGCCCTCCCAGAGCCGCTGCCGGTTGGTCCCGAAGCTCTCCAGGGCGCCACCGAGCTGTTCCAGGGACTCTGTGTGCCGGCCTGCCTGGGTGAGCGCGACTCCCAGGGCGTACTTGGCGTTGGCCAGGCGCAGGGCGTGCCCGACCTCTTCGTAGATCCTGATGCCCTTCTTGGCCAGGACGATGGCCTGCTCGACCCGTCCCATGGAGAGGTGAAGGCGGGAGAGGTTGCAGAGGGCCGCAGCCTCACCGGGCCGGTTCCCGTCCGTGCGGGAGCCTTCCGTGGCCCGGAGCAGATGGGCCTCCGCGTCCGCGTGCCGCTCCTGAATCAGGGCGATGATGCCCCGGTCGTTCGACGCCCAGTAGATGGGTGCGGGGTCGTCCATGCCGTACGCGAGGTCGGCGGCGCGGCTGGCCTCGTCGTCCGCTTCGTCGTAACGGCCCGCCACGAGGTGGACGTTGGTCAGGCAGGTGCGGGCGCGGCCCTCGGTGCGAGGGTCGTCGGCGCTCTGTGCGGCGGCGAGTGCGGCCCGGGCCACGGCTTCGTACTGCTTGGAGTTCGCGCCGGACTCGGCCAGGTCCTGACCCGCCCACAGCAGGTCCACGGCGGTGCGCAGCCCGCTTGCGGGGACGGCCTGCAGCGCACACGCCAGCAGGCAGTTCGCCTCCGTGTAGAGCCAGTCGAGCGCCTCCTGCCGGTCCTGGAAGTCCAGGCCCTTGTAGCCGGTCGGCTCCAGGTGGTCGACCAGGCGGTCGCCGGGGCGCTCGATGGCGAAGACCTTCGACGCCGACGAGAGATAGAAGTCGAGGAGCCGCGAGAGGGCCGCGTCGCGCTCGCTGGGCGGCTGTTCGTCGCGCTCGGCGCACGCGCGGGCGTAGAGGCGTACGAGGTCGTGGTAGCGGTAGCGGCCGGGGGCCGCGGACTCCAGGAGGGAGGTGTCGACGAGCGTTTCGAGGAGGTCCTCGGTCTCGTCGGGGCGCAGGTCGAGGACCGCGGCGGCCGCGGCCAGCGAGATGTCCGGGCCGTCGGCGAGGCCGAGGAGGCGGAACGCGCGGGCCTGCGCGGGCTCCAGCTGGCCGTAGCCCAGTTCGAAGGTGGCCTTCACGGCCAGGTCGCCCGCCTGGAGTTCATCGAGGCGGCGGCGCTCGTCGGCGAGCTTCGCGGCGAGTACCGAGACCGTCCAGGTGCGGCGGGCCGCGAGCCGGGAGGCCGCGATCCGGATCGCGAGCGGCAGGAAGCCGCAGGCCGCCACGACGTCAAGGGCCGCCTCGCGCTCCGAGGCCACCCGCTCCTCGCCGACGATGCGGGTGAAGAGCTGCAGCGCCTCCTCCGGTGACATCACGTCCAGGTCGACCAGGTGCGCGCCCGCCAGGTCCACCATGCGCATCCGCGAGGTGACCAGGGCGGCGCAGCCCTCCGTGCCGGGCAGCAGCGGCCGCACCTGGGCCGCGTCCCGGGCGTTGTCGAGCAGGACCAGGATGCGGCGGCTGTCGAGGAGTGAGCGGTAGAGGGCCGCCCGCTCCTCCAGCGTGTCCGGGATGGCCGAATCCGCGGTGCCCAGGGCGCGCAGGAAGGCGCCGAGCACGGTCTCGGGTTCCGCGGCCCGCGCGCCCGCGCCCTGCAGGTCGACATACAGCTGGCCGTCGGGGAAGTGGGTGCGCGCCGCGTGCGCCACATGCACCGCGAGGGTCGTCTTGCCCACGCCGCCGATACCGGCCAGGGCGGACACGGCCATGACGCGGCCCTCGGCGGAGGACAGGACGTCGCTCAGTTCCCGTACGAAAGAGACACGGCCGGTGAAGTCGGGCACCGTGGCCGGGAGTTGCGCCGGCCGCACCGTCGACGACGAGGGCTCGGCACCGGCCGCGGCGGGCTCGGCGAGGCCCGGGTCGGCCTGCAGGATGCGCTGCTGGAGTTCGGCGAGCCCGGGGCGCGGGTCGACACCGAGCTCGTCGGCGAGCAGCCGGCGCGTGTCCGCGTACACCGCGAGTGCCTCGGCCTGCCGCCCCGAGCGGTACAGGGCCAGCATCAGCAGCTCCCGCAGCCGCTCGCGCAGCGGGTGGGCGGCCGTGAGGGCGGTGAGCTCGGAGACCGCCTCGGCGTGGCAGCCCTGCTCCAGGTCCATGTCGAGACGGGTCTCCAGGAGCTGGAGCCGCCACTCCTCCAGGCGCACGCGCTGGGTGTCGGCATAGGGGCCGGGGACATTGGCGAGGGGCTCGCCGTCCCACAGGCTCAGCGCCTTGTTGATCAGTGCGCGGGCCTGGCACAGGTCACCGCTGCCGCGGGCCTTCTCCGCGTCCCCCCACAGTTCCTCGGCGAGCGCCAGGTCGAGGGCGCCGCCCGCGGCGGGAAGCCGGATCGCGTAGCCGCCGGACTCGCTGGCCAGGACCCCGGGGTCCAGGGCCTTGCGCAGCCGCGACGCATAGGTCCGCACCGCGGCCAGGGCCTGCGACGGGGGCTCCTCGCCCCAGATCGCGTCGATCAGCTCCGAAGCGGTCGCCGTGCGGCCCTCGCGCATCAGGAGGGCGGCGAGGAGGGCGCGCTGCTGCGGCGAGCCGGTGGTCAGAGGTTCGGCTCCCCGCCAGGCGCGTACCGGTCCGAGCACGCTGAAGCGCAACGGCTGCCCCTCCGGGCGCCGCTGCTCGGGTACTCGCGGTACACCGTCCATCGTTGTCCCCCTGGCGAACCTGCCGGACGTACTTGAACGCTGGAACTCGGTCGGACCGCGGGGAGGAGCTGCCGAACTCCGGCGTCCCCGGTCCGCTTAGTGGAATTTCCCCCGCCAGTCTGCCTTGTCAAGGGCCGTTGCGTCAGCTGCGGGAGACACCTCTCACAGGGTCCACGCAACGAAAGGCCCGTCTCGCCTCGGCCGATGGTCGGTCTTCGGCCAACCGCGGGCCGAAGTGCGACGGGGGTACGAGTCGCCGTACGCGCCCCGGTTCCGGTGCAGGTACCGGCCGCCAAAGAGCTGACGGTTCGTCAGATCGGCGCTACCGTGGTGCGTATGGAGACCTTCCCGAAGATCATCTCGGTGGACGACCACACGGTGGAACCCCCACACGTCTGGCAGGACCGGCTCCCGTCGAAGTACCGCGACATCGGCCCCAGGATCGTGCGTGCGCCCCTGAAGGAAATGTCCTTCATGGGCGGCAAGTTCGCGCCGGTCATGGGGCAGAAGGGCGACGACGGACCGATAGGCGACTGGTGGATTTACGAAGATCTGCACCGCCCGCTCACCCGCCTGGACACCGCCGTCGGCTACGACAGGGACGAGATCAAACTCGAAGTCATCACCTACGAGCAGATGCGCCCGGGATCGTTCTCCGTTCCCGAGCGGCTCGCGGACATGGACGTCAACCACGTTCAGTCCGCGGTCTGTTTTCCCACCTTTCCGCGCTTTTGCGGTCAGACGTTCACCGAGGCGAAGGACCATGAACTCGGTCTCCTCGGCGTACGCGCCTACAACGACTGGATGGTGGAGGAGTGGTGCGGGCCGCAGGCGCAGGGGCGTCTGATTCCGCTCACTCTCATTCCCCTGTGGGACGCCCGCCTTGCGGCGGAGGAAGTACGCCGCAATGCCGCACGTGGCGTACGCGCGGTGGCGTTCTCGGAGATACCGCCTCATCTGGGGCTGCCCTCCATCCACACCGACGAGTGGGACCCGTTCCTCCAGGCGTGCGACGAGACCGGCACCGTCATCGCGATGCACATCGGCTCGTCCTCGAAGATGCCCTCGACATCGGCGGACGCCCCGCCCGCCGTGGGCTCCACCATCACCTTCGCCAACTGCTGCTTCTCGATGGTCGACTGGCTGATGAGCGGCAAGTTCGAGCGCTTCCCGAACCTCCGGATCATGTACGCGGAGGGCCAGATCGGCTGGATCCCGTACATCCTGGAACGCGCCGACGTGGTCTGGGAGGAGAACCGCGCCTGGGGCGGCGTCGCCGACAAGGTGACCCGGCCGCCGTCCGAGCTCTTCGCCGAGCATGTCTACGGCTGCTTCTTCGACGACGCGTTCGGCCTGCAGAACCTCGACGCCATCGGCGTACCGAATGTCCTCTACGAGACGGACTATCCGCACTCCGACTCGACCTGGCCGAAATCGCGTGAGGTCGGCGAGGAGCAGATGGGGCATCTGGCGCCGGATGTGGTGGAGCGGCTGGTGCGCGGCAATGCGATTTCGCTGCTCGGTCTGACGGAAAACGGTTTGTGGGGCCCGTCGGCCCCCTAGCCCCGGCCCATGGGGGCTGCGCCCCGGGCTGACCCCATATCGCCCTCCGGGCTCGTCCTCAAACGCCGGACGGGCTGAATTGCTGAGCGCAGGCCGGGGCTGATTTGCCGAGCGTCGGCCGGGCTGAATCATCAAGCGCCGGAGGGGCTGATCTATCAGCCCCTCCGGCGCTTGAGATGGGGGTCCCCCCCCTGCTCGAGCGAAGCCGAGAGCTTGGGGGAGGGGTCTGGGGCGCTGTGACATTAGCGGCTCCGCCGCGGGCCCGGTTACGGGAAGGGGCGGGACCGGGGAAGAAAACGGGGAAGAAAACACCGTGCCGCACAACCCTTGTCTGACGAGTCGTCAGCAACCACGATGGGCCCCGACAACCAGACATGACGGTCCGTCAGATAAGGGGCCCGGGCCATGGCGCAAGCATTCCCGCAAGGACACCTCGCCTACGGCATACAACTGCCGATCCAGTCCCAGAGCACCATGTACGCCGAACCCTGGGAGGCCGACGCCGGCCCCGGCGACCTCGCCGAGATTGCCCGCACCGCAGACCGCTCCGGCTTCGCCTACATCGCCTGCTGCGACCACGTCGCGATCCCGCGCCGCCTCGCCGGGCCGATGAGCACCATCTGGTACGACCCCGTCGCGACCCTCTCCTTCCTCGCCGGCATCACCGAGAACGTACGGCTGCTCAGCCATGTCGCCATCGTCGGCCTGCGCCATCCGCTCGCCACGGCGAAGCAGTACGCCACGCTCGACCACCTCAGCGGCGGCCGGCTGATCCTGGGCGTCGGGGCCGGCCACGTGCAGGAGGAGTTCGACGCGCTCGGGGCGGACTTCGCGGGCCGCGGCAAGGTTCTCGACGAGACCGTGGACGCGCTGCGGGCCGCGCTCGGCCCGGAGGAGTACCCCGAACACCACGGTGAGCGCTACCAGTTCAGCGGCCTCGGGCAGCGGCCGAGGCCCGCGCAGGAGCGGGTGCCGATCTGGGTGGGCGGCTCGTCGGTGCCCGCCGTACGCAGGGCCGCGACCCGGGGCGACGGCTGGCTGCCGCAGGGCGACCGGCGCGACCAACTGCCCGCACAGATAGAGAAGTTGAAACGGCTTCGCGAGGAAGCCGGGAACAGTGATCCGGTGACCGTCGGGACCATCGCCGAGCCGCTGTACGTGGGCGAGCCCGACTGGGAGGTCGGCCGCTGGACGCTGTCCGGGAAGCCGGAGGCGCTCGCCGAGTCGCTGCGCGAGTACACGGCGATGGGCGTGCAGCAGATCCAGGTGCGCTTCCGCAGCCGCTCCCGAAGTGAACTCGTGGACCAGATGGCGGCGTTCGGGGCCGAGGTGGCTCCGCACCTCAACGGCTGAGCGCTCCGCGGGAGTCCGGTATGGCACCTGCGGGTGCGTCGTGGCTGGTCGCGCGCAGTTCCCCGCGCCCCTTTGGGGCACGGCGAACCGCAACGGACTTCCCTCGAGCCGCTTAGGTGACTCCGCACCTCAACGACTAGGAGATTCCCATGGGCAAGCTGGACGGGCGCGTCGTCATCATCACGGGTGCGGCGCGCGGACAGGGCGAGCAGGAGGCGCGGCTCTTCGCCGACGAGGGTGCGCGGGTGGTGCTCGCGGACGTACTCGACGAGCAGGGTGAGGCCGTCGCCAAGGAGATCGGCGAGGACCGGGCCCGCTATGTGCATCTCGATGTGAGCAGCGAGGACGGCTGGACCGCGGCCGTCGCCGCCGCGAAGGACGCCTTCGGCAAGATCGACGGCCTGGTCAACAACGCGGGAATCCTCAGGTTCAACTCGCTCGTCGACACACCGCTCGAGGAGTTCATGCAGGTGGTGCAGGTGAACCAGGTGGGCTGCTTCCTCGGGATACGTGCCGTGGCGCCGGCCATCGCGGACGCGGGCGGCGGGACGATCGTGAACACGGCCTCGTACACGGCCCTTACGGGCATGGCGGCCGTGGGCACCTACGCCGCGACCAAGCACGCGATCCTCGGGCTCACCCGTGTCGCCGCGATGGAGCTGGCGCACAACAAGATCCGGGTCAACGCGGTGTGCCCGGGTGCCATCGACACCGCCATGTCGAACCCCTCGCAGCTCGACCCGACCGCGGACCCCGAGGAGACCTCGGCGGCCCTGGACGAGCTGTACCGCAAGCTGGTTCCGCTGGGCCGGGTCGGGCGGCCCAAGGAGGTGGCCGACCTGGCGCTCTTCCTGACGGCCGACGACTCCTCGTACATCACGGGGCAGCCGTTCGTCATCGACGGCGGCTGGCTGGCCGGGGTCAGCGTCATCTGAGGCGCCATCCGAAGCGTATCTGACGAGCCGTCAGGTATTGACGGCTCCCGTGCGCGGTGGAACAGTCGACCGCATCGAGATCTGACGATGCGTCAGAAAACTAGGGACGGTGAACCTCCTTGGAATTCGGGCTCTTTGTACAGGGATACGTCGGAAAGCGGGCCGAGACCGATCCGCTCGCCGAGCACAAGGCGCTGATGGAGGAGACCGAGTACGTCATCCAGGCGGACAAGTCGGGGTTCAAGTACGCCTGGGCCTCCGAGCACCACTTCCTGGAGGAGTACTCCCACCTCTCGGCCAACGATGTCTTCCTCGGCTACCTCGCGCACGCCACCGAGCGGATCCATCTCGGCTCCGGCATCTTCAACCCGCTCGCCCAGGTCAACCACCCGGTGAAGGTCGCCGAGAAGGTCGCCATGCTCGACCATCTCTCCGAGGGACGGCATGAGTTCGGCTCCGGGCGCGGCGCCGGCTCCCACGAGATCCTCGGCTTCATACCCGGCGTCACGGATATGAACTACACCAAGGAGATCTGGGAAGAGACCATCGCCGAGTTCCCCAAGATGTGGCTCCAGGACGAGTACGTGGGGTTCCAGGGGAAGCACTGGTCGCTGCCACCGCGCAAGATCCTGCCCAAGCCGTACGGCAAGTCCCACCCCGCGATGTGGTACGCCGCCGGGTCGCCGCCGTCGTACGCCATGGCCGCCCGCAAGGGCCTCGGCGTGCTCGGCTTCAGCGTTCAGAAGGTCTCCGACATGGAGTGGGTCCTGGAGCAGTACAAGGGCGCCATCAAGGACGCCGAGCCCATCGGTGACTACGTCAACGACAACGTCATGGTGACGTCCACGGCGATCTGCGCGCCCACGCACAAGGAGGCCGTGCGGATCGCGGCCCAGGGCGGACTGCACTATCTGCAGTCGCTCGTCTTCCGCTACCACGACACGTTCCCGCGGCCCGAGGGCTTTCCCGTGTGGCCGGAGACACTGCCGGAGTTCAACGAGGAGATCATCGAACTCCTCATCGCCGAGGAGCTGTTGATCTGCGGCGATCCGGACGAGGTCCTGATGCAGTGCAAGCGGTGGGAGCAGGCGGGGGCGGATCAGCTGTCGTTCGGGCTGCCGATCGGGATCTCCAAGGAGGAGACGCTGCAGACGATCCGGCTCGTCGGGGAGCATGTGATCCCGAAGATCGATACGGATCCGGTGCACCGGACGACCCGGTTCCGTCAGTCGGCGTAGGCCGTCGGCCTCCGGCGGCCTCGTCGTTCTCGGCGTTCTCGTCGCCCTCGTCGTCCTCCGGCGGTTCTCACCCCCAGCGCGGGGCCGTGGACATCCCGGACCGCGACCCCGTGACTGTCCCGGCCCGAGGCCCCCGCGGCGGCCTCGGCCGGGACAGCGTCACGCCTACACGTACACGTACCGCACCAGAAGGGGAGCTCCATGCTCGACCACCTCATCAAGGGCGCGACCGTAGTCGATGGAACCGGTGCCCCCGGCCGCGTCGCGGACGTCGGCATCCGCGGCGGCCGTATCGCCGTGATCGCCGAACCCGGCACCGTGACCGAGGAGTCAAGGAGCTCCGAGGACGCCACCGGCAAGGTGCTCGCGCCCGGCTTCGTCGACCCGCACACCCACTACGACGCCCAGCTGTTCTGGGACCCCTACGCCACCCCGTCCCTCAACCACGGCGTCACCACCGTCGCCGGCGGCAACTGCGGCTTCACGCTCGCGCCCCTCAACCCCGCGCGCCCCGGCGACGCCGACTACACGCGCCGCATGATGTCCAAGGTCGAGGGCATGTCCCTGGTCGCCCTTGAAGAGGGCGCGCCCTGGAACTGGTCGGGGTTCGGCGAGTATCTGAACGCCCTCGACGGCCGGATAGCCGTCAACGCCGGTTTCATGGTGGGGCATTGCGCCCTGCGCCGGTACGTCATGGGCGAGGACGCCGTCGGCGGTCAGCCCACCCCCGAGCAGATGGACGAGATGCTCGCCCTCTTCCACCGGGCCATGGAGGAAGGCGCCTGGGGCCTGTCCACCACCCAGTCCTCCACGCATTCCGACGGCGACGGGAAGCCGGTCGCCTCCCGGCATGCCGGGCCGGAAGAACTGCTCGCCCTGTCCAGGGCGGTCGCCGAGCACGAGGGCACCCAGCTGGAGGCGATCGTCGCCGGCTGTCTCGACCAGTTCAGCGACGACGAGATCGAACTGTTCGTGGAGATGAGCGCCGCGGCCGGGCGCCCGCTGAACTGGAACGTCCTCACCATCGACGCCGCCGTCCCCGAGCGCGTGCCCCGGCAGCTGCTGCCAAGTGAGCGCGCCCGCAAGGCCGGTGGCCGGATCGTGGCCCTCACGATGCCGATCCTCACCCCCATGAACATGTCCCTCGGCACCTTCTGCGCGCTGAATCTGATTCCCGGCTGGGGCGACATCCTCGGCCTGCCCGTGCCCGAGCGGATCGCGAAGCTGCGCGACCCCGACGTACGCGCCGAGATGCTCAAGCGGGCCGACAGCAAGGAGGCGGGCGTCTTCCGGCGGCTCACCGACTTCGGGCGGTACGTCATCGGCGACACGTACAGCAAGGAGAACGAAGGGCTGACGGGGCGGGTCGTGAACGACATCGCGGCCGAGCGCGGCCAGGACCCCTTCCAGTGCCTGGTGGAGATCTGCGCCAACGACGAGCTGCGCACGGTCCTGTGGCCCATGCCGACGGACAACGACCCCGCGTCCTGGGAGCTGCGCAAGCAGGCCTGGGAGCACGAGGACGTGATGCTCGGCGGCTCCGACGCGGGCGCGCATCTGGACCGGATGTGCGGGGCCCCGTACACCACCCGCTTCATCGGGGACTGTCTGCGCGGCCGCAGGCTGACCAGCCTGGAGAACGCGGTGAAGATGCTCACCGACGACCCGGCCCGGCTCTTCGGCCTGATCGACCGCGGCCGGATCGCCGAGGGATACCACGCCGACCTCGTCCTCTTCGACCCGGAGAAGATCGACGCCGGCAAGGCGACCCTCGTGCACGATCTGCCGGGCGACAGCCCGCGCCTCGACTCCAAGGCGATCGGCGTCAACGCGGTGTGGGTCAACGGCGTCGAGGCCATCCGCGAGGACGTGGTCAGCGGGGCCGTCCCCGGCAAGGTGCTGCGCTCGGGCCAGGACACCAGGACGGTGAGCACCAAGTGAGCCGAGCCTCTGAATCCCAACTCCCCTCCCCGCAGCGGCTGTTCATCGACGGCGAGTGGACCGATCCGGACGACGGTCACTACGAGGTCCTGAACCCGGCCACCGAAGAGGTCGTCGGGCTCGCCCCCGAGGCCTCGCCGGATCAGGTGCGCGCGGCGGCCGCAGCGGCGCGTGCGGCCTTCGACGGCTGGTCGCGTACGACGCCCGAGGAGCGGGCGCGGATCCTCGACAAGGCCGCGGACATCATGCAGCGGGACGCGGGACAGGCCGCCGCGCTCGCCCAGGCCGAGACCGGCGCCACCCCGGGCATCGCCCGCGGGATGCAGGTCGCGGTGGGGGTCGCGCGGTTCAAGCGGTACGCCAGGGGCGCCCTGGAACCCGTCGAGAACGCGCTGCCCCCGCAGATCACCGAGGCGGGGCCGATGGGCAAGGCGGGCGTGCTCGGTGCGCTCGCCGTCCGGCAGCCCGTGGGCGTCGTCACCTGCATCACGTCGTACAACAACCCCTGGGCGAACCCCGCGGGCAAGGTGGCGCCCGCCCTGGCCATGGGCAACACGGTGCTCGTGAAGCCCGCCCCGCAGGACCCGCTCTCCGTGTACCGGATGGCGGCGGCCCTGGAGGAGGCGGGCGTACCGCGCGGCGTGGTCAACGTGGTCTCGGGCACCTCGGTCGGCGTGGGCGAGGCGGCCGTGGACTCCCCGGACGTCGACATGGTCAGCTTCACGGGGTCCACGGCGGTCGGGCAGCGCATCGGGGAGGTGTGCGGCCGCACGATGAAGCGGCAGCTCATGGAGCTGGGCGGCAAGGGGGCGGCGGTCGTCTTCGACGACTTGGACGATGAGGGCCTTGCCTCCGCGGTCATGGGCATCGGCACGACGTACGCCTTCTACAGCGGCCAGATCTGCACGGCCCCCACCCGGGTCCTCGCCCAGCGCGGTATCTACGAACAGCTCCTGGAGAAGCTCACGGCCTACCTCGGCCATATGACGGTCGGCGACCCGGCCGAGAAGGGCACGGTGGTCGGCCCGGTGATCTCGGCGGCGCACCGGGACCGGGTGGAGTCGTATGTGGAGCTCGGCCGCAAGGAGGGCGCGCGGGTGGTCGTGGGCGGCGACCGTCCCGAGGGCCTGGACAAGGGCTTCTATGTCGCCCCCGCCCTGCTCGCCGACTGCACGAACGACATGCGGGTGGCGCGCGAGGAGATCTTCGGCCCGGTGGTCGTGGTGATCCCCTTCGACGAGGAGGAAGAGGGCGTACGCCTCGCCAACGACAGCGACTACGGCCTGATCGACTACGTGTGGTCGGGGGATGTCGCCCGCGCCTTCCGTATCGCCCGCAGGCTGCGCGCGGGCGGCGTCGGCGTGAACACCATCGGCCGCAACATGGAGGCGCCCTTCGGCGGCTTCAAGCAGAGCGGTGTGGGCCGGGACGTGGGTTCGTACGCCCTGCACGCGTACAGCGAGCTGCAGTCGATCGTCTGGCCGGGCTGAGCGCGTACGGGAAAATTTTGAATCTGGACAAAAGGGGCGTTGCTGCGGTTCCCGCATACCGGAAGACCAGGCTTGCGCCTGGCAATGGCGCGGTAGATCGCAGCGACTCTCTTCAAAACACTGATCAACTTCCGTTTCGTGCCCAGTAATTCAAGGTTCAAGGAGCGGACGCAGATCCTCCGGATGTGGAAACCGCACCGCTTAACGTCCTGTTCATGACGCAGCTGGAAACCCGACCCCAGGGCGGAGACACGGTACGGGGCGTGCACTCCGCGGACGGTGGCGTACGGACCAAAGGGCTCGGCGGTAACTCCGTCGGACTCGTCGGCAGTGCCGTCATCGGTATCTCCACCGTCGCCCCCGTCTACTGCCTGACCTCGACCCTCGGCTCCACGACGGGCGAGGTCGGCGTGCAGATGCCCGCGGTCTTCCTGGCCGGTTTTCTGCCGATGCTGCTCGTGGCCTTCGCCTACCGCGAGCTCAACAAGGTGATGCCGGACTGCGGCACCTCCTTCACCTGGACCGTGCAGGCCTTCGGGCCGCGCGTGGGGTGGATGTGCGGCTGGGGCCTGGTGATCGCCACGATCATCGTGCTCTCGAATCTCGCCGGGGTCGCGACCTCGTACTTCTGGCTGCTCGCGGGCGAGATCACCGGCAGCGAACGGATCGCCGCCCTCGACGGCAACAAGGCCCTGCACATCGTCACGTGCCTCGCCCTCATCGCCGCCGCGACGGCCATCAGCTACCGCGGCATGACGGCCACGAAGGGCGTGCAGTACGCACTCGTCGGCCTCCAGCTCATCGTCCTCGCGGTCTTCGTGGCGATGGCCTTCCAGAAGGCGGGCGCGGGCGAGTTCGGCACGGGACTCGACTTCTCCTGGTCGTGGCTGAACCCGTTCGCCGTGCAGTCCTTCGCCGCCTTCACGGCCGGCCTTTCCCTCTCGATCTTCATGTACTGGGGCTGGGACGCCTGCCTGACGGCCAACGAGGAGACCAGCGGCAGCGAGAAGACGCCAGGACGTGCCGCGCTCATCGCGATGGTCGTGCTCGTCGGCTCCTACCTCGCCACCGCGGTCGCCGCCCAGATGGCCGTCGGCGCCGGCGACAAGGACCTCGGCCTCGGCAACCCCGACACCTCCGACAATGTCTTCGCCGCCCTGGCGGGCCCGGTGATGGGCCCGGTGCTCGGCATCCTGCTCTTCGTCGCGGTACTCGCCTCGGCCGCCGCCAGCCTGCAGACCACGTTCATTCCGGTGGCCCGCACGGTCCTCGCCATGTCGACGTACGAAGCCCTGCCGCCCGCGTACGCCCGGGTCCACCCGCGGTTCAAGACGCCGGGGCGCGCCACGGTCGTCGCGGGCGTCGCCACCGGCGTCTTCTACACCGTGATGACGCTGGTCAGCGAGCACGTCCTGGTCGACACGATCTACGCGCTCGGCCTCATGATCTGCTTCTACTACGCCCTGACGGCCTTTGCCTGCGCCTGGTACTTCCGCCGCGAACTCACCCGCTCCGCACGGGACTTCGTGTTCAAGGGCCTGTTCCCGCTGCTCGGCGGCACGCTCCTGACCGCGGTCTTCGGCAAGACCCTCTACGACATGTGGGACCCGGCCTACGGCAGCGGCTCATCGGTCCTCGGCGTCGGCTCGGTGTTCGTGATCGGCGTCGGCCTGCTGGTCCTCGGCCTGGTCATCATGATCATCACGGAGCGGCGAAGCCCGGCGTTCTTCCGGGGGGAAGTCCTGACGAGGAACACCCCGGCGCTGGTGGTCGCGGACTGATTCCCCAACCCCGCCGCAGGCGGATCAGGCGGGCCGCTTCGGCGTCAGCTCCGCCATCTTGCCCCAGCCCTCGGCCTCGGGGATCTCCACGTTGATGATCTCCGGGGTGTCCGCGATGGCCTCGGCCATGGCGTCCAGGCCCGCCTTGAAGTGGTCGGACTGAACGTGCGCCGCCCCGGCGTCGCGGTCCGCGAAAGCCTCCAGCAGAACGAACTGATGCGGATGGTCCGCACTGCGGGACCAGTCGAAGAACAGATTCCCGGGCTCGGCGCGCGTCGCGCGGGTGAAGTCGTCGACGAGGTCGAACCACTCGTCGCTGCGGTCGGCGTGAACGGTGAAGCGTACGGCGATGAAAATCATGGGTTCAGGGTGCGCGCTCCACAGCCCCGCGGCCAGCCGGACGCCACGGAATTCCGGCACCGTCGGAAACTCACAGCCGCCCGGCCGCCGCCCGGCGGACCACGGACCGCAGTTCCCCCTGCCGCCGCCGGAACGTCCGCGTCGGCACCGCCACGGACACCGCCTGCACCACGCCCGCACGCGGCCGGTCCGGCAGGGTCACCGCCAGGCAGGTGTACGCCGGGTCCGCCTCGCCCACCGAGACCGCGAGGCCCTGGGCCCGTACCCGGGCCAGCTCGGCCTCGAAGCGGTCGCCGGTGGTGATGGTGCGCTCGGTGAGCCGGGGCATGCCGTGGTCGTCGAGGTAGCGGCGGCGTGCGGTCCTGGGCAGCGCGGCGAGCAGCGCCTTGCCGTGGGCCGTGGCGTGCGCCCGCCGCTCGATGCCCGGTGTCCACGGCTCGGGGCCCGCGGCGGGCGCGGTGGTGTCGATCACGGTGATACGGCCGTCGTGGTACGTCGTGAAGTACGCCTCGGCCCCGGCCTCCCGCCGTACCCGGAGCAGCAGTTCCCCGATGCCGGGCCCGATCTGCAGATGGCTGCGGAACGCCTGGTGCAGGGCCGGCACCCGGGGCCCCGGCGCATAGCCCTCCGGGGTGCGGATCAGATGGCCGCGGGCGGTGAGCGGGCCGAGCAGGTGGTAGACGGTGGACAGGGCGCAGCCGAGCTCCCGGGCCAGCGTTTTGGCGGGGACCGGCCGGGGAGCGTCGGCCACGGCGTCCAGGATCTCCAGGGCCCGGTCGACGGACCGAGGGCCTGCGGGGCCGGTGGCGGGGGCGGTCATGCTCCCACCGTAAACCGCCCTACTCGCCCAGAAAGACCGGGTTCGTGAAGGCGGCCAGTGGCCCGGGGAGTCCCGGCACCTGCGCCGCTCGGCGTACCTCCGCGCGTACGTATGAGGCGTACGCGGGCGTCGTGCGCCACTCGACGGTGCCCGTGCCCGACTCGGGCAGGGCGGGCGACGTGAACAGGGTGCCCTGGTCCGTGACGAAGCGGATCGTGCAGCCGGGGGCGCCCTTGACGTCGAGGCGCACCGTCACGGGGGCGTCCGCGTCGACGGCGAGGCGTTCGCCGATGCCCGCACGCGCGCCCTTGCCGCCGGCCGCGGAGAAGTCCAGGGAGAGCGCGGAGGACTCGGCGACGTAGGAGCGGCCCGCCTTGATGCCCGCCAGGATCGCCTCGCGGGTCAGGTCGTCGGCGAGGACGACGGTCTGCGGGCCGCCGACGCGGTCGGGGTCGCGATGGGCGTCGCTGTTGCCCATGGCCGGGGTCCAGCGGCCGCCCCTGGCGGACTGCAGGGTGTTGTCCCAGGCCTGCAGGGACACCTCGTCGTCGGGGGTGTAGGGGCCGTTCCACACCTCCACCGCGTCCGCCTCGCCGAAGCCGAACTTCCAGTTGCAGCCGATGCAGGTGGCATGCGGATGGGCGGGTACGACCAGGCCGCCGGCCCGGCGGATCTCGCGGGCGTAGTGGCCGAAGCGGTTGTCGCGGGCGCGGTAGCGCCAGTCGATGAAGGTGCCGGGGTCCGTGCCGAGGGCGACGACATGGCCGTTGCGGGTGGTGACCTCTTCGCCGAGCAGGATCAGCAGGTCGTCACCCGCCTGGTCGGCCCAATGGGCGTGCGCGGCATGGGTGTTGTGCTCGGAGCTGTTGATGAAGTCGAGGCCCGCCGCCCGTGCCAGGGCGGCGATCTCCGCGGGTGTGCGGCGGCCGTCCGAGTACCAGGAGTGCAGATGGCAGTCGCCGCGGTACCAGGCGCGGCCGCGGCCCTTGGCGCGCTCCGGCGGGTACTTCGGCTTCGGGGCGGTGCCGGGGGTGCCGTACCGCAGCGTGATGGTGACCTCGTAGGGGAGGCCTTCGGGTGCGACCGTGTAGGGGCCGAGCGCGATGTGCCAGGTGCCGGGTTTGATGCGGCCCGGGATGTAGCCGGGTGTCGCGTCGTCGGCGCGGATGAAGAACTCGGTGCGGGCGCCGCCCGACCAGCCGCGGAAGCCCTTGCCGCCGAGGCCGGTGCCGCGCTCGTCGAAGATGCCGATGTCGAGGGCGTTGCCCTGGGTGCCCGGCGGCACCGGCGTCTTGGTGTAGGTGTACGCGACGTGCAACTCCCGCACACCGGAAGGGACTTCGACGGGCAGATAGACATAGTCCGGGGACCCGGTGGGCAGCGTTCCGCGCACCACTTTGGTTTCTTCGTCGTCGCGTCGTTCCGTGCCGCGCTCATCGGCGCTCGCGAAGCTCACGCTGTTCAACGTAAGCGCGGCGGCGGCCGACGTCACGAGCAGTCCGCGTCTGTTCAGGCGGTGTCGTGAGGCGTGTTGCGGGTGGTGTTCGTCCATGCACATGGCGGCGGCTCCCCAGAGGGCGGGCGGTACGGACGGGACGTACGGCAACCCTGGTATTGAGCCGTGAACTCCCCGGCAAGGGAAGGGGACGGGCGGCTTGCGCTCAGTCGCCGTTCTTCGAGCGGCGGCCGCGGTTGCGGGCGAAGAGCACGATGACGAGCAGCACGACGACGATGAAGAGCAGCAGTACCACCGTGCCGAAGGAGCTCTTCTTCTTTTTCTTCTTCTTCGGCTTCATGGCCTGCTGGGTGTACGCGTCGGCCGTCGAGCCGGTGACCGGTGCCGCCTTGAACTGGCCGTTCGTGACGGCGGGTTGAGGGGTGTTGGCGTACGCCGCGGAAGGCGCCGCGGACACGGCGGGCGCGGCACCGCCGAAGAGGGCGCCCAGGAGCAGCAGTACGGTCGCGAAGCGAAGTCGCATGGCAGACATGGCAGGCATGATGACGTATCGCGCCGGTGACTCATAGGGCACGGTCACCCTGTCGTGCGAGTACGCGCCATGGGCCGGGGGCACACGCCATGGACCGGCTGTGGAGTTCGCGCCATGGACTAATGGAGCCGATCCGGCTAGGGATGCCGCATGCGGATCTCCACGACGGTCTTCATGACGGACCAGACGATCGGCCCGGTGCGGCTTGCCAGGGCCCTGGAGGAGCGGGGCTTCGCCGGGCTCTACCTCCCCGAGCACACGCACATCCCCGTCTCCCGCGAGTCCCCGTACCCGGGCGGAGTGCTGCCCCCGGAGTGCGGCCGGATGCTGAACCCTTTCGTGGCGCTCGCGCAGGCCGCCGCGGTCACCGAGCGCCTGGGGCTCGGCACCAACATCACCCTGGTCGCCCAGCACGACCCGATCGACCTGGCCAAGCAGATCGCCACCCTCGACCATCTGTCCGGTGGCCGCCTCACCCTGGGCATCGGCTACGGCTGGAACCGTGAGGAGGCCGAGGACCACGGCGTCGACTGGGCCCGGCGGCGGGCGCTCGTACGTGAGTCCATGGCCGTGATGCGGGCGCTCTGGGCGGATGAACCGACCGCGTACGAGGGTGAGTTGAGGGGCGTACGGGCGAGTGAGGCGTACCCGAAGCCGGTGCGGGCACCGCGGCGGCGCAAGAGCGGGCCGCCGCTGTACGGCCCGCGGACCCTGATCGGTGCCCCCGCGGGGCCGGCCGGCTTCGCGCGGATCGCCGCGTACGCGGACGGCTGGATGCCGGTCGGCGGCTCCGGGCTCGGCACGTCGCTGCCCGCGCTGCGCGCCGCCTGGGCGGACGCGGGCCGCGACCCGGACGATCTGTATGTGGCCCTGTCCGCGGTCGAGCCGAGCGCCGGAAAGCTCGCCCACTACCGGGAGTCGGGCGTCGACGAGGTGATCCTGCAGCTGCCGCCCGCGGGGGAGCGGGAGGTGATGGGCGTACTGGACGCGTACGCCCGGCACCTCACGTAGTGGTGCTCGCCTCCGCCTCGGCGCCCTCCGGGATGGAGTCCATGAAGGAGCTCACGGAGAACACCGCGCGCCCCGGCCCGGCCGGGCCGTAGCCGGGCGGGGAGGTGAGACCGAACTCCTCCAGGGTCGCGCGATAGGTCTCCAGGAGCCGGATGTGGTACTCCAGCGGGGCGCCCTGCGGGTTGGCCTTGCCGAGCGGGGTGGTCGGCTCCGGGCACCAGGTGGTGAAGCGCGGCACGACGCCGTTCGACATGAAGAACCTCAGGCCCTCATGCGTGGAGGCGATGGCCTCGTCGACGGTCCGGAAGCCGTACGGCTCGGCCATCTCGACACCGGCGACGAAGTTCGGGATCACATTGCGGGCCCCGAACACCTCGGTGGAGTCCAGGATCCGCTTGTGCCACTCGGCACGGCCGACGTAGCGCTCCTTGCCCGGGCAGTACAGCTCGAAGAGCCGCTTGTCCCACACCTCGAAGTTCGGGTGGTAGATCTGGATGCCGTAGTCGTGGAAGCGCTTGACGTCGTCCAGGGGCAGCGCCTGCGCGACGACCTTGCCGATCCAGCGGCGCGGGAACATCTCCTCGATGGCCTTGGCGTAGCTGCCGTAGAAGTCGGCCTCGTCCTTGCCGCCGACCTTCGAGGTGATGGAGCCGCCGGTCAGGGTGTAGGCGGTGGAGGTCTTCGCGGTGTCGTACGTGTCGATGATCTGCAGCGCCTCAAGGATCTCGTCCGAGGGCTTCACACCGGTGTACGGCCGCCCGGCCGCCTTGTGCTGGCGCCAGTTGTGGTTGATGTCGCAGTACTGGCACTCCTCCTTGGCGCCGAAGTACTGGCACACCCGGAAGACGGTGAGATAGATCAGGTAGCCCCACTGGATGGTGGGTGCCACCTCCATCACGGACTTCCCGTTGGACAGCTTGTGCCGGTAGTACTCCGGCATCGGCGGCAGACCGACGTCCGAGATCCGCCGGCCGTCGAGATACAGGCCGAGGCTGCCGTCCTCGCCGCCCTTGACGACATACGGCGAATCGGGGTTGACCCGCACGGAGACGACGGTGCGGCGCAGCTCGTAGGGGCCGCCGGTGAGGACGATCTCCTCCGGCGGCCGGTTCAGGGCGGCCTTGC
Source organism: Streptomyces monticola (assembly GCF_042665355.1). Classification (NCBI taxonomy): domain Bacteria; kingdom Bacillati; phylum Actinomycetota; class Actinomycetes; order Kitasatosporales; family Streptomycetaceae; genus Streptomyces; species Streptomyces monticola. Next base: position 147,293 of record NZ_JBHTCF010000007.1, on the reverse strand, counting down.
CCAGCTCCGGCAGGGTGCGGTGGTCGAAGGAGAAGATGAAGTACGACTTCGGCTTGACGTCGCCGCCGGTCCCGTCGGCCCCGCCGCTGAGCGCGGAATCGTCGAAGGCCATGCCGCCACGCAGCAGGTCTTCCTTGATCACGGCCTCGCGCGGTACGTGCGGGAAGCGCTCCATCAGATCTTCGACCAGGGCTGTGCGGCTAGGGCTCTCCATGTCCCCATTGGAACAGAGTGGGCGGCCGGACCCGGGACCGGGGCCTTTCGCCGTTCGACCTGAATATGTCGTCAGCGACATATAGGCTGGGTGCGTGGACCAGCTCTACGTGATCGAGATCGAGCCCGAGGTGCGCGCGTGGCTCGCCACTCTTCCGCCCCGGCACTTCCTCAAGGTCGACGAGTACGCCGGCCTGCTCGCCGAACACCCGACGACTCTGGGCGAGCCGTACGCACGTCATCTTGGTGATGGCGTGCGTGAGCTGCGCCCGACGCTGGGCGGTGCGGAGATACGCATCACGTATTGACTGACCCCACACCGCACGGCGGTGCTCCTGACGGTGTTCCGGAAGACGCGGATGCCTGAGGACGCCGAGGTGGCGCGTGCCAAACCCCCGCAGAAGGTCTGCGCGGCCGAGCATGGTCCCGCCCACGAGGAGTTTCTGCGGGTCGTCGAGGAAGGGGAAGTCTGACCATGAGCCACAGCCGATGGAAGAGCCTGCGCGAGCGCAAGCTCGCCGAGGGGTTCAGGGAGCCGGACGACGTAGTCGAAGCCCGGCGCGAGATCCGGCTGTCGATGGCGCTCGCCCGAGCCGTGTACGAGCGGCGCACCGAGCTCGGGCTCACCCAGACCCAGCTCGCGGAGCGGGCCGGGCTCACGCAGGCGAAGGTCTCACGGATCGAGGGGTCCGACACCGTGCCGACCCTGCCTCTTCTCGCCAGGCTGGCCGGCGCCCTCGACGCGTCGCTCAACATCGCGCTCGACGACGACAGCACCGAGGTCGTCTTCACGGCACATGGCACCGACGCGGCCTGAGCGTCACCCACGCGGCGAGGAGAATTCCCCGCACCCGTGTGCAACTCCCCATACCACCGGGGCGCAGCCACCCCCTTGACCCGCTCGTATCCTCGGTCCATGACGGATCAACAGGCCCCCGTGCCCCCCTCCGTGCAGCCGCCCACCGCCAACTCCATGCGCAGAGCCCTCAAGCGAGCCAGGGACGGGGTCGCGCTCGATGTGGCCGAAGCGACCGTGCTGCTGCAGGCGCGGGGTGCTGATCTGGAGGATCTTGCCGCGTCCGCCGCCCGGGTGCGGGACGCGGGCCTGGAGGCAGCCGGCCGACCGGGCGTCCTCACGTACTCGAAGAGCGTGTTCATCCCGCTCACCCGCCTGTGCCGGGACCGCTGCCACTACTGCACCTTCGCCACCGTCCCCGGCAAGCTGCGCCGCGCCGGCCACGGCATGTTCATGTCCCCCGACGAGGTGCTCGACATCTGCCGCCGCGGCGCCGAACTCGGCTGCAAGGAAGCCCTGATCACCCTCGGCGACAAGCCGGAGGACCGCTGGCCCGAGGCCCGCGAGTGGCTGGACGCGCACGGCTACGACGACACCATCGCGTACGTACGCGCCATCTCCATCCGCATCCTGGAGGAGACGGGCCTGCTGCCGCACCTCAACCCCGGCGTCATGTCCTGGACCGACTTCCAGCGGCTCAAGCCCGTCTCGCCGTCCATGGGCCTGATGCTGGAGACCACGGCGCAGCGCCTGTGGAGCGAGCCCGGCGGCCCGCACCACGGCTCGCCCGACAAGGAACCCGCCGTGCGTCTGCGGCACCTGGAGGACGCGGGCCGCAGCTCCGTGCCGCTCACCAGCGGGCTGCTCCTCGGCATCGGCGAGAACCCGCAGGAGCGCGCCGAGTCACTGTTCGCGCTGCGCCGGATCGCCCGCGCCTACCACGGCATTCAGGAGCTGATCCTGCAGAACTTCCGCGCCAAGCCGGACACGGCGATGCGCGGGATGCCGGACGCCGAGCTCGACGACCTCGTGGCGACCGTCGCCGTCGCCCGGCACATCATGGGCCCGTCGGGCTGTCTGCAGGCCCCGCCCAACCTCGTCGACGACGAGTACGCCCGGCTCATCGGCGCCGGCATCGACGACTGGGGCGGCGTCTCGCCGATCACCCCGGACCATGTGAACCCCGAGCGGCCCTGGCCCCAGATCGACGAACTCGTCGCCAAGTCGGCCGAGTCGGGGTTCCGGCTCGAAGAACGCCTCTGTGTGTACCCGGAGTTCATCCAGCGCGGCGAACCCTGGCTCGACCCGCGCGTCCTGCCCCACGTGCGCGCCCTCGCCGACCCGGCGACCGGCCTCGCGAACCCTGATGCCGAGGTGCGCGGACTGCCCTGGCAGGAGCCCGAGGACACCTTCGTCCCCTCCGGGCGCACCGATCTGCACGCCACCATCGACACCGAGGGCCGCACCTCCGACCGCCGTGACGACTTCGACGAGGTGTACGGCGACTGGGAGTCCCTGCGCGAGGCCGCCGCGCCCGGCATGGTGCCCTCGCGCATCGACGGCGACGTACGCGCCGCCCTCGCCACCGCCGCCGACGACCCGACCCGGCTCACCGACGACGAGGCGCTCGCTCTGCTGCACGCGGACGGACCGGCGCTCGACGCCCTGACCCGGATCGCCGACGACGTACGCAAGTCCGTGGTCGGTGACGACGTCACGTACATCGTCACGCGGAACATCAACTTCACCAATGTCTGCTACACCGGCTGCCGCTTCTGCGCCTTCGCGCAGCGCCGCACCGACGCCGACGCGTACACCCTGTCCCTCTCCCAGGTCGCCGACCGTGCCGAACAGGCCTGGGAGGTGGGCGCGGTGGAGGTCTGCATGCAGGGCGGCATCCACCCCGACCTGCCGGGCAGCGCCTACTTCGACATCGCGCGTGCGGTGAAGGAACGCGTACCGGGCATGCATGTGCACGCCTTCTCGCCGATGGAGGTCGTCAACGGCGCGACCAGGACCGGGCTTTCGATCCGTGAATGGCTCACGCAGGCCAAGGAGGCGGGGCTCGACTCCCTGCCCGGCACGGCCGCGGAGATCCTCGACGACGAGGTCCGCTGGATCCTCACCAAGGGCAAGCTGCCCACGGCCACCTGGATCGAGGTCGTGAAGACCGCCCACGAACTGGGCCTGCGGACCTCGTCGACGATGATGTACGGGCATGTGGACCAGCCCCGGCACTGGCTCGGCCATCTGCGCACCCTCGCCGGCATACAGCAGGAGACGGGCGGCTTCACGGAGTTCGTGACGCTGCCGTTCATCCACACCAACGCCCCGGTCTACCTCGCGGGCATCGCCCGCCCCGGCCCGACCACCCGCGACAACCGCGCCGTCACGGCCATGGCCCGGCTCCTCCTCCACCCGCACATCCCCCATATCCAGACCAGCTGGGTGAAGCTGGGCACGGAGGGCGCGGCGGAGATGCTGCGCTCCGGCGCGAACGACCTGGGCGGCACGCTCATGGAGGAGACCATCTCCCGGATGGCGGGCTCCAGTTACGGCTCGTACCGCTCCATCAAGGACCTCATCGCCATCGCGGACGCGGCGGGCCGCCCTGCCAGGCCCCGCACGACGCTGTACGGCGAGGTGCCGGGGGAGCGGCAGCGGGCGGCGGCGGACTCGGACGGGCATCTGCCTGAGCTGTTGCCGGTGGTGGACTCAAAATGAGCCCGTCCGGCGATTGAGGACGAGCCCGGAGGGCGATCTGCGGTGCGCCGGACGACGGTCCTTTCAAAAGTGACCTCAGGGGCGACTCCGTACAAACCTTTCCGGACCTGAACGGTCAGTTCCCGGTCGATTACAGTGCTGCGCACAAGAGCCGTGGGGGCCCGTCGGGGCACAGGACATCATGGGAGGGGGCGCCGTGAGCGCAGCAGTGACAGCCGTCTGGGGCCGAGCCGAACAGCAGGACTTCCGCAGCCGGGTGCGCGGAGCCCTGCTCGGGGCCGCGGTCGGCGACGCGCTCGGCGCACCCCTCGCGGGTCTGACGCTCGACGAGATACGCGCCGAGCACGGCCCGGACGGCCTGACCGACCTCGCTCCGGCGTACGGCAGACGCGGCGCCGTCACCGCCGCGACCCAGCTCGCCCTGTTCACCGTCGACGGCCTGATACGCGCGCAGGTGCGCCGTGACACCGGCGCCTGGCACCCGCCCACCGATGTGCACCGGGCGCACCGCCGCTGGTCCGCCACGCAGCACGAGTGGGGCCCGGACGAGCGCCGCAAGGAAGACGGCTGGCTGGCCCGCGAGGAGTGGCTGTACGCCCGGCGTGACCCCGCCCGCGCCTGCCTCGCCGGCTTCGGTGACGAGACGATGGGCACCCTCGACACCCCCAGGAACCCCGCCGAGCGCGGCCCGGAGGCGGTCACGCGCTCGGGCCCCTTCGGTCTTCTCGTCGGCTGGGAACCGCAGTTGGTGATCCAGCTGGCCGTCGAGTGCGCGGTGCAGACCCACGGGCACCCCTCGGCGTATCTGTCCGCGGGCGCGCACGCGGTCATCGTGCACGCGCTGGCCCGCGGGGAGTCCCTGGACGGCGCCGTGCAGCGCGCCCTCTCACTGATCGCCGCGCGCCCCGGCCACCAGCCCGTCACGGACGCCCTGAAGCAGGCGCTCGGCGCGGTACGCCAGGGCATGCCGAGCCCCGCCCGCGTGGAGTCACTCGCGGAGGAGGGCACGGGGGACGCGGTGCTCGGGGCGGCGGTGTACTGCGCGACCGTGTGCGAGGACATCAGGCACGGACTGCTCCTGGCCGCGAACCACGGCGGCGCCTCGGCCGCGGTCGCGTCTCTCACGGGCGCGATGCTGGGCGCCCTGCACGGCGAGACGGCCCTCCCGCCCGGCTGGCTGGCCGAGTTGGAGGGCCGTGCGGCGATGCTGGAACTCGCGGACGACTTCGCGATGGAGATGACGCAGGGCCCGGCCCTGCACGGCCCGGCCGGTTCGTCACCGGGCTGGCTGGCCCGGTACCCGAGGGCTTGAGCGATCGGGCACCGGGGCCACGGGCCTCGCATCGGGGCCACCGGCCGCACACCGGGGCCACCGGCCGCACACCGGGGCCACCGGCCGCACACCGGGCTCACCGGCCTCATACCGGGTCGGCCTCCAACTTCCGGTCCACCTCAGCCCGTTCGGCCGCGCTCGGGTCGCTGTTCAGGGACTCCACCATCTCTGCCCGCTCCGGTGAGCCCTCCGGCTTCAGCAGGCCGACCCCGACGTACAGGACGAGTGAGGTGAGCACCGGCGTGCCCACGGTCACCGTCTGGCTGGCGTCCTCGACGACCCCGTAAAGATAGGCCCACACGGCCAGGCCGCCCGCCCAGGACGTGATCGCCGCCGTGGGCCCGGTGCGCTTGAACCAGGGCAGCAGGCCCAGCATCAGCGGGATCGAGATCGGCCCCATCGTGGCCGCCACGACGGAGACCACGACCGTCATGATGAACCCGTCCGGATCGGCGCTCAGCGCGATCGACATGGACACCGCGACGAAGGCGACCGTGGTGATCCGGGCGAACAGCAGCTGCTGCGCCTGCGTGAAGCGGCGCACCTTCGGCACCAGTACCGGCACCAGGTCACGGGTGATGACCGCGGTGATCACATTGGAGTCGGAGGCCACCATGGCCATGGTGTGCGAGAAGAACCCGGCGAGCAGCAGTCCGATGATGCCGGTGGGCAGCAGCTCCTGCGCGAGCATGATGTACGAGCGCTCCGCGTTGCCGATGTCCGGCACGATCAGCGGCGCCGCGATCATCGGGATGAACAGGATCAGCGGCCACACCAGCCACAGGGCGCTGGACAGCAGGGCCGACCTCTTGGCGCGGCTGCCCGAGGGCGAGGCCATGTAGCGCTGCGCCAGGTTCCACATGCCGCCGTTGTACTCGAAGGTCTTCACGAGCAGGAACGCCATGATGAGCCCGGTCGTGACGGTGCCGTTGACCGGGTCGCTGTGCGAGGCGGGCAGCTTGTCCCACATGGTCCACAGCGAGGAGACCCCGCCGAGGTGGGCCATCACGGCGACGAGCATGGCGATACCGGCGACGGCCTGGATGACGAACTGCCCGAAGTCCGTGAGCACATCGGCCCAGAGGCCGCCGAAGGCCATGTAGAACATGGTGCAGACACCGGTGAGCGTGATCCCCCAGAACAGCGGGATGTCGGCGAAGCCCTGCAGCAGGACCGCGATCGCGACCCACTTGGCGGCGATGTCCACGACCTTGAGCAACGCGCCGCTGTAGGCGAGGAGTTGCTGGGTCGGCAGGTTGTAGCGCACGGCGAGATACTCAAGCGGCGAGTCCACCCCGTGCTTCGCGCGCAGCCTGTTCCAGCGTGCGGCGAAGACGAAGGCGCCGACGCCGATGCCGATGCCGATGGTCAGGGGCCACCAGAAGTAGACGGTGATGCCGTAGTCGTACGCGACGGCCGCGAAGGTGACGAACATGATCGCGCTGTAGCCGGACATGTGGTGCGAGATGCCGGACAGCCACCAGGGGATGCGACCCCGTGCGGTGAAGAAGTCCGCGACGTTGTGGACGCGCGTCTTCGACCACACGCCGATGCCGACCATGACGAAGAAGTAGCCGCCGAGCACGACCCAGTCGAGACTCTGCATGTGCCCCTCCCGGGGTCCGCCTTGTGAACTGCGCTGCACGGATGGGCACTTCGCGAGAACAGGCCGAGACGGCCGCGAAGCGCCCGCTCATCGTGGGCGGGGCGGACAGGCGGCGACAACAGCACGTTGAGTCAAGAGACTGCAAAATAGTTCGAGTTGGTGACCTCCGTTCACATCCATGACCCGCTAGATGGTGCTCGAAGAAGCTCGTCAGCGCATCAGTTCACCCGCGTTCACCAGCAGCGACTGCCCCGTGATCGCCCGCGCCCGGTCGGAGGCCAGGAACACGCACGCGTCCGCGACATCCCCGTCCGTGGCCAGGTCGGGCAGCGCCATCCGTTCGCTGAGCCGGCGCTTAACCTCGTCCTCCGGCACGCCCTCGGTGTGCGCGGTGAACTGGACGTACGCCTCCACCGGCGGACCCCACATCCACCCCGGCTGGACGGTGTTGACCCGGATGCGGTCCGGGCCGAGCTCGCGGGCCAGGGAGTACATAGCCGAGACGAGCCCGCCCTTGGAGGCCGCGTACGCCGCCTGCCGCACCTGCGAGGGCGCCGCGACCGACGACTGCGTACCGACGAGGACGAGTGCGCCGCCGCGCTCCTTCAGCGCCGGCAGGCAGGCACGTGACATCCGCAGGGTGCCCAGGAGATTGACGTCGATCACGCCCTTCCAGGTCTCCAGGTCCGCGTCCTGAAGGCCCCCGAAGTAGCTGTCCCAGGCGGCGACTTGGACCAACGCGTCGATCCGCCCGAAGCGCTCGACCGCCAGGGCCGCGAGCGCCTCGCACTGGGACTCGTCGGTGATGTCGGTGGGGCGGTACGCCGTGTGCGCGCCGCCCGGGTCGATCTCCGCGGCCGCCTTGGCGAGATTGGCCTCCGTGCGGGCGCCCAGGACGGCATTGCCCCCGTCGTGCACCACGGCGGCGGCGACCTCGTGGCCGAGCCCGGCGCCGACTCCGGAGACGATCACTGTCTTTCCTTCGAGAAGCATGAGCGGCTCCGCGAGTCTGGTGGATTTTCTGACGGAGCGTCAGAGTAGGTCCGTCGTACGCAGGAAGGAAGCCGCGTGCGGGAAGAAAGCCGCGTTCAGGAAGGGATGGGGAGTGGCATGGGCGAGGAGACCCGCAGCGAGACCTACGCGGAGCTGGCGGCCGTCGGCCCGTACGGAGTGCACCCGGGGCATGCCCTGATCACCATGGTCGAGCCGCACCCGGGCCATGAGTACGCGTACAACCGCTGGTACGAGGACGACCACTACTACGCGGGCGCCATGGCCATGCCCTGGATGTACTCCGGGCGGCGCTGGGTGGCCACCCGCGACCTCCAGCTGTTGCGCTACCCGGAGAAGTCGGCCGTCGCGCAGCCGGTCACCTCGGGGTGCTATATCTCCACGTACTGGATCACCGACGGGCGCTACGACGAGCACATGAAGTGGACCGTCGGCATCAACAAACGCCTCAACCGCGACGGCCGCGTCTATCAGGACCGCACCCATGTCTTCACGGCCTTCCAGGACCACGTGGGGACCGTCTACCGCGACGGCGCCGCCGGGCCGCGTGACTACCACGCACTCGACCACCCCTATCAAGGCCTGGTCGTGGAGGTCATCGACTCCGAAGGCCCGGAGCAGCGCGCGGAGTTGGCCGAATGGCTGCGCGCGAAGCATCTTCCGCGCAAGCTCAGCGGGGCGCCGGCCGCGATGGTGGTGCTGTTCCGGCCGACGCCTCTGCCGGGGGACCGGATGTCGTACGTCAAGCAGGTCGAAGGCGTCGACGACCGGTTGACGCTGCTGTGGTTTCTGCAGTCCGATCCCCGTGACTGCTGGCAGGAGCACTTCGCCGGGCGTGTGGACGAGGTGGCTCAAGCGGGCCTGGGGCGGGTCGAGTTGGTGGCGCCGTTCATCCCTACCGTGCCGGGGACGAATACGTACGTGGACCAGCTGCGGTAGCCCGGCAGGTGCGCCGGACGGGGCCGGTTCGGATGGGGCGGGGGCCGGTGCGGGCAAGGGCCGAGCCCCCTCGGCCGGGACGGCGGGCCAGTCGAGAGGGCTCTTCAGTGGTGCTGTGACGCTCATGCGGTTGTCTATGCGGTTGTCTATGCGGTTGTCCCCATATATGCGGTCGCCATAAGGGCAGTTGCCATAAGGGCGGTGAGCATAGGGGCATCAGTCGAGGTCAAAAGCTCCCCGGCCGACCTGTCCGACGAATGCGCTCCAGGAATCCGATGTGAACGCGATCGACGGTCCGGAGGGGACCTTCGAGTCACGCACATCGATGGCGTGCATCATCGGGGACTTGATCTCCACACATGCGCCGTTTCCGGTGGAATAGGAGGACTTGATCCAAGTGTCCGTGGCGCCCTGTTGAATTGCCATGTTCGCTCCGCTTGCCAGTTGCCGGATGAATGGTTGTGTTGCCAACGACTTGTTCGTGCTCGTTGCTGCTTGAAGTTGGCGTGATCGACGCTACTCGCCAACATCGAAGCACGAAGCGGCCATTCACTCGACCGGATGGCATATACCGGATGGGTCTTCCGCCCCGATGTGGCGAAGGTGTACCGTGCGGCACCTTCCCGATCTGGGGCCTTCCATGTCCGCATTCCGGGGCTCTGCGGGGGTGGTTCGGCGGTACGACGGTACGCCGGTGGTACGGCCCCGCCACGCCCCCGGATCAGCGGGCGTAGTCCTTGACGACGTCCGAGATGAACTGGCGGGTCTGCTCCACGTTCAGCGCCTGTGCCCTCAAGTGTTCGTACATCACGCTGTATTTCTGGACGTCGTTGGCTTTCTCCAGATAGAGATCGCTGGTGACACCCTCGATGTAGACCACGCTGGAATCGGACGCATCAGGGAACTCAAGAATCGCGTACTGCCCGTTCACCCCAGGGTGCGCTCCCATGGTGAACGGCATCACCTGCACCGTGACATGGGGCAGGTGGGACATCTCCACCAGATGCTCGAGTTGATCGATCATCAATTGCTTGTCAGCCACGAGACGGCGCAGCGCGGCCTCGTCCAGAACCGCCCACAAACGCAAAGGCGCCTCATCGGCGTTGATCCGTTCCTGGCGGCGCATTCGGACCTGCACCCGCTTTTCGATATCGGTGGTCGCCGTCTCCGGCAGCGCGCCGGCGATCAGTGCCTCCGCATACGCACGGGTCTGCAACAGGCCGGGAACGACCTGGGGCTCGTACACCCGAAGTGAAGCGGCGTCCGTCTCCAGTCCGATGTAAACGCTGTAGGGAATATCGCCGAAGGCATGCCACCAGCCCTGCTGGCGGCTGTCCTTGGCCATCTGCATCAGCGAATCGACGATGCGGTGGTCCTCGACTTCGTACACACCGCAGAGATCGCGCACATCGCGCTGACTGATGCTCCGCCGACCGTTCTCGAGGCGGCTGATCTTCGACTGCGAGACGAGCAGCCGCTCCGCCACCTCCTCCGCCGTCATGCCCTTGAGCTCACGGAGCCTGCGCAGCTCCTGCCCAAGGCGGCGTCGCCTGACGGTGGGATTGACATTGGACGCCACGGGACGTGCACCTCCGGCTACGTGCCTCTACTTTGCGTATCTGCTGCTCAGCAGAGTGCCACCAAGGGAGGTCACACCGCTGGGAAACAGCGGATATGCGGCGCCCGGCAACGGCTGCCGGCAGCGGTTCCCGGTAACAGGTCAGGGGGCGGCGGGTCCGGCCGGCGACGAGTGACCGGATCCGGATATACGGGTGCGCGGGGCGGCGGGCCGGGCGATACCGACGGTGTCCCCTCGGTCTCCGGCCACCACCCCGCGCTACCCAGCGGCTCCCGAACCGGGTCTCGGGGGACTTCGGTGCGGCACTGGTACGTGTGGTGCGGATGGTGCGGTGATGCTGGTACTTCCTCGAACTGCCAGTTGAACTACCTGGTGAACTGCTAGGTGAACTGCTTGTTGAACTGCCTCGCTGAGGTGAGGTGTTGCTACGCGCCGGACCTCAGTGGGCCACGGCCCGTGCCATCGGACCCCGGCGTGGCTGCATCGGAACCCTGGCCGAAGAGCCGGTCTCCGAAGCTGTGGCGCGTTCGGGCTTGCGGCCCGTCGCCGGAGAGCGGCGGGGTTGGGCCGCCACTCCGTTCTGGACGTCCATGACGGCGTGCGCCACGAGGCCGCCCATGGGGTCGTGCCTGATCAGATCCCGGAGCCTGGAGCGCGATGAACGCCCCTCGTTCCCGGGGTAGAGGTGCTTGCCGAGTCCGACCGCGTGGGCCAGTGCGGCGAGCGCCGCGGTCCGCGGGTCCGGCGGTACACCGGTGCGGATCGCCGAGTCCAGCCGGGTCCTGATCTCCCGGCTGATCGCCGTGTCCGTCGCTTGGTAGCGAGTCGTCGGCAGCACCCCGCACATCTGACCGGCGACGGCGTGCACCATGCCGCACCGCTCCAGATGCGAGAGATAAGTCTGGCGCAGCCCCAGTCGGGGCCCGCCGATCCAGTGGACCGCCCGCACCGGAGCCCCGCGCCTGCGGAGTAGTTCCAGTGCACAGTCCAGAGTCGGATCTCCTGTCGGCCGTGGTGCTACCACGGCGATACGATCCCCGTCTGGGGCTATCCGTCCGGCCAGCGCCAGCTCTACTAGCTGAGCTCCGGCCAGACCTAGGTCGAGCGACTGCGGCTGCGCTGTGGTACCCGTGGCCGGGTCCAGAGCGAGCAGCAGAAGCTCCTCCGGAATTGTTCTGCGGCTCCTGCCCATCCATGCCTCCCCGCGTGGATGAATGACAGGGTGACCCCTCTCACATTGGTCTGTCGAGAGTGCCTGCCCGGTTGGTACGGGAACCGGCAGGTATGTCGTTCTCGTCTACCACGGGGGTTAAGCCCTCACACAGGACACTGGTACATGGTTCGGACACCGGGGTCCGGGCCGCGGGGCGACTCGCGGGCACAGGACGTACAGCACGTACGGCGCAGTACGGGCGTAAGGCGTAAGGCGTATCGAGGAGGCATTGGTGGCGGGCGAGACCCCCGACAGGTCGGAGCAGCGGAAGTCTTCGGGCAAGCGTGAGCCGTCGGGCGGGCGCGAGCCGGAGGCGCCCGATCCGCGGCTCGCGGTGACCTCCCCGCGTGTCGACCAGCCGACCGCGGTCTTCTCGACGCGGGCGGCGCAGGACGCGGCCGACGCGGCGGATGCCGCGGATGCGGCTGGTGCCGCGGATGCCGCAGCGGAGCGGCAGTCCGACGCCGACGAGCCCGACGCCGCGGCCGCCGACGCGGAGGAGCGGGCCGGCGGCGAGCGGGACGGGGAGGAGTCCCGCGCTGCCGAGCCGGAGCCGGAGGCTGAGCCGGAGCCGGAGGCTGAGCTTGCGTCGAAGTCCGGCTCCGACTCCGAGTCGGGACCGGCCGACGATTCCAAGGACGCCCGTCTGCGGGCTGCGGTTGCGGCGTGGGTCGCGGGCACCGACGAGGACGATGCATCTCGGCCAGTGGGCGAGGGCGGCGAGGACGCCGCCGCGGAGGAGCCCGGGGCCGGGGCCGATGAGTCCGGCGAACCCGATGGGGAGCAGGGGGCCGAGACGGAGGCCGAGACGGAAGCCTCGGAGGCTCCTGACGCCCAAGAGCCTGGCGTGCCCGAGGAGTCGGAGGCGTCGGAGGCGCCGGAGGAATCCGCGGCGTCGGAGGCGGCTGGGGTGGAGAAGCCCGAGGCGTCGGAGGCGGCTGGGGTGGAGAAGCCCGAGGCGTCGGAGGCGGCAGGGGCGGAGAAGCCCGACGAGGCCGCATCGGCTGACGAGCCCGAATCGGCTGACGACGCCGCATCGGCCGACGAGGCCGAGGAGCCCACCACGGCCGCTGCCGAGGAGCCGGAGGAGCCTGCCACGGCCTCGGCCGACGAGCCCGAATCGGGTGCCGAGCCCGCCAAGGCCGCCGAGCCCCAAAAGCCCGCCGAGCCCGCCGAGCCTGAAGCGCCCGAAGAGTCCGAAACGGCCGCGGCCCCCGCCGAGCCCGAAGTGGCCGAAAAAGCCAAGCCCGTTGACCAGCCCACCGCCGTCTTCAAGACCACGCGGCCCGCCGTCGATCAGCCGACGGCGATGCTCAAGCTGCCCGCGGACGCCGTGGATGCCGCGGACAAGGCCAAGGGCGCCAAGCCGACGGACAAGGCGACCGACAAGGACAAGGAACCCGGCGAGGACTCCGCCGGCGAGGCCAAGGCAGGCGGCCAGGCGGAAGCGCCGAAGTCCGAGTCCGAGGCCGAACGCACCAGCAAATTCGTCGCCCTCAAGCCGCTCGACGAGCCCGCCCCCGTCAAGCCGCCGAAGCCCGCGACGCCGCCGGCCGAGCAGCCCGCCGCCGCACCGGCCCCGAAGGCCGAAGAGGCCCCGACCGCCGGCCCCGAGCGCACCACGCAGCAGCCGTTGCCGCCCAAGCCGCCGATCGATCTGCTCGCCGAGCTGACCAATCGGCCGCCGCCGCCGGAGACCGCCCTGCGTACCACCGTGCGCCGGGTGAAGATCTGGACGCCGCTCCTGATCCTGCTCCTTGTTCTCTTTGCAGTCGCGCAGGTCGTACGCCCGCTTCCGACCCCGACGCTCGCGCTCACCGCGCAGGAGGAGTTCAGCTTCGACGGCAGCAAGCCGAACCTGCCGTGGCCGACCGAGGGTCAGGCCGTCGTGGACGTGGACGGCATCGGCAGCCTGGGGTCGTACGGCGACCAGAAGCCGATCCCGATCGGCAGCGTCGCCAAGGTCATGACCGCCTATCTGATCCTCAAGGAGCACAAGGAGGACGACACCCTCAAGATCGACAAGGCGGCCGCCGACCACTTCGAAAGCGGCGAGAAGGCGAGGGAGTCGGTGGTCAAGGTCGAGGAGGGCCAGACGATCACCGTCAAGGAAGCCATCCAGGACATCATGCTGCCGTCCGCGAACAACATCGCGAAGCTCCTGGCCCGCTGGGACAGCGACGGTGACGAGGAGGCGTTCGTGAAGAAGATGAACGCCGCCGCCAAGGAACTCGGCATGAAGAACACCAAGTACACGGACGCGAGCGGTCTGGAGGAGACCACCGCAAGCACCGCCGTGGACCAGGTGAAGCTCGGCAAGGCCGCCATGGAGATCCCGCTGTTCAAGGAGATCGTCCGGATGCCGAAGTTCAAGTCCACCACGTCCGACCGGAACCAGGACATGAGGAACTTCAACAAGCTGGTCCCGCTCTTCGGCGTCGTCGGCATCAAGACCGGCTCCACCACCAAGGCGGGCGGCAATCTGCTGTTCGCCGCGGAGAAGGAGATCGGCGGCACCAACCAGCTGATCGTCGGTGCCGTGTTCGGCCAGCACCTGCCGCCGATCATCGACACCGCGACCGCGAAGAGCAAGGAACTGATCCTGCGGACGCAGGAGTTGCTCGAGAGCAAGGCGGTCGTGAAGAAGGGCGACGTCGTCGGCCACGTGGACGACGGCCTCGGCGGCACCACCCCGGTGGTCGCCACCAAGAACGTCTCCGCCGTGGGCTGGCCGGGCCTGACCGTCAAGCTCGCCCTCGCCGACGGCGGCAAGACCGTGCCGCACACGGCGAAGGCGGGAACCGAGGTCGGTGTCCTGACCGTCGGCGACGGCAAGAAGGGCGGCGTGAAGGTTCCGGTCGCCCTCCAGGAGGAGCTGGTGGAACCGGGCTTCGGGTCCAAGCTGACCCGTCTGGGCTGAGCGCGGGGGACCGTTCCGGTTCAGGGGGAGCCCGCAAGGGCTCCCCCTTCGCGGCTGCGTGCTAGCGTCGCGAGACCGGCAGTCGGACGCATGAACGCACCGACCGCCAACTGCCGGGCACCGCAAGCAGAGCCATGAGCACAGCGAGTGAGCCGTAAGCAGATCATGACCGGATCTGTGGGGACGAACACGGGGAGAGCCTTCAGTGGCGACTGCGGGGCCGACGCGCGCAGACGACGACGCCAACCGGGGCGCGGGCGCAGGCAAGAGCACGGGCACGAGCACGGGCGCGGGCACGAGCACGGGCACGGGCGCGGGCACCGGCCTGGCCGTCGCGGACACCGGCACGCGAATACGGCTGCCGGGCCAGCGCAGCACCGAACCCGAAGGGCCGGGCCCCACCCGCGGTGAGCGTCTGCGCCGCATCGGCCGGCACCCGGTCACGCTCGTCACGGCCACCGCGGCCGTGCTGCACCTCGCCTGGTTCTTCACGTTCGCGAGCAGCGGCGGCGACCTCGCCGCCCAGGACGCCTGGGCCGAGTTCGTCGGCCGGCACCCCGACTCGGCGTACAACCTCGCCTGGTACGGCGGGATGCACCCGGTGTCGTACAGCGTCGTGTCGCCGTATCTGATGCACATGCTCGGCGTACGGACGACGATGATGATCGCCGGCACGGTCTCCGCCGCGCTCATCACGCTCATCGTGATCCGCACTCGGGCGGTCAGAAATCCTCTGCCGCCCGCGTTCGCCGGGGTCTTCGCACTGTTCTGCAACGCCGTTTCGGGCCGCGTGACCTTCGGTCTCGGCCTGATGTTCGCGCTCGGCGCGGTGGCGGCGGTCTTCTGCTGGCCGTACCGCTGGCGCCACAACCGCTGGGGCAAGGCGGCCGTGGCGGCGCCGCTCGCGGGCCTGGCCACCGCGGGCTCGCCGGTCGCCGGACTGTTCGTGGGCCTGGTCGCGGCCGCGCTGTTCCTGCAGGGCAGGCGTCCTGGCGCGTATGCGCTGGGGCTCGCGCCGGTGGCGGTCGTGGCGCTGTCGGCCTGGCTGTTCCCGTTCTCCGGTACGCAGCCGATGGCACTCCTGACGGCGGTCCTTCCGCTGCTGTTCGGCGTCGCGATCTACCTCCTGGTGCCCGCGGACTGGCGGACGGTGCGGCTCACGGCGGGCGTCTACGTCATCGGCGTACTGCTCGCCACGGCGCTCGACTCGCAGATCGGCTCCAACATCACCCGGCTCCCGATGCTCTTCGCCGGGGTCGTCCTGATCGCCGCGCTGCCCTTCACGGTGGCGCGCAGCCGCAAGTGGTACGCGGTGCTCGTGGCCTTCGTCAGCCTGACGGCATGGATCGGCTTCAAGTCCGTCGACGATGTCGTGCACACCACTCCGGAGGCGTCCTGGGCGCGTGAACTGGCGCCGCTGGTCAACCAGTTGCAGAACGCCGACGCCGAAAAGGGCCGGGTGGAGGTGGTCCCGGCCCGCAGCCACCGCGAGGCATCCGCCCTCGCCCCGTATGTCAATCTGGCCCGCGGCTGGAACCGTCAGGCCGATATGGAGCGCAATCCGCTCTTCTACGACGACACCCTGAACTCCGCCAACTACCGCGAGTGGCTGCGGCGCTGGGCCGTGCACTACGTCGTCCTGCCCAAGGGTGAGCCGGACGGCGACGGCGGGCAGCGCGAGCGGGAACTGGTGCAGAAGGGCCAGCCGTATCTGAAGCAGATCTGGGGCGACACCAACTGGCAGCTCTTCGAGGTCACCGGGGCCACCCCGCTCGCCGACCCGCCCGCGACCGTGCAGCGCGCCGAGCAGGGCGAGTGGACGATCACCGTGAAGACCCCCGGCCGGGTGCTGATCCGGATTCCCTACTCGCCCTGGCTCGGCCTGGTCGACCCCGACGGCAAGGGGGTCCAGGCGCCGCGCGAGACCGAGGAGTCCAAGGCCCGCCCGGACGGCGAGCCGAAGTCGTACCGCAACGTCAGCGGCTGTCTCGCCGAGACGGCGGCGGACGGATTCGGCGACCGCTGGACCGAACTCCTCGCCCCGCGCGCGGGCACCTACCGCCTGGCCGCCCCCTACCAACTGCCCCGCGGCACGCCGTGCCCCGAGGAGCTGCGCGGATCGGTCCGGTGACCGGCGGATGAGAAGGGGCGGGAGGTCCGCTCCTGGTTGTCCCTGGTTGTCCCTGGTTGTCCCTGGTTGGCCCCTGGTGCAAGGTCAGAAAATACGTGGACGCGATCCCCGGACCTGGCTAACGTGCCGGTCATGTCCAGCCCCGAGTCGTCAAGACGCTAGCCACCGGCCTTCGTCCGGTGGCTTCTAAGCAGCCTTGAGCAAGTCCGGTGCGCTTTGGCGTGCCCCAAAGGGGCGCGGGGAACTGCGCGACCAGCCACGACGCACCCGCAGATGATGCACCGGACTTCCCGCGGAGCGCTTAGTGCCGCTGCTCAAGCCCTCGCGCGAACTGCCGTGCCGGGCCGCTGAGTTACGCGCCGCCGCCGGATCACCGCCGTAGAGACACGGGCTGTCACATACCTACTTCCTGAGCCATGCGCGTACTGCCGTGTGTGCTTTATGCATGTCGTGCCGTGTGCACGTACTGCCGCGCGCCCGTACTGCCATGGCTGGAGCCTTGCCATGCCTCTAGTGATCCACCTGCTCGGACTCGCGGTCTTCGCCATGGGTACGTCCGAGTTCATGCTGTCCGGGCTCGGCCCCGGCATCGCGGCGGACCTGAATGTCTCGATCCCCGCAGCGGGCGCGCTGACCTCGGCATTCGCCGTGGGAATGATCATCGGCGCACCGCTGATGGCGATCCTGAGCCTGCGCTGGTCCCGCCGACGCGCACTCCTCGCCTTCCTGGGCGTCTTCCTCCTGGTCCATGTCATCGGCGCGCTCACCACCAGCTTCGGCGTGCTGCTCGCCACCCGGATCGCCGGTGCGTTCGCCAACGCCGGGTTCCTCGCGGTCGCCCTGGTCACCGCGGTCTCCCTGGTCGACGAGAACGCCAAGGGCCGGGCCACCTCCGCCCTGCTCGGCGGCGTCACCATCGCCTGCGTCGTGGGAGTGCCCGGCGGCGCTCTGCTCGGCCAACTCTGGGGCTGGCGCGCCGCGTTCTGGGCGGTGGCACTGGTGACGGTGCCGGCGCTCGTGGCGATCACGCGCTCCGTACCGTCCAGCGCTCCCGGGGGCGCCCAGGCTCCGAACGCGCGCCGCGAACTGCGTGCCCTGCGCAGCCCCCGCCTCCTGCTGACCCTGCTGCTCGGTGCGCTGGTGAACGGTGCGACGTTCTGCTCGTTCACCTATCTCGCCCCGCTGCTCACGGAAGTCACGGGTCTCGGCCGGGCCTGGATCCCCGCGCTGCTCGCGCTCTTCGGCCTCGGCTCCTTCGTGGGCGTCACGGTCGCGGGCCGGATCGCGGACGTACGCCCGCGCCCGCTGCTCGTCACCGGTTCGCTGCTCCTCCTGGCGGGCTGGCCGGTCTTCGCGCTGGTGGCCGGGAGCCCGGTACCGGCGACGATCCTGGTCTTCGTCCAGGGAGCCCTCTCGTTCGCGGTCGGCTCCACACTGATCGCCCGGGCTCTGTACGCGGCGACGGAGGCCCCGACCCTGGCCGGCGGTTATGCGACGGCGGCCTTCAACGTGGGCGGCGCACTCGGCCCATGGCTCGGCGGCCTCCCCCTCACGGCAGGTCTCGGCTACCGCTCACCCCTGTGGGTCAGCGCCCTGCTGGTGGCGCTCGCGGTGCTGGTCGCGGGCACGGCACGAGCACTGACGCCACACCGGCGGCCGCTGCCACAGCCGGCCCGTAGCGCCCAGAACTCCCTGTCCTAGGGCGCGAACTCCCTGTCCCGGGGCGCGAACTCCCTGTCCCGGGGCGCGGAACTTCCCGTCCTTGGGCGTGGAAGTCCCCGTCCCGGGGCGTGGAAGTCCCCGTCCTGGGGCGCGGAACAGGAACCGGAGGCGGAGATGGGCTCGGGCCCGGCTGTTGGACGGGGGAGCCGCCGGGCCCGAGGTGCGCAGGCCGTCTCCCGCTCCTGCGCATGTGCTGCCGCCGAGGGCGACCGTCGGGCGATGAGCGGCGCCGACTCCGCTCATGCCGTCATCTGCTGCCTCACGGGATAACCGGAGGAGCCCACTCGGCTGCGGCCGAGCCGAGGATACGGGCAGGGTGCGCCCCGCGTCGCTCCGGATCACGCGCCGCTGTCCATAAAACGCAGGATTCCTGCAGCGCGCACCTAGTACGCACCCTGGTCGCCGACCCGCCGGACCTGCGTGTCTTATGCCGCCCGCAGTGTCTGCGAGGGCGACTCCCCGAAACGCGCCCGGTAGCGCTGCGCGAACCGGCCCAGGTGCGCGAACCCCCACTGATAGGCCACGTCGGAGACCCTCACCGTGCCGGGCGCGGCGACCCGCAGCTGCAGGCGGACCTGCTGCAGCCGGACTTCTTGGACATACGCCATGGGGGACAGGCCGACATGACGGCGGAACGCCTCCTGCAGGGTGCGCAGGCCGACTTGGGCGATCTCGGCGAGCCGGGCGGCGTCGTAGGGCTCGGCGGGGTTCTCCCGTACGACGTCCATGACGCGTTTGACCGCCGCGGGCCGCATGGTGGGCGGGGGAGCGTCCAGGGCCTCGCGGTACTGGTGGTCGGCGGCGAGCAGCAGTCCTTCCAGCAGGGTCTGCTCCAACCGCCGGGCGATGATGGGCTGTTGGAGCAGCCCGTGCGGGACGTCCTTCTCCCACAGGCTCCACCGCGCCAGGCGCGCCCAGCTCCGCCCCGGCCCCCGAGCGATGTCCATGGACGGCGCGAACCGCACCCGCCGGTGCACCGGCCGGCCGAGCAGGCTCTCCAACTGCCGGTGCAGGGCGAGTTTGTCGGCGCGTACGGCGATGGCGTGGCATTCGCGGCCCCAGTCGACGGAGGCGCTGCCCACCGGGTCGAAGCAGGTGGCTCTGTCGGCGGTGGCCAGTACGGTCGTCGCCTCACGCCCGTACGACACCGCGTAGCCGGCGCGCTTGGCCCAGGTGACGATGTACGCGCCGGCATCCTCGAAGTCGAACCGCAGATCGATGCCGTAGGAGATCTCGCTGACACTCACCGAGCCCAGGTCGATGAGTTCCAGGCTGGTGCGGAGGTCCTCGGCCGCTCCGATCATCCGGAAGCGCACGTCGGCGTAGTGGCGCGCGATCGCCAGGCGGGTCTCCTCCGCCGTGCGCAGGAGATACCGGATGGACACGATTTTCTGACCCTGGTCCGTAGGCACGCCGACGCCCCCTGGTGCGACCTGAATCCCCATTCAGGATGACACCGAGCCGCGCACCCGAGTACTCGCATGCGAAAACCGTCCTCTGCGGACGGGCCGGCTGCTATGATCGACACAAGATTTGAACACGTTCAAATAGCGCGACAGGGGGAGCGGGCGGCACGTGCGCCCTGTTCAACCCTGTTCAAGTCAGGGGGAGTTCATGTCCGAGGCAACTGAGGCAACTGAGACGACTGAGACAACCGGGACAACCGGGGCCGCCGCGCCCGACCGCGACGCACCCGCCGCAGCCCTCGGCCCCACGGCCCTCGTCCTGGGCCTTGTCGCCGCCACGGGGGCATGGCCCGGCCTCGTGCTCGCCACGCTGCCGTGGTCGATCATCGCCGGGGGCCTCGCTGTCACCTTCGGCGTCGCCGGCATCCATTACGCCCGCCTGGGCATCGGCCGTATGTGGACCGCCGTCGCGGGAGCGGCGCTAGGGGTCACCGGCCTCGTCGGCGTCGCCACGCTGTTCGCCCTGATCTCCGCGTAGTTCTGCGCCTGGCAGTGTGAGCAGCAGCAACACGACCGGGATCACGACTCCGACGCCCAGCACACCGACAAGAAGATTCGCCTCGGTGGCGGACGTATGCGCCACGGCATGAGAACGGAAATGCAGGTGGATGAGGAAGTGCGCGAGGGACCACACCGCGTACGAGGCCAGGGCGGTACGGACGAAGACCGGGGTCATGACGACAGCGGCGGCGCCGAGAGGTACCGCCGCGGCCAGATTCATCGCGCCGTAGTCGAGCATCAGGTGCGGGTTGTAGGCCATGCCCATGTTGACCCATGACCAACTGAAGAACCCCGCGGGCGAGATGAGGATGTAGGCACCCAGGGCGAAGGAGGCCAGCGCGAAGAAGGCGAGCCCGCCTCGCACCCAGACGGCCTTCGCGCCACTCATCCGCCCCGTGCGTCCGTATCGTCCATACCGTTGTCGTCTCACACACCTACGACCGGCGGGGCGCCGGAAGTGTGACAGGCACCCGATGACGGTGCGGACGTCAGCCGTTCAAGGGCTTGATGAAATGGAAGGCCCCGATGGTCAGGCCTTCGCGCATGTAGAAGCGGTGGGCCTGGACGCGCTGCGTACCGGAGTCCAGCCTGAGGGCATTGCAGCCCCCCTCGCGGGCGCGCTCTTCGACGTGACCCAGCAGCGCACGACCGACCCCGCCGGAGCGTACGGCCGCGGAGACGACGAGGTCGTCGACATACATCGTCCTCCCCTGGACGGTGGTGACGACAACATGCCAGCCGATCACGCCCAGACAGCTGCCGTCATCACCGAAGGCCGCGGTGTACTGCAGCCCGGTCCCGCGCCCCTCCTCGTACAGCGCGCGGAACTCTTCCGCCGTCAGGTGAGGGCGGAGTTCCTGCAGCACCGGGAACACGGCCTCGAGGCGGGGGTCGGCGGGGTCGATATCGACGATCTTCACTCTGAAATTATACGAATTGGGACATAAGGCGGGCTCAGTCTTTCAGCCCTGCTCATGGCTGACGCGGCGGACCAGGTAGGCGCGCTGTTCGGACACTGTGCCCCGGCAGGGTTCGAACCTGCGACACCCGCTTCAAGAGCGAGGTTGGATCATGCGGCGGCTGACCTGAGTGTTCGCGGCTTGCACGGATCTCCTTCGAGCTGCCCACCGACCCTCGGTGTTCCCCGTGGCTCCCCGCTCGATCTGGCACGGATGTGGCACGGCCCCTTCTGGTCCGTAGCTTCAGAGAGAACGGTCGATCCCGGTCATGCCGACCGAAGTTGAGCTGATGATGACCACCGCCGGACGGGAGAAGGCGCTGGGGTTGTACTTCCCTGCTGTACCGCCAAGGTCCGGAATCGACTGTCAGTGGGGACGAGTACTCTTGGCGGCGCGTGGTCGGCACCGGGGTATCCAACTCTGTAATGCAGCTGCATCCCTGGTCTGCCTGGGGGTGGTCCGGTATCCAGTCCGCGGCCTAACCGGCGACGCAGGCTCTGTTGATGGCCAAGAGTGAGACCTGGCAGCGCCGACCACGCACCTCGGAGGCATCGGTACGCGGGCGGCGTAGCGGCTTTGGGCTGCAAGCTGATGGCGAGTCGGGCAGTGTGTGGCCCCGCCCGTTGAAGCACGACGCTGGGCAGATGCAGGCTCCCGATCCGCCGTTGACCGGACTGCCGCTGCGAGTGGCGAACGAGCTGAGTGACGACGGGGAACTCCTCGACACCGCTGTCATCAACCTGCCCGGCGGCGGCCGCGCTGTCGTCGTGGTGAAGGCCGGGCTGCAAGCGACGCCTGAAGAGATTGAGGAGTCGCTGAAAGCCTGGCGTGCCACGGAGCCGGACTTGCAGGAGCTGGCGGCGCACGGCGACGAGTAGTCAGCCGGCGTTCCGAGACCAGTAACGCGAAGAGGCTCGCTCCGAACAGGGGGCGGGCCTCTTCGCGTTGCCGGGACTTCGGGGGCTGACCTGCGGGTTCTCGAAGATCGCTTAGGAGGTATTTAGGAGACCAACTCCCGTAGTGGGAGCGTATTCAGCACGTAGGCACCGCGTGGCCAGAGTGCACGCCCCGCACATGGGAGGAGCCCCGGACCCTGCATGGCCTGCAGTTTCCGGGGCTCCTGCCCTGACCAATCCAGTGCCCCCGGCAGGATTCGAACCTGCGACACCCGCTTTAGGAGAGCGGTGCTCTATCCCCTGAGCTACGAAGGCAAGGCGTGCTCGTCAGTGTAGCGGGTGGGGGTGGGGGCGGATCAGGGGTTGTGGATCAGGGGGTGGGGTGGTGTCAGGAGCGGGTTACGCGGACGCGGTACGTGTCGTCCGTGGCCGAGACGACGCTGATGCGGATGTCCTTGTCCGGGTCGACGAAGCTCTGGCCGGGGACGTAGGTGGCGTCGGAGAGTTCGGCGTGGACGTTGGGGCGGCGGGTGCAGCCGCCGGAGTCGCGGGTGGAGTCGGAGACGGTGACCGGGCCGTGGCCGGTGTCGACGTCGGCGTCCACGCGGTAGATGAGGACGCCGGGCTTGCAGACCGCGTCGTCGTTGCCCCCGCGGGTGCGGACCTCCACGGCGTAGCCCGTCTGCTCGTCGAGGGGGATGAAGGCCAGCTTCGTGCCGCCCGGCGTCGCGAGGGGGCCGAGGAGGTGGTCCGTCGTTCCGGGGTCGGACGCGCAGCTGATCTGGTCGTCGTCGAGCCAGCCCAGCTTCCACTTGTGCCAGCCCAGCAGGTCGTTGTTGGCGCCCCAGTCCTCGCTCATGATGTCCCAGTGGCCGACGGCCCCGCCGCCGTCCGAGGTGTAGAGGTCGGGCAGGCCGAAGACATGGCCGTTCTCGTGGGGCAGTACGCGAAAGCCGGTCTCGCGGTAGGAGCCCGAGCCGTCGTCCTGGCGGCTGTAGACGAAGGACGCGTTGGAGACGGGCACACCGTCGGCGACCGGGGCCTCGTGGTTGCCGGCGAAGGTGACGGAGAGAACCGTGTCGAGGGCCGAAGGGCCGGCGTTCGGGGTGATCAGGATATTGACCAGGTCGTACGTGCTGAAGTCCACCTCGGGGTCGGCCTTCTCGACGATGTCCTGGACGAGCTCGCGGTAGCCGGGGTCGAAGGGGGCGCCGCGCTCTATGCCGTACGAGGAGAAGGGGCGCGGCATCCGCAGCCAGTCCTTGACCGGTGCGTGCGGCTGGTAGTCCATGCGCCCGTAGGAAGCGGTGCGGAACCATTCCTGGGTCTGCGGGAAGAACTCCCCGAGCCGGTCGGTGGCGCGGCCCTCGCCGGGGGCGTCCGAGAAGTCGATCATCAGGTTCAGGGCACGGACGGGGCCGGTGGAGCGGGCGTAGCCGGGCGGTGTGGGCACGCCCTCCGACATCTGGACGCCCATCGTGCCGCTGATCATGCAGGGGCCGAGCGCCGTGGAGCGGGCCAGTGCGGCGGGTCCGGCCGTCTGCGGGCCGGTGCTCAGCCGTCCGGTGCTGGCCGTCGCGGTCACCGCGAGCACCAGGGCCGCCAGGGCGGCGAGCAGGGGGCTGCGTCGTGGCCTGCATATCCAGCGCCTTGACAGCTGCATGCGCCCGCCTTTCGGTCCGCGGCAGCCGGCTGTCCTGGCTGCGCCCTTGACGATCACCCTGTGCCGGGGTGTGCGCGGGCGCTCGCTGAGTGCGACCGATCAGGGGTATTTCCGTGAGGGCGGTGTGAGGCGGGTCACACCGGGGCGCGAAATAACCGGGGACGGTCTCCCCGTTTGCATGGGTGTCCTCGTGAAGCGGGGACGGATTCCCCGCATCGGTCAGGGGGTCCCCAAGACACCAGCCGCCCAAGGAGTGCCGCCGTGGATACCGCCACCGCACCGCAGCAGCGCCGCGTGCCCCGCCCGCGGGCCGACGCCCTGCGCAACCGGGAGCGGATCGTCACCGCCGCGCGCGAGATGTTCGTGGAGTCGGGCCCCGAGGTGCCGCTCGACGAGATCGCCCGCCGCGCCGGCGTCGGCAACGCCACGCTCTACCGGCACTTCGCCGACCGCTCCGAGCTGATCCGTGAGGTCGTCTGCTCGGTGATGGACCGCACCTCGGAGCGTGCCGAGGAGGCGCTCGCCGGGGAGGCCGACGCCTTCGCCGCCCTTCGCCGCTTCGTGCACGCCGCCGCCGACGAGCGGATCGGCGCCCTGTGCCCGATGCTCTCCGGCGCCTTCGACAAGGACCACCCCGATCTGGACGAGGCCAGGCTGCGCCTGGAGCGGCAGGTCGAGGAGGTGATGGAGCGGGCGCGCGCCGCCGGGCAGTTGCGCACCGACATCGCCGTCGGTGATCTGCTCGTCGCGCTCTCCCAGCTCACCAGGCCCCTGCCGGGCAGCGGGTGCGTGAACTTCGACCAGTTCGTGCACCGGCATCTGCAGCTGTTCCTCGACGGACTGCAGACCCCCGCCCGCTCCGAACTCCCGGGCAGCGCAGCCACGTTGGAGGATCTCCGTCAGCCCCGGTCCGCATGACCACGGTTCCGCGGCCGACCACGGCTCCACAGTCGACCGCAACCGGCGTCAGTTGACCTCAACTTTGCTTGAGGTTGCACGCTCTTCTCAGTAGCGCCAGCCCATTACCGGGCGCCGTTACCGAGCAGCTTCGCCCGATCGCCCGTTCCGTTACCGATTTCTCAGCACAAGAGTCCCGAGGTGGGTACCTCCATGTCCGAAAAAGCACCGTCCATATCTGGAAAGAGCGGCATTCCCGATACCGCCGCCGCCCTTGCCGGCCCTGACCCCAAGCGCTGGAAAGCGCTCGTCTTCATCGCGATCGCCCAGCTGATGGTCGTACTCGACGCGACCATCGTGAATATCGCGCTGCCCTCCGCCCAGCAGGACCTGGGCATCTCCGACGGCAACCGGCAGTGGGTCATCACGGCCTACGCCCTGGCCTTCGGTGGTCTGCTGCTCTTCGGCGGCCGGATCGCGGACCTGTGGGGCCGTAAGCGCACCTTTGTCACCGGTCTGATCGGCTTCGCCGCCGCGTCCGCGCTCGGCGGTGCCGCGACCGGCGAGGCCATGATGCTCGGCGCCCGCGCCCTGCAGGGTGTGTTCGGCGCACTGCTCGCGCCCGCCGCGCTCTCGCTGCTCGCGGTGATGTTCACCGACGCCAAGGAGCGCGCCAAGGCCTTCGGTATCTACGGTGCGATCGCCGGCGGCGGTGGCGCCGTCGGCCTGATCCTCGGCGGCTTCCTCACCGAGTACCTGGACTGGCGCTGGACGTTCTTCGTGAACATCCCGTTCGCGATCGTCGCCGCCGTGGGCGCGTACTTCGTGATCCGTGACCCGGCCGGCAGCCGTAACCGCTCGTCGCTCGACGTCCCCGGCGTGGTGCTCTCCACCCTCGGTCTGGTGGCGCTCGTCTACGGCTTCACGCGCGCCGAGTCCGAGGGCTGGTCCGACTCCATGACCATCGGCATGTTCATCGCCTCGGTGGTGCTGCTCGCCGCGTTCATCCTCACCGAGTCCCGGGTCAAGGCGCCGCTGCTGCCGCTGCGCGTGCTGACCGACCGCAACCGCGGCGGCGTCTACCTGTCGCTCGGTCTCGCCGTCATCGCGATGTTCGGCCTGTTCCTGTTCCTGACGTACTACCTGCAGATCGTGAAGGGCTACTCGCCGGTGCAGACCGGCTTCGCCTTCCTGCCGATGATCGTCGGCATGATCACGGGCTCGACGCAGATCGGCGCCCGCCTGATGACCCGCGTTCCGCCGCGGCTCCTGATGGGTCCGGGCTTCCTGGTCGCCGCGACCGGCATGCTGCTCCTCACCCAGCTGGAGATCGGCACGTCGTACGCGGGTCTGATCCTGCCCGCGCAGCTGCTGCTCGGTCTCGGCATGGGTACGGCGTTCATGCCCGCCATGTCCCTGGCCACCCACGGCGTCGAGCCGCGGGACGCCGGTGTCGCCTCCGCGATGGTCAACACCTCGCAGCAGGTGGGCGGCGCGATCGGTACTGCCCTGCTCAACACCATCGCCGCGTCCGCCACCACGGCGTACATCACCGCGCACGCCGCGGAGGCCACCACTCCGGCCGCGCAGAAGCTGCTGCAGGCGCAGGCCATGGTGGACGGCTACACCAGCGCCATCTGGTGGGCGGTCGGCATCCTGGTGGTCTCCGCCGGTATCGCCCTGACCTTCATCACCACCGGTCACCAGGGCGGCGGCACCCCGGCCGCAGAGGGCGACACGGCCGGCGCCGCGGAGGAGGTGCGGATCCCGGTGGTCGCCCACTGACCCGCACGACGCCTCTGGCTCTCAACTGAGCCCGGGCGCCCCGGCTCTCACCTGAGCCAGGGCAGATCGGCACCCGCCTCTCTCGGCTGCAGTCCCTCGGCGATGATCCGCATGATCTCGCCGAGGGACTGCTGCTGTTCCGGGGTGAGCCGGTCGAACATGGCCTGGCGTACGGCGGCGACATGCCCCGGCGCGGACTGCCTGAGCACCTCGTATCCCTCGTCGGTGAGGATCGCGTTCTGGCCGCGCTTGTCGGAGCGGCAGTCCTCGCGGCGTACCCAGCCGTGCTGTTCGAGCCTGGCGACGGCGTGCGAGAGCCGGGACCGGGTGATCTTCGCGTGCTTCGCCAGCTCCGTCATCCGCAGCCGCCGCCGCGGCGCCTGCGAGAGCTGGACGAGCAGGCCGTAGTAGACGTGCGGCATCTTGGCGTCGCGCTGCAGCTGCCGGTCCAGATGGTCCTCGAGGAGCGTGGTGGCGTGCAGATAGGCCCGCCAGGTGCGCTGTTCCTCGTCGTCGAGCCAGCGCGGTTCCTCGTTGTGCTTCGTCATACATCTACTGTACGGAGGCTGTTCTTGAAGGTTCAATGACTAGGTTTCCGGCCAGCGCCGGCCCCGTTCCGGCGTGAGGCCGCGGACTCGAGGCGTCAGGCCGCGGACCCGAGGTAGTCAGGCCGGGGGCCCGAGGTGTCAGGCCGTGGGCCCGAGCCGCTTCTCGTACCAGGCCACGTCCCAGTACCGCCCGAACTTACGGCCCACTTCGCCGTACGTCCCCACGTGGCCGAAGCCGAAGCGCTCGTGCAGGCGGACCGAGGCTTCGTTGGGCAGGGCGATACCCGCGTACGCGCGATGGACGTCCTCGGTGGCGAGTGCCTCGAAGAGTGCCTTGTAGAGCTGGGTGCCGATGCCGCGGCCGCCCGCGTCCGGAGCGAGGTAAACAGAGACCTCCACCGACGTCTCGTACGCCGCCTTCGGCCGGAACGCGCTGCTGGTTGCGTAGCCCAGAATGCGGGAACCCGGGATCTCCTGGGCAACCAGCAGGCGGTGCCGGCCGTCTTCAGGGTGGGAGCGCAGCCACGGAAGGCGTTCCCCGGGCGCGAAGGGCACCGTGTCGAATGTGACGGCCGTCTCACGGACGTAGTGGTTGTAGAGCTCTGTGAGGGGCCCGAGATCCTTCTCGACACCCGGCCTGACCTGCGCCTCTGTCGCCCCGTACGGCATCCTGCCTCCCTCGGAGCCGCACAGGGTACTGCAAGATCACTAAAAATGTTGAGCGGCTTGGGAATTCTGTCCGGATTCCAGTCGTTGTTTCCATCGGATGCAGGGCACCCGGAGGGTGTGCTCTTCGCCACGGAGCTCGTTCCAGCCCCCCAGAGCCCCCGTCAGAACTGCTGACCCACTCATCGCAAGGGAGCACGCATGGCAACCCGTGCCGTCGCCCGTCGTCAGTCCGCCAAGGGGACCACCGACGCGGCAAGCAGTGTTCGCGCCGTAGGCGGCGAGATCGCCGATCGCGACCTGGTCGGCATGTATCTCGACGAGATCGCCCGCACACCCCTGCTCGACGCCGCCCGCGAGGTGGAGCTGTCGCAGATCATCGAGGCGGGGGTGTACGCGCAGAAGATCCTCGACAAGGAGGTCGAGCAGGAGAGCGAGACCGCCAAGGGTGCCACCCGCGAGGAGCTCGAAGCGCTCGTCGCCGACAGTGAGCGCGCCAAGGACGTCTTCATCCGCTCCAACCTCCGGCTCGTCGTCGCGGTCGCCCGCCGCTATCCGCGCAGCGGCCTGCCCCTGCTCGACCTGATCCAGGAGGGGAACGCCGGGCTGGTGCGAGCGGTCGAGAAGTTCGACTACCGCAAGGGCTTCAAGTTCTCCACGTACGCGACCTGGTGGATTCGCCAGGCCATCACCCGCTCCATAGCCGACCAGTCCCGCACCATCCGCCTCCCCGTCCACCTGGTCGAGGAGCTCGGCCGGATCCGCCGGGTCCAGCGCGAGTTCAACCGGGAGAACGGCCGGGACCCGGAGCACACCGAGATCGCCGCCGAGCTCGGCTCCACGCCCGAGCGCGTCGCCGACGTCCTCGACTGGGCCCGCGACCCGGTCTCCCTGAACATGTCGGTGGACGACGAGGGCGACACCCAGTTCGGTGACCTGCTCGAGGACACCTCGGCCGTCTCGCCCGAGCAGTCCGTGCTCACGCTGCTGCGCAGCGAGGAGCTGGAGGACCTGATCGGCCGGCTCGACCACCGCACCGCGTCCATCATCAAGATGCGGTACGGCATCGAGGACGGCCGTGAGCGGACCCTGACCGAGGTCGGCAAGGAGCACGGACTCACGCGTGAGCGCATCCGCCAGATCGAGAAGCACGCGCTGCTCGAACTGAAGCGGCTCGCACGCGACACGGGATTCGACGCGGCCGCGTAAGCCCCGTAGCCCGCGGCCTGTGGTCCACTGTCCGAGTGCGGGCCACCGGCCCCCGTAGACGAGCCCCGGCGCCCACCCCCCCTGGCGCCGGGGCTCTTTCCTTTACCGCTACTACCGCTACTACCGCTACTACCGCTACTACCGCTACTACCGCTACTACCGCTACTACCGCTACTACCGCTACGGCCCTGCGGCCCCCGCGGCCTCTCAGCCCCCGGCCGGTGGTGCGCCCGCCCTGCTCAGCCTGGAGCCCAACTCCCGGACGTGACTGATCAGTTCGGGCGGGCCGTGCACGGTGAAGTCCGTGTCCACCAGGGCGAGGCGCATCGCGAGCCACTCGATCGCGTCCGTCACGGAGGCCCGAAGGCGGCAGCTGCTCCCGTCCACCGCCTCCGGTGTGCCGATCGTCCCCGGCAGCCGCGCGGAGACGTGCGCCGCCGGGGCCGCGAACGTCACGTCGAGGTCGTACGACTGCTGCCCCTGCCAGACCGTGCGCCGCATGAACTCCGCCGCGTCCCCTTCCGGCAGCTCCCGCGGGGTGAACCGCGCACCCGTCGCGAAGGGCTCGTCGACCCGGTCGACCCGGAAGGTGCGCCAGGCGTCCCGCTCCAGGTCGTACGCGACCAGATACCAGCGCCGTCCCGTCGACACGAGACGGTAGGGCTCGACCAGGCGGCGCGACTGTGCGCCGTCGCCCGCGCGGTAGCCGAAGCGGAGCTTCTCCCGGCCCGTCGTGGCCGACGCGAGCACGGTCAGGGTCTCCGGCGCGATGGTCGCGCCGTCCCCGCTGCCGAAGACCAGCGGACTCGTCGCCGCCTGCAGGGCGCCGACCCGGTGCCTGAGGCGGGACGGAAGCACCTGCTCCAGCTTTGCGAGGGCGCGTACGGAAGCCTCCTCGACGCCCTCGACGGCATGCCCGGCGCCGGCCCGCAGGCCCACCGCGATCGCCACCGCCTCCTCGTCGTCGAGGACCAGGGGAGGCATGGCCTTGCCCGCGACCAGGCGGTATCCGCCTTCGGCGCCCATCGTGGCCTGCACCGGATAGCCGAGTTCGCGCAGCCGGTCGATATCGCGCCTGACCGTACGGCGGGAGACACCGAGACGGCCGGCGAGCTCGCCGCCCGGCCACTCGCGCGGGGTCTGGAGCAGAGAGAGCAGCTGCAGCAGTCGTGCCGGGGTGTCCGTCGTCATGGAATCCATCATGGCGGCCAATGAGGACATGACCTGACCTATATGAGGTCTAACTTCCTCTTCATGAAGACCTCCCGGACCTCCAGTACGGCCAGTACGGCCAGTGCGGCCAGTGCGGCCAGTACGTCGCGTACGACATCTGCCCCGGCAAGCGACCGGCGGCGCTGGATCGCCCTCGCGATCGTGATGACCGCGGCGTTCATGGACCTCGTCGACGTCACGATCGTGAACATCGCGCTGCCCTCCATCCAGCGGGACGAAGGCGCCTCGTTCAGCCAGATCCAGTGGATCACCGCGGGCTATGCACTCGCGATGGGCGCCGGTCTCATCACCGGCGGACGGCTCGGTGACATCCACGGCCGTAAGCGGATCTTCCTGATCGGCATAGGGGGATTCACCCTGGCCTCCGCGCTGTGCGGGCTCGCCGTGAACCCGGAAATGCTGGTCGCCTCGCGGATTCTGCAGGGTGCGACCGCCGCCCTGATGGTGCCGCAGGTGCTCTCCATCGTGCACGCGACGTTCCCCGCGCATGAGCGCGGCAAGGTCTTCGGTCTCTTCGGCGCGATCGTCGGACTCGGTGCGGTGTCCGGGCCGATGCTCGGGGCGCTGCTCACCGAGTGGAATCTGTTCGGCCTGGAATGGCGTCCGATCTTTCTGATCAACCTGCCGGTGGGGATCGCCGGACTGCTGCTCGGCCGGAAGTTCATCGCCGAGTCCAAGGCGCCGAAGGCGCTCCGCCTCGACCTGGTGGGCGTGGTCCTCGTCGTCGTGGCGCTGCTCATGCTGCTCTACCCGCTCACGCGCGGGCGCGAGCTGGGCTGGCCGCTGTGGGGGTACGTCCTGATGGGCGGCGCGGTCGTGGTGCTCGCGGCCCTGGTGGCGTACGAGAAGAGGAAGGCACGCAAGGACGGTTCGCCGCTGGTCGAGCTGTCGCTGTTCAAGGTGAAGAGCTTCGCGGCGGGTATCGCGGTGCAGCTCACCTTCGGCCTGGCCTGCGGTGTCTTCTTCCTGGTGTGGACGCTTTACATGCAGGTCGGGCTCGGCTGGAGCCCGCTGCGTGCGGGTGTGACCGGTATTCCGTTCTCGATCGCGGTGTCCGCGGCGGCCGGTGTCTCGGTGCAGAAGCTGGTGCCCCGGTTCGGTCGCAAGGTGCTGCAGGCGGGCGCCCTGCTGATGGCGGCCGGCGTGCTGCTCTACATCTGGGAGGCGGCGCGGTACGGGATGGGCATCTCGTCCTGGCAGATGGTGCTGCCGCTCGTGGTGATGGGCGTGGGGATGGGCCTGATCGTGGCGCCGCTGACCGATGCCGTGCTCTCCGATGTGCCGCGTGAGCACGCGGGTTCCGCCTCCGGACTGATCAACACTGTGATGCAGATGGGCAATGCGCTCGGGCTCGGTCTGGTGTCGGTGGTGTTCTTCGGCGTCATCGACGAGCCGCTCGCGCAGACCGCGATCGGAGCCGCGTACGCGGATGCCTTCGAGCATGCGATGTGGTGGGTCGCGGGTGTGCTCGGGGCGATCTTCGTGCTGATGTTCGCGCTGCCGGGACGCCCGGCGCAGATGGTTCCGGCGGCGGCTTCCGGGCAGACGGCGGCTTCGGATCAGGCGGACGACGACGAGCGGGTGCTCGTCGCCTCCTGACGACGGAGCGCTCCCGACGGCCGGAGCGCTCCCGACGACCTCAGCGCCCCCGACGACCTCAGCGCTCCTGACGACCGGAGCGCTGAGAGGCCCTTAGGTCCCGGTAAGGCGCACCTCTAGGTCCCGGTGACGAGCACCTAGGTCCCGGTAACGCGCGCCGTTACCGGGACCTAAGTCTGTTCATGCCCGTTCCGTGCCCGAACGTGTTTACTTCGCGGAAACCCAGCCGTACTGTGGGCGTGAACCAACAAGCTCGGGCATGGATCGGAGGCAAACCCACATGTACGCACCGGAGCGCCAGCAGGAGATCCTCCGGCTCGCCCGTGACGGCGGCCGGGTCGATGTGCTGTCGCTCGCCGAGGAGTTCCAGGTCACCGCCGAGACCATCAGGCGCGATCTGAAGGCCCTGGACCGGGCCGGGCTCGTCCGCCGTGTGCACGGTGGTGCCATACCGGCCGGACGCCTCGACTTCGAGCCCGACCTCGCAGAGCGCGAGGGCACCGCCGCGGACGAGAAGGACCGGATCGCCCACGCCGCCCTCGCCGAACTGCCCGCCGAGGGCAGCGTCGTACTCGACGCCGGTACGACGGTCGCGCGGCTCGCCGCGGCCCTGCCGCTGGAGTCGGACCTCACCGTCGTCACCCACTCGCTGCCCACCGCGGCCCGGCTCGCCGACCACCCCGGCGTCCAGCTGCATCTCATCGGCGGCCGCGTCCGGCACCGCACCCGCGCCGCCGTCGACGCCTGGGCACTGCGGGCGTACGGCGAGATCCGCGCCGATGTCCTCTTCCTCGCGGCGAACGGCTTCTCGGCCGAGCACGGTCTGACCACCCCCGACCTCGCCGAGGCCGCCGTCAAGCGCGCCGCCGTCGCCGCCGCCCGCCGGGTCGTCCTGCTCGCCGACTCCGCCAAGCACGGCCAGGAGCACTTCGCCCGCTTCGGCGACCTGGCCGATGTGGACCTGCTGATCACCGACAAGGGCCTGAGCACCGAAGACGCCGCCGCCATCGAGCGCGGGGGCACGGAAGTAGTACGCACATGAGCACAAAGGCAACCGCAGGGATGATCCTCACCGTTACCCCGAACCCCTCCCTGGACCGGACCTACGAAGTCCCGTCCCTCGACCGGGGCGAGGTCGTCCGGGCCTCCGGTGACCGGATGGACCCGGGCGGCAAGGGCGTCAACGTCTCCCGGGCCGTGGCCGCGGCCGGGCGCGCCACCGTCGCGGTGCTGCCGCTCGGCGAGACGCCCGGCGCCCTCGTCGCCCAGCTGCTCGGCGAGGAGGGCATCGAGGTCGCCCCGGTGCCCGTCGACGGTGCGACCCGCTCCAACATCTCGGTCGTCGAACCGGACGGCACCCTCACGAAGATCAACGCCGCCGGCCCCGAACTCTCCGCCGCCGAGGCCGAGTCGCTGCTCGCGACCGTCGGCGAACGGTCCGTGGGCGCCGACTGGATCGCCTGCTGCGGCAGCCTGCCGCGCGGCCTCGCACCGTCCTGGTACGCCGAGTTGGTGGCCCGCGCGCACGCGGCCGGCGCCCGGATCGCCCTGGACACCTCGGGCCCGGCACTGCTCGCCGCCCTGCGGGAACGCCCCGATGTCGTCAAGCCCAACGCCGAGGAGCTCGCCGAGGCGGTCGGCCGCCCCCTCGCCACCGTCGGCGACGCCGTCAAGGCCGCCGAAGAGCTGCGCGAGCTGGGCGCACGGGCGGTGCTCGCCTCGCTCGGCGCCGACGGCCAGCTTCTCGTCGACGACGCCGGTACGCACTTCGCGAGCGCCCGCGTCGATGCGGTACGCAGCAACGTCGGCGCCGGCGACGCCTCGCTCGCGGGCTTCCTGATCGCCGGCGGCGACGGCCCCGGCGCGCTCGCCTCGGCCGTGGCGCACGGAGCCGCGGCGGTGCAGCTGCCCGGCAGCGTGATGCCCACGCCCGCCGATCTGGACCCGTTGGCCGTGACCGTCACCGCCGACGTACCCCTGGACCGCGTACTCACGGAGCCCGCGGCATGAACAACTCCCTCGGGAATCCCCCCACTTACCCCGTCCCCGCCTCCGTCCCCGTCCCTGCCCCCGTCCTCACCCTCACCCCCGTCACCGTCACCGCCCCCGTCCCCGTCCCCGTCCCGATACGCGTGCGAAGGAGCCCGCGATGAGCGAGATGATCACCGCGGACCTGGTCGATCTCGACCTGTCCGCCGAAACCAAGGAAGCGGCGGCCCGTTCCCTGGCCGAGCGCATGGTCGCTCTGGGCCGGGTCACCGACCTGGACGGCTTCCTCGCCGACGTCGCCGCCCGTGAGGCGCAGATGCCGACCGGGCTCGACGGCGGCATCGGCATCCCGCACTGCCGCAGCGCCCATGTCACCGAGCCGACGCTCGCGTTCGGGCGCGCGGCCCGTGGCATCGACTTCGGCGCCGCCGACGGGCCCGCCGACCTGGTGTTCCTGATCGCCGCGCCCGCCGGGGCCGACAGCGACCACCTGACCATCCTGTCCTCGCTCGCCCGGCAGCTGATGGACACCGCGTTCACGGGCGCGCTGCGTGCGGTGGACGACAGGGAGCGGGCGGCGGCGCTGATCCGGGGGGACGCGCAGTCCGGGGCGGAAACGGAGTCCGGAGCTGACACGGAGTCCGGGGCAGACGCGGAGTCCGGGGCGGAAGCGGGCTCCGGGGCTGGCGCGGAGTCCGGGGCCGGCGTACCGGCTGACGTGTCCGCCTCCCCGGGGTCCGAACAGGCCCCCGCCGGCGCCCCGTTCAAGATCGTGGCCGTCACCTCCTGCCCCACCGGCATCGCCCACACCTACATGGCCGCCGAGTCCCTGGAGAACGCGGGCCGCGAAGCCGGTGTCGAACTCGTCGTGGAGACCCAGGGCTCGGCCGGTTTCACCCGGCTCGACCCGGCCACCGTCGCCGCCGCCGACGCCGTGATCTTCGCCCATGACGTTCCCGTACGGGACAAGGAGCGGTTCGCCGGGAAGCCGACCGTCGACGTCGGCGTGAAGGCGGGCATCAACCGCCCGGCCGAGCTGATCGCCGAGGTGCGCGGCAAGGCCGAGCGCGGCGAGGTCTCATCGGGCGCCGCCGCGACCCCCGTGGAGAACGCGGGCGACGAGGGCGACGGCTACGGCACCAAGCTGCGCAAGTGGCTGATGTCCGGCGTCAGTTACATGGTCCCGTTCGTCGCCGCGGGCGGTCTGCTCATCGCCCTCGGCTTCGCCATCGGCGGCTATGAGATCGACCAGGCCAAGTCGGTCGCCGAGCACTTCGTGTGGACCGAGGCCGCGAGCTGGGCGGCGCTGCTCTTCCAGACCGGCGGGCTCGCCTTCTCCTTCCTGGTACCGGTGCTCGCCGGATACATCGCGTACGGCATGGCGGACCGTCCCGGCCTGGTGCCCGGTTTCGTCGGCGGCGCCGTCGCCGTCACCATCAACGCCGGCTTCCTCGGCGGCCTGGCCGCCGGTCTGATCGCGGGCGCCACCGTCATGGCGATCCAGAAGGTCAGGATCCCGGCCGTGCTGCGCGGGATCATGCCGGTGGTGGTGATCCCGCTGATCTCCTCGGCGGTGGTCGGCTTCCTGATGTTCCTGGTGGTCGGCAAGCCGATCGCGTCCCTGCAGAGCGGCCTCACCGACTGGCTGGAGTCCCTCACCGGCGCCAACGCGATCATCCTCGGGGTGATCCTGGGCCTGATGATGTGCTTCGACCTGGGCGGACCGCTCAACAAGGTCGCGTACGCCTTCGCTGTCGGCGGTCTCGGTGCGAACGCCACGGAGGGCAACCTCAAGGTCATGGCGGCCGTGATGGCGGCCGGCATGGTGCCGCCGCTGGCCATGGCCCTGGCCACCACCGTGCGCGGCAAGCTGTTCACCAAGGCCGAGCGCGAGAACGGCAAGGCCGCCTGGGTGCTCGGCGCCTCCTTCATCACCGAGGGCGCCATTCCGTTCGCCGCGGCCGACCCGCTGCGCGTGATCCCCGCCTCGATGGCGGGCGGCGCGGTCACCGGCGCTCTGTCGATGGGCTTCGGCGCGACCCTGCAGGCCCCGCACGGCGGCATCTTCGTGGTCCCGCTGATCGGCCAGCCCTGGCTCTATCTGGTGGCGGTCCTCGCCGGTACGTGTGTCTCGGCGGGCCTGGTCATCCTGCTCAAGGGGATGCGCAAGCCGGTCGCGGCCGCCGCCGGAGCGGAAGCCGCACCCGAGGCGGAGACGCTGCCCGCCGAGCCGGTGAAGGAGCCGGTCGCGGTCTGAGCGCAGCGTGCTCCCCGGAGCCCTGTCACCCCCCGGAGCCCCGTCGCCCCTCGGAGCCCTGTCACCCCTCGGAGCCCTGTCACCCCTCGGAGCCCTGTCGCCCCTCGGAGCCCTGTCGCCCCTCGTGGCGGCGGGGCTCCTGCGCGTACCCGGCATGTGCGAGATAGCTCACTTCGGGACCAAAGTCCCTTTGCGGCCCTGTCGTAGGTCCTGGTCGGTGTTGTCTACTGACCCGCATGTTCGATCAGATCTCGTTCCTCCAGCAGATCGGCCTGTCCGTCCTCGTCGTCGCGACCGTCGTCTGGGCCGTTGGCCTGGTGCGGATGCTGCGCAGGGACCGGTTCGAGGTGACGGTCTGGCGTGAGGGCCAGTCGTTGTACGCGATGCCGCGGCAGACCTCGCATCCCGTCGAGACGGTGGAGCTGTCGGCCGCCGAGCGGGACGCTTTCGCCACGCTGGTACGGCAGTTGACCGACGGGCGTCCCTGAACCCTCTGCGGCTCAGGTCGTACGGGTCGGGTCGGAGTCGTCAGGTCGTACGGGAGAGGCCAGGTCGTACGGGACGGGCTGTCAGGTTGTACGGGACGCGCGTCGTTCCATCGCCGTGCGTGCCATGTCCTCGCTGACGTACACCTCGCACATGTGCCTGCCGTCGGGCGTCGCCGTGTGCTCGACCTCCCACAGGCTGATCTCGCGGCCGTCGGACAGCAGGAACGCGTGCTCGTACAGCGCGAAGCCGAATCTGGCCGCGCTCGCCCGGCAGGGATGCCCGAAGGCCTGGGTGATCTGGTGCGCCAGGGCCTTGCGCAGGAGGAGGGCGATGTCCTCGCCGGGCCGGTCGGTGTTCTCCGCGCGCCGCAGCAGACGTCTGGCGTGGTCGGCCGAGTCGTCAGGGGCGTAGGCCCGCTGCAGTGGGGCCGGGGCGACGACCAGACGGAAGGCGTCGGGCGGCAGCGGCTCGCAGAGCATCCCCTGGCCGTCCGCCCCCTCGCAGTCGGCGCCGCAGCCGCCGGGCACCAGACGGGCGGCGGCGACATGCGCCTCTTCTTCTTCCGTGTACAGCTCATGGCTGAGTTCGGTGCGCGGCTCGCCGTCCGGGCCTGTGTTGTGCCGCAGCTCCCAGAGGGTGAGGGCCTGGCCGTCGGCCAGCAGGAACGTATGACGGTAGGTCTCGCGGTGCCGCCGCGCGCTGTGGTGCGCGGAGCGCAGCGAACTGTCGAAGGTGAGTGCCGAATCGAGCCGGGCTATCGTCTCGTCGGGCAGCTCGAAGGAGTTCAGGGCGCGGCCGAGGAGCTTCTCGAGGTGCTCCTCGGGTGTCTCGTAAGGAACGCTCAAGGCATTCTCCCGGCGTCGCTCGCGTCGCTGCTTGTCACCTTGTGACCGCTCACCGTAGCCCCTCTTCAGGACATCGTGTCCGGGGTTCGGGAAAACGTACGAGAGGGCTTGGAAGTTCCCGCGCCCGCGCCGCAGTTCACGCCGCCGCGCGCACTACGGCGCCCCCGCATACAGCTCCTCGTACGCCGGGAACACGCCGCCCGGACCGTCCACCGACTCCGCCGCCGTGACCGCCCGCACTATGGCGCGGGTCACCGTGTCCGCGCCCGCGGCCAGGATCGCGTTCAGGGTGGTGAGGGCCGCCAAGTCACTCTCGGGCAGCGGGCGTTCGCCGGTGGCCAGGGTGAAGACGGTGTCCCCGTCGTGCAGCAGATGAACGGGGCGGATGGCGCGGGCGAACCCGTCGTGGCTGGTGCCCGCGAGCTTCTGGGCCTGGGCGCGGGTGAGCGGGGCGTCGGTGGCCACTATGGCGAGGGTGGTGTTGAGGGGGGTGCCGGGGCGGATGGTCTTGTCGGGGGTGCCGGGGCGGGCGTCCGCGGGACCCTGCCCGGCACTCTCGGCGCCCTCGGCACTCTCGGCGCTCGATGTGCTCTGGCGGCGCGTCGACTCGGCGCGCGCGGCGGCCAGTTGTCCGGTTGCGCGGGCGTGCGCGTCGGCCTCGGGGTAGCGGACGGGACCGCCCTCGAAGTAGCGCCCGTACAGCACGCCCGTCTCCGGGTCGGCCACCGCTCCCACCGCGTTGACCACGGCGAGGGCGCCGACCGTGTGCCCCGATTCCAGGCGTACGGACGCCGTGCCCACGCCGCCCTTCAGGCCGCCCGCGACCGCCCCCGTGCCCGCGCCGACATTGCCCTGCGCGACCTCGGTGGACGCCGCGTCGGCCGCCTCCCGGCCGAGCTCCGCCCCTGGGCGCGCCCGCCAGTCGCCGCCCCTGCCCAGGTCGAAGAGGCAGGCCGCGGGCACCACGGGCACGACCTGTCCGGGGCCGCCCACCGGGAAGCCGCGGCTCTGCTCCTCCAGCCAGGCCATGACGCCGGCCGCCGCGTCGAGTCCGTAGGCGCTGCCGCCGGTGAGGACGACGGCGTCGACGCGCTGGACGAGGTTGCGCGGGTCGAGGGCGTCCGTCTCCCGGGTGCCGGGGCCGCCGCCGCGTACATCCACCGCCGCGACCGCCCCGCCCTCGGGCGCGAGCACGACGGTCGTACCGGTGAGCCAGCCGCCGCCCGACCGGGTGGCATGGCCGACGCGCAGGCCAGGGACATCGGTGAGGGAATCCATGGGATCAGCCTATGGATCCAGCCTGTTGAGGATCAGGCGGGTCGGCCCGCGCCCGCCGGCCCGTCTCCCGAGTCGCCCGCCGGCCCGTCTCCCGAGTCGCCCGCGGGGCCGTCTCCCGAGTCGTCCGCCGAGCCGTCTCCCGAGTCGTCCGCGGGGTCGCCCGCGAAGTCGCGTCCCGAGTCGCCCGCGGCGGCCGTCCGCGCCGAAAGCGTCGTCCCCACCACCACCGTCGCCGCCGTCACCAGACCCGTCGCGAGCACCGCCCAGTGCCCCGCGAACGTACAGGCGAGCACGGCCAACGCGCTGACCGGAAGCACCAGTTGCTGGGCGAGGCCGATCTTGAAGTAGCGGGAGTGCAGCGCCCACACCGTCAGCAGATACAGCGCCGTCGGCACGGTCACCGCCGCCGAGGCCGCGAGCGTGGAGATATGCGCCTTGTGCACCGTCTCCTCGACGGCGACCTCCAGGCCCGCACCGATCGCGGCGGCCGAGGCGAAGATCAGGTAGTGCCCGTAACCCCACAGGAAACCCTGCCGGTTGGAGCGCAGATGCCCGTGGATGGGCACGACGAAGTAGATCCACCAGGCGGCGAAGACGATGAGCAGACCGCCCGCGGCGACCGGGAGCAGATCGTCGAGCGCGTCGTTCTCGTCGATACCCGACTTCACGGCGACCGTGGCCGCGGCGATGGTCTCGCCGAGCACGATGATCGTGAGCAGGCCGTAGCGCTCGGCGATGTGATGCGGATGCCACGAGGTGGAGAAGTCCCGCTCGGCGACCGCCGGTACGGACATCTCGGCGACCACCATCGCCAGGAACACCCAGGCGCGTGCGCCCTCCGGCACGAACAGCAGGGCCAGCCAGCCGACTTGGCACAGCAGCACCCCGCCCGCGTACCGCAGCGCCGTCCGCCGCTCGGCCCCCGACGCGTCGCGCGCGGCCCGCAGCCACTGAGTGACGAGGGCGAGGCGCATCACCAGGTAGCCGAGCCACACCACCAGGAAGTCCTGGTCCTGGAAGGCCTTCGAGACCCCGGCGGCGAGGATCAGCACACCGGCGATCTGGACCAGGGTGACGACACGGTAGGCGGCGTCGTCGTTGTCGTACGCGGAGGCGAACCAGGTGAAGTTCATCCACGCCCACCAGATGGCGAAGAACACCATCGCGTAGTTCAGGACGCCCTCGCCCGCGTGCCCCTCGGCGACGGCGTGCACGAGCTGCACCCCCGCCTGGGCGATCGCCACCACGAAGCAGAGGTCGAAGAACAGCTCCAGCGGGGTCGCGGCGCGGTGCGGCTCATCGCGGCTGCGGGCCGTCATCCGGCGCAGCGGGGAGAGGGCAGGGGGACGGGCCGGACCGGCAGGCGTCGTCGTCATGCACGACAGGGTGCCAGGGGGACGGGTGAGGGACGACGAGGCGGCGAGCGGTGTCGCGCGGCGCCGTGGCGGTTGCCCGTGGGGCGCTGTCCGGGGGCCCCGTCCCGGCCCCGGCGCACTCGGTGAGCGCTACGCCGCCAGCCGGGCCGTCGGTGAGCGCTACGCCGCCAGCCGGGCCGTCTGGGCCGTCCGGGCCGTCCGCGCCGCCGCACCCTCCGCTTCCACCGCGCCCGCGTACCGGCGAAGGACGAGGCGGGCGATCCGCGGGTGGTCCGCGAGCGGCTCGGAGACCGCCCAGGCGTACGCATGATCAAGGGCGTAGGTGAAGCGGCCGGGCGCGAGCAGAAACGTGGCGACGGCGATCCGCCGGTGCCCCGCGGCACGCAGCCGCTCCACGGTGTCGGGCACGTTCGGCTCGGCGGACGAGCAGTAGGCGGGGACCACGGGCACCGGGCCGCGCTCGGCGTCGAGCAGTGTGCGCAGCTGGGCTGCGGCGGCCTCCGCCCCGTCGTTGCCGCCTTCGCGCGTGGAGCCGGCGGCGGCGAGCACGACGGCGTCCGCGCGCCCCCCGGCCGGGCCCTCCGCCTTCCGCAGCCGGCCGTACAGAGCGAGGGCCACATCCTGCTCGCCGCTCAGTCCCGCGGTGAGCGTGCAGCTCAGCGGCCGGGGGGCGGCGACGGTCGCCGGGATGTCGACGGTGCGGTGGAAGCCGTCGCCCAGCAGCAGCGGTACGACGACGGCGCGGCGCCGGCCGGCGTGCGCGAGGTGGTCGAGTGCCTGCCCGAGTGAGGGCCGCTGGATGTCCAGATGTCCCACCACGGGCCGTATGCCGCCCATCGCCTCGACGGCGTCGCACAGCCGCCCGATGGTCGCGCCCGCGGCGGGCACGGCGCTTCCATGGACAGCGAGTACGAGGGTGGGACTGGTGACCATGTCTTCGACGGTACGAGCGCGGACGGGGGTGTGGGATCGGCCACATGGCCTGACTTGGGGCGGGCCGTTGGGCCCGCCCATGAGCCTGTGGCCATCCGCAGCGGTCCGTACCCGCAGGACTTCCGTATCTGCGCGAGGGGCCGCACGTCCTGTGCAGAGGGGCCCTTATCGGCGCGATGCCCCGTGCCGCGCGGCCTAACGTCGAAGGTGGACGACCCCCACGTACGACGGAGCGTGAACCCCCATGTCGCAGACCCTGGTACTCATCGGCCACGGCATGGTGGGCCAGCACTTCCTCGAAGTGCTGGCGGACCGTGGCGCCCTGTCCGCGCAGGACGGCAACCCGGGGTGGCGGGTGATCGTCCTCGCCGAGGAGGACCGCGCCGCGTACGACCGCGTCCATCTCTCCTCCGCCTTCACCGGCACCGGAGCGGACGAACTCTCCCTCACCGACGAGGAGTTCATCCGCCGCCACGGCATCGATCTGCGCCTTGGCGACCCGGCCGAGCACATCGACCCGCTCGCGCGCACCGTCAGCACCACGTCCGGCGCCGTGGAGTCGTACGACGCGCTGGTCCTCGCCACCGGCTCGTACCCCTTCGTGCCGCCCATCGACGGCGCCGACGCCCCGGGCTGCTTCACCTACCGCACCCTCTACGACGTGCAGACCCTCACCTCGTACGCCGAGGGCGCCCGCACCGGCGTGGTCGTCGGCGGCGGGCTGCTCGGCCTGGAGGCGGCGGGCGCCCTGCGCACGCTCGGACTTCAGACGCACGTCGTGGAGTTCGCCTCGCGACTGATGCCGCTGCAGGTCGACGACGGCGGCGCGGCCGCCCTGCGCGCCACCATCGAGGACATGGGCGTGGCCGTGCACACCGGGGTCGGCGCTAGCCGCGTCGAGACCGACGGCGACGGTGTGACGCGCGCGCTGCGGCTGTCCAACGGCGAGGAGATCAACGCCGACATCGTGGTGTTCTCGGCCGGCGTGCGCCCCCGCGACCGGCTCGCCCGTGAGGTCGGCCTGGGCGTGGGCGACCGCGGCGGTGTGGTCGTCGACGAGCACTGCCGCACCACCGACCCGTACATCTACGCCATCGGCGAGTGCGCACAGACCGCCGACGGCCGGGTCTACGGCCTGGTCGCACCCGGCTACCAGATGGCCGAGGCCGCCGCCGACGCGCTCGCGGGCGACGGCACCAAGGTCTTCACCGGCGCCGACACCTCCACCAAGCTGAAGCTGATGGGCGCCGATGTGGCCTCCTTCGGCGACCCGTTCGCCCAGTCGTCCGGCGTGGACGGCAAGGGGCGGGCCGTGTCCGTGGTCTTCTCCGACGAGCGCGAGGGCGTCTACAAGAAGCTGCTCCTCGGCCCCGACGGCCGGCTGCTCG
Organism: Streptomyces monticola; assembly: GCF_042665355.1. Classification (NCBI taxonomy): domain Bacteria; kingdom Bacillati; phylum Actinomycetota; class Actinomycetes; order Kitasatosporales; family Streptomycetaceae; genus Streptomyces; species Streptomyces monticola. The sequence goes on along the minus strand of NZ_JBHTCF010000007.1, from coordinate 105,129 downwards.
GCGGCATCCTCGTCGGCGACGCGGAGGCGTACGGCTCGCTCAAGCCGCACACCGGCAAGCAGCTGCCCGCCCCGGCGGAGGCCTATGTTGGACCGGCGACCGCCGCCGACATCCCGGGTGCGGACGCGCTGCCCGACGACGCGGTGGTGTGCTCGTGCCACAACGTCACCAAGGGCGCCGTCACTTCGGCCATCGCCGCCGAGGGCCTCACTGACGTCGGCGGCATCAAGCAGTGCACCAAGGCCGGTACCGGCTGCGGCGGTTGTGTCGGCACCCTGCAGGCCGTGCTCGACGCGGAGCTCGCCGCCGCGGGCATCGAGAAGCCGAAGGGCCTGTGCGAGCACTTCGCCCTGTCCCGCCCGGAGATCTACGAGGTCGTACGCACCGAACACATCCGCTCCTTCACCGAGCTGATGGAGAAGCACGGCACGGGCGGCTACGGCTGCGCGGTCTGCAAGCCGGTGGTCGGCAACGTCCTCGGCACGCTCGCCCCCGAACTCGGCCTGAGCCATATCCTCGACGGCGAACAGGCCACCCTGCAGGACTCCAACGACCTCTACCTCGCCAACCTGCAGAAGGACGGCACCTACTCGGTCGTCCCGCGTGTCCCGGGCGGCGAGATCTCGCCCGAGGCACTCATCGTGATCGGCGAAGTGGCCCGTGACTTCGGGCTCTACACCAAGATCACGGGTGGTCAGCGCATCGACCTGTTCGGCGCCCGAGCGGAGCAACTCCCGGACATCTGGCGCCGGTTGGTCGACGCCGGCATGGAGTCCGGACACGCCTACGGCAAGTCCCTCCGTACGGTGAAGTCCTGCATCGGCTCCCGCTTCTGCCGCTTCGGACAGGGCGACTCGGTGCAGCTCGCCATCGACCTGGAGCTGCGCTACCGGGGCCTGCGGGCGCCGCACAAGATCAAGGGCGGTGTCTCCGGCTGCCTGCGTGAGTGCGCCGAGGCCCGCGGCAAGGACATCGGCGTCATCGCCACGGCCAACGGCTGGAACCTGTACGTCTGCGGCAACGGCGGCACCACCCCGCGCCACGCCGACCTGCTCGCCGCCGACCTGGACGCGGCCGGGCTCTTCCGCCTGATCGACCGGTTCCTCATGTACTACGTGCGCGAAGCCGAGCGCCTGGAGCGTACGTCCGCGTGGCTGGAGCGCCTCGACGGCGGGATCGAGCATCTGCGCGAGGTCCTGGTCGAGGACTCGCTCGGCCTGGGCGCCGAGCTGGAGGCGCAGATGGACCGCCATGTGGCCGCCTACCAGGACGAGTGGGCCGCCGTGCTCGCCGACCCGGAGAAGCTGCGCCGCTTCAAGCCGTTCACGGCCGCACCCGAGGACGGTGTCTCCTTCGGGGACGGCGACCCCCTGCAGGGCGAGGGGGAGCTGGAGCCGGGCCGCGGCCGGGTGGCCCTGCTGCCCGACGGCTCGGAGGTCGCGCTCTTCAAGGACGGCTCGGGCAAGGTGTACGCGGTCGGCAACCGCGACCCCTTCTCCGGCGCCGACGTCATCGCCAACGGCATCATGGGCTCCGTCGGCGACATCCCCGTCGTCACGTCCCCCATGCACAAGCAGGTCTTCGACCTGCGCACGGGCGTCTGCCTCGACGACCCGGAGGTCTCGCTTCCGGTGCTTTCCGCGCAGGCGGCGGCCGAGGCCACCGCGCACCAGGTCCCGTAGCCGACCGCCCGGGCCCTCTGGTCGACAGCGCGTCGGCAAGGACCAACGGCGGGCCGTTCCCGGGGCTCCGGGGGACCTAGGGCGGCCCGCTAAGAGGGACCTAAGCCAGACGGCACACACGACGAATTCCCCTTATTCTTCCCGTAATTCACATACACCCTGGATAGGTAAGGATTCCCCTCCTCACCACCAGGAACGACGCCATGAGTCCTGCCGTAAAGGAAGCGACCGCGAGCGCGGAGCGGTCGTACGACCCCGCGCAATACCGCCCCGGCCGCACCATCACCGACTGGGAGCCGGAGAACGAGCTCTTCTGGAAGTCCACCGGCAAGCGGGTCGCCACCCGCAACCTGTGGATAGCCGTCCCCGCCCTTCTCGTCGCCTTCGTGGTGTGGCAGGTGTGGAGCGTCACCGCAACGAACCTCAAGGACGTCGGCTTCGGCTTCAGCACCTCGCAGCTGTTCTGGCTGACCGCGATCCCTGGTCTGACCGGCGGTACGGCCCGGATCTTCTACACCTTCCTCGGCCCGAAGATCGGCCAGCGCACCTTCACCGCGCTCTCCACGGTCGTCCTGGTCGTCCCCCTGCTCTGGCTCGGCTTCGCCATCCAGGACACCTCCACCTCCTTTGCGACGATGGCGATGATCGCGGCCCTGTGCGGCATCGGCGGCGCCAACTTCTCCTCGTCCCTCGCCAACATCGGCTTCTTCTTCCCGAAGTCGCAGAAGGGCAACGCCACCGGCATCAACGGCGGCCTCGGCAACCTCGGCGTCTCCGTCGTCCAGCTGCTCACCCCGATCTTCATCACCAGCTCGGTGATCGCCATCGGCTCGGCCCAGCACAAGGCGGACGGCTCGGCGGTCTATCTGCAGAACGCCGCGTTCGTCTGGGTCCCGGTCCTGATCGTCCTGGCCGCCGTCGCCTGGTTCGGCCAGAACAACCTGAAGTCCGCCTCCACCTCGTTCAGCCAGCAGAAGGTCATCTTCAAGCGCAAGCACAACTGGGTGATGACCTGGCTCTACGTCGGCACCTTCGGCTCCTTCATCGGCTTCGCCGCCGCCCTGCCGATGCTGATCAAGACCACCTTCCCGGACTACTCCGTGGCCACATACGCCTGGATGGGCCCGGCGCTCGGCGCCCTCGCCCGCTGGGCCGGCGGCTGGATCGCCGACAAGCTGGGCGGCGCCCGGGTCACCATCCTGTCCTTCGTGGGCATGGCGGCCTCGATCATCGGCGTCATCAACTTCCTCCCCTCCGGCTCCGGTTCGGGCAACTTCACGGGCTTCTTCCTCTGCTTCCTCGCGGCGTTCTTCTTCTCCGGCATCGGCAACGGCTCGACCTTCCGCCAGATCCCGGTGATCTTCCGCAACCAGCACCTGAAGGGCCTCACCGAAGGCACCCCCGAGTACGCCAAGGCCCTGAAGCAGACCGAGATGGAGGCCGGCGCCGTCACCGGCTTCACCGCCGCCATCGCCGCCTACGGCTTCTTCTTCATCCCGGCGCTCTTCGCCAACTTCGCGGTGACCAGCGCGATGTGGGGCTTCGTCGCCTTCTACGCCAGCTGCATCGTCGTCACCTGGTGGTTCTACGCCCGCAAGGGCGCCGAGTCGCCGAGCTGACCCCACGGGGCGCGGGCCGGGCGGGGACTCCTGTCCGGCCCGCACCCATGTCCGCGCCCGCGCGCGCCGCCCCTGCCCACATCCCCCTGCCCACATCCCCCTGCCCACACCACCCTGCCCACACCACCCCGGAAGGCCGGTCACCCGATGCTCGGCATGCTGCTCCAACTCGCCGTCATGATGGGCGCGATCGCCATCGGCTCCCGCAAGGGCGGCGTCGGTATGGGCCTCGCGGGCGCCGTCGGGGTGTTCGTCCTGGCCACGGTCTTCGGTGTGGCGCCCGCCGACACCTCCGGCATCGTCGACGTGATGCTGATCATCCTCGCCGTGATCATGGCCGCGGCGGCCATGGAGTCGGCCGGCGGCATCGACTATCTGGTCGGCGTCGCCGAGCGCGTGATCCGTCGCAAGCCCTCCCGGGTCACCTTCATCGCCCCGGTTGTCGCCTGGCTGTTCACCCTCGGCGCGGGCACCGCCCATGTCTTCTACCCCCTCCTGCCGGTCATCCACGACGTGGCCCGCGAGGGCGGCGTACGCCCCGAACGCCCCATCGCCGTCTCCTCCATAGCCGCCACTGTGGGCATCACCGCCTCTCCCGTCTCGGCCGCGATGGCCGCGATGATCGTGCTCTTCGACAAGGACGGCTGGGGGCTGCCGAAGATCATGGCCGTCGCCGTACCGGCCACCTTCGTCGGCGTCCTCGTCGCCGCCACGGTGCAGAGCCGTATCGGCAAGCCGCTGCACCAGGACCCGGAGTACCTGCGCCGCCTGTCCGCGGGCGAGATCGAACCGCTCCCCGCCACGACCCCTACGGCGAGCGTGCCCCTCACAGGGACCGCGACCGTCACAGCGACCGAGACCATTACGGCAGCCCCCACCTCCACCCCTGCAGCGCCGACCCGGGCCACCAACTCCCCGCGCCCTCGTGCCCGTTGGTCCGCCCTTCTCTTCCTCGGCGGAGCCGTGGCCGTCGTCGTCAGCGGGCTCTTCCCGGCTCTGCGCCCCGAGGTGCCGAAGGCCGCGGGCGGCGGGGTGCAGCCGCTGTCCATGCCCGCCACCATCGAGATCCTGATGATGGCCGTCGCGGCGCTGATCCTCCTTCTCTGCAAGGTGGACGCCAAGAAGATCCCCGGCACCGACGTGGCCCGCTCCGGCCTGGTGGCCGTCATCGGTGTCTTCGGTCTGTCCTGGCTCGGCCTGTCCTTCATCGGCGCCAACGAAGCGCGGATCACCGACGCCCTCGGCGGTATCGCCCGGTCCCAGCCCTGGTTCTTCGCGGTGATGCTCCTGGTGCTCTCCGCGCTGCTGTTCAGCCAGGCCACCACGACCAAGGCGCTGATGCCGCTCGGTCTGGCCCTCGGCATCCCGGCCCCGCTGCTGATCGCCATGTGGCCGGCCGTGAACGGCTACTTTCTCCTCCCCACCTACGGCACCTTCATCGCCGCGATCAACTTCGACCGCACCGGCACCACCAGGGTCGGCCGCTTCGTCGTCAACCACTCCTTCATGATTCCGGGCCTGATCACGACGGCCACCGCCGTCCTCACCGGCTTCGGCATCGCGGAACTACTGGCCTGAGCCCCGCCGAGCCTTGGGAAACCCTCCCCGCCCAAGAAACTTGTGAAAGCATTCACAAGCGCACTACGGTCCAAAGTCCCGGGCAAAACCGCAGGTCAAGCCTGCAGCCAAGGAAAGAACGCGGTGGCGCCCGGGCCCTCCGGCCCAATTTCGGGGACCAACGCCGAGCAAAATGATCGATCAGCAGCAGTGCAATAGAGGGGAGCGAAGGCACAGCGACCGGAAGGTGTGCATCATGACCGCAACTCCCGCGGAGAAGACGGCGAACGGCGAGGCCTGGGACGGCTTCAAGGGCGGGCTGTGGCGGGACGCCATCGACGTCCGCGACTTCGTCCAGCAGAACTACACCCCGTACGAGGGCGACGACTCCTTCCTCGCGGGCCCGACGGAGCGCACCACGGCCCTGTGGAACAAGCTCCTCGGCATGTTCCCGCAGGAGATCGAGCAGGGCATCTACGACGTCGACGTGAAGACCCCGTCGCGTATCGACGCCTTCAAGCCGGGCTACATCGACGCCGACAAGGACCTGATCGTCGGCCTCCAGACCGACGGTCCGCTGAAGCGCGCGATCATGCCCAACGGCGGCTGGCGCATGGTGGAGACGGCCCTCAACGCCTATGGCTACGAGGCCGACCAGGACGTCAAGAACGTCTACACCCACCTCCGCAAGACCCACAACGACGGTGTCTTCGACGCGTACACCCCTGAGATCCGCGCCTGCCGCTCCTCCGGCATCATCACCGGTCTGCCGGACGCCTACGGCCGCGGCCGCATCATCGGCGACTACCGTCGCGTCGCCCTCTACGGCATCGACCGCCTCATCGAGGACAAGAAGGCCGTGAAGGCCGAACTCGACGCCGAGTGGCCGACCGAGGACGTGATCCGCGAGCGCGAGGAGACCTCCGAGCAGATCAAGGCCCTGGGCGAGCTCAAGGCGATGGCGCAGTCCTACGGCTACGACATCTCCCGCCCGGCCGCCAACGGCCGCGAGGCCGTCCAGTGGCTGTACTTCGCCTACCTCGCGGCGGTCAAGGAGCAGAACGGCGCGGCCATGTCGATCGGCCGCATCGACAACTTCCTCGACATCTACCTGCAGCGCGACATCGAGAGCGGCGTCCTCACCGAGGAGCAGGCGCAGGAGTTCATCGACGACTTCGTCATCAAGCTCCGTATCGTCCGCTTCCTGCGCACCCCCGAGTACAACGAGCTGTACTCCGGCGACCCGACCTGGGTCACCTGGTCCATGGCCGGCATCGGCGAGGACGGCCGCCCGCTGGTCTCCAAGACCACGTTCCGCGCGCTGCAGACCCTGTACAACCTGGGTCCGGCGCCGGAGCCGAACCTGACCGTCTTCTGGTCGCAGCAGCTGCCCGAGGGCTTCAAGAACTACGCCTCCAGGGTCGCCATCGACACCTCGGCCATCCAGTTCGAGTCCGACGAGCTGATGCGCCCCAAGTACGGTGACGACACCGCGATCGCCTGCTGCGTCTCGGCGATGGCCGTCGGCAAGCAGATGCAGTTCTTCGGTGCCCGTGTGAACGTCGCCAAGGCGCTGCTCTACGCGATCAACGGCGGCCGCGACGAGAAGTCCGGCAAGCTGGTCGTCGAGGGCTTCGAGCCCATCCAGGGCGAGTACCTGGACTACGAGACGGTCGCCAAGCAGTACGAGGACATGCTCGGCTGGCTCGGCAAGACGTACGTGCACGCGCTGAACGTCATCCACTACATGCACGACAAGTACGCCTACGAGCGCATCGAGATGGCGCTGCACGACCGCGCGATCCTGCGCACCATGGCCTGCGGCATCGCCGGTCTCTCGGTCGCCACGGACTCGCTGTCGGCCATCAAGCACGCCAAGGTCAAGGTCATCCGTGACGAGACCGGCCTCGCCGTCGACTACGTGATCGAGGGTGACTACCCGGCCTACGGCAACAACGACGACCGGGCGGACGAGATCGCCGAGCGCATCGTCACCGACTTCATGAACAAGATCCGTCAGCACCCGACCTACCGGGGCGCGGTGCACACCCAGTCGGTCCTGACGATCACCTCGAACGTCGTCTACGGCAAGAAGACCGGCAACACCCCCGACGGCCGTCGCTCCGGCGAGCCCTTCGCCCCGGGCGCCAACCCGATGAACGGCCGGGACGAGCACGGCTACATCGCCTCCGCGATGTCGGTCGCCAAGCTCAACTACGACGACGCCGAGGACGGCATCTCGCTGACGAACACCATCACCCCGGACGCCCTGGGCCGCACCCCCGAGGAGCGGATCGCCAACCTCGCCGGTGTCCTGGACGGCTTCATGGCCAGCGACGGCTTCCACATGAACGTCAACGTCCTCAACAAGGCGACCCTCGAGGACGCCATGGAGCACCCGGAGAACTACCCGCAGCTGACCATCCGGGTCTCCGGCTACGCGGTGAACTTCGTCCGCCTGACGCGCGAGCAGCAGCTGGACGTCATCAACCGCACCTTCCACGGCTCGCTCTGAGCCACCGGCTTCCCCCGGGCGTCCGCGCCGGGGGAGGCCGCCCAGAACTCGCGGCCCCGGGGCCGGGCCCTCACTCCGGCCCCGGGAGCCGCGAACTCCAACTCCTCCCAGGAACACCGGAGTTCTGCCATGACTGTCCTGCTCGGCCAGAACATCGCTGCTGCCGCCACCCCCGCCGCGGCTGCCACGCACCGCCCCAGCGATGGCTCGGTCCACTCCTGGGACCTGTCGACCGGCGTCGACGGACCGGGCACGCGCTTCGTCACGTTCCTCTCCGGCTGCCCGCTGACCTGCCTGTACTGCCACAACCCCGACACGTGGAAGATGCGCAACGGCAAGCGGACGTCGGCCGACGACATCATCGCCGAGGCCCGTAAGTACACGAAGTTCATCGCCGCGTCCGGTGGCGGTGCCACCATCTCCGGCGGCGAGCCGCTGCTCCAGCCGGTCTTCGCGGGCGAGCTGCTGCACCGGATGAAGCACGAACTCGGCCTGCACACCGCCCTGGACACCTCGGGCTTCCTCGGTGTCCGCGCCACCGACGCGCTGCTCCGCGATGTCGACCTGGTCCTGCTCGACATCAAGTCCTGGGACCGCGAGACCTACAAGAAGGTCACCGGCCGCCCGCTGCAGCCCACCCTCGACTTCGCCCACCGCCTCGCCGACCTCGGCAAAGAGGTGCATGTGCGCTTCGTGCTCGTCCCGGGACTGACCGACGACCCGGCCAATATCGAGGGCGTCGCCGCCTTCGCCGGCTCGCTCGGCAATGTCTCCCGCGTGGACGTGCTGCCCTTCCACAAGCTCGGCGAGGGCAAGTGGCAGGCGCTCGGCATGAACTTCACGCTGCACGACACCCCCTCGCCCGACCCGGAGCAGATCGCCTTCGCGAAGGGCGTCTTCGAGGCCCACGGACTCAAGGCGGTCTGAGCCCGGCAGCCGCCGCGGTACCCCGTTCGGCCTACAGCGCAGGCGAGCTGACCAGGGCAAACCTACGGTGGGCCTGTGAGCACTCCTACCACCGGGCAGGCAGGCGCTGACACCTACCGCCCCGGTTCCACGATCGCGGACTGGCGCCCCGAGGACACGTCCTTCTGGCAGTCCGTCGGCCGCAAGGTGGCCAACCGCAACCTCTGGATCTCCATCCCGGCGCTGATGCTGGGATTCGTGGTCTGGCAGGTCTGGTCGGTCACCGTCGTCAGGCTGGGTGACGTCGGCTTCGGCTTCTCCAAGTCCCAGCTGTTCTGGCTGACAGCCATTCCCGGCATCACCGGTGGCACCTTCCGGATCCTCTATACGTTCATCGGGCCGATGTTCGGTGAGCGGAAGTTCACCGCGCTGTCCACGCTCGTCCTGGTCGTGCCGATGCTGTGGCTCGGCTTGGCGCTGCAGGACACCTCGACGCCGTACTGGGAGATGGCACTCATCGCCGCCGTCTGCGGCATCGGAGGCGCCAACTTCTCGTCCTCCATGGCGAACATCGGCTTCTTCTTCCCCAAGCGCGAGAAGGGCAGCGCCAACGGCCTCAACGGTGGTCTCGGCAACCTGGGCGTGAGTGTCGTCCAGCTGGTCGCGCCCCTGGTCGTCACGGCCGCGGTGCTCGGCGCCCCGGCCGGCGACCCGCAGCGCGACACCGTGAAGAACAAGGACGTCTGGCTCCAGAACGGAGCGTTCCTCTGGGTGCCGCTGCTGGTGATCATGGCGCTGCTCGCCTGGTTCTTCATGAACGACCTGAAGGTCGCCGCAGCCCCCTTCAGCCAGCAGAAGGTCATTTTCAAGCGCAAGCACAACTGGCTGATGACCTGGCTCTACGTCGGCACCTTCGGCTCCTTCATCGGCTTCGCCGCGGGCCTGCCCATGCTCATCAAGGACAACTTCCAGGCCCAGGGCTACCAGGCCACCACCTACGCCTGGATCGGTCCCGCCGTCGGCGCGTTCACCCGCTGGGCGGGCGGCTGGCTCGCGGACAAGGTCGGCGGCGCGCGGGTCACCATGCTGTCGTTCGTCGGCATGGCCGCGTCCCTGGTCGTCGTGATCATGGCGCTGCCGCACAGCGGTGACCAGGGCAGCTTCTGGGCCTTCTACATCGGCTTCCTGTGCGCGTTCTTCTTCTCCGGCATCGGCAACGGCTCGACCTTCCGCCAGATCCCGGTGATCTTCCGCAACCAGCACACCCAGGAGGCCGCTGACAAGGGCCCGGACGCGCAGGCGGCCGCGCTCAAGCAGTCCGAGATGGAGGCGGGCGCGGTGACCGGCTTCTCCGCCGCCATCGCCGCCTACGGCTTCTTCTTCATCCCCGCGATGTTCGCCAACTTCTCCGTCACCAGCTCGCTGTGGGTCTTCATCGCCTTCTACGTGACCTGTCTCGCCGTGTGCTGGTGGTTCTACGCCCGAAAGGGAGCGGAGGCCCCGAGCTGACCCGGCAGGGGTGTGTGCTGTCCAGGGGAGGGTGCGCGGGCGGACCGCACCGGCCAGGGCGCCGTACCCTGGAGACATGAGCAGTACCGCCCCCACCCCCGGACCGCGAGACGCGAAGCCGCCGCGCAAGGCGAAGCCCGAGCCGAGGCCGGCGCTGAACTTCGACGATCCGCTGGACCAGCAGTCCGCGGACGACACGGACCGGGGGTGGGGCGAGCGGCCGAGCGCCGGCGACAGCGCCTCGGACCTCGCCCGCTTCCTCGACGAGAAGCCGCCCCACCACCTCTGAGGGGCCGCTACTTCCCGGTGTCCACCGGACCGCCGGACCCGGATCCGCCACTGCCCGTGGTGCCGGCGCCGCCCGGACCCCGCTGCGAGACCAGCGCGTCCCGGATCTCCTTGAGCACCTCCAGCTCGGTCACGTCGAGCGTCTCCTGCACACCCTCCTTGGCCTTCCGGCGCTCCTCGACCTTCGCGAGGTACTTCGCCATCGGCAGGACCATGAGGAAGTAGACGACCGCCGCGGTGATCACGAAGCTCAGCGTGGCGCTGAGGACCGAGCCCCACATGATGGGGATGCCGGTGGCTTCGCCCGTCTTGGCGTCGAACGTGCACGGCGCCTTGAGGCAGGAGCTGTACTTGTCGAGATCCTTGGTGCCGAACGCTCCGACGAGCGGGTTGATGACCCCCTTCACCACCGAGTTCACGATGTTGGTGAACGCGGCGCCGATGACCACCGCGACGGCCAGATCGATCACGTTCCCACGCATCAGGAACGCTTTGAAGCCTTCCCAGACGCTGGGCTTCTTCTCCTCGCTCACCACGGAGCCCTTCTACGCATGTGCAATTGACCGTGCCATTAGGCCCGGTGCGACAGAGCTCCGTCCAATCAGCACACACGATCAGGTGAGTTGAAGAATTACGGCTGCGGCTCAGCACACGACCACCGCCAATCTGGAGTTCACGCCCGCGCCCGCCAGCTCCGTCGCCGCCGGACGCGGTACGGAGAGCACGACCAGAGCGCCGTCCTGTGCGGCCGCGCCACCGCGCCCGAGGACCTTGCTCACCCGGGCACCCGCGACCACCCGCGAGGCATCGCCGCCCGATGCGGGCGCCGCGATGACGTCGACACGGTCGCCGGGGCGAAGCAGCCGCACCGTCTCCGCGTCCGCGATGCGCACCGCGGCCGTCACGAACCGGGCCGGGTGCCGCCCGGGCCCGGCCGCCGCGGCCGCCTGCTCCCGCGCGCCCGCACTTCCGAAGTCATAGGGCCCCGCGGCGGCCAGCGCGGCCGCCGCCAGCGCGAGGCCGGCGGCCATCGTGCGCCGTCTGCGCCGCGCCGCACCCCGCATCCGAAGCCGCCCGCCGTGCACCCGCAGCGGCGAGAAGTGCGGGATGTCGCACGGGGGAGGAAGGGCCGGGACGGAGCCGTGGGCGTAGGAATCGTGAAGGGAGGAATCGCCGAGGGATGAGGACGGGGACGAGGATGACGAGGAGGGCGAAGACAAGGCAACCACCGCCTGCCGTGAGGGACTTCCGCTGAATGCGAATGCCCTTACGATCCACGCTCCGCCGAGCCCTCGCCCGAGCCTGTGGACTACTCAGCGGTTGTGGACAACTCCCTCACCCGAACCGGAAGTTCCGCCCCCAGCCGCCCCCAGCCGCCCCCTGCACGGCCGCCCCGAGCCGCCACTACGGCAGCTCGAACCCCAGATCCCACCCGTCATGCGCATGTGTGCAGAGGCAGTCCCGCTCGTCCGTCGCCGGCAGCGCGCCCACCACGTCGAAGAGCACCTCGCGCAGCCGTGCCACGTTCTCCCCGAACACCTTCAGGACCTCGGTGTGCGAGACTCCGTCGCCGGTCTCGGCCCCGGCGTCCAGATCGGTCACCAGCGACAACGACGTGTAGCAGAGGCCCAGTTCGCGGGCGAGGATCGCTTCCGGGTGGCCGGTCATGCCCACCACCGACCAGCCGGCCGCCGCATGCCAGCGGGACTCGGCGCGGGTGGAGAACCGCGGGCCCTCGACGACCACCATGGTGCCGCCGTCCACGGCCGCCCAGTCGCGTCCGCGCGCGGCCTTCAGGGCGGTCCTGCGGCCCTCGGGGCAGTACGGGTCGGCGAAGGTCGTGTGCACCACGTTCGGTACGGAGCCGTCGGGCAGCGGCTCCCCGTCGAAGTACGTCTGCACACGCGTCTTCGTCCGGTCCACCAGCTGATCCGGTACGAGCAGCGTGCCGGGCCCGTACTCGGGCCGCAGGCCGCCGACCGCGCAGGGGCCGAGCACCTGGCGTACGCCGACGGAACGCAGCGCCCACAGGTTGGCGCGGTAGTTGATGCGGTGCGGCGGCAGATGGTGGCCCCGGCCGTGGCGCGGCAGGAAGGCGACCTTCCGGCCGGCGACCTCGCCGAGGAACAGGGAGTCGCTCGGTGATCCGTAGGGGGTGTCCACCCGCACTTCGGTGACGTCCTCGAGGAAGGAGTAGAACCCCGAGCCGCCGATGACGCCTATGTCCGCGGTGGCCGCGCCGGCACTGGTCTCTGCGTTCGCCATGCGGAGCAGCGTAGCCGAGCACGTGTATCGCTCCGAGGGCCCGTGGGCCGGGGCACGCGCACCGGTCCGAGGCCGCCCGGAGCACGCGAAGGCCCCGCAGCCAGCCGGCTGCGGGGCCTCGAAGTGCGTGAGATGCGGGTCGTCAGGCCGCTGAGGTGCTGCTCGAAGAGGAGGACTTCGACGCGGTGGAACCCGACGACGAAGACGAGGACGACGAAGACGAGGACGACGAAGATCCGGAGTCGCCGGACTTCGAGGCCGAGGCCGAGGAGGAGCCCGAGTCGCCGGACTTCGAGGCCGAGGACGACGACGAAGAGGCGGGCGCGCTGCTCGACGACGAGCCGCGGCTGTCGTTGCGGTAGAAGCCGGAGCCCTTGAAGACGATGCCGACCGCCGAGAACACCTTCTTGAGGCGTCCGTTGCAGCTCGGGCACTCGGTCAGGGCGTCGTCCGTGAACTTCTGCACGGCCTCGAGGCCCTCACCGCACGCGGTGCACTGGTACTGATAGGTCGGCACTTGCTTCCTCCTGGCACTCTCACTCGATGAGTGCTAACGACGCTCCATAGTGACGTATTCCTCGGGATCAGTCCACTGCCACCGGGACGCGGTGACCCACGCCACGTGCGACGGTGCGCCCCTTGGAGGCCGGTACGAGGCGGGAGCGGAGCGCCACGAGGGTCAGCAGGGCGAGCACCGTCCCGGCCATCGGCACCAGGAATCCGGCGCTCGCGCCGTGGGCGTCGGCGAGACGTCCCGCCAGCGTCACGGCAGCGGCCTGGCCGAGCGCCACGGCGCCCGTGAGCAGGGTGAACGCCTCGGTGCGGGCAGTGGCCGGAACCAGCGCCTCGACCAGCGTGAAGCCGGTGATGAGGGCGGGCGCGATGCTCATGCCCATGAGCAGGCCGACCACGGCGAACAGCGCCACGGAGTGGACCGTCCACAGGGTGGACGCGGCCAGGGCGAGGACGGTGTAGCCGACGAGCAGGCGGCGCCGCGGGCCGACCTTCCAGGCGATGGCACCGCAGGCGATGCCCGCGAGCATGTTGCCGCCGGCGAAGATGCCGTACAGGAGGCCGTTGACGCCCGGCTGTCCGGCCTCTTCGGCGAAGGCGGTCAGCGCGACCTGCATGCCGCCGAAGACCGAGCCGATGCCGAGGAGGGCCACGGCCAGTACGCGCACGCCGGCGATGGAGAACGCGGAAACGTGCTCTGCGCGCGCGTGCCCGGCGAGCGCGCCGTGCGGCTTCGGCTGGGTGTCGCGCTGCGCGGCGAAGAGCAGTCCGCCCGCGAGGGTCAGTACGGCCTGGGTCGCCAGGCCCGCGCCGGGGTGCACCCAGGTGCACAGTGCGGTGGCGAGCACCGGGCCCACGACGAAGGTGAGTTCGTCCGTGACGGACTCGAAGGCGGCCGCCGTCTGTGTCAGCGGCTGCTGTTCGGGCTTGTCGAGCACGGCGGCCCAGCGGGCCCGCACCATCGGGCCGACCTGCGGCACAGAGATGCCGACCGGGACGGCGGCGGCGAAAAGGGCCCACAAGGGGGCGTCTGCCAGGGCCAGGGCGGCCAGCGCGATCACCGAGGCGGCGTTCACCAGGACGCCGGGGACCAGTACGGCGGACTGCCCGAAGCGGTCCGCGAGCTTGCCGTTCTGCGGCGCGAACAGAGCCATGGACACACCCGCCACAGCGGCGACGGCGCCGGCTGTGCCGAACGAACCGGTGGTGTGCTGCACCAGCAGGACGATCGACATGGTGAGCATCGCGAACGGCTGCCGCGCGGCGAAGCCGGGCAGGACGAACGAAAGGGCACGGGGCGTGCGCAGGAGCTGTCCGTACCCGGGGCGGGATGCGGAGTTGACCGTGGACACCACGGTCCTTGCCTTTCTGCTGCCTGGTAGCGGGCCCGTGTGGCGTCGCCGAGAGCTGTCCTCTTGCGCAGAAGAACGTCGGTGATACCCGGCCCACTGCGAGGGCCGCGGCCGCCGTGCGGTCGCGCCAGCTCTGCGTCAGACAGAGGTGGTTCGATTCAGGTTGCCTTTATTGTACGGGCTCGTCGCCGGTTGCGCCTCCGAAATGGCGAAGCTCGACGCCCACCGCCTGTGATTAACCGGACGTTCCGCTTCCGCGCCTCCGGTTCACCGGCTCTTACCGCTCCCGCTCCCGCTCCCGACTCCCAGCCATCCGGCCAGCTTGCCGCCCTGGCTCACGGCCCGCAGTCGCTTCTCGGCCGCGTCGCGCACCGGGTCGGTCGCCACGACGAGCAGATCGTCACCGCGCCTGAGCACCGTCGTGGGCAGCGGCACGAAGGAGGTGCCCTCCCGCACGACCAGGGTGACCGCGGCCCCGGCGGGCAGCCGCAGCTCCGCGACCTCGACACCGTGCATACGGGACTTCTCAGGGATGGACACCGAGAGCAGATGTCCGCGCAGCCGCTCCAATGGAGCCGATTCCACGCCCAGGTCGGCCGCCTCGTCCGGGCCGCCGATGTGCAGCGCCTTCGCCAGCCACGGCAGCGTCGGCCCTTGGATCAGGGTGTAGACGACGACCAGGACGAAGACGATGTTGAAGATCCGCTCGCTGCCCTCGACCCCCGTCACCATGGGGATGGTCGCCAGGATGATGGGCACCGCGCCGCGCAGCCCCGCCCAGGACATCAGGGCCTTCTCCTGCCAGGGCAGGCGGAACGGCAGCAGGCTCAGGAAGACTTCGAGCGGCCTCGCCACCACGGTCAGCACAAGGCCGATGACGAGCGCGGGCCAGATGTCGTCCACCAGGTGGTGCGGGGTGACCAGCAGACCGAGCAGGACGAACATGCCGATCTGGGCGATCCAGCCGAGCCCGTCGGCGAAGCCCCGGGTCGCGGGCCAGTGCGGCAGCTTGGAGTTGCCGAGCACCATGGAGGCCAGGTAGACGGCGAGGAAGCCACTGCCGTGGGCCATGGCACCGGCGGCGTACGCCATCACCGCGATGGCCATCACGGCGATCGGGTAGAGGCCGGAGGCGGGCAGCGCCACCCGCCGTATCCCGTAGGCGCCGAGCCAGCCCACCGCGAGCCCGACGGCGGCGCCGATCGCGAGCTCCAGGGCGATCTCGCCGATCAGGACGTACCAGTGGTCGACGGGCCCGGTTGTGGAGAACGCCACAACGAGGATCACCACGGGGGCGTCGTTGAAGCCGGATTCGGCCTCCAGAACGCCCGTCACGCGCGCGGGGAGGGGCACTTTGCGCAGCACGGAGAAGACGGCCGCGGCGTCCGTGGAGGAGACCACCGCGCCGATGATGAGCGACTGCCGCCAGTCGAGCCCCACGAGATAGTGCGCGCCCGCGGCCGTGATGCCCACGCTCAGCCCGACGCCCACGAGCGACAGCACGACCGCCGCGGGCAACGCGGGCTTGATCTCCTTCCACTTCGTGCCCAGACCGCCCTCGGCCAGGATCACCACAAGCGCGGCGTAGCCGATCACCTGGGTCAACTCGGCGTTGTCGAACACGACATTGCCGAAGCCGTCCTGGCCTATCGCTATCCCGATCCCGAGGTACAGGAGCAGGCTCGGCAGGCCGCTGCGCGAGGACACGCGCACGGCCACGACCGCGATGAGCAGGACGAGGGAGCAGACGAGGAGGAGCTCGTTGAGCTGATGGACAGTCAGTGGCCGTTCCTTTCGCGAGCGCAGGACCGGTGACGGAACCGGACGCGGGGAGGTACTTCGTTACCTTACCTAATCGTTAACGTTTCCTTGATGGGTGGAGTGCCTGGCCGGAGGGCGTACGAGATGCTCTCCGCCCTGCGTTGCCGACTCCGCGTCCGATGCCGCACTGCCCTCGTCCTATGGTTGCTCCCAGCACTTCAGTGACCGAACAGCCCGCGCGGACCGAGCGAGCACCACCACAACGGCCCGCGCGGCCCGCACAGACCGGACACCCGCACAGCCCGCTTTGCGCTCTAAGCCGCTCGAAGGACAGCAAGGACAGCGATGCCCGCCAATGAAAGCGCCTCTTCCGGCCAGAAGACCGGCAAGAAGAAGGGGCGGCGTGCCCGTCTCATC
The DNA here is from genome assembly GCF_042665355.1 of Streptomyces monticola. Classification (NCBI taxonomy): domain Bacteria; kingdom Bacillati; phylum Actinomycetota; class Actinomycetes; order Kitasatosporales; family Streptomycetaceae; genus Streptomyces; species Streptomyces monticola. The sequence goes on along the minus strand of NZ_JBHTCF010000007.1, from coordinate 88,745 downwards.
GTGATGGTTCTGGTCCTTGCACTCGTCGCGGGCGCGGGCTTCGGCGCGTACTGGAGCATCAGCACGGTGCGTGCCTCCCTGCCGCAGACGAAGGGCAGCATCAAGCTGGACGGGCTCTCCGGACCGGTCGATGTGCGCCGCGACGCCAGCGGCATCCCGCAGGTCTACGCGTCCTCGGACGAGGACCTGTTCATGGCCCAGGGCTATGTGCAGGCCCAGGACCGGTTCTGGGAGATGGACGTACGCCGTCACATGACCTCCGGTCGGCTCTCCGAGATGTTCGGCAAGGGCCAGGTGGAGAACGATGAGTTCCTGCGCACTCTCGGCTGGCACCACGTGGCGCAGCGGGAGTACGACACCAAGCTCTCCCCGGAGACCAAGAAGTACCTCCAGGCGTACGCCAAGGGAGTCAACTCCTACCTCGCGGGCAAGGACGGCAAGGACCTTTCCGTCGAGTACGCGGCGCTCGGGTTCACCAACGACTACAAGGTCGAGAAGTGGACGCCGGTCGACTCGGTGGCCTGGCTGAAGGCGATGGCCTGGGACCTGCGCGGCAACATGCAGGACGAGATCGACCGCTCGCTCATGTACAGCCGCCTCGGCCCGAAGCAGATCCAGGACCTGTACCCGGAGTACCCGTACGACCTGCACAAGCCGATCGTCCAGGAGGGCGCGGTTTCTGCCGGCTCCAAGGCGTACGACCCCAAGGGCGTCGCCACACAGGGGCAGTCGGGCGCGGGCGGCACCGGTCTCCCGGGCAGCGGCGGCACGCAAGGCGGTGCGCAGAGCGGCGCTCAGGGCGGTGCGCAGAGCGGCGTGGCGACACAGCTGTCCGGGCTCTCGAACGTCCTCGACAAGCTGCCCGACGCCATCGGCCCCAACGGCAACGGCATCGGCTCCAACTCCTGGGTCGTCTCCGGCGAGCACACCACCACGGGCAAGCCGCTGCTCGCCAACGACCCGCACCTGGCGCCGCAGCTGCCGTCGATCTGGTACCAGATGGGCCTGCACTGCCGCAGCGTCTCCGACAAGTGCAAGTACGACGTCTCGGGCTATACGTTCTCGGGGATGCCGGGCGTGGTCATCGGCCACAACCAGCAGATCGCCTGGGGCATGACCAACCTCGGCGCCGACGTCACCGACCTGTATCTGGAGAAGATCCAGGGCGACGGCTACCAGTACGGCGGCAAGGTCGAGCCGTTCAAAACCCGCAAGGAGACCATCAAGGTCGCGGGCGGCTCGGACAAGACCATCGTCGTACGCGAGACCAACAACGGCCCCGTGGTCTCCGACCGCAACGACGAACTCGGCAAGGTCGGCCAGGAGGCCCCTGTGGGCAGCTCGGCGCCCGACAGAGCCGACGGGTACGCGGTCTCCCTGCGCTGGACCGCCCTGGACCCCGGCAAGTCCATGGACGCCGTCTTCGAGCTCAACCGGGCCGAGGACTTCAAGGACTTCCGCAAGGCGGCGGCCGACTTCGAGGTGCCCTCGCAGAACCTCATCTACGCGGACCGCAAGGGCAACATCGGCTACCAGGCGCCCGGAAAGATCCCCACGCGCGCGAAGAGCCACGACGGCACGCTCCCGGCGCCCGGCTGGGACCCGTCCTACCGCTGGACCGGCTACATCCCGCAGACCGCGCTGCCGTACGAGTACAACCCCAAGCGCGGCTACATCGTGACCGCCAACCAGGCCGTGACCGACAAGAAGTACCCGTACAACCTCACCGAGGACTGGGGGTACGGCGCGCGCAGCCAGCGGATCAACGACCTCATCGAGTCGAAGATCAAGGACAACGGCAAGATCTCGACCGACGACATGCGCACCATGCAGCTGGACAACAGCAGCGAGATCGCCAAGATGCTGACGCCCAAGCTGCTGAAGATCGATGTCTCGGACCCCTACGTCCGCGAGGCCCAGAAGCTCCTTGAGGGCTGGGACTACACGCAGGACTCCGACTCGGCGGCGGCCGCGTACTTCAACGCGGTCTGGCGCAACATCCTCAAGCTCGCCTTCGGCAACAAGCTGCCCAAGGAGCTGCGGGTCAAGGGCTCCTGCATCAGCGTTCCGCCGGCCGACAAGACGGGCCCGGTGGACGACCCGGACGAGCGGGTGCGCGAGTGCGGCGAGCGGGACGCCGACGCGGCCCAGCCGGACGGCGGCGACCGCTGGTTCGAGGTCGTACGGAACATCCTCGACGACGAGAAGAACGAGTGGTGGCAGTCGCCGTCCACGCGTACCGACTCCGAGACCAAGACCCGCGACCAGCTCTTCGCCCGCGCCATGGAGGACGCGCGCTGGGAGCTGACCGCGAAGCTCGGCAAGGACGCGGACACCTGGAGCTGGGGCCGTCTGCACCGCCTCACCCTGAAGAACCAGACCATCGGCACCGAGGGCCCGGGCTTCATGCAGTGGCTGCTCAACCGCGGCCCCTGGAACCTGGGCGGCGGTGAGGCCGCGGTCAACGCCACGGGCTGGAACGCGGCCGGCGGCTACAACGTGATCTGGGTGCCGTCGATGCGGATGGTGGTCAACCTCGACGACTTCGACAAATCGAAGTGGATCAACCTGACCGGTGCGTCGGGGCACGCCTACAGCCCCAACTACACCGACCAGACCGAGAAATGGGTCAAGGGCGAGCTGCTCGACTGGGCCTTCACGAAGAAGGCGGTCGACGGCACGTCCGAGAACGACCTGGTGCTCAGGCCGTAAAGCGCCGGACGCCGCTGGGCGTCACCACCGCGTGCACGAGGTGGTCGTGCGGTTCCTCAGGGACCCGCGCGACCACCTCGTGGTCGTAGAGGAGCACCACCAAGGGCGGCTGCACGCGCGCGTGCGCGAGCCGGGCCAGGACGCGGTCGTACGACCCGCCGCCGCGGCCGAGCCGCATCCCGCGCCCGTCCACCGCGAGCCCCGGGAGCAGCACCGCGTCGGCTTCGAGCACGGCCTCGGGCCCGAGCCGCGCACCGGCCGGCTCCAGGAGCCCGCGCCCGGCGCGCACCAGCCGCTCCGCACCCTCGTACGCCGCCCAGTCGAGATCGTTGTCCGCCAGCAGGACCGGCAGCAGCACCCGCACCCCGCGCGCGTGCAGCGCGTCGAGCAACACGCGCGTGCCGGGCTCGCGGCCGACCGAGACATACGCGGCGACTGTGCCCGCGCCGGTCAGCTCACCGAGCCCTATGGCACGCTCCGCCAGAACCGCGGCCGCCCCCTGAGCGTCATCTGCCGTCAACCGGCGCCTCGCTTCGAGGAGTTCCGCCCGCAACGTCGCCTTGGCAGCCTTGCCGCTTGATTCGGTGCTCACAGCCAGCTCACAAACCCCTCTTACCGAGCTCTAAGGGTCCGAATTAACCGGACCCACATGTTCCGCACATTCGCACCGGTTAGGGTGCTGGGCATGACTGAGTCGCACCCCACGATCACCAAGGCTGTCATCCCGGCAGCAGGCCTCGGCACCCGCTTCCTTCCGGCCACCAAGGCCACTCCGAAGGAGATGCTGCCGGTCGTCGACAAGCCGGCGATCCAGTACGTGGTCGAGGAGGCCGTCGCAGCCGGCCTGTCCGACGTCCTCATGGTCACGGGCCGCAACAAGCGCCCCCTGGAAGACCACTTCGACCGGAACTACGAACTCGAAGAGGCCCTCGTCAGGAAGGGCGACCAGAACCGTCTCGCCAAGGTCCAGGAGTCGAGCGACCTCGCGACGATGCACTACGTCCGCCAGGGCGACCCCAAGGGCCTCGGCCACGCGGTCCTGTGCGCCGCCCCGCACGTCGGCAACGAGCCCTTCGCGGTCCTCCTCGGCGACGACCTGATCGACGCCCGTGACCCGCTCCTGCAGCGCATGGTCGAGATCCAGGCCCGCGAGGGCGGCAGCGTCATCGCGCTCATGGAGGTCGACCCCGCGCAGATCAACATGTACGGCTGCGCGGCCGTGGAGGGCACCGGCGAGGGCGACGTGGTCAAGGTCACCGGCCTGGTCGAGAAGCCCGAGCCCGCGGACGCCCCGAGCAACCTCGCGATCATCGGCCGCTATGTCCTCGACCCCGCCGTCTTCGACGTGCTGCGCAAGACCGATCCGGGCCGCGGCGGCGAGATCCAGCTGACCGACGCCCTGCAGCAGTTGGCGGCGGACGAGAAGATCGGCGGCCCGGTGCACGGCGTGGTCTTCAAGGGCCGCCGCTATGACACCGGCGACCGCGGCGACTATCTGCGTGCCATTGTCAGACTCGCGTGCGAACGTGAAGACCTGGGCCCCGAGTTCCGGACCTGGCTTCGCAGTTACGTCACCGAGGAGATGTAGCACTTGAGCAGCAGCACGACGGCGCAGGCCATGGGCCGGACACACATCTGGTCCGTGGCCGAGCACTTGGAGGACATTCTCGGCGCGGTCCATCCGCTCGAGCCGATCGAGCTGCAGCTGCTCGACGCCCAGGGCTGCGTCCTGGTCGAGGACATCACGGTGCCCGTCTCGCTGCCGCCCTTCGACAACAGCTCCATGGACGGGTACGCGGTCCGCACCGCCGATGTCGCGGGCGCGGGTGAGGAGTTCCCCGCCGTCCTCGAGGTCATCGGGGACGTCGCGGCGGGCAGCCCCGGTGACCTCACCGTCGGCCCGGGGCAGGCCGCCCGCATCATGACCGGCGCCCCGCTGCCGCCCGGAGCCGAAGCCGTCGTCCCCGTGGAGTGGACCGACGGCGGCCTGGGCGAGGGCCCGGTCGGCACCATGAACCCGCACAGCGCGTCCCCGGAGGGCGCCACCGGCGAGGTCCGCGTCCACCGCCCGGCCGAGGCACGCGCACATGTCCGCGCGCGGGGCAGCGATGTGAAGGCCGGCGAGCGCGCCCTGGACGCGGGCACCGTCCTCGGCCCGCCCCAGCTCGCCCTGCTCGCCGCCATCGGCCGCGGCTCGGTCCGGGTCCGCCCGCGCCCGCGCGTGGTCGTCCTCTCCACCGGCAGCGAACTGACGCAGCCGGGCGAGGAGCTGCCCGAGGGCCATATCTACGACTCCAACAGCTTCGCCCTCACGGCCGCCGCCCGCGACGCCGGCGCCATCGCCTACCGCGTCGGCGCCGTGGCCGACGACGCGGAGACGCTCCGCTCCACCATCGAGGACCAGCTGATCCGCGCCGACCTCCTGGTCACCACGGGCGGCGTCAGCGTGGGCGCGTACGACGTGGTGAAGGAAGCCCTGCAGCACGTGGGGGACGAGGACGAGGCCGGCAGCGGCATCGAGTTCCGCAAGCTCGCCATGCAGCCCGGCAAGCCGCAGGGCTTCGGCTCCATCGGCCCCGACCACACCCCGCTGCTCGCCCTGCCCGGCAACCCGGTGAGTTCGTATGTCTCCTTCGAGCTGTTCGTGCGCCCCGCGATCCGCGCCCTGATGGGACTGAAGGACGTCAGCCGCCCCACGGCCCGCGCCGAACTGCGCGCGGACACACCGCTCTCCTCGCCGTCCGGCAAGCGCCAGTTCCTGCGCGGCCGGTACGACGAGGAGGCCGGAGCGGTCACGCCCGTGGGCGGCGCGGGCTCCCACCTGATCGCGGCCCTCGCCCACGCCGACGCCCTGATCGTCGTCCCGGAGGACACCACGGAGGTCGCCCCCGGCGCCGAGGTCGAAGTGGTCCTCCTCGGCTGAGGGCCTCCCGGTGCGGGTAGCGTGTCTGCCCACACACGGCCCGCACGAGGCCCGACCGGGAGCGCACAGCACTATGAGTACGCAGGACCGACTGACGCATATCGACGAGGCGGGCGCGGCCCGCATGGTCGACGTATCCGCGAAGGACGTGACCGCGCGCACCGCCCGTGCAAGCGGCCGGGTCCTTGTCTCACCCCGTGTGATCGAGCTCCTGCGCGGCGAGGGCGTACCCAAGGGCGACGCCCTCGCCACCGCGCGCATCGCGGGCATCATGGGCGCCAAGCGCACCCCCGACCTGATCCCGCTCTGCCACCCGCTCGCCCTCTCCGGCGTGAAGCTCGACCTGTCCGTCGCCGACGACGCGGTGGAGATCCTCGCCACGGTGAAGACCACGGACCGCACGGGCGTCGAGATGGAGGCCCTGACCGCCGTCACCGTCGCCGCCCTCACCGTGATCGACATGGTGAAGGCCGTCGACAAGGCCGCGGTCATCACGGACGTACGCGTCGAGGAGAAGACGGGCGGCAAGTCCGGGAACTGGAACCGCTCGTGAAGGCCCTCGTCGTCACGGCGTCCAACCGCGCGTCGGCGGGTGTCTACGAGGACAAGGGCGGCCCCATCCTGGCCGCGGGCCTCAGGGACCTGGGCTTCGAGGTCGAGGGGCCGCAGGTGGTCCCGGACGGCGCCCCCGTGGAGCAGGCGCTGCGCGCGGGCGTCGAGGCCGGTTTCGACGTCATCCTCACCACCGGCGGCACCGGGCTCTCGCCCACCGACCGCACCCCCGAGGCCACCCGCCGCGTGATCGGCTCCGAGGTGCCCGGAATCGCCGAGGCGATCCGTGCGTTCGGAAGGGAGAAGGTGCCCGCCGCGGCGCTGTCCCGGGGCCTCGCCGGGCTCGCGGGCGCCACCTTGATCGTGAACCTGCCCGGTTCGACCGGCGGTGTGCGCGACGGCCTCGCCGTACTGGAAAAGGTCCTGGTGCACGCAGTCGAGCAGATCCGCGGCGGCGACCACCCCAGACCCGGCACCGGACCCACGGGGAGCGAGAGCTGAACAGCCCTTCCTGGCCTGTCGAGCTGGCGGACGGCGATATCGTCCTCCGCCCCATAAAGCTGCGCGACCAGCGCGCCTGGCGCGAGGTCAACCGCCGCAACCGTGACTGGCTGCGCCCGTGGGAGGCGACCATCCCGCCGCCGGGCCCCGGCGGTCCGATCACCCACCGCCCGACGTACCGGCAGATGGTGCGCCATCTGCGGGCCGAAGCCAACGCGGGCCGGATGCTGCCCTTCGTGATCGAGTACCAGGGCCGTCTCGTCGGTCAGCTGACCGTCGCCGGGATCACCTGGGGCTCGATGTGTTCGGGCCATATCGGCTACTGGGTCGATGAGGGGGTCGCGGGCCGCGGAGTGATGCCGACCGCTGTCGCACTCGCCGTCGATCACTGCTTCCGCACCGTCGGACTGCACCGCATCGAAGTCTGTATTCGCCCGGAGAACATCCCGAGCCGCCGGGTCGTGGAGAAACTCGGATTCCGCGAGGAAGGACTGCGTCCACGCTATCTCCACATTGATGGTGGCTGGCGGGACCATCTGGTGTTCGCGCTCACCGCGGAAGAGGCTCCGGAAGGGCTGCTCCACCGCTGGCACCAGGCACGACCCAAGAACAGTCCGAGTGACACTCCGCGGAACCCCGCCTAAGAGCGGCCAAATAAAATGCGTGTTCGAAAAAGAGCGCAAGTTGACCGCGAATATGCCTCTGGTGCCCTCTCGGTGACGGTCTGATGCGGCCTATCGAAGCCTGCTGATCGCATCAGTCACAAAAAAAGTTCGAGATATCAGCCAGATCGTGCGACACACCGGGCCAATTGGCAGATGGCCTCAAGGAAACCCCTCTACCGTGTGAGGCGTGAGCAGCAGCGGCCTCATCTACGCAGTCATCGTCGGGGCCTGGGCCGCCTACTTGGTGCCGATGTGGCTCCGTAGGCAGGACGAGCTCAACGAGGCTCGTCCGACGGAACGCTTCAGCACCGCCATCCGTCTGCTGTCCGGACGGGCGGGGATGGAGCGTCGGTACGCCAAGGATCTGCGGGCGCGTACCGAGGGGGAAGAGCCCAAGGCCGACCCGGACGCCGCGACGGAAGCCCTCACGGGGTCCGTCGACGTCCGGGCTTTCGCCGTGTCTCCGGACGACGGCAAGCAGAGCGAGAAGCCGGGCGAGAAGCCGCGGCGGCGCGAGCCGAGAGAACAGCGCGAGCCGCGCGCCGAACAGCGTGAGCCGCGCCACGAGCCCCGTCCCGAACCGCGCCCCGAACCGCGCGCCGACCGGCGGGCCGAGCGCTCCGATGCCGAAGCGGCCGCGCGGGCCCGGCGTTTGAAGGTCCTCGCCCGCAGGCGGCGTACGACGGTGATGCTCTTCCTGGCCTTCACGCTCGGCGCGATCGTCGCGGCCGTGGGCGGGCTCGCCCTGCTGTGGGCGCCGGCGGTCCCCGCCGTACTGCTCAGCGCGTACATCGTTCATCTGCGGTCCCAGGAGCGGCGCCGCTACACCTACACGATGGACCGGCGCCGTGCCGAGGTGGCCGCGCAGCGGCTGCGGGAGCGGCGGCCCGCCGGCCGCCGGGCCGTGGCCGATGACGCGGGCGACGAGCCGGCGGACGGCGGGGAGTCCGGCGCCGTGGCCGCGGGGCTCTCGTCGCTCGCGGCCGACCGGCGTGCCCTGGTCGAGCAGACCGACCACGCCGAGTGGGTCGACCAGCAGCGTGAGCGGGAGCGCGGCGCCGCGCGGGGCGACAGCTGGGAGCCCGTGCCTGTGCCGCTGCCGACCTATGTCACCGCGCCCGTCGCGCCGCGTGCGACCGGCGGTGTCGACCTCGGCGCCCCCGACGCCTGGAGCTCGGCGCGGTCCAGTGCCGCGGAGCCGACGGCGGAGCAGCGCAAGCCCAAGGCGGCGCAGGAGCCGAAGGGGACGCAGGAGGGCGAGCAGGCGCGTAAGGCGGAGGCCGAGGCGCAGCAGGCGCCCGCGCGCCGGGCCGCCGCGCGCCGGTCCCGTGAGCGCGGCCGCACCCCGCTGTTCGACCAGTACGCGGAGGGCGAGCGGCCGCGTGCCGCCAATGAGTGAGCCGGGGATCTGACCAGCGCGGGAGCCGTGCAGGAACGGATTTCCAAGCACCCCGATGAGGGTGCTAAGGTTTCTCTCGTTGCAAGGGCCTGTGGCGCAGTCTGGTAGCGCACCTCGTTCGCATCGAGGGGGTCTGGGGTTCAAATCCCCACAGGTCCACCGCAATTGAGAACCCCGTCGGATTCATCCGGCGGGGTTCTCGCATGCCCGGGTGCGGAAGCGCGGGCGCGGGCTGGAAGGCCGGGACCAAAGGCCCGATACGGGATTTTGTCGGCATAGCTACATTTGAGGCATGTCCCGCCACCCCTTCTCCGTGCGCGCCGCCTGTGGCGCGCTGCTCGGTGTGCTGCTGCTCAGCGGCTGCGCCGAGCGGGAGGGGCTGTATGTCCAGGGCCCCGCGATCAAGCCGTCGCCGGCGACCGGGCCCGTCTATGTCGCCGACGCGATGGGGCAGCCGCTGCGGCGGCCGACCTCGGTCGGGCTCACCGAGTTCACGGGCCTGTCGGATCTGCGCTGGGGCGACTGGGGCGGTGCCACGGCGCGGGCCACCGGGAAGCTGAGCGGCAACTGGTGTCTGCCGGGGTGTGCGGAGAAGCCGTACGACGTGACCGTGACGCTGAGCGGTCTGGAGAAGCAGGAGCGGGTGGCGTACTACCGGAGGGCGACGATCGTGCCTGACCGGCCCGAGGAGCTGCCGCCGTCCGCGGTGAAGGTGCAGCTGCAGGGCATCCGACTCTCCGTGCCGGCGTTCTGAGCGCCCATGGGACTGCGTACGAAGATCGGGATCGCCATCGCGGGTACGGCTGCCGTCGTGTCCGTGGTGATCGGGCTGCTTGTGCACCACCGCACGGTGGACGCGCAGTTCGTGGCCGCCACCGGGTCGATCGGGGACCGGCTGCAGACGGCGGTGCAGGATCACGCGGCGGGTGTCGACGGGGCCAATACGCTGGTCGATCCGCCGGATCTGCCGAAGGCGCTCGGGGACGCGGTGCGGCAGGGGAAGTGGGGGGTGTACCTCGACCGTGACTCCCGTGGCGTGCCGTGGCTGTGGGCGGCCAGCAAGGAGGGGCGGAGCGTGGTGGCGCTGCGGCGGTCGTACGAGCGTGAGGCGACGACCGTGCGGGATCTGGACCGGGTCCTGTGGCTGTCGGGGGCGATCGGGACCGCCCTTGCCTGTGTCGCGGGGCTGCTGGTCGCCAACCGGCTCGGACGCCGGCTCACCGCGTCCGCGGACACCGCGCAGCGGATCGCGGACGGTGATCTGACGGCCCGGCTCGAACTGCGCGGCAAGGACGAGATCACCCGCCTGACGACGGCCGTGAACACCATGGCGGACGCGCTGGCCGGGCGGCTCCAGGCCGAGCGCGAGGTGACCGCGAACATCGCGCACGAGCTGCGTACGCCGGTGGCCGGGATGGTGACGGCCGCCGGGCTGCTGCCGCCGGGGCGCCCGTCCGAGCTGGTGCAGGGCAGTGCGTGGCGGCTGCGGGAGCTGGTCGACGATGTGATCGAGGTGGCGCGTCTGGATGTCTCGGCCGAGCAGGCGGAGACGGAGGTACGCGACTTCGGCGCGCTTGTCCGCAAGGCCGCCGCCGCAGGTGCCGCGGGGCAGGACGGGGTGACCGTCACCGTGCTGCGGGACGCCGAGGTGGAGACCGATCCGCGCAGGGTCGAGCGGGTCGTGGCCAATCTGGTCAGCAACGCGCTGCGGCACGGGGCGGCGCCGGTGACCGTGGCGGTCGACGGCGCCGTCGCCAGGGTGCGGGACAGCGGCCCGGGGTTCCCGCCGGCGGTGCTCACGAACGGCCCGCAGCGGTTCCGTACCGGTGAGCGCGACAAGGGGCTCGGTCTCGGGCTGACCATCGCCCAGGGGCAGGCCCGGGTGCTCGGCGCCAGGCTGCGGTTCGAGAACCCCGAGGACGGCGGGGCGCTCGCGGTGCTCGATCTGCGGGGGTCCCTGAAGGACGGCTGAGGTCCGTCGGGCCGGGCGGGGGAGCCGGGGGAAGCTACAGCGGCTTGGCCATGCAGCGGCTGCTGTCGTAGTGGCGGTAGTGGCCGAACTTGGCGCAGGGTGCGTAGCCGGCCGAGCCGTACAGGGCGATGGCCTCGGGCTGCTGGTCGCCGGTCTCCAGGACCATGCGGGTGCGGCCCGCGGCGCGGGCGTCCGCCTCAAGCCGCGCGAGGATCCGGCGGGCGAGGCCGAGGCCGCGGGCGCCGGGGATCACATACATGCGCTTGAGCTCGGCGTCGCCGTCCTCGTAGCCCTCTTCGTTCTTGTCCTGGGTGCGCCAGCCGCCGGTGGCGACGGGGCGGTCCTGCTCGTCGTACGCGATCAGGAAGAGGCCGCGCGGGGGCGCGAACATCGCGGGGGCGAGCGGGGTGACGTCGCCGCCGTCGCCGTAGCGCTCCTCGTATTCGAGCTGCACCTCGTCGTTGAGCTTGACGGCGTCGGGGTGGTCGAACGCGACCGGTCTGATGTCCATGGTCATCCAGTGTGCCGGTACGGTGTCGGGGTGCTGACTGTGACCTCCGTGAACGTGAACGGCCTGCGTGCGGCCGCCAAGAAGGGCTTCGTCGAGTGGCTGGCCGCGACCGACGCCGACGCCGTGTGCCTGCAGGAGGTGCGGGCCGAGGCGGTGCAGCTGCCGGAGACGGTGCGCGAGCCCGAGGGCTGGCATGTGGTGCACGCGCCGGCGGCCGCGAAGGGCCGGGCCGGTGTCTCGCTCTACACGCGCCGTGAGCCCGACCGGGTGCAGATCGGCTTCGGGTCCGGGGAGTTCGACTCCAGCGGGCGCTACGTCGAGGTGGATCTGCCGGGTGTGACCGTGGCGAGCCTGTATCTGCCGTCCGGCGAGGTCGGCACCGAGCGGCAGGACGAGAAGGAACGGTTCATGGCCGAGTTCCTCGTCTATCTGCGGGAGTTGAAGGTCCGCGCCGCCGCCGACGGGCGCGAGGTCGTGGTGTGCGGCGACTGGAACATCGCCCACCAGGAGGCCGACCTCAAGAACTGGAAGGGCAACAAGAAGAACGCCGGGTTCCTGCCCGAGGAGCGGGCCTGGCTGAGCGAGGTCTTCGAGGAGTACGTGGATGTGGTGCGCGCGCTGCATCCGGACGTCGAGGGTCCGTACTCGTGGTGGTCGTACCGCGGACGTGCCTTCGACAACGACACGGGCTGGCGGATCGACTACCACGTGACGACGCCCGGGCTCGCCGGGAAGGCGGTCAAGGGGTTCGTCGAGCGGGCCGCGACGCATGCCGAGCGGTGGAGCGATCACGCTCCCGTGACGGTGGTCTACGACCTCTGAGGTCCGGGCCCCGCGCCGGGGCCCGGCTCAGGGCTTGTTGAGGTGGCGGTCCATCGCCATCGACAGCTCGGCCTCCACGACGGCCTTCGCCAGGGGGCGGAGCTTGTCCAGATCCGCGTCGGGCTTGTGGGCGCGGATCGTCGTGGTGAACAACTCGGCCAGGGCGTCCGCGTGTTCACGCACCTTGTGGCCCGCCGCCATCACCTCGGCGAGCGGGACCCCCTCGCGTACGAGCGCGGCCGAGACCTCCAGGAGGCGGCGGCTGATGTGCACGATCTCGTCGCCGTCGGTGCCGATGTAGCCGAGGTCGAGGGCTGCCTGGAGGTTCTCCGGGGTGACCTCGCCCTCGAAGTAGTCGGCCAGTTCCTCGGGGGTGAGGCGGACCGGGGTCTCCTCGGTGGGCTCGCCGGTCAGGCCGAGGAGCTCGCCGACGTCGCGCCCCGACTCGAACGCCTCGGTGAGTTCGGCGATGGCGCTGAGGGTGTGGCCGCGCTCCAGGAGGGCCGTGATGGTGTGCAGACGGGCCAGGTGGTGGTCGTCGTACCAGGCGATCCGGCCCTCGCGCCGCGGCGGTGGGATCAGCTTGCGCTCACGGTAGAAGCGCAGGGTGCGCACGGTGATGCCGGCCGCTTCGGCCAGCTCCTCCATGCGGTATTCGCGGGTCCCCGGTTCCTGTGCCGATTCCTGTGCCACGTTGCCGACCCTATGTTGTACCGCCGGTAACTTTCTCCGGTCCGACCCCTACCCATGAGTACGGGCCTGTTCTACTCTCCCCATTGCGCCAGTGGTTACTGGCAGAGTTGTCGAAGTGGACTTCGGGAGGCGCGGCATGGCCGAGAAGGAGCACGAGCACGTACGGGTGGCGGTGATCGGGTCCGGGTTCGGCGGGCTCGGGGCCGCGGTCCGGCTGCGCCGCGAGGGCATCACCGACTTCGTCGTCCTGGAGCGGGCCGACGCCGTCGGCGGCACCTGGCGGGACAACAGCTACCCGGGGTGCGCCTGCGATGTGCCCTCCCATCTGTACTCGTTCTCGTTCGCGCCCAACCCGGACTGGCCGCGCACCTTCTCCGGGCAGGAGCGCATCCGGGAGTATCTGGAGCACGTCGCGGACGTCTTCCGGCTGCGGCCGCACATCCGCCTCAACTCCGAGGTCAAGCAGATGCGTTGGGACGGTGACGAGCTGCGCTGGGAGATCGACACGGTACGCGGCACCCTGACCGCCGATGTCGTCGTCTCCGCCACCGGGCCGCTCTCCGACCCGCAGATCCCCGACATCCCGGGCCTGGACACCTTCGAGGGCAAGGTCTTCCACTCCGCGCGCTGGGACCACGACTACGACCTGCGCGGCAAGCGCGTCGCCATGATCGGCACCGGCGCCTCGGCCATCCAGATCGTGCCGGCGATCCAGGCGGAGGTGGGCCGGCTCACGCTGTTCCAGCGCACCCCGCCCTGGGTGATGCCGCGCGCCGACCGGGCCATCAGTGGCGTCGAGCGCTGGCTGCACCGGCAGCTGCCGTTCACCACCCACGCGCGCCGCGGAATCCTGTGGGGCATACGGGAGCTGCAGGTCCAGGCGTTCACCAAGCGGCCCAATGAGCTGGGGCTCGTGGAGTCCCTGGCCAAGGCCAATATGCGCCGCGCCATCAAGGACCCGGCGCTGCGGGCCAAGCTGACGCCGACGTACCGCATCGGCTGCAAGCGGATCCTGCTGTCCAACGACTACTACCCGGCGCTGGCCAAGCCCAATGTGGACGTGGTGGCGAGCGGTCTGAGCGAGGTGCGGGGCAACACCCTCGTCGCCGCCGACGGCACCGAGACCGAGGTCGACGCGATCATCTTCGGCACCGGCTTCCACGTCACCGACATGCCGATCGCGGACCGGGTGGTCGGCGCCGAGGGCCATACGCTCACCGAGGTGTGGAAGACCGGCATGAAGTCGCTGCGCGGTGCGACGGCCGCCGGGTTCCCCAACTGGATGACGATCATCGGGCCCAACACCGGGCTCGGCAACTCCTCGATGATCCTGATGATCGAGTCCCAGCTGAACTACATGGCCGACTATCTGCGGCAGTTGGACGTGCTCGGCGGCAAGGCGGCGCTCGCCGCGCGGCCGTCCGCCGTGAACGAGTGGAACCGGCGCGTCCAGGAGCGGATGAAGCGCACCGTCTGGAACACCGGCGGCTGCAACAGCTGGTACCTCGACCCCAATGGCGTCAACACCACCCTGTGGCCCGGCACCACCACCGAGTTCCGCACCGCGACCCGGCGCGTCGACCTCGCCGAGTACGAGGTGGTCCGGGGGCCGCGGCCGGACGACGGTGCCGTGGCCCCGCCCGCCCCCGCCAAGAAGGCGCGTACGGAGAAGGTCGAGGCCGGCGCATGAGCCGATTGATGCGGACCAATGGGAAGCGCGGCGCGGACGGTCCTTACGCACCTCCGGTCGCCGCTCGCGAGCTGACCGCGGTCTCCGCCGACGGCGCGCGGCTGCATATCGAGGTGCACGGTCCCGAAGGCGCGCCCGCGGTGCTGCTGTCGCACGGCTGGACCTGCTCGACGGCCTTCTGGGCGGCGCAGATAAGGGAGTTGGCGCAGCAGCACCGCGTCATCACCTACGACCAGCGCGGCCACGGCCGCAGTCCCGCGCCAGTCGGGCCCGCCGGGTACAGCACCCAGGCGCTCGCCGACGACCTGGAGGCGGTGCTCGCCACCGCGCTCGAACCCGGTGAGAAGGCCGTGCTCGTGGGCCACTCCATGGGCGGGATGACGCTGATGGCGTCCGCGGGGCGGGCCAAGTTCCGGGAGCACACGGCGGCCGTTCTGCTGTGCAGCACGGGCAGTTCGAAGCTGGTCGCCGAGTCCACGGTGCTGCCGCTGCGGGCCGGCCGGCTGCGTACCCGGCTCACCAAGTCGGTGCTCGGGGCGCGGGCGCCGCTCGGCCCGGTCACGCCGGTGGCCAAGCGGATCCTGCGGTACGCGACGATGGGGCCCGGCTCGTCGCCCGACAAGGTCGAGGCCTGCGCGCGGATCGTGCACGCCTGCCCGCGGCTCGTGCGGCACGGCTGGTCGCATGTGCTCGCCGGGCTCGATCTCGACGCGGACGTACGGGAGTTGAGGACGCCGACCGCCGTGATCGCCGGGACCGTGGACCGGCTGACGCCCGTGGTGCACGCTCGTGCCCTGGTGGCCGCGCTGCCGAACTGCGTGGGTCTCACCGAGCTCGCGGGAATGGGGCACATGACTCCGGTCGAGGCGCCCGACGCGGTCACCGGGAAGATCCGGGAACTGGTCGGCGCGTACGTACAAGCCGGTCAAGCAGGTCAGGTCGGTCAGGTCGGTCACATCAAGGAGGGCGCATGAGCAAGGTGAGCCTGGAAGGCCAGGTCGCGGTCGTCACGGGGGCCGCTCGGGGCGTGGGTGAGCTGCTCGCCCGCAAGCTGTCGGCCCGCGGGGCCAAGGTGGCGCTCGTCGGTCTGGAGCCGGATGTCCTCAAGCAGGTCTCGGAGCGGCTGCACACCGAGAGCGACACCTGGTACGCGGATGTCACCGACCACGAGGCGATGGCGCAGGTCGCCCAGGAGGTGAAGCAGCGCTTCGGCAAGGTCGACATCGTGGTCGCCAACGCCGGTGTGGCGAGCGGCGGTCCGTTCGTCGACTCCGATCCGGTGGCGTGGCGCCGGGTGATCGAGGTCAATCTGATCGGCTCGGCCGTGACCGGGCGGGCGTTTCTGCCCGTGCTGATGGAGAGCCGCGGGTACTTCCTGCAGATCGCCTCGCTCGCCGCGATCACGCCCGCGCCCATGATGAGCGCCTACTGCGCGTCCAAGTCCGGGGTCGAGGCGTTCGCGCACTCGCTGCGGGCCGAGGTCGGCTACAAGGGCGTGAAGGTCGGCGTCGGCTATCTGTCGTGGACCGACACGGACATGGTGCGCGGCGCCGACCAGGACGACGTCATGCGGGAGTTGCGGCAGCGGCTGCCGTGGCCGTCCAACAAGACGTATCCGCTGGGCCCCGCCGTGGACCGGATCGTCGCGGGGATCGAGCGGCGCTCCGCGCATGTGTACGCGCAGTGGTGGCTGCGCGGGATGCAGTCCATGCGGGGCTACTTGCCGGGGATCATCGCGACCGTGGGGCAGCGGGAGATGCGGCGGTTCGAGCCGCGGCTCGGCGAGGTCGGCAAGGGGCTTGTGGGAGAGGGTGGCGCGGCGGACGAGAAGGTTCGTTCTTAGGGAGCGGCTTACGGTGCGTTGACCGTGCCGTCGGCCCGGGGCGCCGCTACATCGCCCTGCGGGCTCGTCCTCAATCGCCGGACGGGCTCAAATTGCGCCCCCCAGGCTCAAGACGGTGACCAACCGCCAAGAGCGCGCTGACGGGCTTCCATTGGAACTGCCAAGAGCGCACCCGTACTTGGTACGGGTGCGCTCCTGTGTGCGGCAGAGGGTTACTGCTCGTTCCACCGGTCCTGAGCGTCGTCGGCCTTGTCCTGGCCGTACTCCTGGGCCTGCGAGGCGCGGTCCGAGAGGTCGTCCTGCGCCTGCGAGGCACGGTCCGAGGTCTCGTCCTTCGCGTCGCCGAACTTGCTCTTGGCCTTGTCGGCGAGCTCGTTGGCCTTGTCCTGGAACTGGTCCTTCATGCCCATGAGGTTCACTCCCAAAGTGGGTGAGGGGGTCGGGCCTCGACCAGCGTGGCACGGTCGGACATTCCGCGCATTTCGATCAATTGCCCTCTGTAATCGTCCCTTATGCGCGGGGTGGCAGCCGCGGTCGGCGGCGATCCGGTACTGCCGAGTAGTCGGGCGGATCGGCCGCCGGGTGACGCTCCAGGAGGTCGAGTGCGACCCGGACCGCGTCGTCGAGCTGGGCGTGCCGGCCCTCGGCCCAGTCGAGCGGGGTGCGCAGGGCCTCGATATCCGGCTCCACGCCCTTGTTCTCGACGTCCCAGCCGTAGGTGTCGAACCATGCCGCGTTCATCGGCACCGTGATCACCGTGCCGTCGCCGAGCCGGTGCCGTCCCGTCATGCCGACCACGCCGCCCCAGGTGCGCTGCCCGACGACCGGCCCGAGGCCGAGCAGTTTGAATGCGGCAGTGATCATGTCGCCGTCGGACGACGTGGCTTCGTCGGCCAGGGCCACGATCGGGCCGCGCGGGGCGTTGGAGGCGTACGAGACCGGCTGGGCGTTGCGCGTCAGGTCCCAGCCCAGGATCGTGCGGGTGAGCTTCTCGACGACGAGTTCGCTGATGTGGCCGCCGGCGTTGCCGCGTACGTCCACGATCAGGGCCGGGCGGGAGACCTCCATGCGCAGATCGCGGTTGAACTGGGCCCAGCCGGAGCCGCCCATGTCGGGGATGTGCAGATAGCCGCACTTGCCGTGGCTCAACTCCCGTACGACTTCACGGCGTTTGGCCACCCAGTCCTGGTAGCGCAGGGGGCGTTCGTCGACGAGCGGGACGACGGCGACACGGCGTGAGCGGCCTTCGCCTTCGGCCGCCTTGAAGGTGAGCTCGACCGTGGTGCCGCCCGCGCCCGCGAGCAGCGGGTACGGGCCCGTGACGGGGTCCACGGGGCGGCCGTCGACATGGGTGAGGACCGCGCCCTCGCGGATGCCCGCGCCCGCGAGCGGTGAGCGGGCCTTGGAGTCGGAGGACTCGCCGGGCAGGATCCGCTTGACGAGCCAGGCGCCGTCACGGCAGACCAGATTGGCGCCGAGCAGGCCCTGGGCGCGCTGGAAGTGCGGGGGGCCCTCGTTGCGGCGGGCGGGGGAGACGTAGGCGTGCGAGGTGCCCAGTTCGCCGAGCACCTCGCGCAGCAGGTCCGCGAACTCGTCGGGGGACGCGACCCGTTCGACGAGCGGGCGGTACTGGTCGAGTACGGCGCCCCAGTCGATGCCGCACATGCCGGGCTCCCAGAAGTAGGCGCGGATGACCCGGCCCGCCTCGTCGTAGGACTGCTGCCACTCGGCGGCCGGATCGACCTCGTGCAGGATGCGCCGCAGATCGATCCAGACCGTGGAGTCGGAGTCGCCGGACTCGGTGGAGGGCACGGCCCGCAGCTCGCCCTCGTCGACGACGACGAGCCGGCTGCCGTCGCCGCTGAGCGCGAACCAGTCGAGATGACTGACCAGTTCGGTCTTCTTCGCCTTGGTGATGTTGAAGTGCTCCAGGCTCGGGCGGCCCGAGGTGTCCGTGGGATTGGCGAAGGTCTCGCCGAGCGCGCCGGAGATCGGCCACCGCATCCAGACCAGGCCGCCGCCGCTGACCGGATAGAGCGCGGAGTACTTGGAGGCCGCGACCGGGAACGGCGTGACCCGGTTCTCCAGGCCCTCGATCTCGACGGTGACCGTACCTCCACCGCTCTCGGCTTCGTTCGCGCGGGAGGCGGCTCCGTCACCGTCGTTCTCGGCCGGGTCGAGGCCGCCCGCCGCGGGCCGTCCGTCGGGGGAGAGCGCGAAGGGGGAGGGGGTCGCGGACGACAGGGGGACGAGATAGGGGCGGCAGCCGAGCGGGAACGACAGATCGCCGGTGTGCACGTCGTAGACCGGGTCGAAGCCGCGCCAGGACAGGAATGCCAGATAGCGGCCGTCGCTGGTGAAGACCGGATTCTCGTCCTCGAAGCGGCCGTTGGTGAGGTCGACGATCGTGCGGTCCTTGATCCGGGCCAGCTTGATCTGGCGCAGGGAGCGGCCGATGCCGGGGTGGGACCAGGTGAGCCAGTTGCCGTCCGGGGAGAACGCGAGATCGCGCACCGGGCCGTTGATGGACCGGATCAGCTCGGTGACCTCGCCGTTGGAGTCCTCGGTGACATCG
Source organism: Streptomyces monticola (assembly GCF_042665355.1). Classification (NCBI taxonomy): domain Bacteria; kingdom Bacillati; phylum Actinomycetota; class Actinomycetes; order Kitasatosporales; family Streptomycetaceae; genus Streptomyces; species Streptomyces monticola. Next base: position 69,887 of record NZ_JBHTCF010000007.1, on the reverse strand, counting down.
ATGAGCAGCAGCCGCCCGTCGTTGGAGGCGATGGCGAGGCGCTCACCGTCCGGGTCCGCGACCATCTCCTGCACCCGGCCGAGCTCGCCCGATGCCATCCGGCGCGGCTCCCGGTCGCCGCTCGCACGCGGCAGATACGCGATCTCGACGGCGTCCTCGCCCTCGGCGTCCGTGATGTACGCGACCTGGCCGCCCGAGCCGAGCATCTCCGGAAGCCGCACCCGCACCCCAGGGGTGTCCGTGATGGTGCGGGCCGGTCCGTCACGGTGGGTCAGCCAGTACAGGCTGCCGCGCACGACGACCGCGCTGGCCCGGCCCGTCTCGTCCACGGAGAGGGCGTCCAGATGGCTGGCGGCCGGTACCTGGTAGATCCGGCGCCCGGCGCGGGGCCCGCCGAGGCGGACGTCGAGCTTGCGGGGTCGGCCGCCGGGCGAGAGGTCCTCGACCATCCAGAGGTCGCCCGCGCACTGGTAGACGACCCGCTCGCCGTCACTGGCCGCGTGCCGGGCGTAGAACGTGTCGTGGTCGGTGTGGCGGCGCAGATCCGTGCCGTCGGGCGCGCAGGAGTACAGATTCCCGATGCCCTCGTGGTCGGCGAGGAAGGCGATCCGGTCGCCCACGAACATCGGGCTGGAGAAGTGCCCGCCGAGGTCGGGGAGCAGCCGCTCGCCGTGCAGCCAGAGACGGCCCGTGGCGCCGCCGCGGTAGCGCTTCCAGGCGGCCGGTTCGTGCGGGGGCTTGCCGGTGAGCAGCAGGGTGCGCCGCTCGCCGTCGACATCGGCCACCGCGATGTCGTCGACCGGGCCCCAGGGCAGCTTGCCGCCGGGTGAGCCGTCGGTCGGCACGGAGTAGGCCCAGGTGAAGTACGAGAAGGGCTGGCCGTGCGAGGCGACGGCGAGCACGTCGCCGTCGGGGGTCCAGCCACAGACCTTGGTATCCGTGTTGCCCCAGTACGTCAGGCGGGTCGCGGGACCGCCCGAGACCGGCACGACATGGATCTCCGGATCGAGACTGCGCCAGGTCGTGAAGGCGATCCTGGTGCCGTCCGGCGAGAAGCGCGGATGGCCGACCCGGGTGCGGTCCACGGTCAGGCGCCAGGCGCGCTCCGGGACCGAGCCCTCCGGGGTCAGCGGGGACACCCAGAGATCGTCCTCGGCGGCGAAGCAGAGGAGGCTGCCGTGCAGATGCGGAAAACGGAGATATGCGGCGTCACTCACCTCACCATGCTTTTCCGGTACGGAGGGGGCGGCAACCTGAGAACTTTGCGCGGGTGGGCGTGATCGGTTCGCGTGCTCGGCGCGGGTGATCGGTGCGGGTCACCAGTTCGCGTCACCAGTTCGCGTGGCCGGTGCGCGTGACCGGTGCACGTGACTGAGCACACGTACGAAACCGTTTCGTTTCGAAGACGCGTGCCGTACCGTCGTATGCGTACGAAACCGTTTCGTTCGGCATGCCGTAGCTTCGGCTCAAGGAACCCGGCACTTCGGCTCAAGGAAGGCACCACGGCGATGGCGCGCAGCCGTATCACCCCCGAGCGGGAGGCCGAGCTCTACGAGGCCGTGCTCGATCTGCTGCGCGAGATCGGCTACGACGCCCTCACCATGGACGCCGTCGCGGCGCGCACGAAGTCCAGCAAGGCCACCCTCTACCGCCAGTGGGGGAGCAAGCCGGAGCTGGTCGTCAGGGCGGTGCGGTTCAACAAGCCGGTCAGCCTCGCGGACATCGACACCGGGTCGTTGCGCGGTGACTTCCACGCGATGGTCGACGGTGCCGACGACTGCCAGATGGAGAAGGACTCCGCGCTGATGCGGGGTCTGGCCCAGGCCATGCACGGCAACCCGGATCTCCATCAGGCCATGCGCGAGCTGCTGTTCGAGCCCGAACTGACGGGGCTCGACGCGGTGCTGCGCCGGGCCGTCGAACGCGGCGAGGTACGGGAGGGGCATCCGGCCCTCCAGTACGTCGTGCACATGTTGGTCGGCGCCTTCGTGGCCCGGCAGCTGATCGAGGACAGGCCGCCGGACAAGGCCTTCCTCGCCGATTACGTCGATGCCGTGATCCTCCCCGCCCTCGGCATCTGACCCACCCACCCAGCTTCGTCCCAGTCCCACCTGACACGCCGCTCACGTCGTCGGGCTGGTTCCTCCTGCCCTGAACCCACCACGACTTGACCGGGAGTACGCCCAAGTGGCCACGTTCCTCTACAAACTCGGCCGGTTCTCCTTCCGGCGACGGCACTTCGTCGTCCTGATATGGGTCGCCCTGCTCGCCCTCGCCGGAGTGGGCGCCGCCAACTCGTCGGGCACAGGCTCGACTTCCTTCTCCATCCCCGGCACGGAGGCCCAGCGCGCCTTCGACCTCCTCGAGCAGCGCTCACCGGGTGCCAACCCCGACGGGGCCACCGCTCGCGTGGTCTTCAAGGCCCCGGACGGCCAGAAGATGACGGACCCGGCGAACAAGGCGGCCGTCGAGAAGGCCGTGCACGAGCTGCAGGGCGGCGGTGAAGTCGCCGGTGTCGCCGACCCGTTCAAGTCCAAGGCCGTCAGCAAGGACGGCACGACCGCCTACGCCCAGGTGTCGTACAAGGTCTCCGGAATGAACCTGGAGGAGTCCTCGCGCGACGAGCTCAAGGAGGCGGGCCAGGGCGCGCGGGACGCCGGGCTCACCATCGAGATCGGCGGTGACGCGCTGCAGGCCATTCCCGAGACCGGGGCCACCGAGATCATCGGCGTCGGGGTCGCGGCCGTGGTCCTGGTGATCACCTTCGGCTCCCTGGTCTCCGCCGGGCTTCCGCTGCTCACCGCGTTGATCGGGGTCGGTATCGGGGTCTCCGGGATCACCGCGCTCGCCACGGCGCTCGATCTGTCCAGCACCACGTCGACCCTCGCGATGATGATCGGGCTCGCCGTCGGCATCGACTACGCGCTGTTCATCGTCTCCCGCTACCGGGCCGAACTGGCCGAGGGGCGCGAGCGCGAGGACGCCGCAGGACGGGCCGTCGGCACCGCGGGCTCGGCCGTCGTCTTCGCCGGACTCACCGTCGTCATCGCCCTGGTGGGCCTCGCCGTCGTCAATATCCCGATGCTCACCAAGATGGGCATCGCGGCGGCCGGCACGGTGGCCATCGCCGTACTCATCGCCCTGACGATGATCCCGGCGCTGCTCGGCTACGCGGGCAAGCGCGTCTTCGGCAAGAAGGCGCGCAAGGCGGCCGAGGAGAAGCAGCGGGCCGAGGAGAAGCAGCGGGACGGAGGCGGGGGCGCGGGCAAGGACAACGCGGGTACCCGCTGGGCCCGGTTCGTGCTGCGCAAGCCGCTGATGGTGCTGCTCGTCGGAGTCGTCGGGCTCGGTGCCGTCGCGCTGCCGGCGAGCAAGCTGGAACTCGGTCTCCCCGACGACGGCGCGCAGCCGACGAGCACCACCCAGCGCAAGGCCTACGACCTGGTCTCCGAGGGCTTCGGGCCCGGCTTCAACGGGCCCCTGATGGTCGTCGTCGACGCCGAGGGCAGTGCGGAGCCGAAGGCGGCGGCGGCCGAAGTCGCCAGGACCGTCTCGGGGTTGAAGGACGTCGCCGCGGTCACCCCCGCCACCTTCAACAAGGCGGGCGACACCGCCGTACTCACCGTCGTGCCCACCTCCAAGCCCAGCAGCACGGAGACCGAGGAGCTGGTGCACGCGATCCGGGACGCGGGCGGCAAGATCACCGCGGACACCGGCGCCAAGACCATGGTCACCGGCACCACCGCGATGAACATCGATGTCTCGCAGAAGCTCAACGAAGCCCTGCTGCCCTATCTGGCACTGGTGGTGGGCCTCGCCTTCCTGCTGCTGATGGTCGTCTTCCGCTCGGTGCTCGTGCCGCTGAAGGCCGCGCTCGGCTTCCTGCTCTCCGTGGTCGCCGCGCTCGGCGCGGTCGTCGCGGTCTTCCAGTGGGGCTGGCTCGGCTCGCTGTTCGGGGTCGAGCAGACCGGCCCGATCATGTCGATGATGCCGATCTTCATGGTCGGTGTGGTCTTCGGCCTCGCGATGGACTACGAGGTGTTCCTCGTGACCCGGATGCGGGAGGCCTACGTCCACGGGGAGCGCCCTGGCCAGGCGATCGTCACCGGCTTCCGGCACGGTGCACGGGTGGTCTCGGCCGCCGCGGTGATCATGATCGCGGTGTTCGCGGGCTTCATCGGCTCCAGCGAGCAGATGGTGAAGATGATCGGCTTCGGCCTCGCCATCGCGGTCTTCTTCGATGCCTTCGTCGTCCGTATGGCCATCGTGCCCGCGGTTCTCGCGCTGCTCTCGCACCGCGCCTGGTGGCTGCCGAAGTGGCTCGACCGGCTGCTTCCCAATGTCGACGTCGAGGGTGAGCAGCTGCGTGAGCGGCTCGGTGACGAGTCCGGTGTGCGTCCCGAAGACCCGGACAAGGAACGGGAGTTGGCCCGCGTCTGAGTCCAGGGACGAGCCGCGTCCGAGTCAGGGAGTGAGCCGCGGCCGGGTCAAGGAGTGACGGGTGCCGCCGCCGCGTAGGTGCGCCGCAGGAAGCGCATCAGCGGTACGCAGTCGAACTGCAGCACCGTCACTCCGCCCGGCGCGTGGAACTCGACCACCACTTGCACCCGGCCGCACGGCCAGACGCGGATGTCGCCGCTGCCGGCCGGGGAGCGCAGGCCCTGCTCCAGGAGTTCCCGGGGCAGGGCCCACTCCTTGCCGGACACGTTCTTCTCGGGCGGGGAGCCCGGGAGGGCAATCCGGACGTCGTGGGCTTCCGAAGAAGGGTCGTAGCGGAGGGCCACGCGCAGCGCGCGCTGGCCGTCCGGTGCGTCGGTGACGAGATGGGCCCGTGCGTGTTCCTCGACCACGGCGGACATCACGGGCTCCTCACAGTCGCACGGTTTTCACTGCGGTTCCTCCACTAATGTCGCATATTTCCAGAGATCGGCTCCAGCGCTAATTGTGTCCCCGCCGCTCTTGCAAAGCCTTTGCAAGAGGCCACTATCATCGAACGGCTAAGCACCTGGTCGAGCCCTTGGCCAAGCCTGGTCGAGCCCTTGGTCAATCCCCTTGCCGAAGCGGAGCCTGCCCATGCATGTCCCCGACGGATTTATCAACGCCCCGGTCTCCGCGGTCACCGGAGTCGTCGCCGCGGGCGCCGTCGCCGTGTCCCTGCGGGGTGCGCGCAGGGAACTCGACGAGCGCACCGCACCGCTCGCCGGGCTCGTCGCGGCCTTCATCTTCGCCGTGCAGATGCTGAACTTCCCCGTCGCCGCCGGCACCAGCGGGCATCTCCTGGGCGGGGCGCTCGCCGCGATACTCGTCGGGCCCTGTACCGGGGTGCTCTGCGTCTCCGTGGTGCTCCTGATGCAGGGCGTCCTCTTCGCCGACGGCGGTCTCACCGCGCTCGGCGTGAACATCACGAACATGGCCGTCGTCACGGTCGTCGTCTCGTATCTGCTCTTCCGCGGCCTGGTCAAGGTGCTGCCGAAGAAGCGCCGCTCGGTGACCGTCGCCTCCTTCGTCGCCGCCCTGGTCTCCGTGCCCGCGGCCGCGACCGCCTTCACCGCGATGTACGCGCTCGGGGGCACCACGGATGTGGCGCTCGGCACCGTCTTCACGGCCATGGTCGGCGTGCACACCCTCATCGGCATCGGCGAGGCCGCCATCACCGCGGCCACCGTCGGCGCCGTCATCGCCGTCCGCCCCGACCTCGTGTACGGCGCCCGCGGCCTGACCGCGCCGCTCAAGCTGCGGGTCGGCGGCGAACTCGTGGACGCGGCCCCGGCGACCGTCGAGGGCCCGGTCCGCTCGCCCCGCAAGGTGTGGGCGGCCGGCCTGGTCGCCTCGCTGGTGCTCGCGGGCTTCGTCAGCTTCTACGCCTCCGCGAACCCCGACGGCCTGGAGAAGGTCGCCACGGACCAGGGCATCGACAAGAAGGCCGAGGACCACGCGGCCAAGGACTCCCCGCTCGCCGACTACGGCGTCAAGGACATCGCGAACGCCCGGCTCTCCGGCGGCCTCGCGGGCGTGATCGGCGTGGGCGCCACGGTGGTCGTCGGCACGGGCGTGTTCTGGACGGTACGGCGCCGGCGTGCGGCGGCGGCGGTGTCGGAGGAGACCCCCGTCCGTACGGAAGAACGGATCTGACATGGGCGCCGGCCACGCCCACCGCCTCTACCGGCACGCACACTCGCCGGTGCACGCGCTGCCGCCGCACTGCAAGCTCGCCGCCGTCTTCTGCTTCGTGGTGGTCGTCGTCTCGACGCCGCGCGAGTCGATGTGGGCGTTCGGGCTCTACGCGGCGCTGCTCGCGGCGGTGGCGTACGCGGCCCGCGTACCGGCCGGCTTCCTGCTCAAGCGGCTCCTCATCGAGGTGCCGTTCGTGGCGTTCGCGGTCCTGATGCCGTTCGTGGCGCAGGGCGAGCGCGTCGAGTTCCTCGGTCTCTCCCTCAGCGTGAACGGCCTGTGGGGCGCCTGGAACGTCCTCGCCAAGGGCACCCTCGGCGTCGCCGCCTCCGTCCTCCTCGCCGCCACCACCGAACTGCGCGAACTCCTCCTCGGCCTGCAGCGCCTCAAGCTGCCGCCGCTGCTCGTGCAGATCGCCTCCTTCATGATCCGGTACGGGGATGTGATCACGGACGAGATGCGGCGGATGCGGATCGCGCGCGAGTCGCGCGGCTTCGAGGCACGCGGCGTACGCCACTGGGGCGTCCTCGCCAAGTCCGCGGGCGCCCTCTTCATCCGCTCCTACGAGCGCGGCGAGCGGGTCCATCTCGCGATGGTCAGCCGTGGCTACGCCGGTTCGATGCCGGTCATCGACGAGGTGACGGCCTCCCGGGCGCAGTGGTCGTACGCCCTCACGCTTCCGCTGTCCGCTCTCGCGGTCTGCCTGTTGGGATGGTTTCTGTGACTGCTTCGTCTCCTGCGGCCCCTGAGCCGGCCCTCTCGCTGGAGGTCTCCGGCCTCGCGTACGCCTACCCCGACGGGCACCAGGCGCTCTTCGGCGTCGACTTCGGCATCGGCCGCGGTGAGCGCGTCGCGCTGCTCGGGCCCAACGGCGCGGGCAAGACCACCCTGGTCCTGCACCTCAACGGCATCCTCACGGCGGGCGCGGGCTCGGTCACCGTGGCCGGACTCCCGGTGGCCAGGGCGAACCTCGCCGAGATCCGCCGCCGCGTCGGCATCGTCTTCCAGGACCCGGACGACCAGCTCTTCATGCCGACGGTGCGCGAGGACGTGGCCTTCGGGCCCGCCGCGGCGGGCCTGCGCGGGCCGGAGCTCGAAGCCTGCGTCCACAAGGCGCTGTCCCTGGTGGGCATGGAGTCCTTCGCGGACCGGCCCCCGCACCATCTGTCCTTCGGGCAGCGGCGGCGGGTCGCGGTGGCGACGGTGCTCGCGATGGAACCGGAGATCCTGGTCCTGGACGAGCCGTCGTCCAACCTCGACCCGGCGTCACGGCGCGAACTCGCGGACATCCTGCGGTCGTTGGACGTGACGGTGCTGATGGTCACGCACGATCTGCCGTATGCGATGGAGCTCTGTCCGCGGGCGTTGGTGCTGAGTGAGGGCGCGGTGGTGGCGGACGGCCCGACGGGCGAGCTGCTGGCCGACGACGAGCTGATGCGGGCGCACCGGCTCGAGCTGCCGTTCGGCTTCGACCCGCGGTCGGTGCGGTCGGGCGCCTGAGAGTCGACCCGGAATCCACGGTGATGGATGAACGTTGCACCATGGAGGGTCGGCAACGTGAGGACAGGAGTGGCCGTGGACGTCCAGGGCACCGTGGCGCCGGGGTTCGAGCCCGTCGAGGACGCCTTCGTACGCAACTTCACCGAGCGCGGTGAACGCGGCGCCGCCGTGACCGTCTACCGCCACGGCCGCAAGGTCGTCGACCTGTGGGCCGGCACCAGGGATGTGGACGGAGACGAGCCCTGGGAGCAGGGCACCGCCCAGATAGTCCGCTCCGCCACCAAGGGCGTCGCCGCCGCCGTCCCGCTCCTCCTGCACCAGCGTGGCCGCCTCGACCTGGACGCCCCGGTGGGTACGTACTGGCCCGAGTTCAAGGCACAGGGCAAGGAGCGCACCCTCGTACGCCAGCTGCTCTCGCACCGCGCGGGCGTCCCCGTGCTCGACCGGCCGCTGACCGTGGCCGGGCTCGACGAGGGGCCCGACGCGGTCGCCGCCCAGAGCCCCGTCTGGGAGCCGGGCACGGACCACGGCTATCACGCGCAGACCTACAGCTGGCTGCTCGGCGAGCTGGTGCGGCGCGTGACGGGACGCACCATCGGGCAGTGGATCGCCGATGAGCTCGCCGGGCCCCTCGGCCTCGACCTGTGGCTGGGGCTGCCCGCGGCGCAGGCCCACCGGGTGGGCCGGGTCGGACCGGTCGAGCCGCCCGCCACGGGCCCAGGCGCCCTTCGGATGCGCCCGAAGCGGAACGTCGCCGAGGCCTACGCCGACCCCGAGTCCCTCACACGCCGCGCCTTCGGCGCCCTCGTCGCCCCGGACGAGAACGCCCCGGAGTACCGCGCCGCCGAACTCGCCGCGTCGAACGGCATCGCCACCGCCCGCTCCCTGGCCCGCTTCTACGCCGCGCTGATCGGTGCGGCCGACGGCCGGGCACGGCTGTTCGCGCCTGCCACCGTCGCGCTCGCGCGGACCGAGGAGTCGGCGGGTCCCGACCGGGTGCTCGTCGTGAACACCCGCTTCGGGCCCGGCTACATGCTGCACGGCCCGGCGTCCCCGCTGCTCGGCCCCGGCTCGTTCGGCCACCCGGGACGCGGCGGTCCGCTGGGCTTCGCGGACCCCGAGTCGGGCATCGCGTTCGGGTATGTGACGAACGGCCTGCAGAAGGGCGTCACGGCCGACCCGAGGGCGCAGGCCCTGGTGCGGGCGGTCCGTACGGCCCTGTGAGCGGCGCTCACCCCGCGTGCAGCATCAGCCCGATCCCGACCACCATCAGGCCCGCCGCCGCGATCCTCGGCGCCCCGAACCTCTCCTTGAAGAACACCGCGCCGATCCCCGCCCCCACGATGATCGACGACTCCCGCAGCGCCGCGATCGGGGCGAGCGCCGCCCGCGTCTGCGCCCACAGGACCAGGCCGTAGGCGGCGACCGAGAGGGCCGCGCCGAGCAGGCCGCGCAGCGCGTACGGGCGCAGCAGCGACGGCAGTTCGGAGCGGTGCCGGTAGAGCGCGTACGCCGGGATCGCCAGGCCCTCCAGGATCATCAGCCAGGCGATATAGCCGAGCGAGGTGCCGGAGGCGCGTACGCCCACGCCGTCCACGACCGTGTACGCCGCGATGGACAGGCCGGTCGCGAGGGCGGCGACGATCGCGGGCCAGTGCGGCCGCCGCCCGGAGCCGCGGATACCCCACAGGGCCAGGCCCACCAGGCCCGCGGAGGCCACCGCGACACCGGTCAGCTGCCAGCCGTCGATGCGCTCGCCGACGAAGACGGCGGCCGCGACGGTGACGACGAGTGGCGCCGTACCGCGGGCGATGGGATACATCTGGCCGAAGTCGCCGAGGCTGAACGACCGCATCAGCAGGGCCTGGTAGGCCACGTGCAGGGCCGCGGAGGCGATCAGGGCCGGCCACGCGCCGGCCGCCGGGAGCGGGGCGAAGCAGGCGAGGACCGCGCCGATCAGCGCGCCGCCGCCGGAGAGCAGCGTGAAGGCGAGGAGCTGGTCCTTGATGTGGTGGGCTATCGCGTTCCAGCTGGCGTGCGTGACGGCCGCCAGGACGACGGCCGCCGCGACGAGCGGGGTCACGCGGTCTGCTCGCGGACGTCCGCGAGGGTGCCGCCGGCGTGCGCGATCAGCGACTTGGGGGCCATCGGGAACACGGCGTGCGGGGTGCCCGCGGCCGCCCACACCACGTCGTGGGCGAGCAGCGAGCGGTCGGCGATGACCCGGGTGCGGGTGCGGTGGCCGAAGGGCGGCACGCCGCCGATCGCGTACCCGGTGGTCTCCCGGACGACACCGGCGTCCGCGCGCGTCACCTTCTCGGCGCCCAACTCCCGTCGTACGAGCTCCACATCGACCCGTGAGGCGCCGTCCATGAGCACCAGGACCGGAACGTCGTCCACCGCGAAGATCAGCGACTTCACGATCTGGCTCAGCTCGCAGCCGATCGCTTCGGCGGCCTGCGCGGCGGTGCGGGTCGCCTCCGGGAAGGTGCGCACCTGGTCGATCACGGAATCCAGGCCGAGTGCGCGCAGGGCCTCGGCGAAACGGGGGTGGGCGGCGGTGCCGGCTGAGCTGCTCATGGCGGCACGCTAGCGGTAGGTGTACGCGCCATGCGACCCGGTATCGAGGTCCTTCAGGTCCGGGGGTGCGCCGCCCGCATCGTGTACGGGACGCCTGCCGGCGCCGCGCACCCCCGGTTCGCTTACTCCCCGCCCCGGAGGACCGCCGCCACCAGCGGCCCCGCCGACTTACCGCCGCGGCCGCCCTCCTGGATCACCGCTGCCGAGGCGAGGTCGCCGCGCCAGGCGGTGAACCAGCCGTTGGGCTTCTTCTGGCCGTCGACCTCGGCGGAGCCGGTCTTGCCGCCGATGTCCGGGCCGAGGCCCGCCATCGCCTCGGCAGCGGAACCGGAGGTGGCGGTGTAGGTGAGCAGCTCCTTCAACTGGGCCTGCGCCGCCGGGCTCAGCTTGCGCGGGGCGGTCGCGAGGGCGCGCTCGTCCACCTCGGGGGCGACCAGATAGGGCTGGCGGAATACCCCCGTCTTGGCGGTCGCGATCACCGAGGCGACGTTCAGCGGATTCATCCGCACCCCGCCCTGGCCGATCAGCGAGGCGGCCATCTGCGCGTCGGACTGCACCGGCACCGCGCCGTCGAAGGTGGAGACACCGGTGGTCCAGTTGCCCCGGCCGAGCCCGAAGACCTCCTGGGTCTGCTTGGTCAGGTCGTCGTCCTTGAGCTTCTCGGCCTGCGAGATGAAGGCCGTGTTGCAGGACGCGGCGAAGCTGGAGCGGAACGTGCCGTTCTTGATGTCGAACTTCTCGACGTTCTGGAACTTCCAGCCGCCGTACTCCTGGTACTTGGGGCACGGGTGCGGCTTGTCGATGCTCGCGAGCTTCTTCTCCAGGAGCATCGAAGCGGTCACGATCTTCATCGTGGAGCCGGGCGCGAGGGAGCCCTGCAGCGCCACGTTCATGCCGCCCGCGTTGGAGTTGGCGGCCGCCAGGATCTCGCCCGTGGACGGCTTGAGGACCACCACCGAGGCCCGCTGCCGCTTCTTCACCTCGGCCTCGGCGTTGGCCTGCGCCTTGGCGCTGAGGGTGGTGCGGACCGTGCCGGGGGTGCCCTTGGTCAGGGTCAGGAGCGTCTTGTCGGGAAGGGCCTTGTCGTCCGTCTTGTCCTTGCTGCCGTCGGCGCCCCGCTGCTCGGCGTCCTTGGACTCCTTGCGCACGATGCGCAGTTCGACGCCCGGCTTGCCGCCGGACTTGTCGCCGTACTTGTCGCGCAGCGAGTCGAGCACCGAGCCGAGGGAGGGGTACTTCTGCGGGGTCAGCTCGGTGCCGTCCCGGTCCACGGCCTTGATCGGCGGCGTCCCGGCCTCGCCCGCGCGCAGCGAGTCGCCCTCGCGCAGGCCCGGGTGGACCACCGACGGCTGCCAGTGCACGACCGGCTTCCCGCTCTTCTCGTCGCGTACGACGGTGAGTTCGGAGTCGTAGGCGAGGGGCTTGCTCTTTCCCTCGTACGAGGCAACGGCCGACACCGAGAACGGCACCTTCCCGCCCGCGGGGGTGCCCGGCTCCAGCTTGACCTCGCTGAGACGGGCGTCCTTGCGGTACCCGGTCAGGGCGGTCTTCGCGGCCCTCTCGTCGTCGGTGTACGCCGCCGCCCCCGCCGCGTCGTCCTTCGCCCAGGCGGCGAGGAACTTCTCGGTGGTGGTGCGTACTTCGGAGGTGCTCGGCGGCCCCTGCTCCGCCTTGGGGCGCCCGGCCGTGGTCCGGCTGCCCGCCTGCGAGCCGCCGTCCTCCGTGCCGCCGCCGGACAGCGCGTACGCGGTGAAGCCCGCGCCGGCCGCGACGACGGCGACGGCCCCGCCGATGAGGGCGGCCCTGGCCTCCTTGCGCATCCCCTGCAGGGAGCCCAGCACCTTGCCGCCGCTCTCGTTGCCGCTCCCGTTGCCGGGTTCCACGCGCCTTCTCTTGCCCACAGCTACTTCCTCCGCAGATGCCCCGCGCTCTCCGTACCGAACCTGGCCGGATGGGCACCCTATAGGTGTCAAGTGACCTGGCGCTCCCGCCGGGGCACTCGCTTGCCCCGCCGCTGGTCAGCCGCCCGCGCGCAGCACCTCCGCCACAATCGGCCCGGCCGTGTCGCCGCCGTGCCCGCCCTCCTGGGCCAGCGCGGCCGCGGCGATGTCCCCGCGATAGCCGGCGAACCAGCTGTTGGGCCTGTCCTGCCCTGCGACGTCGGCGGAACCGGTCTTGGCGCCGACGTCCGGGCCGAGCCCCGCCATCGCCGCCCTGCCGGTGCCGCTGAGGGCGGTGTGCCGCATCATCTGCCGCAGTTGGGCGGCGGTGGATCCCACCAGCGGCTCTGCGGTGGCCAGTTGACGGTTGTCGAGGCGCTGCGGCACGACCACCGGCTGCCGGAAGGCGCCGTTCCTGATGGTCGCGGCGACGGACGCGAGGTTCAGCGGGTTCATCTGCACCTGGCCCTGGCCGATCAGGGCGGCCGCGGTGTCGGGGCCGCCGGACGCGGGCACGTTGCCGTCGAGGGTGATGACCCCGGCCTTCCAGTCGGCGCCGATCCCGAAGTAGCGCCTGGCCTCGTTGGTGAGGTCGTCGACCTGCAGATCGTCGGCGAACTTCACGAACGCCGTGTTGCACGAGCGCGCGAAGCTGTCCGCGAGCGTGGCGTCCTCATCGGCCGTGAGCCCCGTCAGATTGCCGAACTGCTGGCTCTGCCAGACCGCCTTGTCCGGGCAGGGCGCCTTGCCGCTCGCGCTGGTGAGGCCCTTGTCGATGAGCAGCGCCGCCGAGACCATCTTCATCGTCGAGCCGGGTGCCATCGCGCCCTGGAACGCCGCGTTGAAGCCGTCCGCGCGGTGGTTGGCGACGGCCAGGATCTCGCCGGTGCTCGGCTTCACGGCGACCACGGACGACTCGGGGTGCCGCGCGACGGCCCGCTCGGCGGCGGCCTGCGCACCCGCGCTGAGCGTGGTGCGCAGCTCGCCCGGCCGGCCCTTGGCGAGGGTCAGCAGCGTCTCGTCGGCCGCGCCCTCGCCCGCCCGCTCGATCCACAGCTCCACACCGGGGGTGCCGTCGAGCTTGTCCGCGTACCGCTCGCGCAGTGAGTCGAGGACGGGCCCGAGCGAGGGGTACTTCTTCTCGGTCAGCTCGGCGCCCGACCGGTCGAGCGCCCGCACGGGAGGCGCGGGGGCCTCACCGGCCTGCAGCGCGTCGCCTTCACCGAGGTTCGGGTGCAGCACCGACGGCTCCCAGTCGACCAGCGGCCGCCCGGACTGCTTGCCGCGTACGACGGTGAGTTCCGAGTCGTACGAGAACGTCTTGCTGTGCTTCTTGTACGTCACCGTCGCGGTCACCGAGAACGGCACCTTCGCGCCGTCCGCCTTGCCCGGCGCCAGCTTCACTTCGGTGATGCGGCCGTCGGTGCGGTACGCGTCGAGTGCCTTCTGGGCCTCGTCGGCGTAGTTCGTGTACGACGCCGCGTCCGTGGCCGAGCCCTTCTCCCAGGCCGCCAGGAACGTGGCGGCCGTCTCGCGGACTTCGGCCGCGCTCGGCGGCCCGCTCTTCGTGGCGGGCGGCCCGCCGTCCCCCGAATCCACGCCCCCCGCGACACCGTTCAGCAGATTCCAGGCGCCGATTCCGGCGCCTCCCACCATGACGGCGAACACCCCGCCGACCAGAGCGACTTTGGCCCCACTGCGCATCCGCGCCCCCTCCCCATGAGTCCTTGAACATGTTCAAGTTCAAGGAGTGACAGGAGAGTACGACGGCGAAGGAACCGAAAGGGGCGCCGTTATGTGAACGGGACGAAGAAGTCCGGATTCAGACCCACGTGTCGAACCACATCCGCGCCCGCCAGGAATCCACCGGAATGGGCGTGCCCGTGTAAATGGGCCAGAAATAAATGAAGTTCCAGATGATGAGCAGGACCAGGACGCCCGCGGCGACGGCGCCCCCCACCCGGCGCCGTTCCGACGACCCCGGCGGGCCGAGGATCGCGCCGATCATCATGGCCACGGCCAGACACAGGAAAGGCACGAAGACGACGGCGTAGAAGTAGAAGATCGTGCGCTCCTGGTACATGAACCAGGGCAGATATCCGGCCGCGATGCCGCACAGGATCGCCCCGGCCCGCCAGTCGCGCCGGAACAGCCAGCGCCACAGCACATAGGCGACCGCGAAGCACGCCGCCCACCACAGGAGCGGGGTGCCGAGGGCCAGGACCTCGGCGGCGCACTTGCCGGCCGCGTCGGTGGGGCAGCCGTCCTTACCGGGCGCCGGCGACTCGTAGTAGTACGAGACGGGGCGGCCGAGTACCAGCCAGCTCCACGGGTTGGAGTCATAGGTGTGGCCGGAGGTCAGGCCGATGTGGAACTGGTAGACCTCGTACTCGTAGTGCCACAGGCTGCGCACCCAGTCCGGCAGGAAGGTCCAGTTGCCGCCCTTGCCCTCGGTGCTCGCCCAGTTCCGGAAGTAGCCGTTGTCGGTGACGATCCAGCCGGTCCAGGAGAGCAGATACGTGCCGATGGCGACCGGGACCGTGGAGACGAACGCCGGGACGATGTCCCGCTTCAGGACGGCCAGATAGGGGCGTCCCGCGCCCGCGACCCGGCGCGCGCCCACGTCCCACAGGACCGACATCAGGGCGAACGCCGCCAGGATGTAGAGGCCGTTCCACTTGGTGGCGAAGGCCAGGCCGAGACAGACCCCGGCGGCGATCCGCCAGGGCCGCCAGCCGAGCCGGGTCCGCTCGGCGACTTCGGAGTCGGGGCGTACGACACCGTCCTCGTCGACCGGGAGCCTGGCGAGGAGCCGGGCCCGGGACTTGTCCCGGTCGACCACCAGGCAGCCGAAGGCGGCGAGCACGAAGAACATCAGGACCAGGTCGAGCAGCGCGGTCCTGCTCATCACGAAGTGCAGGCCGTCCACCGCGAGCAGCCCGCCGGCCAGACAGCCGAGGAACGTCGAGCGGAACAGGCGGCGTCCGATGCGGCACAGCATCAGGACCGACAGCGTGCCGAGCACGGCCGTCATGAACCGCCAGCCGAACGGTGTGAGGCCGTGCATCCACTCGCCGAGCGCGATGACCCACTTGCCGATCGGCGGGTGCACGACATACGACGCCTCGTGCCCGAGCGGCACGTCCGAACCGAGCCGGATGACCTCGTCGTTGTAGTCCTTGGGCCAGTTCACCTCGAAGCCGCGGTGCAGCAGCGCCCAGGCGTCCTTGGCGTAGTACGTCTCGTCGAATATCACCTTCTTGGGGTGACCGAGGTTCCAGAACCGCAGGGCCCCGGCGACGAGCGCGACGAGCAGCGGGCCCGCCCAGGCGAGCGCCCGGTGCAGCGGCGCGATCCGCTCCGCGGGCACCCGCAGCGCCGCCCACAGCCGCGGTCCCGGCTCCGTGAAGGGCGGGACGAGGCGGTCACGGACGCCACTTCTGGCCGGCGCGGCATAACCGAATCGGCGCAGCCGCAGCTGCCAGGACGGCTGCTGCCGCTCCCGCGTATCGGAGGCGCCGGCGGGGCCTGAAGAGCCGGTGGGGTCCGTGGTGGACGCTGGACTGGTCACCGCGCCATCGTAGGGAACGCGGCTGTGTGAGTCCCGCGCCCGGGGCCCCGTGCCGGACCGGCCGCCCTTGCCGGACCGGCCGCCCTTGCCGGACCGGCCGCCCGTGCCGGACCGGGCCCTCGTGCCGGACCGGGCACCGCCGGGTCCCTGCGAGGATGGGCCCGTGACAGCAGGAACGCTCGTACTCGCAGGAACGCCCATCGGGGACACCGCCGACGCGCCCCCGCGCCTGGCCGCCGAGCTGGTGGCGGCGGACATCGTGGCGGCCGAGGACACCCGCCGCCTCCGGCGCCTCACCCAGGCCCTTGACGTACAGCCCGCGGGGCGGGTCGTCTCGTACTTCGAGGGCAACGAGTCGGCCCGTACGCCGGAGCTGGTCGAGGCGCTCGCCGACGGGGCCCGGGTGCTGCTCGTCACGGACGCGGGCATGCCCTCGGTCTCCGACCCCGGCTACCGCCTGGTCGCCGCCGCCGTCGAGCGGGACATCCGCGTGACCGCCGTGCCGGGGCCCTCCGCCGTGCTCACCGCCCTGGCGCTGTCCGGACTGCCCGTGGACCGCTTCTGCTTCGAGGGGTTCCTGCCGCGCAAGGCGGGCGAGCGCCGCTCGCGCCTCACCGAGGTCGCCGAAGAGCGCCGCACCCTCGTCTACTTCGAGGCCCCGCACCGCCTCGACGACACCCTCGCCGCGATGGCCGACGTCTTCGGCGCCGAGCGCCGCGCGGCCGTGTGCCGGGAGCTGACCAAGACCTACGAGGAAGTGAAGCGGGGCACGCTCGGCGACCTCGCCGTGTGGGCCGCGGACGGGGTGCGCGGCGAGATCACCGTCGTCGTCGAGGGCGCCCCCGAGACCACCGCGGAACTGGACGCCGACGAGCTGGTGCGGCGCGTGTCGATCCGCGAGGAGGCGGGGGAGCGGCGCAAGGAGGCGATCGCCGCCGTGGCGGCCGATGCGGGGGTACCCAAGCGGGAGGTCTTCGATGCGGTCGTGGCGGCAAAGAATGCGGCGCGAAGCGGCCCATCGGACGGTAAAGGACTATCGTGAAAGGCAAAGCGTAGGCCGCGCACCAGGTCTTTTCCACATGAGAAGGCCAAAACCGCTCCAATAGTCGACAGGCCTGATGCGCTCCCGGCGGGAGAGGCGTCCACTGGTTGAAGGGACGCGGACCTCCCGTCCCGGAACATGCTTGTCCAGCGGACAAGAGGAGCTGGCATGAGTGAGATCACCGGCCGCACCACCGCAGGTATGCCGAGCAAGGCCATAGCCACCGTTCACGAGTCGTATTCGTTCGCATGCATGCGGTGCGGGCACGGCTGGGAGCAGTCGTACGACATCGAGCACTACGTCGACGGCTCGGGCAATGAATTCGTGATGTACGTCGTGAACGGCGAGCGGGTGCCGTCCCCGCTGACCCGGCCCACCTGTCTGAACTGCGGCGGCCATGTCGTCCGGATCATGAAGGCGGGACAGGTGTCGTCGGTGCTCGACATGCTGCGCAAGGAGCACCACAGCCGCCGGACGCCGAAACAGGACCGGGGCGAGGGTGCGGCCGGGGGCGGCGAGGCCGAGCCGGACTCCGACCACCACTGGCACCTGTCCGACCTGCTGCATCCCTTCCGGGGTCATCACCACAAGCCGGAGTGACCCGGAGTGACCCGGAGTGAGCCCGGAGTGAGCAAGGGCGGCCCCCGGTCCCCTTCGTAGGATCGGGGGCATGAGCCCCAAGCAAGCCGCCGCAGCCGCCGACGCCGCCAAGGACCCGAAGGCCGCCAAGGATCCGAAGGCCGCCAAGGATCCGAAGGACGCGGCGCCCCCGCTGCCGGAACCCCTGCGGGTGCCGGTCGCCGACTCGCACACCCACCTCGACATGCAGTCGGCCTCGGTCGCCGACGCCCTCGCGGACGCCGCGGCCGTGGGCGTCACCACCGTCGTCCAGGTCGGCTGCGACCTGAAGGGCTCACGCTGGGCGGCACAGACGGCCGCGGAGCACGCGGCCGTGCACGCCACGGTCGCCCTGCACCCCAACGAGGCGCCGCGCATCGTGCACGGCGACCCCGACGGATGGTCCCGGCAGGGCGCGCGCGAGGCGGGCGGGGACGCCGCACTCGACGAGGCGCTCGCCGAGATCGACCGGCTTGCCGCGCTGCCCCAGGTCAAGGGCGTCGGCGAGACCGGGCTCGACTACTTCCGCACCGGACCCGAGGGCAAGGAGGCGCAGGAACGCTCGTTCCGCGCGCACATCGAGATGGCCAAGCGGCACGGCAAGGCCCTGGTCATCCACGACCGCGAGGCGCACGCCGACGTCCTGCGCGTCCTCAAGGAGGAGGGCGCCCCCGAGCGCACCGTCTTCCACTGCTACTCCGGCGACGCCGCGATGGCCCAAGTCTGCGCACAGCACGGCTACTTCATGTCCTTCGCCGGCAACGTCACCTTCAAGAACGCCCAGCCGCTGCGGGACGCCCTGCAGGTCGCGCCCCTCGAACTCGTCCTCGTCGAGACGGACGCGCCGTTCCTGACCCCCGCCCCGTACCGCGGTCGGCCTAACGCGCCATATCTCATTCCGGTCACATTGCGGGCCATGGCCAAGGTGAAGGGCCTGAGCGAGGACGCGCTGGCGGAGGCGGTACGCGGCAACACGGCGCGCGCATTTGATTACTGACCGATAACGCGCGGCACGCCTCATCACTGGGCAATGCAACGACACAGCGTGACGGCATGACTTTGGAGAGTAGTGCCCGCTCCGCTAGGTTCTGGTCGCCGATCTGAGGACCGTCCCTGGAGCGTCATCGTCGTGAGCAGTCACCGGGTCAGAACAGCCCCTCCGGCGCCTCAGGAGCGGGAAACGGAGCAGGGCTCCGCGGCGGTGGCGCAGGTGCCGCGCCAGCTGCCGACCGCCGAGCCGCGTCCGGGAGGCCGGGCGCAGGCCCGTCGCGCGGCCCGGCGCAAGAAGGTCACCGAGCGGCCCGAAGGGCTGCGCAAGCTGGTGCCGCAGGCCCTGGTCGTGGCGTTTCTCGCGGGCGGCACCTCCGCGTTCATCGCCGAGGACAAGGCGGTCGAGCTGTCCGTCGACGGGACGCCCCGCACCCTGCACACCTTCGCGGACGACGTCGGCGAACTCATGGCCGCCGAGGGCCTGGCCGTCGGCGACCACGACATCGTCGCCCCCGCGCCCGGCACCGCGCTCGCCAGCGGCGACGAGGTCGTCGTGCGCTACGGCCGGCCCGTGCAGCTCACCCTCGACGGCGAGCGGCGCAAGGTGTGGACGACGGCGCACACGGTGGACGGCGCCCTGCGCCAGCTCGGGGTGCGGGCCGAGGGCGCGTATCTGTCGGCCTCCCGCTCCCGGCGGATCGAGCGGGACGGCCTGGAACTCGACGTGCGCACCGAGCGCACCGTGACGGTCATGGCCGACGGCCGCGAGCGCACCATCCGCACCAACGCGGCGACCGTGCGCGAGGCCGTCGAGGAGGCCGGGGTCTCCCTGCGCGGCCAGGACACCACGTCCGTGCCGCCGGGGTCCTTCCCGCGCGACGGGCAGACCGTCACCGTCATGCGGATCACCGGCACCAAGGAAGTGCGCGAGGAGCCCATCGCGTTCGATGTGCAGAAGACCCAGGACGCCTCGCTCTACCGCGGCACCGAGGTCGTCGTACGCCCCGGCAGGCAGGGCGCCAAGCGGGTCACGTACGCACTGCGCACCGTCAACGGCGTCAAGCAGAAGCCCAAGCGGATCGGCTCCGAGGTGGTGCGCGAGCCCGAGACGCAGATCGTGAAGGTCGGCACCAAGCAGCTGCCGGACTCCGTGCACGGCGCCGACCACCTCGACTGGGGCTCCCTCGCACAGTGCGAGTCCGGCGGCCGCCCCGGCGCCACGGATGCCTCCGGCACATACGGCGGGCTCTACCAGTTCGACACCAGCACCTGGCAGAGCCTCGGCGGCAGCGGCCGCCCGCAGGACGCCCCCGCGTCGGAGCAGACGTACCGCGCGAAGAAGCTGTACGTGCAGCGGGGCGCCAGCCCCTGGCCGCACTGCGGGGGACGGCTGCACTGAGGGGCGGCGCGGGCCCTTGTGCCGAGGGGGCGGTGTGGGCCCCTGTGCCGAGGGTGGCTGTGCGGGCCCTCGCGCCGAGCTTGGGTACGGCGGCGGGCGGGGCGCCGCTTACCCTTGGACCCGTGAGCAACAGCGCAAGTCCCGAAGCCCTTCTCGGGCCGGCCGACATCCGTGAACTGGCCGCCGCCCTGGGGGTGCGCCCCACCAAGCAGCGCGGCCAGAACTTCGTCATCGACGCCAACACGGTCCGCAGGATCGTGCGTACCGCCGAGGTCCGCGCGGACGACGTGGTCGTCGAGGTCGGCCCCGGGCTCGGCTCCCTGACCCTTGCGCTCCTGGAGACCGCGGACCGGGTCACCGCCGTCGAGATCGACGATGTCCTGGCCGCGGCGCTGCCGGCCACCATCGCCGCCCGGCTGCCGGACCGCGCCGACCGCTTCTCCCTCGTCCACTCCGACGCGATGGTGGTCGGCGAACTGCCGGGGCCCGCGCCCACGGCCCTGGTCGCGAACCTTCCGTACAACGTGGCCGTGCCCGTGCTGCTGCATATGCTCGCCACCTTCCCGAGCATCGAACGCACCCTGGTGATGGTGCAGTCCGAGGTCGCCGACCGGCTCGCGGCCGCGCCCGGCTCGAAGGTGTACGGCGTGCCGTCCGTGAAGGCCAACTGGTACGCGGAGGTGAAGCGGGCCGGCGCCATCGGGCGCAATGTCTTCTGGCCCGCGCCGAACGTGGACAGCGGCCTGGTGTCCCTGGTGCGGCGCACCGAGCCGGTCAGGACCACCGCGTCGAGGGACGAGGTGTTCGCCGTCGTCGACGCCGCCTTCGCACAGCGCCGCAAGACCCTGCGCGCCGCGCTCTCCGGCTGGGCGGGCTCGGCAGCCGCCGCCGAGGCCGCCCTGGTCGCGGCCGGCGTCTCGCCGCAGGCGCGCGGGGAGTCCCTCACCGTCGAGCAGTTCGCGAAGATCGCGGAAAACAAGAGCGCCGAGAGCAAGAGCGCCGAGAGCAAGGTCGCGGAGAACCAGGTCGCGGAGAACCGGGGAGATGCGTAAGTGAGTGTGACGGTACGTGTGCCCGCCAAGGTCAACGTCCAGCTCGCCGTCGGCGGCGCACGGGCCGACGGCTTCCACGACCTGGCCAATGTGTTTCTCGCCGTCGGCCTCTACGACGAGGTGACGGTGACCCCCGCGGACCGTCTGCGGATCACCTGCTCGGGACCCGACGCCCACCAAGTCCCCCTGGACCACTCGAACCTGGCGGCCCGGGCGGCGCTCGCCCTGGCCGGGCGCAGTGGCCGGTCCGCCGATGTGCACATCCATATCGCCAAGGACATCCCCGTCGCGGGCGGCATGGCGGGCGGCAGCGCGGACGGCGCGGGTGCGCTGCTCGCCTGCGACGAACTGTGGGGCCTGGGCACCCCCCGCGACGAACTCCTCGCCATCTGCGCCGAGTTGGGCAGCGATGTGCCGTTCAGCCTGATCGGCGGCGCGGCGCTCGGCACCGGCCGCGGTGAGCAGCTGACACCCCTCGAGGTCGGCGGCACCTTCCACTGGGTGTTCGCGCTCGCCGACGGAGGGCTCTCCACGCCCGCCGTGTACGGCGAGTTCGACCGACTCTGGGAAGGGCGCGAGGTGCCGGTGCCCGAGGCGTCGCCCGAGCTGACCGAGGCCCTGCGCCTCGGTGACGCCACGGCCCTCGCGGAGACGGTGGGCAACGACCTGCAGCCCGCGGCGCTTTCCCTGTTCCCCTCCCTGCGGCAGACGCTGACGGCGGGCGGCGAGGGCGGCGCCCTGGCGGCCCTGGTGTCGGGCTCGGGGCCGACGACGGCGTTCCTGGCGAAGGACGCGGAGTCCGCGGAGTCCGTCGCCGAGGCGCTCCTGGCCTCGGACACCTGCCGGTCCGTACGGGTCGCCCTCGCCCCGGCGCCGGGCGCGACCGTGGTGGCGCCGGCGGTGTAGGGCCGGTCGAGGGCGCTCGCGTACTCAGACCCATCTGAGTACGCGCACCCTGATGCCCCGCCGCCCGCGCCCGCGACCGTACGGGCATGGACTCAAGCGTCGGCACGCTCGCCGCGGCCACCCCCGCGACCCGGGACCGCTATATCGACCTGTTGCGCGTCGCCTCGCTCGGCACCGTCGTGCTCGGGCACTGGCTGATGGCGGCCGTGGCCGTCGGGAGCGACGGACAGGTCGAGGTGGGGAATCTGCTCGCCGTCGTGCCCGGCCTGCAACCGCTCACCTGGGCCCTGCAGATCATGCCGGTCTTCTTCTTCGTCGGCGGTTTCGCGCACGCCCTGTCGTATCGCTCACTGCGCCACAAGTCGCCCTCGGGCCAGGTGTATCCGGCGTTCCTGCGGGCCCGTCTGCAGCGGCTCCTGCGGCCCACGCTGGTCTTCGTCCTGGTGTGGGGCGCCGCTGCCCTCCTCGTTCAACTCATGGGCGCGGGCGGCGGGTTGGTGGACGCGACGCTGCGTCTGGTGACCCAGCCGCTGTGGTTCATCGGGATCTACCTGGCCATGGTGGCGTTCACGCCGCCGCTGATGAGGGCGCACGAACGCTGGGGCTGGGGCGCCTTCGGCGCGCTCGTCGCGGCGGCCGGCGCCGTGGACCTGCTGCGGTTCGCGGGCGGCGTCCCGTACGTGGAGTTCCTGAACTTCGCCTTCGTCTGGCTCGCCGTGCACCAGCTGGGCTTTCTGCGCGCCGACGGCCGGCTGCGGGCCCCGGCGGCGCTCGCGGCCTGCGGGCTCGCGGGGGCGGCGGCGCTGGTGGCGTTCGGCCCGTATCCGCTGTCGATGGTCGGCATGCCGGGCGAGCGGATATCCAACATGGCCCCGCCCACCTTCGCGCTGCTCTGCCACGGCCTGTGGCTGGTCGGCGCCGTGGAGCTGCTGCGCGGGCCCGCCACCCGCTGGCTGCGGCGGCCGAAGGTGTGGCGCGGGGTGATCGCCGCGAGCGGTGTCGCCATGACGGCCTTCCTGTGGCACCTCACCGCGATGCTCGGGGTCTACGCCGCGCTGCTCGCCCTCGGCATCCGGCTCCCGCAGCCCGCGACCGCCGCCTGGTGGGCGCAGGTACCCCTGCGGATGGCGGCCGCCGCCGCGGTGACGGCACTTCTCGTCGCCGTCTTCCGCCGCTTCGAGCGCCCCGTACCCGCACGCGAACCCGGCACCCCGGGCCCGGCCGCGGGCCCGCTGTCGGCGACCGGCGTCACGCTGTGCCTCCTGGGCGTACTCGGCCTGTCCATGGTCGGCTTCGCCGGCCTCCTGGAGGGCCGCACGGCCCTCCTGATAGCCCTCCCGGTAACGGCCCCGACAGCGGTACTGATGGCGCTGGGAGGATGGCTCCTGGTGGAACTGGCGGGCAAGCCCAGTCTTTCCGGCGGTCGCATCAAGGGCCGGTCCGGCGAGCTTCGGTAGAGCCCGGGTGGCGGTCGCATCAAGGGCCGGTCCGGCGAGCTCCGCTAGAGCCCGGGTGGTGGTCGCATCAAGGGCCGGTCCGGCGAGCTTCGGTAGAGCCCGGGTGGCGGTCGCATCAAGAGCCCGTCCGGCGATTGAGGACGAGCCCGAAGGGCGATCGGCCGAGCCTCGCCGCAGGGCGACTGGAAAGGCCGAGCCTCGCCGCAGGGCGACTGGAAAGGCGAGCCTCGCCGCAGGGCGACTGAAAGGCCGAGCCTCGCCGCAGGGCGACCGAAAAGGCCGAGCCTCGCCGCAGGGCGACTGAAAGGCCGAGCCTCGCCGCAGGGCGCCGCAGGGTGCCAAAAGGGGTACAAACCGTGACCGGAGCAACACCCCTCGCCCGACGACTACGCTGGGACGTCGATCGATCCCCGTCCCAGGAGTGAAATGGCCGTCAATCTGGTCAATGTCGAGGCAGTCAGCAAGGTGTACGGCACCCGTGCCCTGCTCGACTCGGTCTCCCTCGGCGTCTCCGAGGGCGACCGCATCGGCGTCGTCGGCCGCAACGGCGACGGCAAGACCACCCTCATCCGGATGCTCGCCAAGCTGGAGGAGGCCGACAGCGGCCGGGTCACGCACAGCGGCGGCCTGCGCCTCGACGTGCTCACCCAGCACGACTCGCTCGACCCCGAGGCCACCGTGCGGCACGAGGTCATCGGCGATATGGCCGACCACGAGTGGGCGGGCAACGCCAAGATCCGCGACGTACTCACCGGACTCTTCGGCGGACTCGACCTGCCCGGCTTCGAGCGCGGCCTCGACACCGTCATCGGCCCGCTCTCCGGCGGTGAGCGGCGCCGGATCGCGCTCGCCAAGCTGCTCATCGAGGACCAGGACCTGATCGTCCTCGACGAGCCCACCAACCACCTCGACGTCGAGGGCATCTCGTGGCTCGCCCGGCATCTGCGCGAGCGGCGCTCCGCACTCGTCTGCGTCACCCACGACCGCTGGTTCCTCGACCAGGTCTGCACCCGGATGTGGGACGTACAGAAGGGCACGGTCTACGAGTACGAGGGCGGCTACAGCGACTACGTCTTCGCGCGGGCCGAGCGCGAGCGCATCGCGGCCACCGAGGAGACCAAGCGGCAGAACCTGGTCCGCAAGGAGCTGGCCTGGCTGCGCCGCGGCGCCCCCGCCCGTACCTCCAAGCCGCGCTTCCGGGTCGAGGCCGCCAATGAGCTGATCAAGGACGTGCCGCCGCCGCGCGACACCAGCGAGCTGATGAAGTTCGCCAGCACCCGGCTCGGCAAGACGGTCTTCGACCTGGAGGACGTGACCGTACAGGCGGGCCCGAAGGTGCTGCTCAAGCATCTGACCTGGCAGCTCGGACCCGGCGACCGGATCGGCCTGGTCGGCGTGAATGGCGCGGGCAAGACCTCGCTGCTCCGCGCGCTCGCCACGGCCGCCCGTACGCAGGGCGACGAGCAGCCCGCCGCCGGCCGGATCGTCGTCGGCAAGACGGTGAAGCTGGCGTATCTCTCCCAGGAAGTCGCCGAGTTGGACCCCTCCCTGCGGGTGCTGCAGGCCGTGCAGCAGGTGCGCGACCGCGTCGACCTCGGCAAGGGCCGGGAGATGACCGCGGGCCAGCTGTGCGAGCAGTTCGGCTTCAGCAAGGAGAAGCAGTGGACGCCCGTCGGTGATCTGTCGGGCGGTGAGCGCCGCCGGCTGCAGCTGCTCCGGCTGCTCATGGACGAGCCGAACGTCCTCTTCCTCGACGAGCCCACCAACGACCTGGACATCGAGACGCTCACCCAGCTCGAGGACGTACTCGACGGCTGGCCCGGGTCGATGGTGGTCATCTCCCACGACCGGTTCTTCGTCGAGCGCACCACGGACCGGGTGTTCGCGCTGCTCGGCGACGGCACGCTGCGGATGCTGCCGCGCGGCATCGAGGAGTATCTGGAGCGCCGGCAGCGGATGACGCAGGCGCCCGCCCCGGCCGCCGTCTCCACCCCGGCCGCCGCGTCCGCCGCCGCCCCGGCGAGGTCCTCCGCGGCGGTGTCGTCCAAGGAGGGCCGCGCCGCCAAGAAGGAACTCCAGAAGATCGAGCGTCAGTTGGACAAGATCTCCGAGAAGGAGACCAAGCTGCACGCCCAGATCGCGGAGAACGCCACCGATTTCGACCGCGTGGCGAAACTCGACACCGAGCTGCGTGAACTGGCCGCGGAGCGTGAGGAGTTGGAAATGCGCTGGCTGGAGCTCGCGGAGGACGCGGACTGAGGAACGCCCGCGGCTGACGTCGGCGTCACCCCGGCGAGGGCGGTTTCACGCCCCGGTGGCTCAGTAACGACGGCATCACGACCCGGTCCTCCCTTGGGAACAGGGGGCGGCCGGGGCCTTTGGCGGTGGTGGGCGAGTGGTAGAAAGAACTCCCGCTCGACAGACACAGAGTTGCGGGAACCATGCCCGATTCGCTCCTTTCCGGGGGGATTTGACCAACGGAATTGCGGGGGAGGCCGGTCGGGCAGCGGACCCGTGTGAAGAGGTACACCGCTGATGAGTCAGCCGCCAAGCCAGCCGCCCCAGCCACCGGGCGGTTCCGGGACTCCGCAGGACCCTCAGCAAGGACAGCAGCCGCCGCAGCAGCCTCCGGTTCCGCCGGCGCCGCCGTCCACGCCGCCGCCCGCACAGCCCGGGTACGGCTATCCGCAGGGCGGGCAGCCCGGGTACGGCTACCCGCAGGGCCAGCAGCCCGTCGCGGACAACCCGTACGCGCAGCAGCAGCCGGGACCCTACGGCCGGCCGGCCGCTCCCGGTACGCCGCCGCCCCCGCCCGGCCAGGGCCCCTACGGCTACCCGCAGCAGCCGCAGTACCCCGGCGCACCCGCGCCCGGTCCCGGCGGTCAGGGAGGCGGTCCCGGCAACTTCTTCAAGGGCAAGCCCGCCGTGATCATCGGTGCCGCCCTCGCCGCGGTTCTGGTCATCGGCGGCGGTGTCTGGTTCGCGACCAGCGGTGACGACGACCCCAAGAAGCCCGTCGCCAAGGAGAAGAAGGGCGACGACGGCAAGCCCACCGGCTCGGGCGACGAGACCGCGGGCTCCCGCGACGGCGGCGAGGACGACCTCAACGCCGGCCGCAAGGACGGCGAGGCCAAGGTCTGGATGGCCAAGAACGACCAGGACACCCCGCGCAACGGCGCCGAGCTGATGGACATCTGGACCGTCGGCGACAATGTCATCCAGGCCGGGTACAAGGAAGTCACCGCCTACGGAGCGAGCGACGGCGCGAAGAAGTGGAGCGTCAAGCTGCCGCACCAGGTGTGCGACACCCCGCCGCGCCCCTCGCCCGAAGGCAAGGTCGTCGTCGCGTACAAGGACAGCGACAGCCAGGACAAGAGCAAGTGCAACCAGCTCCAGATGATCGACCTCAACTCGGGTGAGAAGGGCTGGCAGAAGAAGTCCGAGACCGGCGGTCTCTTCGACTCCACCGTCACCCTCGACCTGGAGATGGCCGGCGAGAACGTGATGGTCGCCCGCTCCCAGACAGGTTCCGCCTACCGCCTCAGCGACGGCAAGGAGCAGTACACCCTCAAGAAGGACCAGGGCTGCTTCCCCAGCTCCTTCGCGGCCGACGGCGACATCCTGCTCGGCGTGGACTCCTGCCTCACGACGCCCGACAAGAACGAGCAGCTCAAGGGGATCGACCCCAAGTCCGGCAAGGTCAAGTGGCGTTACCGCACGCCCAAGGGCTACGAGGTGCAGAAGGTCTACTCGGTCAAGCCGCTGGTCGTCTCGCTGACCAACCGTGACAAGAAGACCTGGAACATCGTCGCGTTCAAGGACAACGGCAAGGTCCGCTCGCAGCTCGACGGCGGCAAGGACTCCTTCCAGCCACGCTGCGGCATGTCGATCCTGGAGAAGGAACTGCAGAGCTGCGTGGGCATGGTGGCATCGGACGACCTGTTCTTCATGGCGACCGAGGAGAAGAAGTCCGGCGACTTCGACCGCAGCAACGAGATCGTCGCCTTCGACCTGAACTCCGGCAAGCCCAAGTGGCGGGGCAAGACCGACGAGCCGCGCTCGCTGCTCCCGCTGTCCATGGACGACTCCGGCAACCTGGTCGCGTATGTCGAGCCGACCTTCGAAAAGGCGGGCCAGACCGTGCAGTTCGGGCCCGGCGGCGGTAAGCCCAAGGTGCTCCTGCAGCACCCGCAGTCCGCGGCGAGCATGGAGAACACCATGGTCGGCATGGGACGGATGGCCTACGCGGACGGCCGCTTCTACGCCACGCCCAGCCGCCTCATGGGCAAGGACGGCGAGGAAGAGCCCCGGATGCTGTCCTTCGGTGAGTGAGCCGCTGCGCCGTTCGTCCCCCTGGTTCTCCAGAGCCGTCCCCAAGTCCCGTACCGCAGAGGTAGATACGCCATGACGCAGCCGCCCCAGCCGCCCAACGAACCCCCCAAGGGCGGCTTCGGCGCCCCGCAGGACCCGCCACCCGGCGGCTTCGGCGCGCCCACGCCGCCCCCGCCGGGCGGCTACGGCGCCCCGACGCCGCCCCCGCCGCCGGGCACCCCGCCCCCGGCACAGCCCGGCTACGGCTACCCGCAGGCGCCGGGCCAGGCTCCGAACCAGGCCCCCGGCAAGGCCGGCACCCCGCCGCCCGCCGCCCCTGGCACCCCGCCGCCCGGCCAGCCCGGTGGCTACGGCTACCCGGGCCAGCAGCCGCAGTACGGCGCGTATCAGCAGCAGCCTTACGGCACGCCTCCGCCGCCACCCGGCGGGCCCGGCGGCCCGGGCGGCAAGCAGCCCAACAGCCAGCTGATGATCATCGTTGCCGCGGTCGTCGCGGTGGCGCTGATCGTGGGCGGCGGCATCTGGTTCGCCAAGTCCTCCGGTGACGACGGCAAGAAGGACGAGAGCAAGTCGTCGGGCGGTGCCACCGGGGGCGAGAAGGGCGGCGAGGGGCCCGCGGGCACCGGCGGTGCGGAGAAGGTGCCGTCCGACACCTCGGCGAAGATCATCTATCAGGCCCAGGGGCCCAAGGTGGGCGCCGACAAGACCCTGAGCGTGAAGGGCTCCTGGCTCACCGACGAGGTGTACGCGAAGAGCGGCGAAAGCAAGATCGTCGGCTATGACGTCGCGAGCGGCAAGCCGAAGTGGACGCTGCCGCTCTCCGGTCCGACGTGCGCCGGTTCGCGCCAGGTCTCCGGCGACGGCCTGGCCGCCGTCGTCTTCGAGGCGGCCGGCAAGAAGGACTACAACGGCTGTAGCGAGGTCGCCGTGTTCGACCTCAAGTCCGGCGAGAAGCTCTGGCAGAAGAACATCTCGGACGGCAGCTCGAAGGCCGACTTCCAGGAAGTCGTGATCTCCCAGGGCACCGTGGCGGCCGGCGGCGGCACCGACGGCGGCGCGGCCTGGGACCTCAAGTCCGGTGAGAAGCGCTGGGCGCCCGAGCCCAACGACACCTGCAAGGACGCCGGTTACGCGGGCGGCGAGCAGATGGTCGCGGTGCGCGAGTGCGGTTCGTACAGCGACCCGCGCGTGGAGGTCCAGCTGATCGACCCGGCCTCCGGCACGCCCAAGTGGACGTACAAGCTGCCCGACGGCATCGACAACGCCAAGGTGATGTCCACCAAGCCGGTGGTCTTCGGGGTCGACTCGGGCGGGATCACCGCATCCGGCGTCACCGATATCTTCGCCCTCGACGACGGCGGCAAGCTGCGCGGCAAGGCGGTCCTGGAGGACGGCAAGTACCAGCTCGACTGCGAGGTGAACCTGGTCCAGGACTGCGTGGGCGTCGCCGTCGGCGGCAACCGTGTGTACGTCCCGACCGCCGACCACCAGGGCAGCAGCGCGGCCGGCACCACCAACGAGGTCGTCGCCTTCGACCTCGACAGCGGAAAGCAGGTCGGCAGCAAGATCGACGCGGGGGACCGGTACAAGATCCTGCCGCTGCGGATGGACGGCTCCAACCTGCTCGCCTACAAGGAACCGCCGTACGACAAGGGCGGTCAGGTCGTCACCATCGACCCGAAGAGCGGCAAGCAGACGGTGCTCCTGGAGAATCCGTCGGAGCGCGAGATCCGCGATGTGGAGACGCAGTACTCACTGCCCGACGGGGCCGAGATGCTCTATGGCAACGGCAGGCTCTTCCTCGCCGACGAGCTGATGTCGAAGCCGAGTGACCTCGACACCACCAACAACCTGTTCGTCGCTTTCGGTACGAGCTGACGCGCACGGATTCCGCCACCACAGATCGGCCGCTCCCTCGGGGGCGGCCGACCTGCGTTTCCCTACCCCTATCAGCCCCGTATAGCGGGAATTTCCGCATTCCGAGCGGCTTCTGGCCGGTAGGGGGCGCGCAACGTCGAACAAGCGTGTAGCTTCCGGGGCATGGAGGGCCGGGGGGCTCCCGCTCAATGGGGTCGGTGGGGGATTTGGGGGGTTGCTCGATGGGTGTGCGGCTCATGGTGGTCGATGACCACCGACTGCTCGCCGAGGCGCTCGCCTCGGCGCTGAAACTACGCGGTCACCGGGTGCTCGCGGCGGCCGCGCCCGCCGCCGGTGCGGCCGAACTCGTGGTGCAGCGCGCGCCCGAGGTGTGCCTGATGGGCACGGCGATGCCCGCGGAGCCGGGCATCTTCGACCCGGTGGTGCGGATCAAACGCGAGCGGCCACAGGTGGCCGTGCTCGTCCTCGGCCCGGTGCCGTCACCGCGCGGGATAGCCGCCGCGTTCGCCGCGGGAGCTTCCGGTTACGTACGCCATGACGAGCGCATCGAGGGTGTGGAGCGCGCCATCATGAAGGCCAGGGCCGGGGAGGCCGCGGTGGCGCCGCAGCTGCTGCAGGGCGCGTTCTCCGAGCTGCTCAACCCGGCCGCGCAGCCCGACGACGAGGGCCAGCGGCTGCTTCAGATGCTCACGCCGCGCGAGGTCGAGGTCCTGGTGCGGGTCGCGGACGGCGAGGACACCCGGCTGATCGCGGCGGGCATGGGGATAGCGCCGAGCACGGCGCGTACGCATGTCCAGCGGGTGCTGATGAAGCTCGGCGTCGGCTCCAGACTCGAGGCGGCCGCGCTCGCCGCCCGCACCGGACTCCTGGAGCGCGCCGGCCCGATGGTCAGCGCGGTCCGCGGGGAGAACAACGGAACGCCGACGGGGCCGGAGACACCCGAGAGGTGAACTCCGGCCCCGCGCAGGGGTGTTACGGGGTGTTACTCGGCGGAGGGTGAGGAGGGGGCCGCCGCGGCCTCCTCCGCCGGCGTGGGCGGCGCCACCGGGCGCAGCTTCAGCCAGACCAGGAAGAACAGGCCGAGGGCGAGCATGCCGAGCCCGGTCCACAGATTGATGTTGATGTCCTGGGCCTTCTTCAGATCGGCGTCGGACGCGGTGATCCCGGCGATCGTCACGATCACGCCGTAGACCACGAACAGGCCGCCGATGATCCGCCGGATGTCGAAGAGACGGGCGGCGGTGGCGGACTTGGCCTCCAACTCGGAGACTTCGCGCTGCAGTTCAGACATTTTCGGTGCCTCCGATCAGGTCAGAAGGAGTACGGGATGTAGCAGGCGGCGGCAAGCACGATGGCACCCCAGCCGAGCAGCGCCGGCTTGCGGTACCACGCCTCGTCGCCCTCCTCCGGGAGCTCCGCCATGCCGGGCGACTTCGTGCCGTACACCAGACCGGCGAGCTCGGCCTCCGGCTTGGGTGCGGTGAAGAGGGTGACGAGCACCATCACCGTGGCACCGGCGACGAAGCCGACGATCGCGGAGACGAAGTTCGCGCCCTGGTCGGTGGGTATGTCGATGACGCCCTGCTTGTAGATCCAGAAGTAGTTGACCATCGCGGCCGTGGTGCCCGCGACCAGGCCCCACACACCGGACTTCATCGAGGCCCGCTTCCAGAACATACCGATGATGAACACCACGAACATCGGCACGTTGAAGAAGGAGAACAGGGTCTGCAGATACCCCATGATGTTGCTGAAGCTGGCGGCCAGGAAGGCCGTACCGATCGAGGCCAGCACACCGATCGCGGTGATCAGGCGCCCGAACTTCAAGTAGTACGTGTCCTCACGGCCCTTGACCACGTACTTCGCCCAGATGTCCGCCGTGAACACGGTGTTGAAGGACGAGACGTTGGCCGCCATGCCCGCCATGAACGCGGCGAGCAGACCGGTGACGGCGATACCGAGCACACCGTTCGGCAGCAGCTCCTGCATGAGCAGCGGAATCGCGTCGTTGTACGTGAGGTCGGAGCCGGGCGTACCGATCTTCGGCACCAGGACCGCGGCGACCAGGCCGGGGATCATCACGATGAAGACGATGAAGATCTTCGGGAAGGCGGCGATCAGCGGGGTGCGCTTGGCGGCCGAGAGGTTCTTCGCGGACAGGGCGCGCTGCACCTCGGCGAAGTTGGTCGTCCAGTAGCCGAAGGAGAGGACGAAGCCCAGGCCGAGCACGATGGTCAGCCAGTTGGCGCCGAGCGGGTTGGCGTCCCCGATGCCCGTACCGCCCCATGCGGTGAGGAAGTTGTCGCCGTGCTGCTTGGCGAGCGAGCCGGTCAGACCGTCCCAGCCGCCGACGCGCTTGAGGCCGAGCAGGGTGAGCGGGATCAGGGCCGCGAGGATCACGAAGAACTGCAGGACCTCGTTGTAGATCGCCGAGGAGAGACCGCCGATGGTGATGTACGCGAGGACGAAGAACCCGGCGACGACGATCGACACCCACTGCGGCCAGCCGAGCAGCGCCTCGACGACGATCGACAGGGCGTAGAGGTTGACTCCCGCGATCAGGATCGAGGCGAAAGCGAACAGCGCCGAGCTCAGAAGATGTGCGGACTTGTCGAATCGCTGCAGCAGAAACTCGGGAACGCTTCGGACCTTGGAGCCGTAGTAGAACGGCATCATCACCAGGCCGAGGAAGACCATGGCCGGGATGGCGCCGACCCAGTACCAGTGCACGACGGCGACGCCGTACTGCGCGCCGGTGGCCGCCATGCCCAGGATCTCGGTGGCGCCGAGGTTCGCCGCCACGAAGGCGAGCCCTGTGACCCAGGCAGGCAGGGAGCGTCCCGAGAGGAAGAAGTCGAGGCTCGTCTTCACGCTCCGCCGGGCGGCGAACCCGATGCCGAGGACCACGGCGAAGTAGATCGCCAGGAGCGTGTAGTCCAGCCAGTTTGTGGGGAGCCGAAGCCCTTCGGCCAGGTATTGCATGGGGTTCTCTCGCTTCGTCGCGCGAACTGATCTGTCCGGAACCTACGCCTGAAGCTTTAGAAACTGAACACTTCTGTTGGTGTTCTTTGTTTGATCGTGATCGGGCGGTGGCCTGGTTGTGCCTTGACCGCGGTGTTGCTTCGTGGTTTCTTGTGTTTGCTTATGTTTGGTGGACCTGATGGGGAGTCCCTACGTGAAGAAGACCTCGACCCGGCTCGCCGACGGTCGTGAGCTCATCTACTACGACCTGCGCGACGACGGGGTGCGCGAGGCGCCCGACCTGCGGCCCCTCGACCCCATCTCCACCACGTCGGAGATCCGCGAGGACCCCCTGCTCGGCGACTTCGTCGCCATCGCCTCACACCGCCAGGGGCGCACCTACCACCCGCCGGCCGACGAGTGCCCGCTGTGCCCCTCGTCCGGTGAGCGGCTCAGCGAGATCCCCGACTCCTCGTACGACGTGGTGGTCTTCGAGAACCGCTTCCCCTCGCTCGCCGGGGACTCCGGGCGCTGCGAGGTGGTCTGCTTCACCTCGGACCACGACGCCTCGTTCGCCGACCTCACCGAGGCACAGGCGGCGCTCGTCCTGGAGGCCTGGACGGACCGCACGGCCGAGCTCTCCCACCTGGACGCGGTCAGGCAGGTCTTCTGCTTCGAGAACCGCGGCGCCGAGATCGGTGTGACCCTCGGCCACCCCCACGGGCAGATCTACGCCTATCCCGACACCACCCCGCGCACGGACCTGATGCTGCGCTCGCTCGGCGCGCACAAGGCGAAGACCGGACGCAACCTCTTCGACGACGTGCTCGCCGAGGAACTCGCCGGTGACCGCGTCGTCCTGGAGGGCGAGCACTGGGTGGCGTTCGTCCCCTACGCCGCCCACTGGCCGTACGAAGTGCATCTGCACCCCAAGCGGCGGGTGCCCGACCTGCTCGCGCTCGACGACGCCGCGCGCACAGAGTTCCCACAGCTCTATCTGGAACTCTTGAAGCGCTTCGACCGGATCTTCGGTCCCGCCGAACCGCCCACGCCGTATATCGCCGCCTGGCATCAGGCGCCGTTCGGCACTCTGGAGGAGTACGGCGTCAACCGTGACGACTTCGCACTCCACCTCGAGCTTTTCACCATTCGCCGCACTTCCGGCAAGCTGAAGTTCCTCGCGGGTTCCGAATCCGGCATGAGCGTGTTCATCAACGATGTGCCGCCGGAGACCGCGGCCGAGCGACTGCGAGAGGTAGCGAGTTCATGAGCGGGAAGTACCTGGTCACCGGCGGTGCGGGCTATGTGGGCAGCGTGGTGGCCGCCCATCTCCTGGAGGCCGGTCACGAGGTGACGGTGCTCGACAACCTCTCCACCGGCTTCCGCGAGGGGGTGCCCGCGGGCGCCGAGTTCATCGAGGGCGACATCCGGGACGCCGCGAAGTGGCTCGGAGCTGGTGAGCCGGCGTATGACGCCGTGCTGCACTTCGCCGCCTTCTCGCAGGTCGGCGAGTCCGTCGTCAAGCCCGAGAAGTACTGGGACAACAACGTCGGCGGCACCATGGCGCTGCTCGCCGCGATGCGCACGGCGGGCGTCCGCAAGCTGGTCTTCTCCTCCACGGCCGCGACCTACGGCGAGCCGGCCGGGGTCCCCATCGAGGAGAGCGCCCCGACCGCGCCGACCAACCCCTACGGCGCCTCGAAGCTCGCCGTCGACCACATGATCACCGGCGAGTGCGGTGCCCACGGCCTGGCCGCGGTGTCGCTGCGCTACTTCAACGTGGCGGGCGCCTACGGCGAGTTCGGCGAGCGCCACGACCCCGAGTCGCACCTCATCCCGCTGGTCCTGCAGGTCGCCCAGGGCAGGCGCGAGGCGATCTCGGTCTTCGGTGACGACTACCCGACGCCGGACGGCACCTGCGTACGCGACTACATCCACGTCGCCGACCTCGCCGAGGCCCATCTGCTCGCCGTCGAGGCGGCCCGCCCCGGCGAGCACCTGATCTGCAACCTCGGCAACGGCAACGGCTTCTCGGTCCGCGAGGTCATCGAGACCGTGCGCGCCGTCACCGGGCACCCCATCCCCGAGGTGGTGGCCCCGCGCCGGGGCGGCGACCCGGCCGTCCTGGTCGCCTCCGCCGCCACCGCGCGGGAGCGGCTCGGCTGGAACCCGTCCCGCGCGGACCTCGCGGGCATCGTCGCGGACGCGTGGGCGTTCGCGCAGAGCAGGGAGGGACGTACGGCGTGAGCGGCACGGAGACGGCAGGAGCCTTCGAGGAGCTGTACGGACGGGCGCCGGAAGGCGTCTGGGCGGCACCGGGGCGGGTCAACCTGATCGGTGAACACACCGACTACAACGACGGGTTCGTGATGCCCTTCGCGCTGCCGCACACCACCGTGGCGGCGGTGGCGCGGCGCGACGACGGCGTGCTCCGGGTGCACTCGGCGGACATGCCGGGCGGCCCGGTGGAGCTGCGGGTCGCGGATCTGGCCCCGGGCCGCGAGGACGGCTGGGCGAACTACCCGGCGGCCGTGGTGTGGACGCTGGCGGACGCCGGTCACACCATCGGCGGCGCGGACATCCATATCGCCTCGACGGTCCCGACCGGGGCCGGCCTCTCCTCGTCGGCGGCCCTGCAGGTGGTGGTCGCGATGGCCCTGAACGAGCTGTACGAACTCGGCCTGGAGCGCTGGCGCATCGCCCGGCTGTGCCAGCGCGCGGAGAACGTCTACGTCGGCGCCCCCGTCGGCATCATGGACCAGACGGCCTCGGCCTGCTGCACGGACGGCCATGCCCTGTTCCTCGACACCCGTGACCTCTCCCAGCGGCAAGTCCCCTTCGACCTGGCCGCGTTGGGCCTGCGCCTGCTCGTCGTGGACACCCAGGTCAAGCACGCCCACAGCGACGGCGAGTACGGCAAGCGGCGCGCGGGCTGCGAGCAGGGCGCGGCGGAACTCGGCGTACCGGCGCTGCGGGACGTGCCGCACGAGGAGCTGCCCGCGGCCCTCGACCGCCTCACCTCCGCGGAAGTACGCCGTCTCGTACGCCATATCGTCACGGAGAACCACCGGGTGGAGCGGGTCATCGAGCTGCTCTCGGCCGGTGACGTACGGGCGATCGGGCCGGTCCTGGTGGCGGGCCACGCCTCCCTGCGGGACGACTTCCGGATCTCCTGCCCCGAGTTGGACCTCGTGGTGGACACGGCCCTGACGGCGGGGGCCCTCGGCGCGCGGATGACCGGCGGCGGCTTCGGCGGCTCGGCGATCGTCCTGGTCGAGGACGCCGCGGCCGACACGGTGGCCAAGGCCGTCGAGGCGGCCTTCGACGAGGCCGGCTTCACCGCCCCGCGCGTGTTCACCGCGGTGCCCTCCGCGGGGGCGCGCCGACTGGTCTGAGCGCCGCCGGTACGGAGTACGGGCGCCGTCCGGCGCAGCGCTCAAGCGCCGTCCGGTGCGGCGCTCAAGCGGCGCCCGGTGCAGGGAACTTGTCGACTTGCGCCTCAACTCGAAACAAATGGCTCACTTTGAACACCTCGGCCAACCAGTTCTGCAATTTGGCTTCCGCTCCTGGCGACCGCCCGTACTCTGATGCACAGCACCGGTGGGGGCCGGTGCTGTTCAGGGGGCGAGACAGCCGGGTACGACGCCCGGAGTGGGGGTAGCAGTCAGAGCACGGCGGCGGCCGTGCCGACTGCGGTGATCCTCACTTCGGGCGCCGTACCTGAGCCGAGTCCGAAGTCCGCCTCCCACCGGGGGTCCGGGGGCCAGCGCCCTCCGGAACATGGAGCCTGGGGGTATCACGTGGTCCGAATCAGGGTCCTGGTCGTCGACGACCATCGCATCTTCGCCGAATCGCTCGCGGCCGCACTCGCGGCCGAGCCCGATGTGGACGTGGCGGCAGCGGGCAGCGGCCCCGCGGCCTTGCGCTGCCTTGAGCGGGCAGTGGCCGAAGGGCGCAGATTCGATGTGCTGCTCGTCGACGCCGACCTGGGCACCGCGGCGGTGGGCGCACGCCCCGCGGTGCCGGTACGCGATATGCGCGACGGCGGTGACGACGCCCTGGTCGACGGCATCTCCCTGGTCACCGGGGTGCGTTCGGCACATCCTGCGGTGCGCACCGTGGTGCTCGCCGAGAAGGACGACCCGCGCCGGGCGGCCCTCGCGCTGCAGGCCGGTGCCTCCGGCTGGGTCGCCAAGGACTGCTCCCTGTCCCGGCTCCTCACCGTCATCCGCGGCGTCCTCAGGGACGAGACACATCTGCCGCCCGCGCTTCTCACCGGCGTACTGCGGGAGTTGACCGCCGCGCGCAAGCACCGCACCGAGAGCGAGCGCCTGGTGGAGTCCCTCACCCCGCGTGAACGCGAAGTGCTGCGGTGCATGGTTGCGGGCCTGGGGCGCAAAGCCGTCGCGGAGCGCCTGTTCCTGTCTCCGCACACCGTCAGGACCCATATGCAGAATGTCCTCGGCAAGCTGGGGGTGCACTCCACCCTCGCCGCCGTCGCCCTCGCCCGGCGGGCGGGCGTCGGCCCGGTCGACCTAGCCGGGGATGTTGTCGAACGGGGCGGTCAACTGGCGTAGCAACCCCGCCAGTTCACCCCGCTGCGCCCGGGACAGCTCCGCGAGGATGGCCCGCTCCTGGTCGAGCAGTCCGGCCAGTGCCTGGTCGGCCCGGTCCCGTCCCTCGGGGGTGAGCCGGACGAGGACCCCGCGCCGGTCGCTGGGGTCCGGAAGGCGCTCCACCAGGCCTTTCTTGGCGAGCCTGTCGATCCGGTTGGTCATCGTGCCGGAGGTGACCAGGGTCTGGGTGAGCAGCTGGCCGGGCGAGAGCTGGTAGGGCGCCCCGGCACGCCGGAGCGACGTGAGGACGTCGAACTCCCACGGCTCCAGATTGTGCTCCGAGAAGGCAAGGCGGCGGGCCCGGTCGAGATGGCGCGCGAGTCTGCTCACGCGGCTCAGCACCTCGAGCGGTTCCACGTCGAGGTCAGGGCGTTCTCTGCGCCATGCCGCGACCAGCCGATCGACCTCGTCCTCCATGGCGATCAGTGTAGTGGGTCCCTCGACGTGAAGTCTCTTGACGTCGAGAGATACTCTGGGTTCCCTATGGGCATCGTGGCGAAGCAAGTGCCTTCCGCTTCAGCAGCTCGCACCTGGCAGGGAGCTCGAACATGCATTCCGCACCAACCTGGGATCCGCAACAGTACCTCCGCCACTCCGGACACCGGACACGCCCCTTCCTTGATCTACTCGCCCGCATACCGGAGTTGCCCGCCATCGGCACCGGCCTACCGCCCCGTATCGCCGATCTGGGCTGCGGCCCCGGCAATGTCACCGCCCTGCTCGCGGATCGCTGGCCCACCGCGCACATCACCGGCTTCGACAGCTCCCCCGAGATGCTGGAGCAGGCGGCGGACTACGCCGGGACGACGCCCGGCGGCGGGCTGCTCGACTTCCGCGCGGCGGACGCCGCGCACTGGACACCCGACGACACGTACGACCTGATCGTCTCCAACGCCGCCCTGCAGTGGGTGCCCAATCACCCCGAGTCCTTCCCGCTCTGGATCGAAGGTCTGCGACCCGGCGGGACCTTCGCCTTCCAGGTCCCGGGGAACTTCACCTCGCCCAGCCACGCGCTGCTCGGCGAGCTCTGCGACGCCCCCCAGTGGCGGGACCGGCTCAGCGATCACGGCCGGCGCTTCGTCCATGTCCTCGACCCGGCCGAGTATCTGACCCGGCTCGTCGACCTCGGCTGTGAGTCGGACGCCTGGGAGACCACGTACTCCCAGCTTCTGGCCGGCGAGGATCCAGTGCTCGACTGGGTCAAGGGCACCGCCCTGCGGCCGGTCCTCACCACGCTCGCGGATGATCCGGCGGCCGCCGCGGAATTCCTCGCCGAATACCGCGATCTGCTCCGCAAGGCCTATCCGCCGGGGCCGCACGGCACGGTCTTCCCGTTCCGGAGGATCTTCGCCGTCGCCCGCAAGAAGAACTGAGGTCCAGAACGCCGATCGCCGTCGGCCCCGGCCAAGTGGCGCTCCCGCGGGGGTGGTTGCGAGGCCGGGGCCGACGGCGTTCAGTGCTCGTCGGCGGAAAAGGCAAGGGCTACGACTTCCGGTGCCCTATCAGGCGCGGCTTCTGCTCCAGGCCGTCCAGGCCGTGCCAGGCCAGATTCACCAGATGGGCCGCGACCTCAGGCTTCTTCGGTTTGCGTACGTCGAGCCACCACTGGCCGGTCAGCGCGACGGAGCCGACCAGGGCCTGGGCGTACAGAGGGGCGAGCTTGGCGTCGAAGCCGCGGTTCTTGAACTCCAGGCCGAGGATGTCCTCGACCTGGGTCGCGATATCGGAGATGAGCGAGGCGAAGGAGCCCGTCGACTGGGCCACGGGGGAGTCACGCACCAGGATGCGGAAGCCGTCCGTGTACTCCTCGATGTAGTCGAGCAGCGCGAACGCGGCCTGTTCGAGCAGCTCACGAGGGTGGCCCGCGGTGAGCGAGCTGGTCACCATGTCGAGCAGCCGCTGCATCTCACGGTCCACGACGACGGCGTACAGCCCCTCCTTGCCGCCGAAGTGCTCGTACACCACCGGCTTGGAGACCCCGGCCTTGGCCGCGATCTCCTCCACCGACGTCCCTTCGAAGCCCTTCTGGGCGAAGAGGGTGCGGCCGATGTCCAGCAACTGCTGGCGCCGCTCGGCACCCGTCATCCGGGTCCGGCGCGTGCGCCGGGGCTTTTCGCTGCTGCTGTTCGAGGAGTTCGAGTCGGTCGCCACGTCCTCAATCATGCCGCGTCTGCGGCCTGGGGCTTGCGCCGGGACTCGATCCGGGACGCGGACGGCCACCGCACGTCATGCGCCCAGCCGAGGAGCTCGAACCAGCGGATCAGCCGGGCCGACGAGTCGACCTGCCCCTTCATCACGCCGTGCCGCGCCGAGGTCGGGTCGGCGTGGTGCAGGTTGTGCCAGGACTCGCCGCAGGAAAGAACCGCCAGCCACCACACGTTCCCGGAGCGGTCACGGGACTTGAAGGGGCGCTTGCCGACCGCGTGGCAGATCGAGTTGATGGACCAGGTGACGTGATGCAGGAGCGCCACCCGGACGAGGGAGCCCCAGAAGAACGCGGTGAACGCGCCCCACCAGGACATCGTGACCAGACCGCCCACCAGCGGCGGCAGCGCCAGGGACACCACCGTCCACATCAGGAACTGGCGGGAGATACGGCGGATCGCCGGGTCCTTGACCAGATCGGGCGCGTACTTCTCCTGCGAGGTCTGCTCCTCGTCGAACATCCACGCCACATGCGCCCACCACAGGCCCTTCAGCAGCGCCGGCACGGTCTCACCGAAGCGCCAGGGGGAGTGCGGGTCGCCCTCCGCGTCGGAGAACTTGTGGTGCTTGCGGTGATCGGCGACCCAGCGCACCAGAGGGCCTTCGACGGCCATCGAACCCGCGACGGCGAGGGCGATACGCAGCGGCCGCTTCGCCTTGAAGGAGCCGTGCGTGAAATAGCGGTGGAAGCCGATGGTGATGCCGTGGCAGCCGAGGAAGTACATGAAGACGAGCAGCCCCAGATCCAGCCAGCTCACCCCCCAGCCCCACGCCAGCGGAACGGCCGCCACCAGTGCGAGAAACGGCACGGTGATGAACAGGAGCAAGGTGATCTGCTCGAGCGACCGTTTCTGCTCGCCGCCGAGCGTCGCGGACGGCAGCGACGCGGCGTCCGCGCCCTGCGCCGGTACTTCTGCGTCTTTTGTCCGGGTGGTGCCGGCAGTCGCCTGCGGGGCGTCGTCGATCACTTCGGAGCTCGTGGTCATGGGCGTCCCCTTGTGGGGTCGAGGGTTTTCGGCAGGTGCGCCTGGTCACGGGATCTCTTGCTGTTCCTGCGTGGTCTGGCGCGCTCTTGTCGCGCGGTTCCTACGGTTCCGTAACCTACGGCGACGTAAGTATGGCAGTGCTCCGCTCAGTCACAAGTGGCCCTGGAAGGGCACTGCCGGATTGCGACCTATCCTGGGTGGCGTCGGACAGCGTGGTCCGCTCTGAGTCTTCCCCGGAATCCGGGATCCTGCGCGGATCCCATACGGGTTCCCCTCCCAGTAGCGCTCAACACTGCAAGGAGCCGCACCTGTGAGCAGTGCCGACCACCAGAACAACAGCACCAGCGCCAACGCCGAGCTGCGCGCCGATATCCGGCGTCTCGGCGATCTGCTCGGCGAGACCCTCGTACGCCAGGAGGGATCCGAGCTGCTCGACCTGGTCGAGCAGGTGCGCGCACTGACCCGGGAGGACGGCGAGGCCGCCGCCCGGCTCCTCGGCGAGACCGAGCTGGAGACCGCCGCCAAGCTGGTGCGCGCCTTCGCCACCTACTTCCATCTGGCGAACGTCACCGAGCAGGTGCACCGCGGCCGTGAGCTCGCTGCCCGCCGTGACGCCGAGGGCGGCACCCTGGCCCGTACCGCCGACCTCCTCAAGGACGCGGACCCCGAGCATCTGCGCGAGACCGTCGAGCACCTCAACGTGCGCCCGGTCTTCACGGCCCACCCCACCGAGGCCGCCCGCCGCTCGGTCCTCACCAAGCTGCGCCGGATCGCCGAGCTCCTGGAATCCCCGGGCTCCGCGGCCGACCGCCGCCGCCTCGACCTGCGCCTCGCCGAGAACATCGACCTGGTCTGGCAGACCGACGAGCTGCGGGTGGTACGCCCCGAGCCCGCCGACGAGGCCCGTAACGCCATCTACTACCTGGACGAGCTGCACGCCGGCGCCGTCGGTGACGTCCTGGAGGACCTCACCGCCGAGCTGGAGCGCGTCGGCGTCGAGCTGCCGCCCGGCACCCGCCCGCTGAGCTTCGGCACCTGGATCGGCGGCGACCGCGACGGCAACCCGAACGTGACCCCCGAGGTCACCTGGGACGTGCTGATCCTGCAGCACGAGCACGGCATCACCGACGCCCTCGAACTCGTCGACCATCTGCGCGGACTGCTCTCCAACTCGATCCGGTACGCCGGCGCCACCGAAGAGCTGCGCAGCTCGCTGCAGTGCGACCTGGAGCGCCTGCCGGAGATCAGCCCCCGCTACAAGCGCCTCAACTCCGAGGAGCCCTACCGCCTCAAGGCCACCTGCATCCGGCAGAAGCTGCTCAACACCCGCGAGCGCCTCGCCAAGGGCACCCCGCACGAGCCCGGCCGTGACTACCTCGGCACCGCCGAGCTCCTGCACGACCTGACCCTGATCCAGGTGTCGCTGCGCGAGCACCGCGGCGGCCTGTTCGCCGACGGCCGGATGGACCGCACCATCCGCACCCTCGCGGCATTCGGCCTCCAGCTGGCCACCATGGACGTACGCGAGCACGCCGACGCCCATCACCACGCGCTCGGCCAGCTCTTCGACCGGCTCGGCGAGGAGTCCTGGCGGTATGCGGACATGCCGCGCGACTACCGGCAGAAGCTGCTCGCCAAGGAGCTGCGCTCACGCCGTCCGCTCGCCCCGTCGCCCGCGCCGCTCGACGCCGCGGGGGAGAAGACCCTCGGCGTCTTCGAGACCGTCAAGAAGGCCCTGACGGTCTTCGGGCCCGAGGTCATCGAGTCGTACATCATCTCCATGTGCCAGGGCGCGGACGATGTCTTCGCCGCCGCCGTGCTCGCCCGTGAGGCGGGCCTGCTCGATCTGCACGCGGGCTGGGCGAAGATCGGCATCGTGCCGCTCCTGGAGACCACGGACGAGCTGCGCGCGGCCGACGTGATCCTCGACGAGATGCTCGCCGACCCCTCGTACCGCCGCCTCGTCTCGCTGCGGGGCGATGTGCAGGAGGTCATGCTCGGCTACTCGGACTCCTCCAAGTTCGGTGGCATCACCACCTCGCAGTGGGAGATCCACCGGGCGCAGCGGCGCCTGCGTGACGTCGCGCACCGCTACGGCGTGCGCCTGCGTCTCTTCCACGGCCGCGGCGGCACCGTCGGCCGTGGCGGCGGCCCCTCGCACGACGCGATCCTCGCCCAGCCCTGGGGCACCCTGGAGGGCGAGATCAAGGTGACCGAGCAGGGCGAGGTCATCTCCGACAAGTACCTGGTGCCGTCCCTGGCCCGGGAGAACCTGGAGCTGACGGTAGCGGCGACGCTGCAGGCCTCCGCCCTGCACACCGCCCCGCGCCAGTCCGACGAGGCCCTGGCCCGCTGGGACGCCGCGATGGACGTCGTCTCCGACGCCGCGCACTCCGCGTACCGCAGGCTCGTCGAGGACCCGGACCTGCCGACGTACTTCCTCGCGTCCACGCCGGTGGACCAGCTCGCCGACCTGCACCTGGGCTCGCGGCCCGCCCGCCGCCCCGGCTCGGGCGTCTCGCTCGACGGGCTGCGGGCCATCCCGTGGGTGTTCGGCTGGACCCAGTCGCGGCAGATCGTGCCCGGCTGGTTCGGTGTCGGCTCCGGTCTGAAGGCGCTGCGCGAAGCCGGACTCGACACGGTGCTCGACGAGATGAGCGAGCACTGGCACTTCTTCCGGAACTTCATCTCCAACGTCGAGATGACGCTCGCCAAGACCGATCTGCGGATCGCCCGGCACTACGTCGACACTCTCGTGCCGGACGAGCTCAAGCATGTCTTCGACGTCATCGAGGCCGAGCACCGGCTCA
The DNA here is from genome assembly GCF_042665355.1 of Streptomyces monticola. Lineage (NCBI taxonomy): Bacteria > Bacillati > Actinomycetota > Actinomycetes > Kitasatosporales > Streptomycetaceae > Streptomyces > Streptomyces monticola. The sequence continues at coordinate 26,873 of NZ_JBHTCF010000007.1, read as the reverse complement.
CGGTCGAGGAGGTGCTGCGGATCAGCGGCGGCGAGCGGCTGCTCGACTCCAACCCGGTTCTGCAGCAGACCTTCTCGATCCGGGACGCCTACCTGGACCCGATCTCATACCTCCAGGTCACCCTGCTCAAGCGCCAGCGCGACGCCGCAGCCGCGGGCGAGGAGGCGGACCCGCTGCTCGCGCGGGCCCTGCTCCTGACGGTGAACGGTGTGGCGGCGGGGCTGCGCAACACCGGCTGAGGCCTGAGCGTACGACTGTGGGCAGGCGTTCCGTACGGACGGAGCGCCTGCCCACAGCTCTGTCGCCGAGCGGGCTCAGAGGGTGGCGAAGGAGGCCACGAGCAGCGCGCCCCCGGCAAGACCGAACCCCCAGGCCACCCGGGTCAGCCGCAGCCCGCCCCCGATGACGACTCCCGCGAGGACGAGCGCACCGCCGAGCGGCACCCACGCGTGCAGAAAGCCAGGACCCCCGGTGCGTACGACATCGTGCGAACCCGGCTTGACCGCCACCGGCACCTTCGCGCCCTTGTGCTCGCCGATCGACCGGTCGATCACCACGCGCTCACGCGGCTTCGCGCCGCGTTCCGCGGGGGCGAAGGAACCCGTGCAGGTCGTGTCGTCGCAGCGGGTCACGGCCATGGTGCCCTGCTCGCGGTCCTCGGTGAGCATCACGTGCTGGGCCGTCGACCAGGACGTCCAGACCCCGGCGACGAGCAGCAGCAGGGTGAGCAGGACGGTTCCGGCACGCCGTGAGAAGAGCAGCAGACCCGGCGCGGCAGTTGCGGCAGACATGGCCGCGATCCTTGGCCACGGATGAGCGTGCGGTCAAGCTCCGGTGAAGGTCCGGGTCAGGAGTTGTAGTTGCTCTGTGCGCGCTCAAGGCCCTCGCTGACCAGGGCCTCGACCGCGTCGGCCGCCCGGTCCACGAAGTAGTCGAGCTCTTTGCGCTCGGCCCCGGAGAAGTCCTTAAGGACGAAGTCGGCGACCTGCATACGTCCCGGGGGACGCCCGATGCCGAACCGCACCCGGTGGTAGTCGGGGCCCATCGCCTTGGTCATGGACTTCAGGCCGTTGTGACCGTTGTCGCCGCCGCCGAGCTTCAGGCGCAGCGTGCCGTAGTCGATGTCCAACTCGTCATGAACGGCGACGATGTTGGCGGTCGGCACCTTGTAGAAGTCCCGCAGGGTGGTGACGGGGCCGCCGGAGAGATTCATGTACGACATCGGCTTTGCGAGGACCACACGGCGGCTGCCGGGCCCCGGCGGACCGATCCGGCCCTCGATGACCTGCGCCTGGGCCTTGCCGTGCCGCTTGAAGGCGGAGCGCATCCGCTCGGCGAGCAGGTCGGCGACCATGAACCCGACGTTGTGGCGGTTGGCGGCGTAGCCGGGCCCGGGGTTGCCGAGGCCGACGATCAGCCAGGGCGCGGTGGCGTCGGTGGTCATCTCCATGTCTCCTTTATCGCGCAATCGCCGGACGGGCTCAAAGAGCCCGTCCGGCGATCAAAGAGCCCGTCCGGCGATTGAGGACCGGGGGTCAGAGGGCGGAGCCCCCTGGTGGGTGCGAGGCTCAGGCCTCGGCACCGGCCTCGCCCTCGGCGCTCTCGGTGCCCTCGGCGGCCGGCTCCTCGGCCTGCGCGGCCAGGACCTGCAGGACGACCGCGTCGTCCTCGACGTTCAGGGTCACGCCGGAGGGCAGCGTGATGTCCTTGGCGAGCACGGCGTCACCGGCGTCCAGGCCCGCGACGGAGACCGTCACGGACTCGGGGATGTGGGTGGCCTCGGCCTCGACCGGCAGGGCGTTCAGAACGTGCTCGAGCAGGTTCTGGCCCGGGGCCAGCTCGCCCTCGGTGTGGACGGGGATGTCGACGGTGACCTTCTCGCCGCGCTTCACGAGGAGCAGGTCGACGTGCTCGAGGAAGCCCTTCAGCGGGTCGCGCTGCACGGCCTTCGGGATCGCGAGCTGGTTCTTGCCCTCGATCTCCAGGGCGAGCAGGACGTTCGGCTGGCGCAGGGCGAGCAGCAGGTCGTGGCCCGGCAGGGTGATGTGGACCGGGTCGCCACCGTGGCCGTAGAGAACGCCGGGAACCTTGCTCTCGCGGCGGATACGGCGGGCGGCGCCCTTGCCGAACTCGGTGCGGGTCTCGGCGGAGATCTTGATCTCGGACATCTGCACTCCTCGTAGTGATCGTCAGTTCTGTGGCGGGTCACCCGGCCACGACTGGCCTGCTACGAAGAGCGCGTCGATAACGGACCACCGCACACATGCGCTTGATTGAAAGCGCGTGCGGCCTCCCTCGCCGAGCAACTTCGACAGTCTACTCGGCGGGGAGGCCGCACCAGAAATCGATCTACGAATCCCTTGCGGGGGACCGCTTACTGCTCTTCGAAGAGGCTGGTGACCGAGCCGTCCTCGAAGATCTCGCGGACCGCGTTGGCGATGGTCGGGGCGATCGACAGGACCGTGATCTTGTCGAGCTCCAACTCGCTCGGCGTGGGCAGCGTGTTGGTGAAGACGAACTCGCTGACCTTGGAGTTCTTCAGACGGTCGGCCGCCGGGCCGGAGAGCACTCCGTGCGTGGCGGTCACGATGACGTCCTCGGCGCCGTGCGCGAACAGGGCGTCCGCGGCGGCGCAGATGGTGCCACCGGTGTCGATCATGTCGTCGACCAGGACACAGACCCGGCCCTCGACGTCACCCACGACCTCGTGCACGGTGACCTGGTTGGCGACGTCCTTGTCACGGCGCTTGTGCACGATGGCGAGGGGGGCGCCGAGACGGTCGCACCAGCGGTCGGCGACGCGGACGCGGCCGGCGTCGGGGGAGACGACGGTGAGCTTGTCGCGGTCCACCTTCGCGCCCACGTAGTCCGCGAGGATCGGCAGCGCGAAGAGGTGGTCGACCGGGCCGTCGAAGAAGCCGACGATCTGGTCGGTGTGCAGATCGACCGTCACGATGCGGTCGGCGCCCGAGGTCTTCATCAGGTCGGCGATCAGCTTGGCCGAGATCGGCTCGCGGCCGCGGTGCTTCTTGTCCTGCCGGGCGTAGCCGTAGAACGGCACGATCACGGTGATGCTGCGCGCGGAGGCCCGCTTGAGCGCATCGATCATGATCAGCTGTTCCATGATCCACTTATTGATGGGAGCCGTGTGGCTCTGGATCAGGAAGCAGTCGGCGCCGCGTGCCGACTCCTGGTATCGGACGTAGATCTCGCCGTTGGCGAAGTCGAAGGCCTTCGTCGGAACGACGCCGATGCCCAGCTGGTGGGCGACCTCCTCGGCCAGCTCGGGGTGGGCGCGGCCGGAGAAGAGCATCAGCTTCTTCTCGCCGGTCGTCTTGATCCCGCTCACAGCACAGTCTCCTCAGACGTGTTCAAAGCAGCCCTGATACGAGCCAGCCGATTGGTGTGCACCTATCACGGTACGCCGCCTCAGGCGCACCTGTTTCCGGTCAGCTTTCGCCGGCCGGGCTCTCCTTTTCCGGGGCAGCGGACTGAGCCGCTTTCGCAGCCGCGCTCCCCGGACGCTTGCGGGCCACCCAGCCCTCGATATTCCGCTGCTGCCCGCGGGCGACGGCGAGTGAACCGGGCGGCACATCCTTGGTGATCACCGAACCCGCCGCCGTGTAGGCGCCGTCCCCGACCGTGACAGGAGCCACAAACATGTTGTCGGAGCCGGTGCGGCAGTGCGAGCCGATCGTGGTGTGGTGCTTGTCCTTGCCGTCGTAGTTCACGAAGACGCTGGCGGCACCGATGTTGGTGTAGTCACCGATGGTGGCGTCCCCGACGTACGACAGATGCGGGACCTTGGTGCCCTCGCCGATCGTGGCGTTCTTCATCTCCACGTACGTCCCGGCCTTGGCCTTGGTGCCCAGGCGCGTGCCGGGCCGCAGATACGCGTACGGGCCGACCGTCGCCCCCTCGCCCACCTCGGCGCTGACCGCCACCGTGTTGTCGACCCGGGCGCCGGCGCCCACCGTGGTGTCCTTCAGGCGGGTGTTGGGGCCCACCTCGGCGTCCGCCGCGATGTGCGTGGCGCCGAGCAGCTGGGTGCCGGGGAGCACCACGGCGTCCGGCTCGAACGTGACGGTGACGTCGATGAAGGTGCTCGCCGGGTCGACGACCGTGACGCCGCTGAGCATGGCCTCACGAAGGAGGCGGTCATTGAGGATGCGGCGGGCCTCGGCCAGCTGCAGCCGGTTGTTGATGCCCGCGATCTCGTGGTGGTCGGCGGCGACCGAGGCGCCCACGCGGTGCCCGGCCTCGCGCAGGATGCCGAGCACGTCGGTGAGGTACTCCTCGCCCTGGCTGTTGTCCGTGCGGACCTTGCCGAGGGCGTCCGCGAGCAGCTGCCCGTCGAAGGCGAACACCCCGGAGTTGATCTCCCGGATGGCGCGCTGCGACTCGGTGGCGTCCTTGTGCTCGACGATCGCGGTGACGGCACCGGCGGCGTCGCGCACGATCCGGCCGTACCCGGTCGCGTCCGGGACCTCGGCGGTGAGCACCGTCACCGCGTTGCCGTCGGCGGAGTGCGTCGCGGCCAGGGCCTGCAGCGTGGCGCCGGTGAGCAGCGGGGTGTCACCGCAGACGACGATCACCGTGCCGTCCACCGCCCGCCCCTTGGCGAGCTCTTCGAGGCCCATGCGGACCGCGTGACCCGTGCCGTTCTGCTCCTCCTGCACCGCGGTGCGGGTGGCCGGGTCGGTCTCGGCGAGATGCGCGACGACCTGCTCGCGGGCGTGGCCGACGACGACGACGAGGTGCTCGGGCTGCAGCTCCCGTGCGGCGGCGGCGACATGGCCGACCAGCGAGCGGCCGCAGATCTCGTGCAGAACCTTGGGTGTCTTCGACTTCATGCGGGTGCCCTCACCCGCTGCGAGGACGACGACGGCGGCCGGGCGTTTGGCGCTCACGGGAATGCCCTTCGGCTTCGGATGTTTTGCGGGGTGGACATCCGCAGGATACCGGGGCGTTGTGGGGCGGAAACGTGGTCGGGTCCTGACCGGTGGTGGTCAGGACCCGAACCAAGCATGAAGCTCCCGGGGGAGGACTCGAACCCCCATGACCAGAACCAAAATCTGGCGTCTTGCCCTTAGACGACCCGGGATGGGCGCTATGTCCGATTCCCTGGGTGGGGTGCGGACGCGGCCTCTACTATGCCGTACCAGGAGCCTTCGATGCGACGGTACAGGTCGGCTCCCTGTCGCACCCTGATCGCGAGGCAGCCGTGATACCCGGTTCCTACGTTCTTGCGGACGGTGGTCGGGTTGTGCTTCTTGAGTACGGTCTTGCCCAGGTGGGATCTGTGGATTCCGACGATGTCGGCCCAGTGCTGTTCTGCGGCCGCGATGTCCGCCGATACGTGGATCATGACCCGGCAGTGCAGGCGTTCGCGCTCCACGCCCAGAAGGTCGAGCCATGCGAGGAAGACGGCGATGACGTCGGGGGCACTGTTCACGAACTCCACGACCTCGCGGCGGGTGTGTGGTTTGTCCTTGGTTCCCTCGGCCCAGTACAGGCCGACGCCCAGGAGGAAAAGCTCGCGGTCGGAGAGGTCGCCGATCTCGGCGGCTGCGGCCTCCTTGGTCGCCTCACGCTCGCGATCCCGGGTCGCATGCAGTTGAGCCAGCCCTGCGTTCATCCGTTCCCGCTGCTCCTCGGGCGTGCAGCGGGGCTCCGGCGCGGGCAGATCGCGTACCCATAGGGAAACGGAACTCTTCGAGCAGCCCAACTCGGCCTGGATCTCCTGGTATGTGCAGCCTTGGCGACGCAGCTCCCGTGCCTGTTCGCGAACGGCGTCCTTCGCTCTCGGGCGCCTGGTCCACTCGGCCGGAGGCTCGCCGCGTACGAGTCGGCTCAGTGTCTCGTTGTTGCGCACGTCGAGGGCGTCGGCGATCTGGCGGAGGCTGTACCCGGCCCGGCGCAGCCGGATCGCCTGTTCTCTGAGGCCTTCGAAGTCGGCGTACTTGCCTGTGATCTCGCTCATGGGGCGAGCCTCGTCCGGAATGCGGACTTCCGGCTCGAAAGTGCGCCCGATTCAATAATTCGGGCGGTAGCGGAGAGTTTCGCTTCCGCTCGAACGGCGCGCGTGCCAGTGGCTGTCCCGGAAACTCACCGGAGAAGCCGGGCTCCCGGCCCGTACGCTGGAAGGCATGACCACGACGGGGGCAGAGCACCAGAGGACGGCCGGGGGGCCGTGGTGGTGGGAGCGGCGCCGTGGCGCCGTACTGGACATAGGACTCGGCCTGGTATCGGCCGTGGAGTGCGCGGCCGAGGGCGTCGCCTTCGCCGACAAGGCCCGCCTGCCGATCGCGGTCGGCGTCGTCTTCGGCCTGCTCGTCGGCTCCGTCCTCGTGCTGCGACGGCGCTGGCCGATCGCTGTCGTCCTGGTGTCGATCGGTGTGACGCCCGCGAGTATGGGCTTCCTGCTGACCGTCGTCGGGCTCTACACCCTGGCCGCGTCCGATGTGCCGCGGCGGATCACCGGCGCCCTGGCCGGGATGTCGCTCGCGGGCACGATGATCGTGACCTTCATCCGCTCCCAGCAGGACATGGCGCAGGGCAACATCGAACTGGGCGAGTGGTTCGTGCCGTTCGTCGCCGTCACGGCCTCGCTCGGCGTGACCGCGCCTCCCCTTCTTCTCGGGCTCTACGTCGGTGCCAGGCGCCGCCTCATGGAGTCGCTGCGGGAGCGCGCCGACTCCCTGGAGCGGGAGCTGCAGCTGCTCGCCGAACGCGCGGAGGAGCGGGCCGAGTGGGCGCGGAACGAGGAGCGCACCCGGATCGCCCGTGACATGCACGACGTCGTCGCGCACCGGGTGAGCCTGATGGTCGTGCACGCGGCGGCGCTGCAGGCGGTGGCCCGCAAGGACCCGGAGAAGGCCGTCAAGAACGCGGCGCTCGTCGGCGACATGGGGCGCCAGGCGCTGACCGAGCTGCGCGAGATGCTCGGTGTCCTGCGGACCACGGAGACGACCGCCGCCGCCCCCGCGACCGCGCCCGGGTCCGAGCCGGTGACCGCGGCGCCCGTGCCGCTCGCCGCGGTCGGTGTCGCGGCCGCCGCTGCCGCCTCCCGCGCGGAGGCCGATGACGGCCCCTGCCTCGATGACCTGGAGGAGCTGGTCGGGCAGTCGCGGAGCGCCGGCATGGCCGTGGACCTGTCCGTGGACGGGGTGCCCGGCAGCTATCCGGCTCAGGTCGAGCAGACCGCGTACCGCGTGATCCAGGAGGGCCTGACCAATGTGCACAAGCACGCGTCGGGCGCCAAGACCCATGTGCGTCTGGCCCACCGGGGCGGCGAGGTCGCGATGCAGGTCGAGAACGAACCTCCGCCGGAGGGTGGCAGCGACGACGCCCGGCTGCCGAGCGGCGGCAACGGCCTGGTCGGCATGAAGGAACGTGTCAGCGCGCTCGGCGGCGCGTTCGTCTCGGGGCCCACGGACGGGGGCGGGTTCCGGGTGTCCGCGGTGATTCCTGCCCGGGGGTGATGGGTTGGCGGGTCGCGGTCACGTTCGGCCGCACTGTCGTCCTGCGCACCGTCACATCGCCCTGCGGGCTCGTCCTCAAACGCCGGACGGGCTGGAGAAGGCAAGCCGCACTGGCTGGATACCCGAGACCAGGGTCTCCAGAGCCGCGTCGATATCCGTGCCCAAGTACCAGTCCCCGGAGTGGTCGAGGCTGTAGATCCGGCCTTCCGCGTCGACGGCCAGGACCGCCTGGCTCTCGGTCTCCTCGCCGAGCGGGCACATCTCCGTGTCCAGGGCGCGGCCCAGATCGCCGAGGGTGCGGGCCATGTGCAGACCGCACAGCGGGTCGAAGCGCACCGTCACCGGTGCGATCTGCCGCCCGGGCCCGGCGGGCGCCACGGTCAGGCCGCCGAACTCGGCCCACACCTCGACCGCCGCGGGGAACACGGTGTGCCGGTGCCCGGCCGGCGAGGTGTGCTCACGCAGCGCGTCGGCCCACTGCTCGGCCTGCTTGATGTCCCAGCGGCCCGGCTGCCAGCCGGACTCGCGCAGCGCGGCGTCGACGGTGACGGGGAAACGGGTCGTGGAGGTGCGCCCGGCGGCGCGGTCGGCAGTGGGCATCAGCTTTGCCCCTCACCGGGGTTGACGACACGTACCCCGAAGTGGGCGGTCAGCGCGGTGCAGGAGCGGCAGGGCGCGGCGAAGGCGCCGTGCAGTGGGTCGCCAGCTTCGCGGATCCGCCGGGTGGTCAGCTTGGCGTGCTTGAGGGCCTTGCGGGCCTCGCTCGGAGTGAGCGGTTTGCGCTGGGCTCTCTTGGAGCGGCTCGCCTCGACCGTCGTGAGATGCCGGGACAGCAGGAGTGCCTCGGGACATCGGCCGGTGAAGCGCTCGCGCTGGCCGCTGGTCAACGTATCGAGGAAGTCCTGCACGAGCGGGTGCAGCTCGGGGGCGGTGTCGCCGCGGCCCGCGGTGGAGGTGAGGGTTTCGCCGCGTACGGACAGCGCGGCGGCGACCGTCGGCAGGATGCCGTCACGGCGGTGGCGGAGCACGGGTGGAAGGGCGGCTTCGGCGCTGCTCCAGCTGAGCCGTGGATCGCCCGCGGTGTGCTGTTGTGCGGTGTGCATGGTGGTACGTCCCCTCCCGTGCCGCGGCGGTGACCGCTTCAGGCACTGCCAGCACTCCCCCGAGTGCGGGGACAGCCTGCCAAATGGGGCGCCTGGTGCGGAAGCTGGGGCTGTGTGTGTTGTGTCGTTTTCGTCTCACCGTCACGGGCGGGTGACCGCTGGTCACGGAACCGGAGGCCCGGTGACCGGTGGTGCGCCAGCGCTTAGGCTGTGCCTTGCCGGCCGTGATGCGCCGGCCACGCAGCACCAAGCAGGGGGCAACCGCCATGACGACAGGTCGGCTCGGGCAGCAAGCCGCGCCGCCGAACGCGGCCTACGCCGGGCAGCTCGTGCACTTCCCGGACCCGGTCCGGGCCGCCCGCCACCCCAGAGGTGTGCGCGTGGACAGCGACGGCTACCCGGTCTTCACGCCCTACGCGCGCGCGGCGGCCGAGATCGCGGAGCCGCCCGAGGGCTTCGGCGTGGACGAGCTGCGGCTCACGGACTACGTGTCGGCGAACGCCGCGCTCGCGGCCGATGGGCACGAGCTGTGGGACACCATCCCCGCCGTCGCGACGCCGCACGGCTGGACCTGGCACCACGTCGCCGGTACCCGCCGGCTCGAACTCGTCCCGGTCGAGGTCAAGGCGCTCCTGCGGCACCACGGCGGCATCGCGACGTCCACCGTCGACCAGCACAAGCGAGGCACGCGCCCGCTGCAGGAGACCCGCCCCGCGCACTTCGGGCTGCCCAAGGCGACGCTCGCCGTGACCGAGCAGCAGCTGCTCGGCATAGAGGAGGACCTGGGCTACCGCCTGCCGGGCGCCTACCGCGCGTTCCTCAAGGCGGCGGGCGGCTGCGCACCCGTAGGGGCGGCCCTGGACGCCGAGTTGGGGCTCCTGGTGGACCAGCCGTTCCTCACGGTGCGCGACGAGGCCGCGGTCAACGACCTCTTCTATGTGAACAAATGTCTGCGCGACCACCTCACGAAGGACTACCTGGGAGTGGCCTTCGCGCAGGGCGGCATCATCGCGGTGAAGGTCAGGGGCGAGCGTCTCGGCTCGGTCTGGTTCTGCGCGTACGACGACGCCCGTGATCATGACGCGATGACGATAGAGGAGCGCGTGGAGCGTCTCCTGCTGCCCTGCGGCGAGGACTTCGACGCGTTCCTGGCCCGGCTCGCCGGCAATCCGCCGGAACTGGAGACCGTGGCGAACCTGATGGTGGACGGCGGCTTCGCGCGTGCCGTTCCGCTGTCCTCGGTGGGGGAGTGAACTGGCGATGGTGACCTTCGCGCAGGCGCAGGAGCGCGCCGAGGAGTGGATCAACGGCGACGTGCCCGCGTACCAGCACCGCGAGGTGCGGGTGCGGGAGTTCGACCTGGGCTTCGTCGTCTGGGCCGAGGACCGCGAGGGGGGCGCGCGTGCCGACGGCGGCAGGCAGCGCCTCGTCATCGCCCGTGACAGCGGCGAGGCCACCCTCTGGCCCGGACTGCCCGTGGGCGAGGTGATCCGGCGGTACGAAGAGGACTACGGCGTCGTGGCGCCCGCGCCCGCCCAGACCCAGGAGCGGGTGGACCTGAACCAGACGTCGTTCCTGCTGAGCCCGCCGGAGTGGCTGCAGGACGCGGCGGACCAACTGGGCCTGTCCGACCGGCGTTCCGAGGGCGCGGCGTCGTCGTCGACGGCCACGTCGGGCGGCTCGGCCCTCTCGTCCGAGCCGGTGGTGAGCGAGGCTCCGGGAGCCGGGCCCGCGGCCGGGTCCGCCTGGCCGGGCGCGGGTGGCGGCGACGACGTGGGGGCAGTGGAGCGGAGTGCGCCGCAGGACGTGTCCGCGGCGGCACCCGCGGGTGCCACGCCCTGGGCCGGTACGGACACCAACGCGGACGGCGACGACCGCTCGGTGCCGCCGCCCGCCACGGTGTTCGCGCCACCGCTGTCCGGCTCCGACGATGACGACACTCCGCCTGCGGTGGCCCCGGACGCCAAGACGGCCCTGATGCGGGGCGGCAGCCAGCTGCCGCCCACGGCGGTGGCCCCGGCCCCGGAGTTCGAGGGGGAGTCGCAGCCGCAGTCGCAGCCGCCGGAGGGGGCAGCCACGCCTGCTGCTCCTGCCGCTCCGCCCGCGCCCGCTGTTCCTGCGGCGCCCGGGGTTCCGGGGGCGCCAAGTGCCCCTGCGGGTCCGGGTGTTCCTGGTGCTCCGGGTGTTCCTGGTGCTTCGGGTGTTCCTGGTGTTCCTGGTGCTCCGGGCGGGCTCGATGCTCCTGGTGGTTCGGCGTACGGGTACCCCCAGGCGCCGGCCGCGCCCGCGGCTCCGCCGCAGGCTCCCGGTGCGCCGGGTGCGCCCGTCGGTGACGGGGGTACGGGTGGGCTCATGCCGCCCGGTACCGCCGACGCCGAGCTGGAGCGAGAGGGGAAGGACGCGCCGCCCGCCTCGGGCCCGGGTGCGCCCGGGACCCCGGCCGGTGGGTACGTACCGACGCAGCTTGTCTCCTCGCTCGGCCCCGACGGACCGCAGCCTCCGGGCCCGCCCGCGCCGCCCGGACCGCCGTCCGGCGGCAGCGACGGCGGCGGTGTGCACCAGGCGGCGACGATGCTGGCCGACCCGAGCATGGGCGGCGGCCCCGGTGCGCCGCAGCCGCCCGGCCCTCCCGGCCCGCCGAGTGCGCCTGGTGCGCCTGGTGCGCCTGGTGCTCCGCAGCCTCCCGGCCCTCCCGGTGCGCCTGGGGCGCCCGGCGCTCCGCAGCCGCCCGGTCCGCCCGGTCCGCCTGGGCCCCCCGGTCCTCCCGGTGCGCCCCCCGGCGGTGTGCATCACGCGGCGACGATGCTGGCCGACCCGAGCATGGGCGGCGGCCCCGGTGCCCCGCAGCCTCCCGGCCCGCCCGGTGCTCCGGGTGCTCCCGGTGCCCCGCAGCCTCCCGGCCCGCCCGGTGCTCCGGGTGCCCCGCAGCCTCCCGGCCCTCCGGGCCCCCCTGGTGCGCCCGGTACTCCGCCGCCCGGTGGCCCCGGTGCCCCCGGCGAGGGCGTGCACCATGCCGCAACCATGCTGGCAGGGCCCGCAGTTGGGGGCCCCGGCCCCGCGGGCCCCGGTGCGCCGCAGCCGCCCGGACCGCCGCCCGGTGCTCCGCAGCCGCCGCCCGCTCAGCCGGGACCGGGGCAGCCCGGACCGTCCGGACAGCCTCCGGCGTACGGCTATCCGCAGCCGCCCACCGGTCAGCCGACCGTCGGCCCCGGCTACCAGGCCGTGCTGCGCTATCGGGCGCAGGACGGGTCCGAGCAGCAGCTCATCCGCCGCTCGGCGCCCGGAACGCCGCACCCGGAGTGGCAGATCCTGCACGAGCTGCGCGGCATGAACGTGCCGCCGCCGCAGGTGCTCGAACTCCACACGGAGCTGGAGTCCTGCGAGCTGCCCGGTGCGTACTGCGCGCGCATGATCCGTGAGACCTGGCCGCAGGCACGCATCACCTCGATCACGCCGTACGGCAAGGACCACGCGTCGCGTCAGCAGGGCATGCAGCAACTGCTCGCTCATCAGGGTGAGTTGCACCAGGTGGCAGACGGCCCCGCGCGGCCCGCGCCGGTGCGGGCGCCGCTGCAGCCGGTGCAGCCCGCGCCGCCGGTTCCGCCGGAGGGTGTGGCGCAGGAGCTGGCCGGGGCGTTCGGGCCGCAGGGGATCTTCCGCTTCGACCAGCGCGCGGTGTCGCGTCAGGGTGTACCCGACGTGGTCGCGCACACGCTGGTGTGGGCGGGGCTCCCGGTGGACTTCAACCCGTTCTTCTGGGCGCAGGCGCAGCCGGGCCGTCCCGTGCCGACGCTCGCCGAGCTGGCGCAGGAGCGGCAGGTGCAGCCGGCCTCGGACGCGGGCTCGTATCTCGTCATGGGCAGCGACTTCGGGCGCGCGATCTGTGTGCAGTACGGCACGGCGAACATCGTGGCCGTACCGGTCGAGGCCGGGCCCGGCGGTGCTCCGGTGCCGCCGCAGTTCGTCAACACCGGGCTGCCGGAGTTCGTCCGCTGCCTGGCGCTGCTCGGCCGGATGTGGCGGCTGCGGTACGGGCTCAACCAGGAGCAGGCGGGCCGCTGGACCGTCGACTTCCAGCAGCAGCTGGCCGCGCTGGACGCCGCCGCTCTGGGGTCGCCGGAGAGCTGGTGGTCGGTGCTGCTCGAGCAGATGTGGGACGGCTTGCTGTAGCCCCTTCCGCCGCTGTAGTCCCTTCCGGCTTACGCTGCCAAGGCGCCGGGTGCCCCCTGCATGGGTGGGCACCCGGCGCTTGCCGTTCCGGGCGCCGGGGCGCCGGTGATCGTTCGTCGGTCGTTCGTCGGTCGTTCGTCGGTCGTCCGGGAACCGAATTCCGAGTTCGCCCACTTTTGCCGCATCCTTGACCACGTGGATGGGCGGAGTGTCGCGTTATGGGCGCTTCGGTGTGATCCACCAAGATGTGCGCCGAACCGCGTTGCACGGGCGAGAGGGGATTTCAGGATGAGTGCACCGACGTCACCCCACGGCTTCGCCGTCGTGCGGGGCCGGGGTTACCGGCCCGAGCAGGTGGAGGCCTACGCCGACCGAGTCTCCACCGACCGCGACACCGCATGGGAGCGTGCGGCCCGTCTCACCGTGCTCGCCAAGGAGATGGAGGCCGAGGTCGGCCGGCTCGGCGAGGCCGTCGCCCGGCTCGCCCCGCAGACGTACGAGACGCTCGGCGAACGCGCCCAGCTGCTGCTCGCGACCGTGCAGGAAGAGGCCGACGACGTGCTCGCCGCCGGGCACGCGGACGCGCAGCGGGCGCACGAGGAGGCGGCGGCGTACGCCAAGGAGCTTGAGGAGGCCGCGCGTGCGTACGCGGACTCCGTGCGCGGTGAGGCGGAGGAGCGGGCGAGGAAGCTGCTGCTCGCCGCGCAGGGCGAGGCCGACGAGGCGCGGGTCGCGGCCCGGCGCGAGGTCAAGGAGGTGCGGGGCGAGGCGCTCGCCGCCCTGCGCGAGACCCGGCAGCGCAGCGAGAGCATGCTGGCGGAACTCGGCGAGGAGCAGGCCGAGCGCTGGGAGGCGGAGGAGCGCCGGGCGGCCGGACGCGTGGCCGAGGCGGACGCCAGGGAGGCCGAGCTCACCGCTGCCGCGGAGGCCCGTCTCTCCGAGGCCAAGCGCGCCTTCGCCGAGACCGAGGAGGCGGCCAGGCACGGCCAGGAGGACGCCGAGGCGCGCGGCGCCGAAGTGGTGGCCCAGGCGCGGATGCGGGTCGAGCGCGTGGAACGGGAGACCGAGCGGGTGCTGCGTGAGCACACCGAGGCCCGCGAGGAGCTGCAGGCCCACATGGACCATGTGCGCAGCAGCCTCGCGAGCCTCACGGGCCGGCCGGCCCCGGAGGAGAGCGGCGGCACGGTACCGGGCCCGTCCTCGGGCGCCGACTCCTGACGTCAACTCGCCTGTGTCCAGGGCTGCTTACCGGGTGTTGTTGCCGGTGCCGCAGTCGGGGCTGCTCATCGTGTGCCCCGGTTCGCGCCCGCCAGGATCCAGCCCTCTACGGCTTCGTACTGGTGGCGTTGTTCGCTCTGTGTGCGGCGGCCGCTGAGGATCGTGTCCAGTCAGCCGGGCAGGTTGCCGAGTGGGATGGAGGCGATGGGCGCCGGTTCCTGACGTCAACTCGCCTGTGTCCAGGGCTGCTTACCGGGTGTTGTTGCCGGTGCCGCAGTCGGGGCTGCTCATCGTGTGCCCCGGTTCGCGCCCGCCAGGATCCAGCCCTCTACGGCTTCGTACTG